>JAFWDK010000002.1 GCA_017513085.1 Clostridiales bacterium | reverse complement strand
TCATCGTCATCGTCGTCGTCTTTGTCTTTATCTTCTGTCTTCGAATTTCTCTTCGATCTTGTCTCGCTGCTATCATCCTTCTTGCAAGCGCAAACAGAGATTACCAAAGCCAGAGCCATAACGATTGCCAAAACTTTCTTTTTCATAATCTATTCCTTTCTTCGTTTACACACATAATAAAATCAGCATGATTGTACCACATTTTTGGCACATTCCTAGTTTCTCTCAAATAATTTGAACAAAAAACCCAAAAAACAGCGTCTTACACCCCCATATTTCTTTCTACTTCGCCAAAAGAAACTGCCTGGAAGTGGTTCTGAATGCTCCAAACTACTCGGCATACATCTCCATGACCGCACGAACCTTCTCTTTGCTTTCCAAAAATGCGGCTACGATATGCGGATCAAAATGTTTTCCGGCACCCTCCTCGATAATGCGTAAAGCATCCTCCATCGAGAATGGTTCTTTGTAGCTTCTTCTGGACACCAGCGCGTCAAAAACATCTGCCACCGCCATGACTCGTGCGGAAAGCGGGATCTTCTCGCCGGCCAGGTGATCCGGATAACCGGAACCGTCCCATTTCTCATGGTGGGAATGCGCCATATGCTTCGCCTGCTGGAGGTATCCGCTTTCATCCATATTCTCGATAGCACGCAGAATGATCTCAAAACCTGCCGTCGTATGCCCTTGCATGATCTTGAATTCTTCATCCGTAAGCCGCCCCGGCTTATTGAGGACCGCATCCGGCACATTGATCTTGCCGATATCATGAAGCGGCGCCGCACGGACCACATTCGCGATATACTCATCGGTCAGTTTATCCGGAAATTCACCCTTCTCCTTCAGCCTTTCCAGGATGATCTTCGTGTATTCGGCCGTTTTACGGATATGGTCACCGGTGCATTTGTCACGGCTCTCGATAATGTCCGCCAGCACCATCAAAAGTCCGCCCTGAAGTTTATCGATCTGCTTGGACTTGTTTCTTATATCCGTCATATACTGCATACTCTCTTCTGTCGTTTGCGAATATGCATTATAAAGATTCTCGATCTCATCGCCCGTATGGATATCAAGACTCTTGATGCGCTCTACGCTCTGGTTTCTCTCCTGCGTCGATGTGAAGGCAAAAGCACTGGCGCCATGGCTCATCGCGTTCAACGGATAAATGATGTTATAGTCCGCCAGCCACAGGCTGAACGCCAGTACCATGATGAAGAATCCGAGGAACAAGGAAACCTGCTTGGCCAGATAGATCTGTGTGTTCGAGACAAGCTGCATCATCGCGATATCTGCAGCCACGTAGCAGACGCAGGTGCCGGCCTTATCGTAGACCGGTTCGTAAATGGTCAGAAGCCATCCGAATGTATCATTCGTGATGATCGGGTCGATCGGCTGTCCTGCCAGAAGCGTCGGAACAAGCTCAGAGAAAGACTCGTCAAACGGGATCACATCACCCGGAGCGCCGCCCGGTTCATCTTCTGTATCCATATCAAAGACAACATGACAACCATCCTGGCGGATCTGGTACACATAAAGGAACGTGATATCCGGAGAAGAATGATAGATCCGGTTAAGAAGTTCTTTTGTCTCAAGATAACCCGGAGCCGCTTCACCTTCCTCGATATAGGTATTGACCATCTCCGGATCGATACATGTCTTTTCCAGCTGTACGATCCCCTGACCAAAACTCGTATGGTCATTGATCGTATTCTGCCTGTCGAGAACAAATCCGATCCCGATCGCCACCACCGCGACCAGTGTAACAGCTATCGAAACCAGAAGCAGAAGTTTCGCACGCAGAGAGATCTTGCGGACCTCTGTCTGATTAATGCTGTCCAGTTCCTCCGTTTCCATCGGCGTCTGCTGCCAACCATAGACATGCATGCTTTTGATAAAAGATTTCGGAAGCACCCAGAAAGTAAAAGCACTCAAAAGAACGGTGATCGTCTTATCCACGATATCGATCAGGAAATCTGCAGAGATCTGTGAAAAGAAATGGCTCTTAAGTCCGATATTGTAGAGTTTTGTTGCAAGATCCGCACTCACGCCTTCTCCCGCAAATCCAAACAGGAACCAGGTCAGAAGCGAGCCCAATCCGCCACCGACTGCCGCCAGGCAGAGGATCAAAGGCACGATATGTTTCTTCTTCAGTTCTCGCCGGCTGAACCCCGACGCAATCACGGCGATCGTGACATTCAGCGCTGCATAATATATGGAAGATGAATCGTGTAAAAGACTTGTTCTTATGATATTCGTCAGATACCCGACTGCGATACCCGGAAGGCTGCCGCCTATAAAAGCTGTCAGGACCGTTCCGACGGAATCCAGATAAAGCGGCCACCCCATCTTGGAGGAGAGCTCCGACAAAACCAGATTAAGCGTGATGCCCGCTCCCAAAAGCGCTAACAACCGCAAAAATACTTTTCCCAGCTTCTTATTCTTAGATGATAATTCGCTATCCATAACCCTACCCCTTCATCGAAAAATCGATGCCCCACGAGGCATTTACCCTACAGTCATTATAGCAGAATTTCAAAGATGTTTAAGTTTTATTTCCACATTCACCTTGCTTTCGAAACACCTTCGGCACGTGTATTTTTACATCGTTTCGGCAATCCGAACGCAACTTTCCTTTCGTTACAGGCAGAAGCGGCGGTACCGCTTACGTGCACCGCCGCTTCTTGTTTTCTACTTAATCGGTTTCCTGGTTATTTCGCTTTGACCGCGAGGATATAGATAAACGGAGAGTTCCAGTAGATCGCCACCTCGTTGATCGAATATGCTGTGTCGTTATCACAGTAGCACTTCGCCGGAGACTCACCGGTCAGAAGGCTCAATGCATAAGGATCGGCAGGTGTTCCGTTCGGACCGCCTACGACCATGCCCGGTACAGCATGTTCCGCATACTGGGACGGACGATGGTGCGGATGTTCCGAAGCATGCTCGCCGAAGCCGGTCAGGAAGCTGTATCCGCAGATATTCATGCCCAGGATGTAGTCGACCTGATACTTGGCAAGCTCCTCATACTTCTTCTCACCGGAGATCATGGCCGCCAGATTATAGAGGATACCATTGTTGCAGACGGAAAGGTTACTGCCCCACGGATAGTTCATACCCATCGCGGACATATATCCTTCACGGTTCGCCACGAGATGATCCACCGAAGCCTTATCCATAACACGCTTCTTCAGTTTGTCAGCGAACTCGGCATCGGTCTTAAGAGCGGAATCTGCCAGCAGATAATCGTGGATACCGTAAAGACCCATCTCGATCCAGCCCAGACCAAGCTCCATGGAATCGTAGTACAGTGCTTTTGCCTTATCAAGATAAGAAGCTTCACCTGTCGCAAGATAGAGTTCCATAGCCGCCCAGAAGAATTCGTCTGTGTTGACCGCATCCGGATACTCACCGGTAAAGACATCTTCCGGATTCAGGAATCCTGCTGTGTCAGAAGCTGCATTAGCTTCCATATAAGCGTAAGCTTTCTTCGCTGCTTCCAGGCACTTATTCGCAAATTCCTCATCGAACTGCTTATAGACCAGAGCTGCTCTGGCCATAACGGCAGCAAAATCACCCGTCGCCGTGGTAGAGATCGGGAGGACCAGAAGCTCCTCTGTTTCTTCCTGCGGCGGTACAGTAGCCGGGAAGTTCGCACAGGTTACCTTATGGTACACACCGCCGTTCTCGGCCTGCATCTTGAACATCCACTCGAGTTCATAGCGGGCTTCGTCCAGAAGATCCGGAACACCGTTTCCGCTCTCCGGAATTCCTACATCGTCCATCAGGCAATTCGTATCTTCATAAGTCATAATGAGATCGGCAACAGCTTTCGCGCCCGGAACCACATAACGTCCGTAGTCACCGGCATCATGCCAGCCGCCGCTAACATCGATCGTGTCATTGGTTCCGTAGATCTTCGCGATCTGTGTGTGACATGCCGGATGTGCGAAATCCTTATACGCATCGGACAGGCCGGAACCGACCTCGCAACCGCAGCGCTGTGTATAGAGCATCAGGATCGAAGCCTTCAGCGCGTCATCGTAGACATGATCCTTGATCGTGAACTGATATGAATCACCATATGTAGCCGTACGGATCACATAGGTGCCGGGTTCTTTGAAATCTGAAAAATCGCCGCCGGTGACGAAGCTTCCGCCGCCACGGAATCTCAACTGATCGCCGAACTTGCCCTGATATACGGACTTGTCTGTGGCAACGTCGATGATGTCGAACGTCTCATCCTGATTCGTATAAACATATACCATCTTCAGGTCATCCGGCTGATAACCGACCTGGTTGATCGCCACATGATTTGCCTCCGGCGGTGGTTCAACCTCCTCAGCCGCAGACGCATCGAGGATCTTAAGGACTACATTGTCGATATAGACAGTGTGTGCTTTCCCTTCACAATCGCCCTGATCACCGAGGTTAAAAGCAAATCTCGGAGCTGCGTCACTCTTTTCGTACATCGTGAACTTCGCCGTGATATGAGTCGGCTCCGTACCCATGACTTCATGCTCGTTACCGCAATAGGCATGGTAGTCGCCGCCATTGAGCTGGATACGCCATTCAAAAGTTCTCTCGATGTCACTATAGATATCGAAATCCAGTTGATACTCTGCTCCCTTATAGATCGGGAAGCCATCCTTATATACTTGGCAGGCATGCCACTTCTCACCCGGATCGGATATGGTGGCCACCATCTGTCCGCCTTTGTTTACAAGGGTAAAAGAACCGCCTTCCGTATATGTACCCCAGTCGAATTCTTCCACAAAATCAAAGTGGTCATCGATCGACAAAGCACCATCCACCATCTCATCGGATGTGTGGCTATGCTGCGGTGCTGCCGTTTCCTTCGTGGTTGCCGCTGTCGTGGTCTCACTTGCTGTCGTCGTGGCTTCACTTGTCGTATCCGAGCTTAAAACGGACGAATCCGCCGTCGTCTCAGAAGACGTATTCTTACAAGCTGTCGCTCCGAGTAACATCGCGCAAGTCAACAGGACTGCTACTACTCTTTTCATTGTCTTCTCCTCCGTTTGAATGAAAATAATTCCCCCGTGCACGACTTTCGTCGCACTAGAAATATTATAAGAAGAATTAGGTAAAATGAAAAGAAGAATAAAAGAAAAACTGCCTCAGGTTTAATTGAGGCAGTTTCTGGTGACCCGTAGGAGAATCGAACTCCTGTCTACGCCGTGAAAGGGCGTTGTCTTAGCCGCTTGACCAACGGGCCGTATAAGTGGTAGCGGCAGTGGGATTTGAACCTACGACCTGCCGGGTATGAACCGGACGCTCTGGCCAACTGAGCTATGCCGCCATATACCACACGTTTTTCGACGCCGTTTAATATTATCAGCAGAATGCTCTCATGTCAAGAAGTTTCTTAGATATTTCGCCAGTTCAGAATAATAAACACATCTCTTAGGAAAAATCCTTGTTCATTAGGCAAGTTCTCAACGGCCACGAAGCCTGTTATCGAAAAAAAGAGATGCCTCGTAGGAGACATCTCTTATAATTCGTTTCAAGCTATTTGCAAGAAGAGATTACTTGATCTCAACCTCAGCGCCAGCTTCCTGAAGCTTAGCAGCAGCTGCATCAGCCTCTTCCTTGGAAACGTTCTCTTTAACTGCCTTCGGAGCACCATCAACGAGTTCCTTAGCTTCCTTCAGGCCGAGACCTGTGAGCTCACGAACAACCTTGATAACAGCGATCTTCTGAGCACCAGCGCTCTTGAGGTTAACTGTGAACTCTGTCTGAGCAGCAGCACCAGCATCACCGGCAGCACCGGCAGCCGGAGCAGCAACTGCTACAGCAGCTGCAGATACGCCAAATTCTTCTTCGATACCCTTCTCGAGCTCGAACAGTTCCATAACGGACAGTGTCTTGATTTCTTCGAGAAGCTTTGTAATTTTTTCACTAGCCATTTTTATTTCCTCCATTAATTATTTATCGCCACGCGGGCGTAACTAGTAATTTGCTGATATTACTCAGCAGGTGTTTCTGTTGCTTCTGCAGCAACGGCAACCGGCTCAGCTTCTGCTGCCGGAGCGGCTTCTTCCGCCGGAGCAGCTGCTTCCTCAGCCGGAGCAGCTTCCTCTGCCTTAGCTTCTACGCCACCCTCAGACTCGAGCTTTTCAGCAACGGCCTTGGTAAGCATAGCCAGCTTGGTAAATGGGAAGAGCAATGCATAGACGATCTGGCTGAGCAGTACATCCTTGGACGGTACAGCAGCAAGAGCTTCGACTTCTGCAACAGTTGCCACTTTGCCTTCGATAATGCCGCCCTTAATGTTCAGCTTCTCGAAATCATCAGCAAACTTCTTCACTACCTTAGCAGGTGCGATGAGATCTTCTGTGGAATAAGCAACCGCTGTCGGGCCCTTGAACATATCCTCGAGACCCTCGATGCCCAATTCCTTGAAGACCAGATTCAATGTCGTGTTCTTAACTACTTTGTAGTGAACGCCATTCTTACGAAGTTCAGTACGCAAGTTTGTGTCCTGCTCAACAGTCAGACCACGAGCGTCAACGAAAACAAAAGACTGAGCGTCCTTGTAGCTCGCGACGAGCTCAGCAACGACTTTCTTCTTTGCTTCCAAAATCTTTTCACTTGGCATGTTGTCTTTACCTCCTTATATTGATACTAAAATACCCCACGCAGTTGAAGCGAGGGGTATCAAGTGATCAATATGATACGGATGATTCCTCACCTCGGCGGGACGACATAACTCGTTTGCGATTGCTCTCCCGCTGTCTTTAGCTGTGGATATTTTATTAAGTTAAGATATCCGTTCCGGAATTCTTCCGGATAGGGAGCGGATACACCCCCTGGAAGGATCTTTCATCCTTCCCGAAATGAAGAATCATCTCTTATCGCAAAAGCGATTCGATCAGATTACAGCTTCGAAGCGTTTACACGGATACCAGGACCCATTGTCGCGCAGATCGAAACATTCTTCAGGTACTGACCCTTTGCAGCGGACGGCTTTGCCTTGATGATGGCATCCATGATGGTCTTGAAGTTCTCTTCGAGCTTCTCCTGACCAAAAGAAACCTTTCCGATCGGGCAGTGGATGATGTTTGTCTTATCGAGACGGTATTCGATCTTACCGGCTTTGATATCTGTAACAGCTTTTGCTACATCCATCGTAACTGTACCGGCCTTAGGTGTCGGCATCAAGCCCTTAGGACCCAAAACCTTACCAAGACGACCGAGCTTAGGCATCATGTCCGGTGTTGCGATCAAAGCGTCGAAATCAAACCAGTTTTCGTTAGCGATCTTGTCGATGTATTCCTCAGCGCCAACATACTCTGCGCCGGCCTGCTGAGCTTCATCAGCCTTCGGGCCCTTAGCGATAACGAGTACACGCTTTGTACGACCTGTACCATGAGGAAGAACGACTGCACCACGAACCTGCTGGTCAGCGTGACGGGAGTCAACACCCAGACGAACGTGAAGTTCAACCATCTCATCAAATTTAGCTTTACCTGTTTCTACAACCAGACGAACTGCTTCGGAAGGATCGTAAGAAACAGATCTGTCTACGAGCTTAGCGAGCTCTGTATATCTCTTTCCTCTTTTCATAGTAACTCTCCTTCAAATCAGTCCTCAGTAACAACGATACCCATGCTTCTGGCAGTACCAGCTACCATACGTGCACAAGCGTCAATGTCTGCGGCATTTGTATCAACGATCTTGATCTCAGCGATCTTTTTGCACTCCGAGAAAGAAATCTTTGCTACCTTGTCCTTGTTCGGCTTACCGGAAGCCTTCTCAATGTTGCAAGCTTTCTTAAGCAGTACCGGTACCGGCGGAGTCTTTGTAATGAAAGAATAAGAACGGTCAGCATAAACTGTGATGATAACAGGAATGATCAGACCTGCATCCTTTGCTGTTCTTTCATTAAACTCTTTAACAAACTGGGCAATGTTAAGTCCGTGCTGTCCAAGAGCTGGTCCTACCGGCGGCGCTGGTGTTGCTTTGCCTGCAGGGATCTGAAGTTTTACGTACCCTACAACTTTTTTAGCCATTTGCGGCCACCTCCCAAAATAATTTCTATCCGTTCCGTCTTACCCCGGACCGGTCATATTTTTCATCTCCGAAGAGATGGATAAGCAAAGTTATTACACACGTACAACCTGAGTGAAATCAAGTTCTACAGGTGTTTCACGACCAAACATCGAGATACGTACACGAACCATGTGCTTCTCGAGATTGACTTCCTCTACGACGCCAACGCAATCGGAGAAAGGACCGGAAATGATTCTTACGGAATCGCCGATCTCGTAATCCACAGACGGAACCCAACTGGATTCCAATCCCATAAGTGCAAGCTCTTCATCCGAAAGAGGCTGCGGCTTATTGGCATTCGGTCCGACAAATCCGGTAACACCGCGTGTGTTACGAACAATGTACCAGATCTCCTCTGTGTAGACCATCTTGATCAGAACATAACCCGGATAACGCTTCTTCTGAGTTACCTTCTTCTTTCCATCCTTTACCTCGACACTCTCGTCGATCGGAATGGATACTTCCTGGATCATCTCCTGAAGCCCGCGGTTCTCAATCACCGCTTCCAGAGTGCTCTTTACTTTATTCTCATATCCCGAATAGGTATGCACATCATACCACTTCGCCTCATATGGTGCACGCTCTTCTGCCATGTCTCGCTCCTCTATTCAACAAGCATGAGAAGCATCTTGCGATACTTCCCAATAACGAATGCGTATTAAGTCTCAGACGGTGCTGCTGTATCTTCAGCAGTTTCTCCAACAGTCTTGTCCGCCTCGGAGATTCCCTCTTCAGAAGCAGATGTCTCTGCATCAGAAGCAGTTGTTGTTTCCGCATTAGGATCGGCTGTCGTCGTCGGAACTGTATACCCTTCCAGACTCGTAGCTGCTGTTGATGCAGTTGTCTCAACTGCCTGATCATAGAATCCGACTTTTTCAAGAACCCAAGAGGCTCCCTTGCCGATCGCCGTCAGAAGGATGGCGCACACGGCAATGACAACCAGAACTACTGCAGATGTCTGCACCAGCTTTTCCTTTGTCGGCCATATTACTCGCTTGAGTTCAAGACGAACATCGTTGAACTTCTGTGCTATACGCTTGAAGATGTTCGGTTTCTTCTTATTGTCAGCCATTGGTCATACCCTCTTCTTCCTTGAAATGAAACAGAAAATTACTTTGTTTCCTTGTGTACAGTATGCTTACGGCAGAACTTGCAGTACTTCTTGATCTCCAGACGATCCGGATCGTTCTTCTTGTTCTTGTATGTCTGATAATTTCTCTGCTTGCACTCTTCACAAGCCAGTGTGAGCTTATCACGTGCTCCTGCTTTGGTTGCCATGTTCGAACACCTCCAAAAAATATGTGCTTCTTCACTTCTTCCGATGTGAAAATTCGCGCATTAAAAATAGACCTAAACGGCGATAGCAACGGATATGATAACACAGGGTCAAGTTTATGTCAACGAAAATGTCAGTTTTCTCCAGAAAAAAGTTCTTCGGCTGTTTCAGGGGATCAGATGCCTCTGAAGCAGCCGTGATTTTCGCAAGGCGATTCCTGATGTTTTTTCGGAAACGTCAGCCTGTCTCCGTCTGTAATTTTATCTTTTCTTCAGCTCGTTCTCCACGTCTTCCGGTGTGATCCCCATCTGCGCCATCATGACCATAGCATGATAAAAGAGATCCGCCAGTTCCTGTATCGTATTCTCTTTATCTCCACGGCTTGCAGAGATGATCGCTTCGATTGCTTCTTCGCCCACTTTCTTTCCGATCTTCTCGATCCCCTTGTCAAACAGATAGTTGGTATAGGAACCATCTACCGGATTGGCCTTACGGTCCAGGATCAGATCATAAAGGTCGCGGATTACGTTTGTGCTGTTTGCATCCATTCTTCTATTCCCCTTTTCTTCGGAACAAGCACTTCCGCTTGTCCGTTGTTATCTTATTTCTTTTCTTCCGGAACCGTCACTTCCGTATAGAAACAGGTATGGTTGCCTGTATGGCAGGCCGCTCCGTCCTGGTCACAGTAGAATAGCAGGGTATCGCGGTCGCAGTCAAGCATGACTTTCTTAACATGCTGGAAATGGCCGGATGTCTCCCCCTTCTTCCAAAGTTCGTTCCTGCTTCTGGAGTGATAGTGCATGAGCTTCGTCTCCAGTGTTTTCTCCAGTGCTTCATAATCCATATATGCCAGCATCAGGACATCCTTGGTGGAATCCTCGACCACGATCGCAGGAACCAGCCCCTGCGGATCTTTTTTCAAAGACTGCCACAGAGAAAGCGTCGAGCTCATGGTGCGGACCGGAATACCACGTCCCGAAAGATAGGCCTTCAGCTCCGGGATCTGGATCTCACCGAAATGGAAAAGGCTGGCTGCCAGAACCGCGTCCGCGCCGCCATCCACAATACCGTCATAAAAATCTTCCAGTTTACCTGCACCCCCGGAAGCAATGACCGGGATCGAGACCGCATCTGCGATGGCACGTGTGATCACATTGTCAAACCCGGACTTGGTACCATCACGGTCCAGGCTTGTCAGCAGGATCTCGCCCGCGCCCAAAGCCTCGACTTTCCTGGCCCACTCGACTGCATCGAGTCCGGTCGGCTTGGTTCCTCCGGCCACGACTACCTCATAACCGCTCGGGAATTTACTGTTATCTTCTTCGGAAGCCGTCTCATCGATTCCCGAGAAAGAAGCATCGGTGCTGGCAATACGGATCTTGCCGCCAGTTCTTTCGCGCACGTCGATAGCAACGACCACGCACTGTGAACCGAATTTTTCACTTGCCCGGCGGACCAGTTCCGGATCTTTTACCGCAGCGGAATTCAAGGAGATCTTGTCTGCACCTGCATTTAAGATCTCACGGATATCCTCGACGCTCCGGATTCCGCCACCGACCGTAAACGGAATAAACACCTGCTCGGCAACACGCTTGACCATATCGACCACAGTGCCTCTGCCTTCCACGGTTGCGGAAATATCAAGAAAAACCAGTTCATCCGCACCGGCTTCATTGTATGCCTTGGCACACTCCACCGGGTCTCCGGCATCGCGCAGAGAAATAAAGTTCGTTCCTTTTACGACACGTCCGTTCTTTACATCCAGACATGGAATAATTCTCTTACTCAGCATATTATCCGTCCTTTCTCGTCTGTCTGGCCCAGCGGTCCAGAATACGAAGTCCTACTTCGCCGCTCTTTTCCGGATGGAACTGGCAGGCGAAAACATTATCTCTTTTGACACTGCAACAATACTCACGGCCATATGTCGTGGTAGCGGCAATATCCTCTTCTCTTTCCGGCACACAGTAGTAGGAATGCACGAAATATACATATTCACCTTGCGGCAGGATCTCATTTCGGGAAGAAAGGTCGTTCCATCCGATCTGCGGAACCTTAAGTCCCATATCGGCCGGGAAACGGACAACTTTGCCGGGAAGGACCGAAAGTCCTTGTACCGGCTCACCGCCGAAAGATTCTTCCGAAGTATCAAAAAGCATCTGCATGCCGAGGCATATTCCGAGGAAAGGTCTTCCGGTATCGATGTACTCATGCACCACCTTATCCAGGCCCTTGCCGTTCAAAGCTTCCATGGCCGCGCCAATAGCGCCGACTCCTGGAAGGATGACTCCGTCTGCCGCCATAACGCGGGACGGATCATTGGTGATATCACTCTCGTAACCTAAGAAAGCCAGTGCTTTTTGCACGGAACCGAGATTACCCATTCCATAATCGATTATGGCGATCATGCAAGTTCCTTTCCGGTCAGCAGACGGTAGCACTCTCTATACTTTTCTGCTGTCTTCTCGATGATTTCGTCCGGGAGCTTCGGTGCCGGATAGGTCTTATCCCAATCCAGTGTTTCCAGCCACTCGCGGAGATACTGCTTGTCGAAGCTCTTCTGGGCGCGGCCCGGCTCGTAGTCGGAAAGATCCCAGAAACGGGAGGAGTCCGGTGTAAACATCTCATCAGCAACTACCAGCTTGCCATCGATCTTACCAAACTCAAACTTGGTATCCGCCAGGATCAGGCCACGTGTAAGCGCATATTCGGAAACCTTGGTATAAAGAGCCAAAGCCGCATCCTTCAGTGCTTTTGCATCTTCTTCTCCGAGAAGATCGATCAGCTGCTCGTATGTGATATTGATATCGTGGCCTTCATCCGCCTTCGTGGACGGAGTGAAAAGCGGCTGCGGCAGTTTATCACCCTGCTTCAGGCCTTCCGGCATCTTCATGCCGCCGACGGTACCCTGTGCTCTGTATTCTTTCAGCGCGGAACCTTCGAGGTAACCTCTTACGATACACTCGGCCGGAAGCATCTTTACTTTCTTAACCAGCATGGAACGGCCACGCAGTTCTTCTTCGTACTTATCCAGGCCCATCGGATACTCCTTCGGGTCTGTCGTGATCACATGATTTGGAATAATGTCCTTGGTAAAATCGAACCAGAATGCAGAGATGGAACTCAATACCTTGCCTTTATCCGGGATACACTCGTTAAAAACGACGTCGAAAGCGGAGATACGGTCGGTAACCACCATCAGGAGTGAATCTCCCAGATCGTACACGTTTCTGACCTTACCCTTGATGAATACCGGTAAATCGATAAAATCTGTGTCTCGTAATGTTGCCATAAGTTTATTCCTCACTTTTCTTAATATACGCTTTATTCTCATGCGTCCTCGGAGAACTCGGAATCATCTTCCTTGTATTCTCCAAGCACTTCCATGTTGTCAAACTCGTCCACGAACATGGACACTTCTTTCTCGATGCCTGTGGCTACGATCGCAATGATCAGATCGAGCGCGATGCCCTCCGGGAGCATCTCGGCGTAACACTTGACCACAGCGATCTCCGCCGGACGCAGTTCGAATCTGGCATCCCCGTCCACGGTAAGATCCTTGGAAGAAAGCAGATCGCATATCTCCTGATCTTTCGTATTCAGCCACTCGATCCTCTGCCGAAGTTCCACGGAACGCTTGACGAACTCCAGTTCATCCGCGGCCTGTGTCAGAACTTTGACCTGTGCATCGAAAACCGGAAGAGTCATCTCCCAAGCTTCAAATTCATCATTATACGGATAATTCTCCAACATATCAGAGCACGCCTTTCGTAGACGGGATCTGGTCTTTGAATTTCTCATCAATGGCAACCGCCTGACGAAGCGCACGGGCAAAAGCCTTGAACATCGCTTCGATCTTATGGTGGTCGTTCGCGCCGTATTCACACTTCAGGTGCAATGTCAGTCCTGCGTTAAAAGCAACGGCGCGGAAAAATTCTTCGACAAGTTCCGTAGCGAATTCGCCGACATACTCTCCACCGAATTCTGCCTGAAGCACGAGAAACGGGCGTCCGGAAATATCCAGTGAACACTGTGCCAGGGCCTCGTCCATCGGAATGGAAGCAAAACCATAACGATTGATCCCGCGCTTGTCGCCCAGCGCTTCACCCATGATCTTTCCGATCACGATACCGATATCCTCTGTTGTGTGATGTCCGTCCACGTTGAGATCTCCATCACAGGTCACGCTCAGATTCATCCCGCTGTGCCGTGCCAGAAGATCCAGCATGTGATCCAGAAACCCGATACCGGTATTGATGTCACTCAGACCCGTTCCGTCAAGATCGATACTGGCCTTGATCTTCGTCTCTTTCGTATTTCTCTCTTGAGATGCCGCTCTTGCCATTTTTACTTCCCTTCATTTATCGCATCGATTGCCTCAACCAATGCGTCCATTTCCTCATCCGTACCAATGGAGATACGAAGATATTCGGAAATCCTCGGTTTATTAAAATACCTTACCAGTATACCTTTCTCACGAAGTTTTGTGTAGACGCTTTCCGCACTCCGGCTGACGGGGCTTGCGAACAGGAAATTCGTCTTGGACGGCAACACCTTCCAGCCTCGTGTCTGAAGCATAGTAGCGATCCGGTCACGGGTACTGCAGATCTTCCTGACATTCTCGTTGACCCACGCATCCTCATGTACCGCCATTGCGGCTACAGCCTGCGCAATGCAATCCACAGGATAAGAGTTAAAAGAATCCCGGATGCGGCAAAGGCCCTCGATCAGTTCTTCATCGCCAACCGCAAAGCCAAGACGGATGCCTGCAAGCGAGTGGGATTTGGAAAGTGTTCCCGTCACCAGCAGGTTCTTATACTTAGGAAGAAGCGTCCGCGCGGTCTGTCCGGAGAATGCGGCATATGCCTCGTCTACCAGCACCACATGGTTCGGATTCGCCTTAAGGATCTTCTCCACATCGTCCAGACCCAGAAGAAGAGACGTCGGCGCATTCGGGTTGGCAAACGCCACACCGCCCTGTTCTTCGCGGCAAAAAGCCTCCACATCGATACTGAAGTCATCTTTCAACGGGATCTTTTTGATCGGAATGTTATAAAGGTCCGCATAAACCGGATAAAAACTATAAGAAATATCCGGAGTCAGGAGAGGCTTCTTATCTTCCCCCTGCTCAAAAAACGCCTGAAAAGAAAACGCCAGTACTTCATCCGATCCGTTTCCGCAGAAGACCTGCTGTGGCTTCACGCCGAGAACTTTTGCCAGTTCTTCTCGCACGATCATACTGGACGTTTCAGGATAGCGGGCAAGTTTCGCGATCTCCACACTTTCAATGGCTTCCCGGACTTTCGGAGAAGCCGGATAAGGATTCTCATTTGTATTCAGTTTAATGACCTTCTGACCCGGCTTGGGCTGCTCACCGGCCACATAAGGCACAATGCTTTTCGTTTTTTCGTTCCAGAAACGGCTCATTCTTTCGTCCTCATTTTCTTTCATCTTCAAATCTGACACGTACGGCACTGGCATGACACTCCAGGCCTTCCGCGTCGGCAAAAGCGGCTACGTCCTGATAGCATTCGCGCAAGGATTCTTCGTTATAGCGCAGGACGCTGATCTTCTTGAAGAAGTCGCCGGTATTGAGCGGCGAGAAGAATCTTGCCGTTCCGGATGTCGGAAGCGTGTGGTTCGGGCCGGCAAAGTAGTCGCCCAAAGGTTCCGGTGTGTAGTTGCCTACAAAGATCGCACCGGCGTTGTTCAAACGTCCGATATAGTTATCCGGCTCGGCTACACAAAGTTCGAGGTGCTCAGGAGCCAGTTCTTCGCTGAAAGCAATCGCGGCCTCCATATCGTCCACCACAAGGATCGCGCAATATGTCGGGAGAGATTTGCTCAGGATCTCTTTTCTAAGGCTTTTCTCGGATCTTCTGTCTACAGCTTCGTATACTGCGTCAGCCAGTTTTTCGCTTGTGGTCAGAAGGATCGCGGAAGCGAGTACATCGTGCTCGGCCTGGGAAAGGAAGTCCGCCGCCACAAACTCTGGAACAGCAGAATCATCCGCAATGATCAATATCTCACTCGGGCCGGCAAACATATCGATGTCCACCTGACCGAATACCAGTCGTTTAGCGGTATTCACATAGATATTTCCAGGGCCGCAGATCTTATCCACACGCGGGATCGACTCCGTGCCGTATGCCATCGCAGCGATTGCCTGTGAACCGCCGACCTTGTAGATTTCTGTCGCGCCGGCGATGCTGGCCGCTGCAAGAATGACAGGTGCCACTGTTCCATCCGCACGCGGGGGAGTACAAAGCACGATCCTCGGGCAGCCCGCTGCTTTCGCAGGGATCACATCCATCAGAACTGTTGACGGAAGCGGAGCCGTTCCACCCGGAACATAGATACCGGCAACCGAGATCGGGCGGACACGCATACCGATCTCTGCGCCTTTTCCGACGTCCATCTTAAATCCGGTCTCCACTTGTTTCTCGTGGAAAGCGAGAATATTTGCTGCAGATTTCTTTATAACAGCCAGAAGGTTCGGATCCAAAGATGCGATCGCATCTGCGATCTCCTGATCCGTTACCCGGACATTGGATGCGTTAATATCTGCTTTATCGAATTTCTTGGTATATTTGAAAACTGCCTCATCTCCGTTTTGGCGGATATCTTCCAGCACGTCATTAACTACTTCGATGATCGGACCCAGATCCATCTTGCCACGCATGCCCAGTTCTTCACAGATCTTTTTCAGTTCGTTCTGGGGCGCTTGTAACTTCTTGCACTTCATATGTTTACTCCTTACTTTTCTTCCTTCTTCTGTGCGTTTTTGATGGCGACCTGTTTTCTCAAGGCATCCAGCATCGGCACGATCTCTGCTTCTTTCATTTTCATGGAAACGCGGTTTACAACAACTCTCGCCGAGATATCCGCCACAACTTCCAGAACATCCAGACCGTTCTCTTTCAGCGTGCGTCCGGACTCTACGATATCGACGATTACTTCGGCCAGACCGATCAGCGGAGCCAGTTCAACAGAACCATTAAGCTTGATGATCTCGACGCTTTCCTTCTTCGTTCCTTCAAAGTATGCGCGGGTAATATTCGGATATTTGGAAGCCACACGCTTATTCGGGATCTGATCGAGTTTTCCTTTCAGGGAAACCGGACCGCATACACACATTCTGCAGGCGCCGAATCCCAGATCGATCACCTCGTAAAGATTTCTTCCTTCCTCAAGAAGCGTATCCTTGCCGACCACGCCGATGTCCGCCGCGCCGTATTCCACATACGTCGGTACATCTGCCGGTTTGGCCATAATGAAACGAAGCCCCGTCTTCTCGTCTTCCAGTATCAGTTTTCTCGATTCTTCACGCCCCGCAGAAACATCGTAACCTGCTGCCTCCAGAAGGTCCAGTGCTTTTTCCGCAAGACGGCCTTTCGATAATGCAATAGTGATCATGAATCTTCCTCCTCATCCTCTTCTTCAATAAACACGACCTGATCAATACCGTGCTCTTCTGCGTAGGCGTCCAGCTCCTCTTCAGTGCGATGCTCCGTATCGACAATGACCTTATTGCCCATTGCCCGCAGTTCTTTTGCCGTAGCAAAAGCAGCCTTACGCATTCCTTCGCCTTCCTTATATCCGACAATGGCGTCAAGTTCCACGAATTCCGGAAGTTTGTCCTGGCGGCGCAGTGCGGTCAGGACCAGGTTGATACCCAGTGAGAATCCGACAGCTTCCAGTTCCCGGCCGAAGTTGGAAATGACTTTATCGTAGCGTCCGCCGCCCAGGATCGGGAAGCCGATCTCATAGGTGAAGCCCTTAAAGATCATGCCGGTGTAATAATCAAGACTTCTGAGCATGCCCAGATCCACGGATACATACTGGATCAGTTCGTAGTCTTCCAGTACCTCAAGGATCTCACGAAGATTCTTGAGAGCCGCTTTTGAACGTTCATTCTTGACTTTGCTGTCGAATGCATCCAGTACATCGTAGGTGCCGAATTTGTTGGAGATCATGTCGAGGATCTCTTTCGCATCATCGGATAGTCCTAATCTTTCTGCCGTCTTCTCTATGCGGACGATGTCCTTCTGGTCTATTGCCGTGGAGAGTTCCAGCTCATCTTCTGTAGAAAGTCCCCATTCATCCGCCAGCCCCTTGAAGAATTCGACCTGACCGATAGAAACCTGAAGATCCGTAATTCCGGTCGTCAGGACAGATTGAATGCCGAGTGCGATCACTTCCGCATCCGCTTCCGAGTTTTGAAGTCCCAGAAGCTCCACGCCCGCCTGCGAGAACTCACGGAGCTTACCGCCGCCTGCCTTTTTGAAGCGGAACATATTCTCGATATATGAAAGACGAAGCGGTGGCTTCTCATCTTTCAACAGCGTGGCAGAAAGCCGTGCAACCGGGATCGTCCCGTCAAAACGCATCGCGATGATACGTCCGTCCATATCTGTCATCTTAAACATATCTTCTGTCGCGACGTAATCACCACTGGCATAAACATCGTAGTATTCGATGCCCGGTGTTTCCACCTCGCTGTATCCGTACCCGGAAAAAAGCTCTCGGATGTCGGCCTCGATCTTTCTCTTTACACTTACGTCCTGCGGCAGGATGTCGATCACACCGTCCGGTGTATGGAATCTATAATTTCCCATGAGGTAGTCCTCCTTATGTTTTTCATATATAATATAGGCATGCTGTTTTTGCATCGTCGCTTTATCGCTTTACTTTGTTAAAGTGCTAAAACATCATGTGTGTATTTTATGCGAGCCGGATTCTTTTGTCAAGGCAAGAATTGAATATCAGCAGTATACATCACTTTCTTACAAGGAGCCCTTAATGAAAACGATCTGCCACTTTATCCGTTCCCGAAGCGAGATCTTTCTGGTACTTTTTTTGCTTTCGAATCTGATTTCTTTCGCACTGTTTCATTCCGACAAGAAAAAAGCGGAGAAGAAAGCCTTCCGCATCCCGGAGAGTAATCTTCTCGGCTTCTCTGCATTATTCGGCGCACTGGGCGGCATCCTCGGCATGATCATCTGTCACCACAAGACCAATAAACCGAAGTTTTTGATCCTGATGCCGCTTATGGCCGCAGTCCAGCTTCTGGTGATCTTTCTTGTCTTTACCGTAGGCTGACGACCCCATCACTTTTTAAAGGAGATCTTTATGAAATATTTTGTTGCTTCTGACATTCACGGCTATCCCGAATACTGCCAGGCGATCCTGGATGCTTACGATCGGGAAAAGTGCGATCGTCTGGTTCTTCTCGGCGACCTGCTCTACTTCGGTCCCAGAAACCCTCTTGGTTCCACTTATGACCCGAAAGCTGTCATCTCTCTTCTGAATGCCAGAAAAGAGGATCTTCTCTGCGTCCGTGGCAACTGTGATTCCGACGTGGACCAGATGGTCCTGGACTTCCCGATCATGGCAGAATACGCGATCCTGAATTTAGGCAATCGTCTCGTCTACTGCACACACGGTCACGTTTTTAATCCGTCCCACCTTCCGCCACTCAAACAAGGAGACATCCTCCTTACCGGACATACCCATGTCGTCACTTGCGAGGAGCTTCCTGAGGGGGTCCTATACATGAATCCCGGATCTCCCACCTATCCGAAACAGGATACGCATCGCGGATATCTGATCCTTACTGAGGAAAAAGCCGTCTTTAAGGACCTTGACGGCAATATCAAGCTCGAGAAGGATTTATAACTACTGCTTAGTAGCCTCTTTTCCCTTCGAGCGATTCGTCATTATCGATCCAATCCTGGACCATCACTTCACGGTATTCGTCTTTATCGTCGCGGACGATCACTTTCTCGATTCCGGCGTTGATGATCATTTTCTTGCAAAGCGAGCAAGAGTTGGACTTCGGAATATATTCTCCGGTCTTGGCATCGTAGCCGGCCAGATACATGGTGGAACCGATCATTTTATCGCGGCTTGCCGAGATGATCGCATTCTGTTCCGCATGAACACTACGGCAAAGCTCATACCGCTCACCTCTCGGGATCTGAAGCTGTTCGCGGACGCAATTGCCTGTGTCCGTACAGTTTTTTCTTCCACGTGGAGCGCCCACATATCCCGTCGAAATCACTTCATCGTTCTTCACGATCACGGCACCATAATGTCTTCTCAGACAGGTGCTTCGCTTGGCTACCACTTCAGCCAGATCCAGATAGTAGTTGGTTTTGTCTCGACGTTCCATAAAAGCTCTCCTTACGATCCGAAATATTTTCTTTATTCGATTATATAAGAAACACCCGCTTAACGCGAGTGTTTCGAAAAAAGTCTTATGTGCCGATCTTGTATCAGACCTCTGTAATGACCACCGTCAGCGTGTAGTTCGGATCACTTACGGTATACTCTACAGCATCCTCACCCGTAACACGGAATGTACGTGAATACGAGGCATAGAACGGATGAAGTGTCGTATCATCCAGCGGATCATCCTGCGTGGCTGCTGACCATGTTCCCTTCAGTTTTTCTGAACCGTTCTGGTAAGCAATAACATTGACCGCTCCTGATGTATCTGCGTTCGCGCCACTGATCGTCAGTGAAACTACATACATCTTCGAAGAATCGAGAGCTACCGGCGAATCTGCGCCCACCTGAGTAGAGAACTTAGCCGGTGGTGTGATGGTAATGTTGCTGACAAGACTTGCAACCGTACAAAGCTGGTTCCATGTCGTAGAGCCTGTAAGCTTCCACTGGATCTCAGGTTCAGTAAGCGTCGCATCCACTGTGCTGTCCGCATAACGGATCTCAACTTCATCACCGTCCGCGCCCTTCAACGTTGTTGTATCAACAAGGACTCTCCAGGAAGCATCTTCATCCGGATCAGTAGTGTATTTCCACTTATAAACTGTGCCTTCCTGCTTCACTTCTACAGAACGTCCATCCGAGCCATTCTTACCATCATTGCCCGGTAGACCCTGAGCGCCCGGAATACCTGTCGGACCTTGAGGTCCTTCCGGTCCCTGAATACCTGTCGGGCCTTGAATACCTGTCGGGCCTTGCGGGCCTTCCGGTCCCGGTATACCGCTAGGTCCCTGAGGTCCTTCCGGTCCCGGTATACCGCTAGGTCCCTGCGGACCCTCCGGTCCGGGTACACCGCTAGGTCCCTGCGGACCCTCCGGTCCAGGTACACCGCTAGGTCCCTGAGGTCCTTCCGGTCCCTGTTCACCCTGGATACCCGGTTCACCCTGAGGTCCCTGAGGTCCCTCCGGACCCTGCAGACCCTGAATACCTTGTTCTCCAGGAATACCGGTAGCACCCGGAATACCCGGGATACCCTGTTCACCCTGATCACCCTTGTCGCCCTTGTCTCCCTTTTCACCACGCTCACCGCGGAGAACACCGAGAGAAATAATGGTACGCCAAGCTGTATCGCCCTCACCGGCATAACGCCATACCAGCGCGCTGCCGTTATTTCTGACTTCGATCTCACGACCATCCCGTCCATTCGTACCGTTGAGAGAATCCAGTTCGACCAGATCCTTCCACTCCAGATCTGTTCCGGATGTATACCGCCACTGCAACATTCCATTGTAACGGCGAAGTTCCACTGAACGTCCATCCTGACCCTTCTCACCTCGTGCACCCGGAAGACCTTGTGCACCCGGCTCACCCTTGATGCCCTGCGCACCATTCGTGCCGGACAGTTCCTTCTTGGAAACCATGTTTATCCAATTTCCATCTGCGTCTTTATACTGGATATAATCATCATTCGTTCTAAATTCCGTATCCAGACCATTGTTCAGTTTTAAAATATCCACAGCCATCAGATAACGCCAATTCTCATCCGACTCATCTTCATATTTCCACTGAACTGTGCCACGGTCTTCCGGATTATTTTCATCCTTATATACTCGGGTGATGATCTCACGCGGTTCCATATCCCGATTTCTGGAGAAGTAAACATAGACACCGGCCGCACCAACGACAGCCAGACAAGCAATACAAGCAATTATAATTTTAACGGAATCTCTCATATGCCTCTACCCCATTAGATTTATTCACTCTATATTCTATATTATCTTTTAATAAGTGAAAAGCACTTTCATTCGTTTTTTTCGTGTTTTCTTCAGAAGAATTGCGCTTTTTACTTATGGTATTTTTCGTTGTTGTGGATTTTAAAACCCCGATAAACCTGTTCCAGAATGACAAGTCTCGTCATCTGATGAGTAAATGTCATCTCCGACAGGCAGATCCTCTCGTCCGCCCGTGCCACCACCTCCGGGGAAAGCCCGCAGGAACCTCCGATTACGATCACCAATTCCGCGCCGCCTTTTTCAAAGCCGGAAATCATGTGTTCTGCCCATTTCTCGGATGTCATTTGCTTTCCGTGAAGATCCATGACCACAACATACGCATCCGGGCCGATCTTGGACAGCATCCGCTTTCCTTCCTGGTCCAAAGCCTGTGCAACCGGTAAAGAATCAGGCGAATCCTGTACTTCCACGATCTCCACCTTGGTATATTTGGATAGACGTTTCACATATTCGGAGATTCCGTCCGAGAGCCATTTCTCTTTGATCTTTCCGGCACAGACGATACGAAGTTTCATAGCTTTCACTCCAGGATCATAGGCATGGTCGGAACATAGCGGTTCGCCACCGAAAGCGTAAAATCAGTATCACGGACAAGGTTTTCATTCTCCAATGCCCGCAGGACTGTCCGTTCCGCAACCTGAGGCAGATTATTCTCCTGGCTTAAGTGCCCGAGGATAAAATGTCTCGTGCCGTTTTTGCAAAGACTTGCCGCCGCTGCGGCACAATCATCATTACAAAGATGCCCGCCCGATCCGGCGATGCGCTGCTTCAAATAATACGGATAAGGTCCGTTCCACAGCATATCTTTATCGTAATTCGCTTCAAGAAGAATGCCGTCGCATCCCAGAAGATGGTCGTACACTTCCGGAGTCATATTCGCGATATCCGTCGCTACGGCAGTAGTAAAACGGGAAGTTTCCAGCCGGTATCCGCAAGATCCCGGTGCATCATGAGGCGTGGAAAAAGCAACGATCCGGAATCCGCCGATCTCAATATACTGATCCGGCACGATCTCATGATCCAGAGACGGCAGATGCGGCTTCTTTTCCGCCGCATGAATACCATGCCATGTCTTCTGCGTGGCGAAGATCGGAATAGAGAATTTTCTGGTAAATACATCCAAAGCAGAAATATGATCCGAATGATCGTGCGTGATCAGGACCGCATCCAGATCATAAGGATTGGTCTTGACCATATTGAGGGCTTCCACCAGTTTCTTGCAGGACATACCTGCATCGATCAGGACTTTAGTATCCTCTGTCGAAACAAGGATTGCATTCCCGCTGCTCCCACTATATAAAGGTGTGATGGAAATCGAACCGGTATTCATATGATACTCACCGGGAATCACTCGTCATCCACAGGAGCGACATGTTCATCATCAACATCGATCCGCTCGATTTCTGCACCGATTCCGGTAAGTTTTTCCACGAGACGCTCATATCCACGATCGATACGATTCGCATAGGCGATAGTCGTAACACCGTCCGCAGCAAGACCGGCAAGAACCATAGCCGCGCCGGCACGAAGATCCAACGCCGTTACGCTGGCACCGCAGAAAGAGATCGGGCCATTGACCAGAGCGCATCTGTCAATAATAGAGATCGAAGCGCCCATAGACTGCAGCTCCGGTACATATTGGAAACGGTTATCCCATACCAGCTCATGCATACGGCTCATACCGCTTGCCAGGCAAAGGAGCACTGTCGCCTGCGGCTGAAGATCCGTCGGGAATCCCGGATATGGACGAGTCTTGAAGTTAGTCGGTTCCAAAAGTGTATCTTCCTCCACGGAGACACGGATCCAGTCATCGCCCTGATCGATATCAAATCCCATATCGATCATTTTGGCGGTAAGCGGCTCCATATGCTTCGGGATCAGGTTATGTATCGTGACATCGCCGCGGGTCACTGCCGCAGCAATCATATAAGTTCCGGCCTCGATCTGGTCCGGAATAACTGAATAGGAATATCCGCCCGGAAGGACCGGAACACCCTTGATACGGATCGTATCGGTACCGGCACCCTTGATATTCGCGCCCATGGCATTCAGGAAATTCGCCACATCAACGATGTGCGGTTCTTTTGCCGCATTCTCAATGATCGTCAAACCATTTGCTTTGGTAGCCGCCAGCATCAGATTGATCGTCGCGCCGACACTTACAACATCCAGGAAAATATGTGCGCCATTGAGTTCATCAGCAACAATGCGGATAATACCATCACGGATATCCGTCGCTCTCGTACCGGTCGCACCCATCTTACGGAATCCTTTCAGATGCAGGTCGATCGGACGGGTACCGAAATTGCATCCGCCCGGCATATGCATCGTCGCCTTGCGGAAGCGGGTAAGGAGTGCACCGAGAAGATAGTAGGACGCACGGATATTTTTCACCTTCGGGTGTGTCGCTTCAAAAGTATTGATATGAGTCGGATCGATAGCATACATACCCTCGCCCTTCGGGGTAATAATAGCTCCTAGAGTCTCGCAGATCTCCAGCATAGCATGCACGTCCACGATATCCGGCACATTCTCGATAGTACAAGGTCCATCGAGCATCATGGCAGCAGCGAGGATACCCAGAACTGCATTTTTACTACCACTTATATTTACATCTCCATGAAGCTTATGGCCTCCGACGATCTTATATTTTGACATGTTTCTTTTCCCCTTTACTTCGACCTTTTCTGCTTATCCGAAGACGTATCTGTCATCTGGAAAAGCATTCTGGTCCTCGATTTCGTTTGCGTTGCCTCTTGCGCTTCTTTCGCCTCCGCCGTGACTCTCTTGAGCATGCTGGCACTCTGTCCTGCACTCGGCGGCGGCTCAGACTTCTCCCCTACAAGAACTGCTTCTCCGCTTTCTCTTGCCTTTTTCTCAGCAATCGTTTTCGCACGAGACTTTTTGCGTCGTTCCGCGTTTTGCGACCCAATCATTTCTTTACTGAAGAACGGGTGCTGCAAAGCAGGAGGATCCGGAACAAGTATAGTCGGAGCGTGATGGACGACCGGCTCCTGCTCTATCGTCTGCTCCATCTGGTAGTTCTGCATCGGCATAATCGCTTCCTGCATAACTTCCTGCTGTATCTCCGGCACCGGTTCCACCACCGGCTGGCCGACCAGTTCCTGCGCCATTACCGCCTCCATCATAGAAGGCTGTTCCTGATATACGGCATCAACATCCGTATAGACCTCGGGGATTTGTTCACCCGGATCCGGCGTATCCGGAACTGCAGTTTCATATTGTACCACACTTTCCTCATATTGCGGTATATCTGCTACAGTTTGTACTTCCGGAGCATGTTCTTGCGTCTCCGGAAGATAATCGATCTCATCAAGGAACACCAGACGTTCCATAAGAAGATCCGTATATTCTGCATCTACCGTACGAAGATCCTCGCCCAGATCATAATCATCTTCGTTCACTTTTTCCATATACTGCTTAGCCTTACGGTAAAGCACTTCTTTTCTGTCGGCATCCTGCTGCATGGAGGAAAGCGTCTCGCGGAATACATTCTCCGCCGTCGGTATCGTGATATAGAAATCACTTCCGACTTCCTGTCGGATGCTCGGATCCTCATCCTTCGTCCGGCTGACCAACGTGACCTCGCACTCCTGGACTTCCGCCATCATCTTCACGATAGCTAGACCCAGTCCGCTTCCGCCGGCCTGTCTCGAGCCTGTCTCATCGACCCGGAAAAACGCGTTAAAGATCTTCTCCGCATCCTGCTTCGAGATACCCTTGCCCTGATCCTGCACCTTTACCGTTACCGTGTTTTCCGTCGCCTGCACATAGACCCAGATGCAGGTATTGCTGGCAGAATACTTCAGCGCATTGTTGATCAGATTTCCGATCATCTGCTCCATCATGCTCTTGCATCCGAACACAGTCGGGATCGTGCGGTTCATCCGCTGGGCATAAAGACGGATCCCGTGCTTTCTTGCGTCTTCCTGGTATCTGCGGCATACTTCCTCGACGGTCTGGTCGATCTTATATACCTCCATGTTGATCTTTTCTTTATTATTCTCGATCTGGGAAAGATACGTAAGATTGCCGATAATAGCCGTGATACGCTCAGTCTCGTTATTGATACGGACAAAATCCTGGAAGACCTCTTTCGGATCTTTCTCCTTAATGCCCCAATCCAAAAGCGTCTCACAGTATCCCTTGATCGTTGCCAAAGGCGTCTTCAATTCATGGGATACCGTCGAAACAAACAGTCTCCTCTGCTGTTCCTGGCGCGCCGCAACCGTCACATCTTCCAGAACAACGACCCAGCCGCGCAATGTTGACTGCGGGAAAAACGGTTTGGAAAAATGGAACTGGATGATCCTGTTCTGGATCTCCACCCTCGTCGTCAAAGATTCCAACTTCTCCGAACCGGCCACACTCTTTTCCGTCTCTGCTTTCTCCGGCTCGTCCGAAGTCTCTGACGATTTTCCGGAAGAATGCTCATCAGCATCCGGAATCGGGTCATCCAGAAGAGATTCATAAAGCTTCAATTTGACCAGAAACTCGGGATCAGTTATGAACTGTTCAACAAACTCCGTAAAAGATTGCGGTAAAGATTCGACACGGAGTTTTTTCAGAGAAGTCTTGTTATTAAACAGAAGCATTCCGGTCTCGGTAAAAGCAACTACACCCATCTGAACAATGTTCATGACAGAGTTGCTCACTCCGTTTGCCGCATTCAGGAATTGCATCTCTCTTTTCTTCTTATAAAATGAGGCCCAGAAAAGGTTATACACAAGAAGACCTGCTATGACTGCGCCACAAACAAGTCCGACAAAAAGCATGGGAACGGGTTCTAATACCCGGTCCCATATCGAAAGCATAACCTTCGCGCCATTCAATGAAATCACCTCATAGATCACTGTTCGCGCTCAAAATAATAACCCACGCCACGCTTAGTCAAAATGTACTTGTAGTTTTTCTGATCCGGCTCGAGTTTCTCTCTTGTACGACGAACAGTAACATCCACAGTACGAACATCTCCGAAATACTCATATCCCCAGACATGCTCAAGCAGGGATTCTCTCGAAAATACCTGACCTGCATTTTCCGCAAGGAAAAGCACCAGTTGGAATTCACGGAAAGTCAGATCTACATCTTTTCCGTCTCTTCGGATCTGATAGGCTGCCTTGTCAATTTCAAGATCGCCGATGCGAAGGATATTCTCCTTTACGGAAGTATCCTTATCTACATAAGATCCACGACGGAGCTGGGCACGCACACGAGCCAAAACCTCACGTGGAGAGAAAGGCTTCGTGATATAATCGTCAGCACCCATTTCCAGGCCTAAAACTTTATCGATTTCCTCACCCTTTGCCGTAACCATTATGATCGGTGCCTTAGTCTTCGGACGAAGACGCTTGCAAACCTCGAATCCGTCCATTTTCGGCATCATCCAATCAAGAAGGATCAGATCGGGCTTTTGACGCTCAGCAAGCTCGATCGCTGCAACGCCATCTGAAGCAGAAATAACTTCATAGCCGTCTCTTTCCAGGTTGGACCGCAAAAGCTCAACCAGAGACTCTTCATCATCTACTACCAGAATCTTTGCACACATAACACTACTCCATTCCTTTGATTGCGTTTCAAATTCCACAAGATATTGTGGCAAAACCCTCCTTCGCCACAACAGTTATTACAATTATACCATTCTTATTCTATTTACAACCCAATTATTACAATTTTATTTCATTTTTTTCGTAATACACCAAAGTCCGATCCGAAACAACACAAACAAAAAAAAGAAGCTCATCTACGTTTCCGTAGATGAGCTTCATATAATCCGGCAGCAATCTATCTTCCCAGGCCGTCACCAGCCAAGTATTGTGGACACCGGCGAGCTTAACTTCTGTGTTCGGAATGGGAACAGGTGTGGCCTCGCGGTTATAACCACCGGAATGGTTGAGGGTCTT
>JAFWDK010000024.1 GCA_017513085.1 Clostridiales bacterium | reverse complement strand
GCTGCAATGTGGCCATCAAAGCCTTCTGGCCCTGGCCCTTGTATTTCGAAAGAACTTCATCGAGCTTTGCGCTCATTTCTTCCGGAGTCATTTTTTGTTTTCCCACAGTTGACTCACCTCCCACATGGTAGGATAACATATAAGAAAAAATCGCTCAATGGAAAAGAAGAAAATTCTTGATATATTAGACTGAAAAATAACAAAAACGTCATGAATTTTCTCTAAAATGAAAATCATTTCCTGTACATTTTTCTTTATATTTCCTGTCTTTTTCTTTTCTTTTTTCCAAAAGCACTATAAAATATATGAATCATTTTATACGGGTTTCAGGAGAATTCTATGCAGATGCATATCACGGTTCTTTCCGATGAAAACGGAAAGAAGATCTACGATATACTTAGAGATCGATTACAGATGTCCAATCTGCTTTGCAAACGTATCCGGCTGTACGGAGAACTGTATCTTAACGGTTTTCCGGCTCGTATGATCGCGCAGGCCGAAGAAGGAGATGATATCTTCATCATTTACGATGATGCGGAAGGAATCATCCATACGAAACCGGATACTGACATTAAGATTTATTATGAGGATGAATGGATCATTGTTTGCGAAAAGCCGGGAAACCTTGTTACGCACCCTTCCTGGCAGCACATGGATGATTCTCTTCTTCAGCGTCTTTGTGACACGAGACTTCATCCGATCATGCGACTGGATCGCGAAACTTCCGGTCTTATAGTAATCGCCAAAAACGGCTATGCGCATAATACTGTCTCCAAAAACAAAATGGAAAAAGAATATATCGGAATCGTGTATGGTGCTTTTGAACCGGAAGAAGGCACGATTGACCTTCCTATCGGTCGGGACGAAAATTCGATCATGATCAGGATCGTACGTGAAGATGGTCATCCATCTGTCACGCACTATAAAACCCTCAGAACGCTTCCGGAACGCAACCTTTCCGTCGTTTCCTACAAATTGGAGACCGGACGTTGTCATCAGATCCGCGTGCATTCCCGCCATCTCGGGCACCCGCTGGTGGGTGACGGATTATACGGTCCACGTTCAAACGATTTTCCTGATCCGGATATGCTTCATATTGAAAATGAGGATAAAATCTCCCGTCAGGCTCTACACGCATGTAAACTCGGGTTTTATCATCCGATCACCAATGAATGGATGGAATTTTCTTCCGAAATGCCCTCAGATATGCAGGCACTTCTCTCATAAACGGGAAACATTATCTTCTTTCTTCAATAAGACTTTTGGCCAGAGTCTGAGACTGCACGTCACCGGAATTGCCGGAAAGAAGGCGTGATACTTCCAGGATACGGCCGTTTTCATCCAGACATGAAACAGAAGTCCTGGTCCGCTCCCCGCTTTGGTCCTTCGAAATAAAGAAATGCTGGTCAGCCGCTGCGGCAATCTGTCCCATATGTGTTACACAGAAAACCTGATGGAATCGGGAAAGCTTCTTCATGGAGAAAGATACAGCTTTCGCAGCTTCACCGGAAATACCGGAATCAACTTCATCAAAAATCAGCACCGGCGTTGCATCCGCTCGTGCAAGAATAGTTTTGATCGCAAGCATGATACGTGCCGCTTCACCACCAGATGCAGTCTTGGATAAAGGTTTCAGATCTTCTCCTTTATTCGCCGTGAAAAGGAATTCCACTTCATCATAGCCTGTCTTGCTGAAGAACCGCTCCTTCGGTCTTTTGGTAAAAGCAACATCAAAACTCGCACCGGACAGTCCAAGGAAACTGACTTCGTCCATGATTTCAGAAGAAAGACGCCGTCCCGCCTGCTCACGTATATCATGCAGGACATTTGCAATATCCAGAAGTTCTCTCTCTATACGAAGCCGTTCGGCATTCAATGTTTTAAGACGGGAATCACCTTCACTTAAAAGAGAAAGTCTTTCTTTGGCTTCCGATAGAAAAGCATTCATCGATGCAACACTTCCGCCGTATTTCGCCGCACACCCACGCAATTTCTCAAGCCGTGACTCCACTTCATCGTATGACTCATCAAGTGAGATCTCATCTTCAGAAAGATCATTCTTCATGGCTTCCAGATCCATGCAGATCGAGTGAAACTGCTGGGCATAGTCAGAAAAACTTTCATCCATACTCGTCAACGAATCCAGGTGCTCGGATGCATTCTGAAGCAAACTTAACGGTGACGTGGAATCCTCTGATGAAAGCGTGCCTAAAATGTAAGAAAGATGAAGATTTCTCTTCTCCGCCTGCTTCAGGATCTTCAATTTCTCAACCAGTTTTTCCTCTTCGTCCTCGGAAAAAGCATTTTCCTCGATTTCTTTTATCTGATAACGGAGAAGATCCTGCATCTGTCGGCTTTTCTCGGGATCCGTCTCGTATTTTTTCCTTTGCTCAAGGATCGAACGGTATTCTTCTAATTTGCTTTGGAAAGCCTGAAGATGAGGTTTGATCTCATCACCAAGATACGAATCGAGGATTCCAAGGTGTTTGGATGGATCAAAGATCGTCTGCTGGTCATGCTGTCCATGAATGTCGACAAGATATGAACCGATCGATTTCAAAACAGAAACCGGCATTGTACGGCCATTCACTCGTACAAGGCTACGGCCGTCCTTATTGATCTCACGCAGAAGAATAAGGGAGTCTTCTTCTGCTTCTATTCCGTATTCATCTAAAACTTCGGAAGGAACAGATGTGGAGATCCCGTCAAATACGGCTTCGATCACTGCCTTCTCTGCATCCTTGCGCACATAATCACGACCGATACGATGGCCCAGAAGTGCACCGATCGCATCGATGATCAATGATTTACCTGCACCCGTCTCACCGGTAAGGATATTCAGACCCTTGCCAGGCGCAAACGAAGCATATTCTACTATGGCAAAATCTTGTATGGTCAGCTGTAATAACACTTTTGCCTCTCTTATGCATCCGATCCGGAACGGGAATTCATATCCTTGATCGTCGAATTGATAGCCAGGGCGTCTTCATTACTTGGCGTTGCGATAAAAACCGTATCGTCGCCGGCAATCGTTCCGACAACACCCGGAAGATGGATCGAATCCAACGCAGAAGCCGCTGCATTCGCCATACCCGGCAACGTTTTCACAACAACGAGATTCATAGCAACTTCACAAGATAAAACACAATGCGAAAACACAGACAACAATCTTCCGGGAGCAACATCACCGGTACGGTCAAGCACACTGTATTTTGTGCCGCCGGAAGGCAAAGTAACTTTAATGATCCCAAGATCTTTTATATCACGGGATACCGTAGCCTGAGTAACTTGCCAGCCGGCGTTTTCAAGCTCACGGGCCAATTCTTCCTGCGTGCTGATGTCCTTCGCACGCACCAGTTTCAGCATCGCTTCCTGACGCTCATTTTTCGCCATCTTCATAGAAACTACCTCTCGCTCGGATCTTCTGTCTTACTGTCTGATAGAAATTCTTATAACCGATCTTAGCAACAACGACCGGTGTCACAGATTTCTTGAGCACGATACGGTCGTGATATTCAAGCATAATATTCGGACGTCCGTCCAAAGAAAGGATCGGAGCATCTGAGAATCGATCAATGGTGATCTCGATCACGCTATCTCCTGAAACAACGTAACTCCTGTTATGAAGAGTGTGCGGGCAGATCGGTGTAACCATAAAAACATCAAGTTCAGGCTTTACGATCGGTCCACCTGCTGCAAGACAATATGCTGTAGAACCCATAGCGGTAGATAGGATCACACCATCCCCTGAAAGACGCTCAACGTAGTCATGATCGATCAGAAGATCAAGATTTACGACATGCATATTGGCTCCCCGCGCGATTACCGCATCATTCAGACACAGACCATGTTCTTTGACCGTACCATCTTCCGAGCAAAGCGTGACATCTAACTGGGAACGGGCTTCCAAAGTATAACGGCCATCTAAAAGACGATCGACCGCATCCTCGAAATCCTCCTTCTGTATCTCTGTCAAAAAACCGATACTTCCAAGATTCACGCCAATGATCGGGATGCTCTCATTCAAGAACTTATGCACGGTGCGAAGGAAAGTTCCATCGCCACCCATTGAAAAAAGCATATCGCATGTAGCGTAATCATCTATAACGACTCCATCCGTCAGAGCCAGATCCGTATCCATATATTCAGGAGCAAGGACGGCTTCACAATCACGAGAACGCAAAACTTCCACGGCATGCTTGGCAAAAGCATAACCCGGATCTTTATCTTCATTTACTACGATACCAAACCTCATGATGGAAAGCCTCCTTCATATCCGTACTAATTATACAGATTATTTTGTATTTATGCATCATAATAAATCTACATTTATTGACGAATTCTCACACTTTTGTCGAAAAACTACGTAATTTGGAAAAAGGCAGCAAAGAAAAAACTGTTGAGATCGGGAAACATTTATTTCATTGAGAGAACAGTCTCTATGATAGCATTTTCATCCATATGTTCTTTTTCAAGAAGCGTCTTACGATCACCTGCAGTAAGAGGCTGATCGGAAACACCAAGGCTGACAAAATTCCTGAAAGAAGAGAGCATGCCCTTCTTTTCCAGAACAGAAAGAAGATATGTACCGAAGCCGGCGTGTACGATGCCGTCTTCTATGGTAACGATAGAAGTCACATCGTGTAAAAGCTCAGACAAAGTGTCGATATCAAGCGGTTTCACACAACGGATATCGATCACACGGCAGAAAATGCCCTTATCCTCAAGTGCTTTTGCCGCACAAAGAGCCTGCTCGGCCATAACACCCAGGGAAAGGATCGCCACTTCTTTTCCATCTCGCAGGATGCGTGGCGCGATCCCTTCCGAAGAAGGGATATCTTCAAGGACAGTGCTTTGGCCACCACGAGGATATCGAACAGCGATCAGGCCGGTTCCTTCTGCCACCGCCCATTCCAGCATCCGATCCAGTTCTGAAAAATTACAAGGCGACAGGAGAGTAACATTGGGCATGGAAAGCATCATGGAAATATCGTATATACCTTGATGCGTCATACCGTCTGCACCAACGATGCCGGCTCGATCAAGAGCCAGTACCATATGCAGATCCTGAAGGCATACATCATGAAGCATCTGATCATAAGCACGCTGGGCAAAAGTCGAATACAGTGCAACAACCGGAACAAAGCCATTTGTCGCCATGCCGGCAGCCATGGTAACCGCATGTTCCTCCGCAATACCAACATCAAAGAAACGGAGTTTCATATGCTTTCTGAACTCGGAAAGGCCAGTACTGGTCATCATCGCAGCGCATATAGCCACAACGTTCTCATACTTCTGCCCGATACGGACCATAGAAGCAGAAAAGCACTTGGTGAAAGTCATCTTATTAGAAGGTACCACACCTTTTTCCTTGTCGAATGCAGACACACCGTGATATGCAGAAGGATTTTCTTCTGCCTTAGGGAAGCCTTTTCCCTTCTTTGTAACGATATGGATCAGAACCGGACCGTTGATCTCCTTTGAAATCTCCAGTTTCTTCTTCAGAAGCGCAATATTATGACCGTCAAATGGTCCGAAATATTGAAATCCCAAATCCTCGAAGATAACCGGAACATTGCGTCGGATAAAAAGACGGAACCATGTTTTGATCATACGGATAAAACGGGCAATCGGGCGGCCGATCAAAGGGATCGCAAGAAGGAACCTCTCGACCCGGCTTTTCACTTTGATATATTCTTTGGACGAACGAAGTTCAGCCAAAGCACGGGAAAGACCACCGACGTTTTTATCAATAGACATCTGATTATCGTTGAGGATAACAGTAAGATTTTCACTAAAGTGTCCGGTATCATTTAATCCTTCAAAAGCCATGCCGCCTGTCATGGCTCCATCACCGATGATAGCAACCACATGACCGTCATCCCCTTTCAGCTTCTTGGCACGTAAAAGTCCAAGCGCCGCTGAAACAGATGTGCTGCTATGTCCGACGCCGAAAGCATCATAGATGCTCTCGCTTTGTTTCGGGAAACCGGCTATGCCACCGTATTTGCGCAGTGTATGAAACTGATCTTTTCTTCCGGTAAGAAGCTTATAAGCATATGCCTGATGTCCCACGTCCCAGACGATCTGATCGTGAGGCGGATCAAACTCAGACAAAAGCGCAATCGTCAGATCGACAACACCTAGGCTCGATGCCAGATGGCCACCATTTTGCGAAACGCGGTCAACAATAACATCCCGAAGTTCCTCTGCAAGTTTTTTGGAATCTTCGAAACTGAGTGCCGCAACATCTGACGGCTTTTGGATCTGGTCTAGGATCGGGTGCTCATTCATATGTTCTCACACTCACTGGATACGGTTCTGCAAAAGTTCGCTCAAAAGACGCAGATCCTGCACGTCATAACCCATCGTTTTCAATCCGTCCAAAGCCCGGAAAACATCTTTATATGTGTCATCAAGCATTTTTTGTGCATTGGTTTCACCGAAGAGCGTAACAAAAGTGGATTTTTCATCACGCTGGTCTTTACCGATAGACTTGCCGAGAACAGATTCATCTGCCTGCACATCAAGAAGATCATCTTTAATCTGAAAGCCGAGTCCGGTCCCTTGCGAAAAGGACTTGATAAGGTTATTCAATTTCTTATCTTCACCGTTCTGTGCTTCATAAATATAATACGGAATCAGGCATGCCGCATTAATCAACGCACCAGTTTTTTTCTCATGCAGTTCACAAAGTTTATTCGTATCGATCTTCTTTCCTTCCGAGGCCAAATCAATGCTCTGCCCTCCGATCATACCGTTAATACCGGCACAATCAGCCAGAAACCAGGCTGCCTGGATCGTATAAGAACGCTTTTTGACTGCACCGAAAATAATCTCATACGCTCGATTCAGAAGAGCATCTCCGGCCAGGAGCGCGAAATTCTCTCCGTTTGCCACATGACATGTGGGCTTACCACGGCGAAGCGTATCATCATCCATACAAGGCAGATCATCATGGATCAAAGAATAAGTATGGATCATTTCGATTGCCACTGCAAAATCATCGACCACATCAAGATCCAAATTAAGCATGTCGGCAAACATATACATCAGAACAGGACGGATCCTTTTTCCACCTGCAAGCAGACTGTAAAGCGATGCCACAACAGTCGGATCATCACCCAGTTTTTTGGGGAAAACTTCCGGGAGTTTGCTTTCAAGACGTTCTTGATACTTTTTCATACTGACGGTTATATTACTGGCCATATTTCACCTCAACCCTCAGGAAAAATCCGACTCACCGGAACCGTCATCAGAAAGAATACTGATCTTCTTAACGATCGAATCCAATTTATCTTTACAGAACTTGGAAAGCTCCATACCTCGTGAATACATTTTAATGGAATCATCCAGAGAAGCCTCGCCCGACTCCAGCTTGGAAATGATAGATTCCAGTTCTTTTACCGCCTCTTCATAAGACATATCATTTACATTATCAGCCATTTTCAACCCTCTTTTTCTTTCTTGGAGACCACCTTGGCGCCCAAAACACCATCCGCCACATGGATAGTGATCGTTTCATCTATATTAACACAATTTACCGAATCCACGGTTTTGGATCGTTCATCCGTAACATACGAGTATCCTCTCAACAAAACGCTCATAGGATTCAATGCTTCGATCTTGGCCAGATCCGAGGATAATCCTTCCCGATAAAACGACAGTTTACGTTCTAATCCTGCCTTCATCTTCTCGGTCATCTGGTCGCAACGCTGGAGTTCATTTTGAATCCGGACCGAAGGAAGCATCAATGCACGATGCTGAGAAAGAAGATCAAGTTTATGACTCTTCATCCTGAGCATTTGCGACGTAGCGCTCTTTAGATCGGAACGAAGTTTGAGCAAACGCTGAAGAACATCTTCTTTATTCGGCATGACCAGTTCAGCTGCTGCAGATGGTGTCGGTGCCCGAAGATCCGCGCAAAAATCACAGATCGTGTAATCCGTCTCATGACCGACCGCAGAAATGATTGGAGTATTTGCCTCGTAGATCGTCCGCCCCAAAGCTTCATCGTTAAAACACCATAGATCTTCCATCGAACCTCCGCCACGGGCAACGATGATCACATCAATATCTTCACGAGCATCAAGAGTCCGTATTCCGCGGATAAGTTCTGCCGAAGCCTCTTTCCCTTGCACGGCGGAAGGATATAAAAGCAGATCAAAATTCGGGAAACGTCTCGTCAAAACGTTAATGATGTCCTGGATCACGGCACCCTTGGGCGATGAAACTACGCCTATGCGTCTCGGCAAAAACGGGATCGGTTTCTTATGTTCAGCATCGAACAAACCATCCGCCATCATTTTCTGTTTGAGAAGTTCAAACTGCTTAAAAAGCTCTCCCTGACCTTCTTCCTGCATAAATGATCCGATGATCTGAAACTTACCATCCACACCATAAAGCGCAGCACGGCCAAAAAGCAATACTTTCATTCCGTTTTCCGGCGCAAAAGCCAAACGTTGGAAATTTCCTTTAAATATCACACAACTGACAGCGGCTCTTTCATCCTTTAACTGAAAGTACGCATGTCCGGAAGGATAGCGCTTATAGCCCGAGATCTCACCTTTGACACACAACTGACAAAGCACATTGTCTGAAGATAACAATGTGCTTACGTACTCATTCAGATCAGATACCGAGAAAACCGCATTATCCATTATTTTCTAGTTCTTTTCCGACTTTACCAAGGATAGCATTAACATATCCTTTTGATTCTTCGGAACTGTATTTCTTAGTAAGAATAACGGCTTCGCTGATCGAAACATTGATTGGTACATCTTCCATGTACAGCATCTCAAACACAGAAATACGTAAAATCACAACATCGACTTTCGGAAGACGATCCTGTTTCCAATCTTTCAAATACTTGGAATAAACCGTATCCAGCTCGTCTCGTTTTTCACAGACGCCATTTACCAAAGCATCGAAAAACGGAACATCTTCATCATCAAGAGGATGCCCCTGCAAATATAATTCACGCTGTTCGGAAATCGGCTCCTTACGGAAATCCAACTGGAACAAAAAAGCTAATGCCGCATCACGGGCTTCTCTTCTACTCATCTAAACCTCCCGGGTGGAAGGATCTTATCCATCCAGTCCTTAATCTTATCTCTATCGGAAAACAAAAGCGCTCCCACCACATACCCGACGATCGTCAGGATGATAATGAACAAAGTTTTGAAGAAACCGAAGATCACAAGAAAAATGGCAAAAACAAATGCAATCGCGGCACCGATCTTGCCCGAATTCTTGTCTTTCAGCATATCAAAGATTTTGACGATAAGTGATCTCATTACTTAGCGCTCCACCTTCGCCACTACAGGTTCAACACGACTTACCTTGACGGAAACATTCTGAACTGTGATACCGGTATACTTTTCGATATCTTTCTTAATGCGCTCCTGAACCTTCGCCATAGTCGACGGAACTTCCACATTGGAATACAAAACTGCGCTCAAATATACACGTATAGAATTATTCTTAGCCGAAGAAACACGGGCACGGGCAGTCTTGATGCCAACCTGCGCGCTCTTGGCCGAGTTCAAAGCAATACTCTCGATCGCATCCACACCGATCTCTACAAAACCGATCTCTGTCTGACGGATTCGTGTCTTGCTCAATCTGCCGTTCAAAAGGCAGTAGGTAACCGTGATGACACAAGAGATCAGAAGAATCAGAAGCACGGCAAGATAGATGTATTTCTTATACGGATCCATAACAATGCTGGAAAGCGGGCCAAGGAGATCGGCAAAAATACCATCATCGAGCAAAGCATAAAGCAAAAGCAGAGAAAGTACTGCCAACAATGTCGAATAAACGATCAGAACAAATCGGATCAATCGGTTCATGAACCAGACTCCTCCTTCAAAACCACGCCACAAACATGAACGTTCACAGACTCCACAACGAGGCCTGTAAACTTCTCAACATCTTCTTTTACTCTCTCCTGGATCGACCAGGCTATCTCTGGAATAATCATACCATAATAGACGATCGGATAAACAGTGACAGAAACAAAACCCTCTTCATTCTCGGAAAACTCAACTCGAACACCTTTTCCTTCATGCACAAAACCCAAGGATTCCTTAAGCACAACAGGTACAGAAGCCGTAAGACGAGCAACGCCCTCCGTACGCAAGGCGGCTTCTGCTGCATACTGAGCAACAAAGCCTTGCGACATCGAGCGTTCGCCTTTGATTGATTCCGATACGAGATTCTCACCCATTTTGTGAATTCCCTCTTCTCGAAGTGAAATCAGAACGTGAAATTATGCACGCTCCAGATATTCACCTGTACGAGTATCAACACGGATAATTTCGTTCTGGTTCACGAACAACGGAACCTTAACGGTAGCACCGGTCTCCAGAGTAGCGATCTTCGTAGCATTGTTTGTCGTATCACCACGAACACCAGGTTCGCACTCAGTGATTTCGAGCTCAACAACGATCGGAAGTTCAACACCGAAGATCTCACCCTTATAGGAAAGAACCTTACAAACCATCTCTTCCTTGAGGAAACGGATGTTATCACCGATGTTCTCTTTAGAAATCGGACGCTGCTCATAGGTCTCCTGATCCATGAAGTAGTAAAGATCACCATCTGCATAGATATACTGCATATCATTGCGCTCGAGCTGTGCCTGTTCAAACTTCTCGTTAGGGTTGAAGCTTCTCTCAACAACGGATCCTGTCTTTACGTTCTTGTACTTTGTACGTACAAAAGCGGCACCCTTACCAGGCTTTACATGCTGGAACTCAACAACCTGAAAAACCTGTCCGTCCATCTCAAAGCACATACCATTTCTAAAATCACCAGCGCTAATCATAAAATTTCCTCCGAAATATACTAATAAAATACTTAATCTTAATAACGCTATAATATTTTACTTTAGTGTTTATGATTGTGCAAGTAAAAATGTTAAGATATATCAAAATTCTTTTTTCACGGCTGATACGTCAATACAGTACTATAATCGCCATAGAATTTCTGACCATCTACGATCGAGTACGCGCGTACTTTAAAATAGTACTTTGACGCGGTCAGATTTCCGCAGCTTCTGCTATTCGTATCAACCGTGCCAAGCAAAGTATAGTTCCCTGTTGCCGAAGTGGAGCGATAGACCTCATATCCGGCCGCACCTGTCACAGTATTCCAGGAAAGTCTGGCATACGTAGCCGATGTAGCCTGGGCCTTCAATCCGGTCGGAGTAGCAAGTGGCGTAATGACACTCACCGGCGTACTGAAAGAACCATAATAGTTTTGACCTTGAATGGAAACATATGCGCGGACTTTGAAATAATACTTCTTCCCGCTTGTCAGGTTTCCGCAACTGCGGCTCAGATCATTGACGGAGCCAAGCAAAGTATAAGTACCGTTTAAAGATGTGGACCGGTAAACTTCATACGCTGTCGCGCCGGGAACTTCATTCCAGTAAACTCGCGCATATGAATTCGACGTGGCCTGAGCACGCATTCCGGAAGGCGCAACAAGAGGTGTCACAACGCGTACTTCCTGGCTGAAATCACCATAATACCTCTTCCCGTCTATATCAACATACGCGCGCACCTTAAAACGCACCATCTTTCCACTAGGAAGATTTCCGCAGCTTCTGCTTGTATCACTTACAGTGCCAAGCAATGTAAAAGGCGCCGATGCCGACAACGAACGGTAAACTTCATAACCGGACGCACGGGACACGGCATCCCATGAAACTTTCGCATACGTGTTTGAAGTAGCCTGAACTTTCACATTTGCAGGTGCTTTGAACGGAGTAACGATTTCCGTCGCTGGACTGTAATCACTATAGAATATCGCTCCGTCGATATAACGATATGAACGGACTCTAAAGTAATACTTTCTACCGCTGGTCAGATTTCCGCAACTACGGCTGATTATCGTAGTAGTACCAAGAACCGTATAAGGTCCATCGGGAGATGTGGCACGGCTCACTTCATATCCGTCCGCATACATGACACCATCCCAGTATACTCTGGCATATGTATTCGATGTTGCCACTACATGAACATTTAAAGGTGTTTTCGGAGCTGAAGTCACAGTGATCGGAATATCCACGACATTTGAGGAATAATCAGAATGGCAAAAATCATTGCGCTGTTCAGAAAACACTTTCAATACATATTTCCCGTTTGTTAACTCTTCCGGGATCCTCATCTTCGATTCGCCGCTCTGTTTCCTGTACGCCAGAGTTCCATAATACAGGATCTCCCCCGTGTTGTCAGTCAGGATGACCGAAACCCGTTCGTCAGTATTACTGGTTAACAGTTTCGCGTTGTTGAAACGGATAGATACAGTGTCACCGGCCATCACATTTCCGTAGTCCGTACGTTCTGCGCTGAATCCTTGTCTTTGCGAATCAAAAAAAGTCATTTTAAATGTATTGTAGCGCAATTCATTTACCGGGAAGAATGCCCCGTTCACAATTTCTGACGGTTTTCCTTCAACACTGCTTGAAACCAGAAAAACAGATGAATGTTGAACGTTCATCGCAGGACGAACACCTAATTTCATTGCCGTGTCCTGGCCAAGATAATCCAGCACACCCTCATTGGATACCACGGCACCTTTCTGAGAAGAGTGTCCCGGTGATCTTAGCCAGTAGCTGTTACTGTTTCTTCTAAGATAACTGTCAAGCTGATAAGCTTCTTGTGAGGAAAGCGGCCAAAGCTTGGCATTAGATATTGCCGTTCCTGAAACTCCGTTGGTATATGGAGATTCAGAAGAAAACTGACCGGATGGCAACTGTCTTGCACAAAGAGCTGCCTTTTCAGCCGGTGAAAAGCTATTTTCATAAATGGAATTCACAGAAGTCTGCAATGCAGAACCATTATAAGCATTACTCATTCCGCCTTGAACGAATGCAGATGACTCTCCGATATTTTTATACGCAAGGAGAGTCAAGCAACTATAGTTGGAATCGGAAGCGACACCATGCTGGTTATTTCCTACAACCAGCCAGCTCATGCCTGAATAATCGGAATTTCCCATATATACCATAGCTGTATCGCTGGTATTCATATAGTATCCCAATACTCCCGGGCCAATCGAAATGTTTTTCTTTTCACCATTCGCGGCAACTTTACTGCCTAAGCCATTCCAGGCGGACAAAAAAATACTGACCGACGCAAATACACCAATTGCAGCCGTCAGCAAATGCTTACTACCATTACTTTTCATAGGGGGGGCCTCCATAATCAGACTCAAACGTCTCATCACTTTTCAAATAATTGATCCCCCCCGACCAATTAACAAAAAGCGTAATTATTCAAAAAGATCACAACGTTATTATATTTTTTACAAAAACGGTTGTCAATTCATTCCCCCATACAAAAGGCCTGAATATTCAGAATCTGCAGATTTTTCGTATGATCCATTCAGGGAAACGTTTTAAAACAACATAAAATACTTCTTTTTTTGTATAACGATCGACAAGGATCGTAAAAATGCCTGCCCGATTACCGGCTGCTACATCCGTGAAGATCTGATCCCCGATCATGAGCGTGGATTCTTGTTGCGCGCCGATCTTCTCCATAGCTTTCAAAACTCCGGAAGGGCTAGGTTTATGCGCATATGAAATACAAGGAATATCAAGCATTTTAGCGATATTGGCCGATCGTTCCGATTTCGCATTTGATACGAGGCATAACGAAAAACCGGCTTGTTTCATTCTTTTCACCATATCGTAGGAATAGTCGATCGGTTCAGTATAATGGTCCGGAGCAAGCGTATTGTCAAAATCAAGAAGTGCATAACGGAATCCCCGGCTTCTAAGATCACCAAAGTCGAGATCACTTACTTTATGCGCACACATATTCGGGCGGAAAATATTACCCATAACACCTCTCCATGCTACCAAATATCTTCGTAAGCATACCAATGATATGAAAAAACCGCAAGTCACAGGTTCTTTTACTTGCGAAAACGTCATATATACATATATAATAGCTTGAAACGAAAAGCAACGAATCAAGGAGGTTCGGTTTTCATGAAAGTTACGAAATTCGGTGGTTCATCCTGTGCAGACGCCACTCAAATCAAAAAGGTCTGCGATATATTGCTCAGCGACGAGGAGCGGCGTGTGATCGTTGTATCCGCACCAGGAAAGAGATTCTCTTCCGATATTAAAGTCACAGATCTTCTCATTTCACTGGCCAACGCAAAGATTTCCGGTCAATCCGGTGAAAAAGAACTCAAGGCTGTTCTGGATCGTTACTCTTCCATTTGCGAAGAACTCGAGATCCCCGAGTGCATGGAATCGATCAAGGAAAACATCGAAAGTTCAGTGAACGAACCGATCAAGGATGCATCCCTCTTTATGGATGCGACCAAAGCTCTTGGTGAAGACAGCTGTGCCCGTCTTGTAGCCACCTATCTTACCAAGACAGGCCACAAAGCCACTTACTGCAATCCTAAAGTTGCCGGTCTCTATCTGGAAACCGAAGTTGGCGGTCATGTTAAAGTCCTTCCGGAATCCTATGACAACCTTGCTGACCTTTCCCGTCTCCGCGAGATCTGTGTCTTCCCTGGCTTCTTTGGTTATTCTAAAGACGGCGAGATCATCACCTTCTCCCGTGGCGGTTCTGATATTACCGGTGCGATCCTGGCGGCAGCACTTCATGCCACTGTTTATGAAAACTGGACTGATGTAGATAACGTATTTGCCGTGAACCCGAATCTGGTCAAGGATCCATTCCCGGTTACCGAGATCACATACGATGAAATGCGCGAACTTGCATATGCCGGTTTCCAGGTGCTTCACGAAGAAGCCCTCTACCCTGCATTTGTACGTGGCATTCCGGTTAACATCAAAAACACCAACAACCCGTCTGGCAAAGGCACTATGATCGTCAGCAAGCGAACACATTACGACTCTCTTGTAACCGGTATTGCCGGTGAAAAAGGATTCTGCGCTCTGAATATGAGCAAGTATCTGATGAACCGCGAAGTCGGCTTCCTTGTTAAAGTTCTGGCAATCATTGCTGATGAGGGATTATCCATCGAGCACATGCCATCCGGCATCGATTCGGTTTCCATCATCCTGCGTTCCGCTGATTTCACACCGGAAAAAGAACGTCGGATCATCCAGCGCATCAGTTTGGAACTCAATGTTGATTCCGTATCTGTTAACCGTGATCTTGCAATCGTCATGATCGTCGGTGAGGCTATGGCGAATACTGTTGGTACTACGGCAAGAGCTGCAACTGCTCTCAGTAAAGCCGGTATCAACCTGGAGCTGATCAACCAGGGTGCTTCTGAGATCTCCGTTATGTTCGGTGTTCGTGAAGAGTATTGTTCCTACGCTGTAAGAACTCTATATAAAGAATTCTTCGGCTGATTAACCAAGAATAAACAGCATTAAAAATCTCCCCGTCGGCTCAATCGTCTCTTTATTGAAAAGATTCACCGATAGGGAGATTTCTTTAACTTCTGTTAGCCGGAATTCGGACTATACGGATCAGATAAGATCAGCAATATCCGGATTTACGCCGGTAAGACCTACATAAGCACCGCTCTTTGCTTCAGAAGAATCTTCATGAGCAAGGAGCCACTTGTTGCAAGCTGTCATCCACTTATCTTCTTCATTTGCAGGTATAAGTGCCGGAACCGGACCATTCGTACCCTTCGGCAGAACGATAACGACCTTAAATCCTTCACCCTTCTTCGCAGAACACGGAGCATAGTGTAAAGATGTCTCATAAACTTCAACGACCTGACCTTTTTCCGCTTTAAAAGCCATGACCTTGGATGTATCGAGTTTTCCATCGATGATATCGTCAGCCTTAGCAAGCAAAAGAATAAAGTCGGTTGAACCGATATTCAGTTCGCTGTCGCGGTGATACTCGAGGCAGTTAAGCTTCGTGTTATGACCATTGCAGTAACCGAGCTGAATCGGCATGCCACCGTATGCATTATTCTGAAGCTGGCCAAAAGCTTTGGTATACTCGAGGTCAGCGCAGCTCATAACATAGTCTACGCCTTCAGGAAGAGGTGTCTTCTCATCAAGAGCCTTGAGAAGATCGGCTACATCATAACCTTCCAAAACCTTACCATAAGGTGCGAATTCTTTGTCCAATACGCTATAGATCTTCATTGATTGATCCTCCTTGGGAAAATATTTACGCTCCTTCTATTTTACATAAAAGGAGCGTAAATGGAAATGCTTTTTCGAAATCGATTTCGCTATTCTTCTTCAAAAGCACCTTCTCACGGATAACATCAAGAAGAGGAAAGCGGAAGGATCATACATTAGCGAGTGCCTGTTCAATATCAGCAATAAGATCTTCCTTATTCTCGATACCAACTGAGAAACGGATCAGATCCGGGCTGACACCGGCGGCTTTCAATTCCTCGTCATTCATCTGGCGATGTGTATGGGAAGCCGGATGCAAGACGCAAGTACGGCAATCAGCAACGTGAGTACAGATAGCAGCAAGTTTAAGTGAATCCATGAACTTTACACAAGCTTCTCTTCCACCCTTCACACCGAAAGAAAGAACACCGCAGGTTCCGTTCGGCATGTATTTCTGTGCCTTAGCATATTCCTTATCACCAGGAAGGCCAGGATAAGAAACCCAGGCAATCTTCGGATGCTTCTGTAAATACTCGGCAATCGCCAGAGCATTTTCACAGTGACGCGGCATACGAAGATGCAACGTCTCCAAACCAAGATTCAGCAAAAACGCATTCATCGGGCCCGGGATAGATCCAAGATCACGCATCAGTTGAGCAACAGCCTTCATGATGAAAGCAGACTTACCGAATCGGCCTGTGTAGGAAACACCATGATAAGTTTCATCCGGCTCAACCAGTCCGGCAAATTTGTCCGGATATTTCGCCCAGTCAAAAGTACCTGCATCCACGATGCAGCCACCGACAGAAGTTGCATGACCATCCATATACTTGGTTGTGGAATGGATAACGATATCCGCACCCCACTCGATCGGACGACAGTTGATCGGTGTAGCAAATGTATTGTCGATCATGAATGGAAGTCCGTTCTTATGTGCAGTCTTTGCAAATGTCTCAATATCAAGGACATTCAAAGCAGGGTTGGCAATCGTTTCACCGAAAACGAGCTTAGTATTTGGACGGATAGCTGCCTGAATCTCTTCTTCAGTCGAATCCGGAGATACGAAAGTCGCATCGATGCCCATTTTCTTGATCGTATGAGCAAAAAGATTATATGTGCCGCCATAGATTGCCGAAGAACAAACGATGTGATCACCGGCGGAACACACATTAAAAATCGAATAGAAATTTGCCGCCTGACCGGAAGAAGTCAGCATCGCCGCTACGCCACCTTCCAGCATACAGATCTTCGCTGCTACCAGATCGCTGGTCGGATTAGCAAGACGTGTATAGAAATAACCGTTCTCTTCCAAATCGAAAAGACGACCCATCTGCTCTGTTGAGGAATATTTCCATGTCGTACTCTGCACGATCGGCATCACTCTTGGTTCACCATTTTTCGGTTGATATGCACCCTGTACGCAATTGGTCTCTATACTGAAATTATTATCCATTTAAACTTCCTCCTGTTATTCGGTCCATGCCGCAATAAAGAAATTATATCACAAGGAAATATACTTGTACGATGGAACGTGAAGAAAATAAAAAACCGGATCATTTCTGATCCGGTCTGGTGCACCTTCAGGGACTCGAACCCTGGGCCCACTGATTAAGAGTCAGTTGCTCTACCAACTGAGCTAAAGGTACATTTTCGATCGCTTTCCTCGCGAACGTTGATTATTATATCGATGATAAAATCGCTTGTCAACACTCTTTTTGAAAAAAACAGTCTAAAACTGAAAAATCTTCAAAAATTAAGTTTTCTACCGTTTTTCGAGGATGCAGAATTCCGATTCAACCGAAATTCGCAATCTCCGCAAACTTCTCCTGAAGGATCGTATCCGCCTCCTCCGAAGTAATCGTTCCACTCTTTACAAATAGAGGGGTATAAAGAGAAAGAAGGTCATACTCCTCTCTTATGTCTACAAAAGCGAACCGCCTCATGTAGTTGCTTTTTCCCAAAAGACTGACAAAGTTCGGGTATCCTTCACAGATATACTCTCCCGGATTTGCATGAAAGCGGAATAATTCCGTATACATTGTCTTCCTCTGGTATGTTCCGTCTTTAATACGGACCAAAGCTTCCGCAAAAGCCAGATAGACCATCTCGTCTTTTTCTTCCTGAACATTCTCATGAGCTTTCAAAGCCAGCACCCAATCTTTAGATGCCTCTACCATAAAATCAGTATCCTGGAGCACCTGATCAAAACAGTCGGCAATATCCGGAAACATCAGTGTCACATCAACAGAATAATCCGAATGATCTGACGTGATCACGCCGCCAACAGAATACGTCGCATTCTGATACAAAATAGGAAAAACGACTTCATCCACCTTGGAAGACGCAAAGAGGATCTCCGACCTCTGACAACCGAACTTTTTACACACTGCGTCAACATCACCGGAAATCAATGTATCCATATAGGATCTCACTAATTCGCTCAGATCCGATTCATTATCGGACACAGGCACAGACTTATCTGATGAAGAACCCGGAACGGGCGCTTGTGTCGATTCGGAAGAAACAGTCGTGATCTTCGAAAGACTCTGATCCAGACTTCCACAAGAAACCATTGGAAGGATCATTGCCAGAACGAGCAAAACATTCATGGTCCTGACTATAGAATGACGCATCTTCTTACACCACATCAACACGTGAGGCTCATCCGTAGATAAACTCTTCCCCGTTTGCGCGAATGACGACTTGATTCTCAGAACCTTCCGGTAATGCTTCCACACGACCGACGATCCTGGATTCGATGTTGTATTTTCCGGCAATTTTCATGATACCTTCTGCCACACTCTCGTCGCAGTAGAACTCGATTCTGTGACCGCAGTTGAATACCTGATACATTTCTTTCATCGGGATCTCACCGGACTCATAGATAGTCTGAAAGATCGGTGGGAAAGCGAAAAGATTGTCTTTTACGATACGGATATTCTTACCGAAATCCCGGCACTTAGCCTGTCCGCCACCTGTACAGTGGATAATACCGGAGATCTGTTCACGATAGGAAGAAAGAACATCACGAATAACAGGAAGATATGTACGCGTCGGAGAAAGGATCGCTTCTGCAACCGTCTGCTCACTGTATGGAAGTTTATCAGTAAGACGGAATTTACCGCAATATACTTTATCTTCCGGGATCGTTTCAGAAACGGACTCGGGATATTCACGCAGGTAATCTTTGCAAAGAAGCATGTGACGTGCAGCAGTCAAGCCATTCGAAGAAATACCGGAGTTATATGAATCTTCGTAGGTTGCCTGTCCGAAGGAAGCCAATCCGACAATCACATGTCCGGGTTTAATGTTAGCTGCATTAATAACATTCTTTCTAGCGACACGTGTAACGATCGGAGAGTCAACGATCAACGTACGTACCAGATCTCCGACATCTGCAGTCTCCCCGCCGCACATAGAAAGATCAAATCCCATGTCCTGGAGTTTGCCGACAATATCGTTATATCCTTCGATGACAGCTGCGATACACTTACCATCCACACGATGTGCATTACGGCCGATCGTATTGGACAAGGAAAGCTTCTCAATGGCACCGACACAAGCCAGGTCATCAGTATTCATTACGAGAGAATCCTGCGCGATACCTTTAAACCACTTCAGATCACCTGTCTCACGGTAAGCAATATAAGCAACAGAAGATTTGGTCCCCGCGCCATCAGCATGGATCGCTGTACAATAGTCAGGATCTCCGCCGAGATCTTCGATCAATTTGCAAAAAGCACCCGGGAAAACACCTTTATCCTGATTTGCCACTGCTTTCTTTACATCATCCTTTGTAGGAGACACTCCTCGACTGAGATACGATTCTGCCATGTCACTTTCCTTCTTTCTAAACATTAATATTCTTCATACATCAATAACATGTAATGTTTTAACAAATAAAGTATTTTCCAAGTTGGACCTGTAAGCCGGGTTCTGTCATGGATGATCATCTATCTAGACCGGAAATCTCGTTCCGGCTCAAGCCGCCTCCTTGAGACCTGCGGACCACAGTTCTATCTCCCACGGCGTTGCTCCGGGTGGGGTTTACAAGGCCGATACGTTACCGTATCGCCGGTGAGCTCTTACCTCGCCTTTTCATCCTTACCGTTTCCCGAAAGAACCGGCGGTTTTCTTTTCTGTTGCACTTTCCTTAAAGTTACCTTCACCGGGAACTGCCCGGCACCCTTGTCCTATGGAGCCCGGACTTTCCTCATGCACGGTCTTTCGACACTTGTGCCCGCGATCATCCGGCCCAGCTTAGAAAACAATAGTATTATAATCGAACGTAGAATTAACTTCTACCTCTTTTTTTCACCATTTGTGCCCGGAAAAGACTGTAACCGGCAAATTCGGCAATTTGCGCAAAAGCTGTTCCTTTAAACTCGGCAGAACTATGCGTTCGGTCACTTCATGACCGCACACGATCGCCGCGATCCCTGCTTCTTCAAGTTCAACCATATGAGAATGCTTCATTTCTCCGGTCACCACACAGTCGATCCTAGCCATTTTCAGTATCGGCATTACATCTTCGTCAAAAGCACCGCCTTGGAGAAACACCCGGGAAACTTCCTGATCCTGATCGGTATTTAAGATCACGCCTGTAGCGCCAAGCTGAAGTTTAACGAATTCTGCATATTCGAAAAGATTTCTGGAATCATCTCCAAGACTCCCCCCGATACCCACCTCGGCACCCTCAAGGAGAACCGGCATAACAAGATCCAGTTCTTTTGCCAAAGCCTGATTTACGCCGTGTTTAGCTTTATCCAGATTGGTATGCGCCGAAAAGACATTGATATCGTTTTGGATCAGCTGGCGGACATTCGCGCCGATAGATGTCTGATAATCAAGTTCGTGCACAGGATGAAAGAATAGCGGATGGTGCGTAATGAGCAAATTGGCGCCGGCCGAAACAGCCGCCTCGATTGCAGCACGATTCGGATCCAAGGCAAGAAGCACACCTTTCACTGATGCCCCCGGATCGCCGATCATAAGTCCGACATGATCCCAGGAACAGGCAAGTTCTGCGGGAGCGATCTCCTGCATGGCCGCCATAACATCATGTACAAGATATTCCTTTTTCATAATAAAGCCTCCCATTGTTCCAGCACGTTCCGGCATCTGACATCGCCGAGCGCCTGTTTTTCAAGCACTCCATGCTGGTGATTCATATATTCTTTAAAATGCGGTGGTTTTTGACTAAGCAAATACGGTCCAAGAAATAATTCCGCATCACTTAATTCTTTCACCCCTTTATCCGGGACCACCTTCATCACTGTATAAAAATGACCGCGTTCCAAAGCTATAGCTTCTTCACGGATGGCCAGCCCGTGTTCCGTCAAAAAGGCACGCAATTCATAAAAAGACCTTTGCGGCTGAAGCACAAAAGTAAGATCTGATGGAAGTTCTTCTATTCTTTGTAAAAAGCACTGCAGTATCTTTCTGATCTCGAGGCCGCCCATTCCGGCTATAACGATAGTCGTATCATCAGATACGTCGACACCTGTAAGGCCATCAGTACAAAGAACAGAAGATTCTCCCGAAAAACCGCAAAGTCTCAGATAGTCACCGGTACGCTTGGCAGGCGCTTCGTGAATATCTGTCGCAACCAGTGATCGGCACCGCTTTGCCGAAAGACACCAGGCGCCAAGTTTTCCGTGGTCTGAACCAACATCGATCACAGTCCGGCACTCGGGGATCAGCGAAACGACCGTCATCAGTCGTGGTGAAAGCTCTTCTTTCGCTAGATCCATTAAGTCTTCCTCATCTTTCTCTTTAAAAACTGCAAATACTCCAAAGTCTGCCGGAATGCGTTTTCCGTTGCTACACGATCATCTCCGTCCGGCATGGCATCGAGCCGCTTCGCAAGTTCATCCTTCTGCTTGGTATAGACGGAAAGACGGACCAGATAAAGATAATTCAAAGTATTTCGCATCAGTTCATCCAGATCCTTTCCATATTCCACGCGTAGCAAAGCCTCAGAAATCGTATCTTTGGCTGCTCTTCTGTTCAGGATCAGGTTTTCGCAAGCAAGAAGCAATCTGTTGGCATCAAGTGTCCCTGTCTCAAGTATCGGCAGCACTTCTGTCGCGATCGTTCGCATCGTTCCCATTGAAAAATCGGTTACCAACGGTTTGTCTTTATATTTCTCAACGAAAGCCGGATAGGATTCCTTCAATTCCGAAAGCAAACACATAAGCACGATTTCTTCCGGAGAAGCCGTCTCGCCGATCTTCTTTTCCGGAAGTATCGTATCCTGCCGCTCCACTTCCTTTCTGGAACGGATCACCGCGTCAGTATGGCTTTTGACCGAAAGTTTACCGACTTCCGCCATGACCGATGCCGTCGATACGCCAAGGATCTGTGCCGCCTGATTTGCCGCCCTTTCACGGAGGATCATATTATCTTCCCAGGAAAGATACGTAGAAATAAGCTGCTGAAAAAGCACAGAATCGAAGCTTCCGCTTTCCATACTTTGAAGTCGTGCAGATTCCACCAGATAATCAAGCACAGGCATTGCATTAGCCACCACTTCCGCAAACTTATCTTTCCCGAACTCACGGATAAACTCATCCGGATCTTTTCCATTCGGAACTTTCGCGACACGAACCTTTGTCGTCATACCGGTATGCTTCTTCTTTCTGTCAAAAAGCATTTTCAAACCTCGGATCGCCGCATTCTGTCCGGCACGGTCCGAATCATAAAAAAGCACTACCTCCTCGCAATACCGCTCCAACAGATCCAGCTGTCTCTCAGTTAACGCTGTACCAAGCGAAGCCACTGCATTCGTAACACCGGCCTGATGCATCGAGATAACATCCATGTAGCCCTCTACGACAATGATCTGTTTCATCTTGGCAGACTTGGCAAAGTTCAAAGCATACAGATTTCTCTGTTTCGAGTATACCGGGGATTCCGGAGAGTTGACATATTTAGGCTGTCCATCCCCGATGATACGTCCGCCGAAAGCAATCAGTTCACCCATCGCATTAAAGATCGGAAACATCAGGCGTCCGCGGAAAAGATCATAAGTCTTGCCGTTCTTCGTAATAAAAAGACCGGACTTGGCGATCTCATTCTGCGTAAACTTCTTTGAAACCAAATGATTATACAGGCCGTTCCATTCATTCGGAGCATATCCGAGACCGAACTTTGTCGCAGTTTGAGGCGAAATCTGTCTCTTAGTAAGATATGCCTTGGCCTCACGCCCCTTATCGGAACGAAAACAAGCATAATAGTAACGGGCAGCTTCAAGAAGGACTTCCTTGATGCGCTTTCTCTGATACTCTTCACGCCGATAATTATCATCATCCGGTTCAGGGACCTTCACACCGACCTTCTCCGCGAGGAACTTCAACGCTTCAACATAGGAAAGGTGCTCGACCTCCATAATGAAATTCACAACATTTCCGCCCTTATGGCAACCGAAACAATAATAGATCTGTTTATTTGTGGATACTGAAAAAGACGGCGTATCTTCAGAATGAAAAGGACAAAGACCGAACTGGTTTTGTCCGGACGACTTGGTAAACTGAACATACTGTCCGACGATCGACACAATGTCACTTCGTGAAAGGATCTCTTCCACCACTTCATTGGGTATTCCACCACGACCGTTACTCATGTTTACCATCCTTTTTTAAATTCATGTCCTTCCGTTTTGAAGGAAAAGAACACCTTATTATTTTATCATAGGAACAACGCAAAAGCACTTTAGAAATGAAGCAAAATGGAGTTACCCCTTAAGCAAAGGTAACTCCATCTCATATCATCTGATTTGATATCAAAAAAAAGATTATTCTTCAGAAGAGCCGCTATCTTCAGAAACAGTTTCTACTTCCGAAGACTCTTTCTTAGCCTCATCTTTCGAAGCTTTCTTCTCTTCTTTAGCCGGCTCAGCATCTGCCGGCTTAGCATCACGACTGATTACGTTATTGATCGCAGACTTCTTGAAAGTAACAAGAGTATTCGCTGCGCTGGTCATGATCGTAACCTCATCATCTTTAATATTCGCAACCTGTCCGCAAAGACCGCCGATCGTAATAATGCGGTCACCGACACGCATACTGTCGACCTTCGTCTTTAATTCTTTCTCTCTTTTTCTCTGCGGCCGGATTCCGATAAAATACCAGAAAATAATGAAAACACCGAAAATAGCAAGCATGATCAGTGTGCTCGGGCCCTGTGGTGTAGCCTCTCCTGTTCCAGCTGCCGCATCAAGTAATACCTTAATCATTCCTGTTCCTCCAATTGTTAATTATTTCAGTCGCCCGGGATCAACCAAGCATACTTTGCATATCATACATACCCGGTCCTTTGCCAAGCATATACTTTGCCGCAGCAACAGCGCCTCGCCCAAACACGTTTCTCGTCTGTGCAGAGTGAGAGATCGTCAATATCTCTTCTCCGCCGATAAACATGACCTTGTGTTCGCCGACAATATTGCCGCCACGGATCGAATGGATCCCCAATTCCTTCTTTTCACGCTTCTGACGCTTGGACTGACGTTCATAAACATACTCCAAACGGTTATCCACTGCCTCATTCATCGCATCTGCGATCATCAGCGCTGTACCGGAAGGAGCATCAAGTTTCTTATTGTGATGTTCCTCAACCAATTCAATATCAAAATCAGGATAAAGCTGCGCCGCAGCCTTCTTCACCAAATTGATCAAAACATTTATGCCCAGCGACATATTTCCGGAGTAAAAGACGCCAACCTTTTCAGAGAGTTTCTTAAGGTCTGCTTTCTGTTCCTCGGAAAGTCCGGTCGTACACATAACGATCGGTTTGCCGGATGTTTCCGCCAGTTTTGTAATTCCGGCAAAAGCACTTACATGGGAAAAATCGATGATCACATCAAATTCTTCTTTACACTCGGTCGGATCTTTGTAGATCGGGAAGGAAGAATTCGGATTTTCCACAACATCAGAACCGGCAACGATAACAGTATCCTCATACTCACTGCACATCTCAGTAATCACACGACCCATTCGGCCCATGCAACCACTTAAAAATACTCGTACCTCAGACATATTCCTTCTCCTTACTTATTCGGATGAAAAGACAGATCATACTGCTTCAGTATATCAGCAAGCTTCTTTCTGCCCTCTTCACTCATCTCGCACAATGGCATACGGCAAGAACCGATATCCCAACCCAGAATGTTCAAAGCTTCCTTGACAGGAATCGGATTAACATCCGAGAAAAGTGCTTTTACCAAAGGAACGATGCTAGCCTGCATCTTCGCCGCTGTCGCCACATCACCATTTAAGAAAGCCATGACCATATCGTGCATAGTTTCCGGAACAATGTGTGAAGCAACGGAAATGACACCCTTACCACCCATCGACAAAAGCGGAACTACAAGTCCATCTTCGCCGGAATAAAGGACAAGATCATCTCCACAAAGATTCACTGTTTCCGGGATCTGATTCATGTTACATTCCTTGACGCCGACAATGTTCTCGATTTCCGAAAGTCTCTTATACGTTGCCGGAGCAATATTAAGATTCGTTCTGGATGGTACATTATAAACAATGATCGGAAGATCCGTCGCTTCGGCAGTTGCCTTGAAGTGGCGGTAGATCCCCTCCTGGGAAGCCTTATTATAATATGGTGTAACAGCCAAAAGCGCATCCGCGCCAATAGCCGTCGCTTCCTTTGCAAGCTTCACGCCATGAGCCGTATCATTACTTCCCGTACCGGCAATAACCGGAACACGACCGTCCACATACTCAACGATTTCACGGATCGTCGCAAGATGTTCTTCATCCGGCATAGTTGCCGCTTCACCGGTCGTCGCGCATGCTACGATTGCATCTGTCTTATGTGCCAAATGGAAGTCGATCAGAGCCTTAAGTTTTTTCGAATCTACACCTCCTTCGTTAAAAGGTGTCACCAGGGCTACAGCAGAACCCACAAAAACCGGCTTCTTCATAAACATGCCTCCATTTCTTTATCAAAATTTATTGGAAATTACGCCGTTTGGGCAGTAAAAACCTCATAAAATGATACCACCTACTATACATGAACGTCAATTACAATTATAATATGAAGCTATGAAAACCAGCGATTTTTATTATGATCTACCAGAAGAACTGATTGCCCAGCACCCGCTTTCCGACCGTTCAAGTTCAAGACTCATGGTACTTGACGGAAGCACAGGTGCGGTTTCGCATATGCATTTTTCAGATGTGACGACGCTCCTGCAAAAGGGAGATGTACTTGTCATCAACAATACCAAAGTAATTCCTGCCCGTCTTCTTGGCGTTCGAAGTGACACCGGATCCGCCGTGGAACTTCTTCTTCTGCGCCGGATTGACGAAAACCATTGGGAAACACTCGCACGACCGGGCAAGAAAATACGTCCGGGAAAGAAAATGACTTTCCTTCCCGGGAAACTGGAAGCCGAATGCGAAGAAGTCAAGGAAGACGGTAACCGCATTATCAGATTCGATTATAACGGTATTTGGGAAGAGATCCTTGACGAAGCCGGCACCATGCCGCTTCCTCCGTATATTCATGAACAACTTGAAGATCAGACCCGTTACCAGACTGTGTACGCCAAAGAGACCGGATCTGCAGCAGCGCCTACAGCCGGACTCCACTTCACTCCGGAACTTCTTGATAAGATCCGTGACATGGGTGTAGAGATCTGCGAGATCACCTTACACGTTGGTCTGGGCACATTTCGGCCGGTAAAGGTCGACGATATCTCCGACCACCATATGCATAGTGAATGGTATGAATTAGATGAAAAGGCCTCTTCTATCCTGAGAAAAGCCCGTCGCGAGAAACGCCGCGTTATTGCCGTCGGCACCACATCCTGCCGGACACTGGAAACCGTTGCTGCCAAAGATCCTTCGATGAAACCATCTTCCGGCTGGACAGATATATTTATCTATCCGGGAGTAGAATTCAGATGTATAGATGGTCTGATCACCAACTTTCATCTTCCGGAATCCACACTGATCATGCTTGTTTCTGCATTTGCCGGCAAAGAACATGTTCTTAACGCCTATAAGACCGCAGTATCTGAAAAATACCGTTTCTTCAGTTTCGGTGATGCCATGTTTATCACACCTGAAAAACCACGTATCCATAGCCCTCTGGAGGATGAAGAATGAGTCAGTATCCTGTTTATTACGAACATATCCATACCTGTAAACAGTCCGGCGCCCGTCTCGGACGCGTGCATACACCGCATGGATCCTTTATGACACCTCAGTTTATGCCTGTCGGAACTCAAGCGACCGTCAAAGGCATGGCTCCGGAAGAGGTCGAAGAAATGGGTGCTCGTATCATTCTTTCCAACACATACCATCTTTGGATGCGTCCAGGAAACCAAATCGTAAAGAAGGCAGGCGGCCTGCACAAATTCATGAACTGGAAGCACTCCATTCTTACAGACAGTGGCGGATTTCAGGTCTTTTCACTTGCCCGCCCGAAAGATATTAAAGAAGAAGGCGTACATTTCAAATCACATATTGACGGCTCTGCCCACCTTCTGACTCCGGAACTCTCGATGGAGATCCAGAATGATCTTGGATCCGATATCATTATGGCATTTGATGAGTGCTGCCCTTGGCCAAGTGAGCATAATTATGCTAAAAAATCACTGGAACGTACTACCCGTTGGCTTGAGCGCTGCATCAAAGCTCACAAAAATCCTGATTCCCAGGCTCTTTTCGGTATCATTCAGGGTTCCTGTTATGCGGATCTTCGTAAACAGAGCGCTAAAGAAATCACATCCTTTGATCTTCCCGGCTATGCGATTGGCGGACTTTCCGTCGGCGAACCGGCTGAGTTGATGTATCAGATGCTGGAAGAAACGGTTCCGCTCATGCCGGAAGACAAACCGCGTTATCTCATGGGTGTAGGAACGCCGGATTATCTGATCGAAGGAGCGATCAGAGGAATCGATATGTTCGATTGTGTGCTGCCTACACGTATTGGCCGTAACGGAACCGTACTCACCCACGATGGCCGTTTAATCGTACGCGACGCCAAAAACGCTGAAGATTTCCGTCCTATCGAGGATGACTGTGACTGCTACGCATGCCGGAACTATAGTCGTGCATATATCCGTCATCTTTTGAAAGCCGGAGAAATGTTCGGTCTTCGCCTTTGCTCGTATCATAATATTCATTTCCTGATCCGTCTTATGGAAGACGTAAGAAAGGCGATCGCTGACGACCGCCTTCTGGATTTCAGAGATGAATTCTTCGCCCGATACTACAAAAAGTAATCATGTGGACAATGACATAACGACCAAAGTAAAGTTCAATGCGATCTTTTCCAGAGAATCATCATCGCTGACAGCAATAACGGAATAGTACTGACCACCGATCTTGATGACACAGACTGTACAATTGAGGTTCTCACCGTCTTTTTGTACAGCATAGTTTCTGACACGAATATCCGAACTCGTACGAACGATCGGTGTAACTGCCGTATAGCCACCGACAGAGAATCCTATTGCTTGTTCAGCTGTCTTACATGCAGTTGAGATCGAACCCTGCTTACCCATGGCTACCACACGAATCACATTTTTCTCAGGATCTGTACCATTAAACACAAGGTTGGTAGACTGCACAGAATTAGCTATCTCCTCGGTACTGATCGACGCAACATCCGACTTCTTATAAAGGAAATGGAACTTGGGCTTGTTTTCATGTTCAAACATTTCATAAGAACTCGTTTTGGTCGAATCCTCGATTAACGTATCCAGTATTTCCTGAAGTTGTGTCCAGTCATCGCTGGAATACATGCCCTTTTCATCTAAAGGCATCACGGCGCAATTCAAGAGGACCGCTTCTTTCTCTTTCAACTCGGTCGCTACAAAAGTTACGTCCACACGTTTTCCATTTGAATAAGCATTGGCGTCACATACGACACTATACGCGTTGCTCGCTCTGTAAACAAACTGGTATTCACCTGTCTTTAACGTATAATCCTGAAGTCCGAGTTTATTATCGAGATAATCCGAAACAAAAGAATTGCTTACCGCAACAAAATCATCAAGAGACTTGATTCGCAAATCTCCATAATGAGAAAGCATATCAGTATAGACGAAGCATTGAGAATCAGTCCGAGTCAGCACATAGATCCCATCATTATTCTCAAAAGAGTAATTCTTCGGAGCCGAAATACTGAATCCTCTGACGGAATCCGTATAGATCTTCTTATTATCATCTTCCAGCACAGCAGGATCTGCATATTCCGAAGACTCAGGCGGAACCGTCTCTTCTGTTTCCGAAGCTTCCGTAGTGGTTTTCTTCGTTCTTCGTGTAGAAGATTCCTCGGCTTCGCCGAAATATCCATTCTGATACAAATAGATCCCGGTAGGAACACCCGCACCCACCAGCGCGATACACGCCGCAAGGATATAAGTTACCGGCCGTTTCCAGATACTCTTCTTCTTTGGCGTCTGAGTAAAAGTAGAAGGCGGGGCGATCTGTCCATTATTCTGATCCGGATTCAGGATCGACGGAGAAATCACTTTCTGTGGCATTTGTTGCGAAGCTGCCTGAGCCTGGGCAACAGCTTGCGCAGGATTAGTAACAGCCTCTGTCTCCTGTGGCATAGCAACAGTCTTACCCTCTACCATATTGCCTTCCAAAGCCGAAGACGCCGTAGGCAAATCCGTGCTTCCGAAACCTGTTCCGTAGTTTCCTCCTGTTGTTGCATAAGAGACCGGAGCAACCGCTTTCTTTCCTGTCAAAGCTTCGGAAAAAGAACTCATATCCGGGAAACGCTCAGAAGCACTGACAGCCAGTGCTTTCATCAAAGCATCGTTTGCATGCTGCGGGATCTGCACACCGAGCTGGATCGGCGGTACCAGGGAGTCATCATGCACACGCTCGATAGAATCCGGAGGCATCACACCGGTCATAATCAGATACATCGTGGCAGCTAATGCATATTCATCTGACCACGGGCCCTGATTTCCGTGTTTTCTGTACTGTTCTTCCGGAGCAAAACCATGTTTTAAAATAATAGATTTACTTTTCTCCGTGTCGATAGCCAGACGAGCTGCGCCAAAATCAAGGAGACGTGTGCTACCGTTTTTTGTCACGACGATATTGTCCGGACTGATATCACGGTGCAAAAGATTGTGCGCATGAACATGAGCCAACGAATCAATAATCGGCAAAGTCAATTGCAGAGTCTCTTCGTAAGAAAGCTTACCACCACGCATCTGCGTATACCGCATAAGATCTACACCTTCTACGTATTCCATAACAAAGTACGCGGTATTGTTTTCACGGAAATAATCCTGCACGGTAACAATATTCGGAACATCTCGCAGTTTTGCCAAAAGACGTGCTTCTTCAAGGAACTTGGATGCGCCGGAATCAAATTTAGGTTGTTCTTCCGGTGCTGTCACAGTCATAGTATAACGGTCAGAGTCACGAAGCGCGATTCCGGAAGGCAGGAATTCCTTGATCGCCACACAGATCTCCAACGTCATATCAAATGCAAGATACGTAACACCAAAGCCGCCCACTCCAAGAACACGTCCGGTGAGGTATCTGCCATTCAGGATCGTGCCGATAGGAAGAGCAACAAAAGGATGCTTTACCGTCGCAAGGTCAAATCCACAATGAGGACAAGGACCTTGTCCGTTATGCGCATTAAAACAACCAAAACACAGATTTTTTGTATCCATTCTATCAACCTGCCATCTTTATATATGTAATCAGAGTGAGATTATCACCCTTAAATTGTCCACGTTGGATCGCACGCAGAAGCATCTTTCTCGCCCAATCTTTAGCATTAAAAGATTTCACGAAATCGATCGTCATTTCCGTTTCATATACATTTTCCCAGAAGCCATCCGAACATACAAGTATTCCATCCGAATCAGCTATCGGAAATTCTTCAACATGTGGCTCAACAGTATCTTTCTGTCCAATACAAACATTCATCCCGGTACGGTTCTCGATCTCTCGAAGTGCCTCATAGTCACACTCTCCACGTACAAACATCTGATATGCAAACGTATCGTCACACGAATGGTGTACCAGAGAACTCTCCGAAAAGTGATAGATGTGGGAATCCCCGACATTCGCCCAGCTGCAGATTCCGTCAGCAATACGGACTACGCATATCGTAGCGCCTGCACGTCGGAGATTGACATTATCAAACTGCATCTCGCGAAACTTCGCATTTGCGGTAACACAAGCCTGGGAAGGCTCCTGGCCTTCAATCAGGGACGCAATGGCGATATCTCCGATGATCTTTGCCGCTTCATCTCCGGAAGGCAGACCATTCAAACCATCACAGACCACCATCAGCACTTTATTATCATGCTCGATGACCTGCTGATAATCACAATTCGGTTCATGTCCGCCTTTGTTTGTATATGAATAAAAATCCATCTTACTCTCTTTCTACAAGGAATTCGTTGGTTTTATCTGCCAAAGAGAATACCGAACCCGGAGTCAACTGTTCCGGAACTCCTTTGGTAAGTTTTCTTCCGTCAGACAGATATGTGCCATATGTTGAGCCATTATCCGTCAACACAAAACTCTTCGTTCTTGGATCAAAGTATACGGAACAGTGGTTCGAGCTGATACCCGGTGTGTTTTCCGGGAAAACGAAAGTACATGTATTGCGATCACGCCCGATCGTCATGGTGTGATCGGTAAATTCGAATTTCTGTCCGGCATATATACCCTTAGTGCAGGTAAGATAGGACTTCTTGCCATCATCCTGCTCACCGACCATAACGACCTTTTTGTTTCCAAGGATTGCAAGAACGAGCAGTGCAACCGCACAAGCAGCACCTACGCCCAGGAATACGAAAAACTTGGTCTTTTCTGCCTGGGCCTCATCTTCTTTCTTACTGAGTTCGGACTTTTTGCCCTTGCTGGCTTTCTTGTCTGCAGCGGCTTCCTCAATATAATCCTCATCTGTCATGAATTTGATTTTATTCTTTTTCAGGACTTTTGTGATCTCGTTACTCATGATAGAGAAGTTAACGTTTTCAGAATCCTCACGGCCTTCTGTATTCATACCGATCAAGAAACCATGTTCATCAAACAGAGGTCCACCGGAATTACCATGTGTAATAAACGCATCATGTTGGAAAGACTTATAATTCTTTCCGGCAGGATTAACTTTTACTTTTCCGATTACACCTGCGGTAACCGTCTGACTGGCAATATCAGGAGTAAAATTCGTATCGAGATTATTTGCCTTATCCGGGAAGCCTATAGCCACACACTTGTCACCGACGTCTACATCATCCGAATCACGGATCGCTACAGGAATACGCTCATCGATTGCTTTTGGAAGTTTCAGAATAGCCATATCCATATCTTTGTCGTACTGGTAAAATACGACTTCTGCGATCTGATAGTCGTTCTTTCCGAAAAACACGTAAGCCTGAAAGGCATCATCCTCTTCCATAAAAGAAACTACGTGACCATTGGTAACAATGTATTTTACATCTTCACCATATTCACCTACAGCATATCCGGTTCCTTCTCCACCGTAACCTTGATTATTCATGCAGGCAACCAATACGACAGATTTCTGATTTTCCGTAGTAGGAATGGATACACCATTCTCATCCTGCAAAAGAGAAAGACGAGTAACTTCTTTATCTGCATCTTTCCAATTATTGTAAGACAGGAACGCCAGGATACCTGAACCAACAATACCCAAAGCCAGCACAATCATAACAATTCTTTTAACCCACTTCATTTTTTATACCTCCACCCTTTTTATTGAAAACACGATAGCCGTGTAATTATCTTGAAACCGCTTATTCTTCTCTATTATACCTTTCTCGAGAAGTTCCGCACACTCGGAAGCATCATGAGACATTGCCTCACGGATCTCGTCAAAAGTCAATGTATCCGAAACACCATCTGAACAAAGAAGATAGACATCTCCTTCTTTAACTTGCCAAGGGCGGATGGAATAATCAGCTTCAGCATGCTGTGCGCCCATATATTCAGTAAGCGCAGGAGCATCACTGTTACCTATCACCTGCTCCATGGAAAGTGCATCATCAACGACTTTCATGAGCAAATTATTACCATACTCCTGACGTTGATTCATAGCATAGATCCGGCCTTCACGATAAAGAAGAAGATCACTGTCTCCGACCGAAGCAAACCAAAGCTTATCACCCTTAAGGAAAGTAATGATCAGCGTTGTACCACCTCTACCGTAATAATTCGAATAAATATCTGCAGAAAGAGAATCAATGATCCAACCATCCTTCAATTCTTCAAACGAATAAGGAAACTCTTTGATTACATCTGATACCAGTTTGTTGGAAATCACAGCTCCAGAATCAAGACCGCCCATTCCATCACAAAGCACAGCCAGGAATCCTTTATCTTTCCATTTGGCATTGGGAGAAAAGCCGAAAGCATCCTGTTGCTCATCTCTTTCGCCCAAACCTTGGCAGTTTCCGACTTCAATTCTAAAAAAACCATTATCCATCGAACCAAGCGACCCATTCGGATTTGTATCAGAAGATGGCTCTTCTTGCGTATTTTTTTTCAAAATCAGCCAAACAGCTACAATTACACCTATCACGATAAGCGCAAGTGCAATACCACAAAGAAATCCCCACTTATTCAGGAATGACTTCAATTTTTCCGAATTGACTGCTAAGAGAAAACTTACCATGCAAACTTCTCACTGCAAACAGGAATAAATAAGAGTCTGGATTGTCCGATACCCAAAATATCGTAAATACCTAAAGACTGCTCGGAAGTAATGAATGTTCCATTTACAGATACTCTCTTTTCAGCATCACCCGGAGCAACGGTATACGTTAGACTATCCTTGTCATACTTGATAATGGCATGCGGACTACGGGATACCGACGGATCGCGGAACAATGAAATCTCATAATTCTTCTGACGTCCGATAATAGCCTTATTCTCCTGGAATACAAAAGATGCTCCGGTCATAGGACCATCTGTACAAACGAGGAACGCGCGGGCATGTACTCTCGGAAGATAATCCATATCCGATTCCGTCATTGCCACCGTGGCATGCGGATCCACAGGAGCAGGCATAATGAACGGAGAAGCAACAGGAGTTTCGATAGGCGCGGCCTGCGGAGCAACGACAGGCTGTTCAACAGGAACCGTCTCTGCAACTGCAGGAACCGTCTCCGGTTCAGAATGTACGATTTCTTCCACTACCGGAACAGTTTCTTCTATTACCGAAGCTGCTTCCGAAACTTCAGGAGAAGGTTCTTCCACTACTGAAGCAGAATTTTCACCATTCAAAGAAACAGGTTCAATTATTGGCGCAGGAACTTCAACATTTGGAGTAGTCGGGACAGGTGCAGGCGGTGCGCCTACAGGCATACCCGGAATCATGCCGGGAGCCATAAAAGGATTCGGACCTCCCGGGAATCCCACAGAAGCAAAAGCACTGGCTTCAGCAGACATAGGAGCTTCTCCCTGTTGCGGAACCGGGAATGTTGCACCGACCTCTACAGCAGACGTCGGAGTCGGATTCTCTTTGACACCAAGGCCGGAAACAGCGTACGGACGCTCATAAGTCGGTTCACTGACCGGAATCGGCTGAGGATTCTCCTTAACACCAAGACCGGTAACCTGATAAGGTCTCATAATGGACTCCGGATCCGTTTGTTCTGAAGCCGGTCCGGGCTGTTCCTGAGCCCCGTCATTAAACAGGGAACCATTGGAAACAGCTGTATTTTCCGAAGACGTCGGTGCTGTAAACGGTGTTGGCTCTGAAAAAGGAGCAGCCACTGCAGCAGCTGCTACTGGTGCAACAGGAGCTGCTGCAACCGAAGGCGAAGATACCTGTTCTACGGATGACGGAGCAGCCGGTGGAGCATATGTTGCATCTTCTGTGATGGCAACTGTTTTTCCGATATGTGGAGTATTCTCTTCAAAGTTATCTATGGCAACGGTCTTGCCTACAGATGGAGTTGTATCCATTCCTTCAATAGCAACTGTCTTTCCACAAGAAGGCTTGGGAATTTCCATTGCCGGAGCAATCGGTGGGATCACACTCCTTTGCTGATTATTGATCTGATTGCAATAAGGGCAACCGGAATAACGATTCTCATCAAAGAAATGACCTCTTTCACACTGTATCATAAGCACGCTCCTATTAAAGTAAGAATACCTATATATTCTAGACCATCAACATTAAAAAGTACATATCACTTGCTATGCATAAGGAATACTTATTTTTCTGTTTTTACGTAGTTATTGATTAGTTTCCAGGAGTGATATGTCGAAAGAAATGTCATAAACCCAAAAGAAAAGAGCAGATATAAGAGTACCGCCACGCCATATCCGATCTGCCCCGCAAAAAAGATCAGCACGAATGGTATAACAAGGAAAAGCAGGCATTGCAGGAAGAACATGCCTAGTGTAGCAAAGAAACTCTTCACGGAAAACAAAGCAGCATTTCTGTACACATCTTTGAGAGAAAGATCCGTACAAGCAATAAGCGGATAAACATAAAGCTGCATACAGCCCCAAAAAACAAGGCACCATGTGAAAAAACCCTGTACAAAAGGAGTAATTGACCCCATGCCAACATTTCTGTAGTACCCGATATTAAAAATCAGGACAACAGTGACCAGAATGGAGAGGATACAAGCCCCCAAAGACTTTTTCCAGTTTAACTTCATACCTTTTTTGAAATCATCTCTCAGTCTGGCATCTCCTTCAAGAAGATTACGCAAATAGTAAACGATACCGCACTGCACAGGACCGTTTATTACAAACATCAGGCCTGTCATCATCATATCCAGGATCAGGCAAAGCAGATAGTAGATACTTTGCACAGCTTCATTTGTGGCTTCCGCCTCTAATACAAAACCATTTGTCAAAAGAAAGTCTTTCAACGAATCCGGAAGGAAAGACGGAAAAATAAAGGGAAAGATGAACATAACGATAGCAAGACCGATTACCATGGAAAGAAGGTTACACAACAGCAGAACTGCGTTGCTGATACAGACTTTAGCCCAGTTATGGCCATATGCTTTCAGGAAGCTCTTATACGATACTTTTTCACTTTCATATTGGATATTCCGAGCAAGTTTCATTTCCAAAACAACTCCATCTTCTCTTTATTCTTACAAACTTCAGCGATGGCACGCTCCGCATAGGCAAGGTTCTTCTCTTTCTTCTTGCCTTTAACTTTATAACCAAGTGGAGCAACTAAACCGAAATTAGCATTCATAGGAACAAAATGCTTCACATTCGGATCAGATACATAAGCTGCCATGGCTCCGATCATGGTTTCAGGACTGAAAGTCACCTGTTCCATGTCCGGGCGGACCATAGTAACTGCATAATAGCCGGAAAGATAGCCTGACGCTGTAGATTCAATGTACCCTTCCACTCCGGTAATCTGTCCCGCAAAAAAGATCCGGGGATCTTCCCGCAGCTGATAAGTGGCAGAAAGGAGTTTCGGAGATTCGATATACGTATTCCTATGCATAACGCCCATACGTGTAAACTCAGCATTCTGAAGACCGGGAATCATTCCGAACACTCGTTTTTGTTCAGGGAATTTCAGACGTGTCTGGAATCCGACAATATTATAAATCGATGCCATGCGGTCATCCTGACGGAGCTGTACACATGCGTAAGGTTCTTTGCCTGTACGCGGATCGATCAGACCGACTGGTTTTAAGGGACCGAAACGCATCGTATCATATCCACGTTTCGCCATGGTCTCGATAGGCATACATCCTTCGAAAACTGTTTCTTTATCAAAGCCCTTCACATCTGCAAGTTCGGCAGAAATCAACGCTTCGTAAAATGCGCGGTATTCTTCCTCATTCATCGGGCAGTTAAGATAATCATCTCCTCCTTTGCCATATCGGGACATGGCAAAGCAGATCGAGCGATCTATCGTTGATTCCATTACAATAGGCGCAGCTGCATCAAAAAAATGCATATCTTTCTGACCGATCTTTTGCATGATACTGTCATAAAGCTCACCATCTGTAAGTGGTCCCGTTGCGATGATCACAACACCCTCATCAGGTATCGATTTGATCTCGTCATAAACAACTTCGATTAAAGGATGGTTCTTGATTCTTTCCGTTATATATCCGGAGAATTCTTCTCTATCGACTGCAAGCGCACCACCGGCAGGCACTTGCGCCTTGTCAGCAGATTCCATGATCAATGATCCAAGGATGCGCAACTCTTCCTTAAGAAGTCCCACTCCGTTTTCCAGCTGATTGGATCGAAGAGAATTACTACAGACAAGTTCGGCAAATTTGTCACTATGATGTGCCGGACTCTTGCGTACCGGTTTCATTTCATAAAGTCGGACACGCACACCATGTCTGGCCACCTGCCATGCCGCTTCTGCTCCGGCCAGTCCGGCGCCAATGATCGTCACTTCCGGCTCGAACATATTGATTACTCCTCTTTGCTCTTCTTTCCTCTTGTCTTTTTAACAGGTTTTTCCACATCAGATTCTTCTGTGTCAGAAGATTTAGATGATTTTTTAGCTGTATTCTTCGGGCAATCCGGATTTGCGCACTTAGGATATGCTCTGCCACGGAAACGCTTCCATACCATATAGCTTCCGCATGTATCACACTTTTGTCCTTCAATTGGAAGATCCCAACTGATAAAGCCACATTCCGGATCCTTACCCTTTTTGTCACAGGTATAGAAAGTACGACCCTTATACTTAGTCGAGCGATGCGAAACGAGACCGCTGCCACAAAGCGGGCAACTACCCTTGACCGTAACTTCAATATTCTTCGTATATTTGCACTCAGGGAAATGAGAGCAAGCAATAAACTGACCAAAACGACCTTCTTTGATCACGAGATCATTGCCGCAATCCGGGCACTTCTCGCCGGTCTGCTTTTCTGCCATTTTTACTTTGGACACAGCGGATCCAGCTTTTAGGATAAGTTCGTGGAAAGGCGGATAGAACTCCGAAAGAACTTTTACCCAGTCCTTCTTTCCTAATTCGATCTGGTCAAGTTTTGTTTCCATATCGGCAGTAAATGAGACATCTACTATCTCCGTAAAATGATCTGCCAGAAGCTCTGTTACCACATTGCCAAGCTCGGTCGGGCAAAGTACCTTGCCTTCTTTACTGATATAATTTCTCTCCAGGATCGTAGAAATCGTCGGAGCATATGTAGATGGACGTCCAATACCCTTTTCTTCAAGCATCTTGATCAAAGTCGCCTCGGTAAATCTTGGCGGCGGCATCGTAAACTTCTGTTCCGAAGCGATATCGATCAACTTCAGCTCCTGGTTCTCAACCAATTCAGGAAGTTTTGCCTTTGCATTCTTTTCGTCATCGGAAGTATCTTCATTCAAATCAGCATATGCTGCCAAAAAACCCTGGAACTTGATGGTTTCACCCTGTGTACGGAAAATCGACTGATTGCAGCGCACATCCAGAGAAACAGTATCTACTTCAGCAGATGCCATCTGAGAAGACAGGAAACGATCCCAGATCAACTTATAAAGCTTGTACTGATCCAAAGAAAGAGAATTCTTTATGGATTCCGGGCTTAATTCAAAATGAGTCGGGCGAATCGCTTCATGGGCATCCTGTGCCGAATTCTTATTCGCATATTTTCTAGGAGACTTGGGCAAATACTTCTCGCCATACTTCTCGGCAATAAGACTTCTGGCAGCAGCCATTGCCTCATCCGAAACACGAACGGAGTCTGTACGGATATAAGATACAAGAGCGATCTGGCCTTGGCCTGCGATCTCAACACCTTCATAGAGCTGCTGCGCTACGCTCATAGTCTTTCTGGAAGTAAAACTGATACGTCTGGATGCCTCTTGCTGCAATGTACTTGTAGTAAAAGGAGCAAAAGGTTGTCTGTGCTTACGTCCCTTCTTGACTGTATCAACTATATAAGAACCTCCCTGTAAAGAAGAAAGAAGTTTGTCTGTCTCTTCCTTATTGGAGAGTTTGATTTTTTCGATCTTATCACCCTTCTTCTCGCCATGGTAACGAGCTTTGAACGGGAATCCGGAATCGATCGGAGAAAGTTCAACGTTTACATTCCAATATTCTTCAGGCTTAAATGCGTTGATTTCTTTTTCTCTGTCAACGACAAGTTTTGTCGCGACAGATTGAACTCGTCCGGCAGAAAGGCCTTTTCTTACCTTAGCCCAAAGAAGTGGACTTAATTCATAACCGACAAGTCTATCCAAAACACGTCTGGCCTGCTGGGCGTTCACAAGATCAACATCAATTTTTCTGGGAGACAGGATAGCATTTTTAATTGCTTTTTCCGTAATTTCATTAAAAGAGATACGGCATTCATCGTCTAGATCGATATTAAGAACTTTGGCGATATGCCAGGCAATAGCTTCTCCTTCGCGGTCAGGGTCGGTTGCGATATAAACTTTGTCCGCACTTCCGGCAAGCTCCTTGAGCTCACGGATCACCTTCTCTTTTCCTCTCATGTTGATGTATGTCGGTTTAAAATCGTGCTTAACATCGACACCCATAGTTGAAGAAGGCAGATCACGGATGTGTCCGACCGAGGCAGTGATTCTATAATCTTTTCCAAGATATCGTCCGATAGTCTTCGCCTTTGCAGGGGACTCAACGATTACTAAGTTCTTACTCATCTATCTTTCTCCCAAAAGTGATTTTCTAACATTTAATATATATAATTCATTATAGGCGAATTGTCAAAATGTATTTTTGCTTTTCCTGCACTACAATTCCCTCAATTTCCATCTTTCCGAGTTCCTTCACGACCATGACATACGGCAATTCCGTTTCCATGGAGATCTCATCAGCACTCAATTCCTGAGACATAAGCACCTCGGAAATCAGAAGTCTTACCTCATCTTGCTCCAGTTTCTGCGGCATTTTCTTTATTTTTTCCTTCAATTTCTTCATTTTCCATTCATCCTTGATTTCATCGATCTCTCTGAAAAAGATCGCCCCTGCGAGAAATGCCAGTATGTCTTCCGGTTCGGTCGCAACCTGGGCTCCATCCTTCATGAGTTCAAGATTCCCCTTTCCCGTATCAGAATAGACACTTGTAGGAACCACGAATACTTCTCTTCCTTGCGTTGCAGCAAATGCCGCTGTATGAAGTGTTCCGCTTTTTTCGCCTGCTTCGGTGATCAGCACACAATCCGAAAGTGCTGAAAGTATACGGTTTCTTGCCGGAAAATACTGACGGATCACTTTCGTGCTTGGAGGAAGTTCGGATAGTAATAATCCTTTTGACGCGATTTCGTGAAACAGATCCGTATGGTCCGGCGGATATATCATATCCAGACCGCAAGGCAGCACTGCAATCGTCTTTCCGCCTGTTTCAAGGCAAGTCATATGCGCAATACCATCTATTCCTCTTGCCAAACCGCTGACCACCACCACATCATGTAGCGTCAACTCATGTGAGAAGTCTCTTGTTACCCTTCTTCCATACGAAGAAGGACGTCTTGTTCCTACGATCGATACTCTTGCACTTTGTTCCGAAAGAAGCCTTCGGTCTCCTTTCATATATAACACCAACGGCATATTCGGAAGATTACGAAGATATGACGGATAAAGAGAGTCAAAGAAATCCATGGAATAGATCCCTTTTTTATCAACATACTCGACATACTCATCGATCCTTACATTGGCGGGAGATTCTATGAATTTGCTACAGGCTTCCCATTGATCCGTCGTCAGATTTTGTTTCGTTAGAACCTCAGAACGGTTTAAATATAGATCAGAAGCCGAATCGATCTTTAAACTCTCCATCAGTCTTCGTATCTGCATACTGCTAAGGATCTTCTTACTGATTAATAGTGAGCAAAACAGATCGGCTTTCAAATCAGACTCTTGATTCATACACGCACCCCCGATTCAGAACGCATTGGTATCCGATATGTCAGTGCTTCCATAATGTGCTCACACTTTACATCTAAAGAAAGATCAAGATCCGCTATGGTACGCGAAAGCCGTACAAGTCTTCTCAACCCGCGCACCGAAAGTTTCATCTTATTCGCCACCATTGCCGCGTATTCACTTTCTTTTTTTCCAAGACGAAACAGTTCAGTAAGGTTCTGTTCCCGGCACTCACCGTTACGTACCTTCTCGATCCCCATATCTTCACAGCGACGGTATTGTCTCTGCCAGACATCATTGATCTTCTTTCTCCACTCCTTGCTTTCCTTTTTATCATCTGAACTGATTGCCTCCATCATCGCAGATTCCGATATTCTGGACATATAGCAATATATATCCATTCTATCCAGAAGAGCACCGCTGATCCTTCCCTGATAATTCCGGATCATAGATGGTGTGCAGGTACACTCTGACGGAGATTCGATGCACTTTCCACACCTGCACGGATTCATTGCAGCCACAAGCATGCATTTAGCTGGAAAAGTATTACTGACAGAATTCCTGGAAACCTCAACTTCCCCGCTTTCTAACGGAACACGGAGAAGATCGAGGACTTTAGGCGAAAACTCAGGAAGCTCATCAAGAAAAAGCACTCCATGAAGTGCACGTGAGATTTCGCCGGGTATGGCATTGCGCCCGCCCCCGACCAGTGCGGATGGTGTGCAATTAGGATTAACGTAACGGAACGGACGTTCACAAGACGAAATATCATGAGTATCCAGAACAGAAAGGGAACTTTCCACTCTCAAGAGTTCAATTTTCTCCTTCAAAGAAAGGGGCGGAAGAAGTCCCTGAATGATCTGTGCCGAAAGTGACTTACCCGTTCCCGGGGATCCCGAAAAAAGAAGATTATGGAATCCTGCCGCTGCAAGAATCATAGCCCGCCCGGCTGAGGGCTGGCCACGAAGGCAGGAAATATCCACCGCCGGATCAGGCAATTCCGAAATAACAGATACCGGCCGGTTATTATGTGGTGTGACTACTTCAAGATGCGCGATCGCATCAGACAAAAAAGAGACGCCCTCTGCCTCAACGGAAAGAAGCGAGGCTTCTTCACTATCTTTCGACGGAATAATAACAATATCGCTCTTAATATGTTCCAGCGCAAGCATACGCGAAATACTTCCCGGAACCGGTTTGATCTCACCGGTCAAAGAAAGTTCACCATAGGCTACGATATCTGAAAATATGCTATAGATCTGTCCGGATGCAAGCAAGATCCCCAGAGCTATCGGTAGATCAAACGAAGACCCGGATTTATGAAGATATGCGGGCGAGATGTTGACCAGTATCCTCTGTTTGGGGAAAGTATACCCACATGCACGTATACACGCACGTACACGTTCCTTCGCTTCTTTAATGGAAGAATCGCCCAGACCCACTACTTCAAAACTTGGAAGTCCTTGAAAAATAGAAACTTCCACTTCCGCTTCACATCCCTCCAGTCCTTGAAGATAGACTGTTTTCACCTTTGCATTCTTTGGCAGTACACTTCCCATTTTTCCCTCCGAAAACTTAAAATTTGTGTCATTCTACTCTCTTTTGGAAAGCCATACTTGAGATTTTTCCGACAAATCACGACAAAAGCACGAAATGTGCTATAATATGGGTTCGTTAATAGTAGATTTATGTCTGATTAAATAGTATTGAGAATAAGAAACGAGGTCATCTTCTATGAAACTTGGTATCGTTGGTCTGCCGAATGTCGGCAAAAGCACCCTTTTTAACGCCATTACGAAGGCAGGCGCGGAATCCGCAAACTATCCTTTTTGCACGATTGAACCGAATGTCGGTGTCGTATCTGTTCCGGACAGCCGTCTGGATGAACTCGCAAAGATGTATAATCCGGAAAAATATACTCCGGCAGTAATCGAATTCGTAGATATCGCCGGACTCGTCCGTGGCGCTAGCAAAGGTGAAGGTCTGGGCAATAAATTTCTTGCCAACATTCGTGAAGTCGATGCCATTGTACATGTAGTACGTTGCTTTGACGATTCCAATGTCGTGCACGTAGATGGCGGCGCTAACCCGAAGCGCGATATCGAAACCATCGAATTGGAACTGATCCTGTCCGATATGGAATATATGGACCGTCGACTGGATAAAGTCAGAAAGATGATGAAAGGCGGAGACAAGAAATTCCAGGCTGAACTGGATTGCTACGAAAAGATTGCCAAGACTCTCGAAGAAGAAAAGCCGGCCCGTTCCCTCACCTTTGACGAGGAAGAAATGGAGTTTGTCAAAGATCTTGCCCTTCTTTCTCTGAAACCTGTCCTCTATGTTGCAAATATTGCCGAAAGCGACATTTCCAATCCGGACATCGAATATGTTAAGACTGTTCAGGAGATCGCTGCACGTTCGGGAGAAGAATGCGTCGTTATCTCCGCAAAGATCGAAGAAGAGATCGCGATGCTCGATCCGGAAGAAAAGGCCATGTTCCTGGAAGAACTCGGTCTTTCCCAGTCTGGTCTGGATAAGATGATCCAGGCCAGTTATAAGCTCCTTGGCCTCATTTCTTATCTCACAGCCGGTCCTCAGGAAGTTCGCGCCTGGACGATCAAGAACGGAACGAAAGCTCCTCAGGCCGCAGGTAAGATCCACTCAGATTTTGAAAGAGGATTTATCCGTGCCGAAGTTGTTGCTTTCGACGATCTGATGGCTTGCGGAACATATACCGCTGCTAAAGAAAAAGGACTTGTAAGATCCGAAGGTAAGGAATATGTCATGAAAGACGGTGACGTAGTTCTCTTCCGATTCAATGTATAAAAAGTAGATTCGAATAATTTCCCCTGAGATAAAGGCCGCATTACCTGATCGGTTCAGTACACGTCATTTTGGATCATTTTCTTATCTTCCCACTCCGGATCACCGGTCTTGGACTGATCCTGCATTTCGAGGACCTGACGGAACTGTGTCTCATAAAGGTCTCTATAGATTCCGTTTTTGTCGAGGAGTTCCTGATGCGTGCCAAGTTCAGCAACATGGCCGTCCGCGATCACGACGATCTTCTCTGCTTTCATAATTGTTGAGAGCCTGTGCGCGATAACGATGGATGTGCGGTTCTGCATCAGAACTTCAAGCGCTTCCGAGATGGCATTTTCCGAGATGGAATCAAGTGCGCTGGTTGCCTCGTCAAGGATCAGGATCTTCGGATCTTTCAAGATAACGCGCGCAATACTGATACGCTGTTTCTCACCGCCGGAAAGCTTTAGTCCACGGTTACCGACCATGGTGTTGTATCCGTCCGGCTGCTTGACGATAAAATCGTGAATGCTGGCGATCTTACAGGCTTTTTCAATCTCTTCATCCGTTGCATCTTCTTTTGCATAAAGAAGATTTTCCTTGATCGTGCCGTTAAAAAGATACGTCTCCTGTGTTACCACACCGATCTGCTGTCGGAGATAGGTAAGATCTATATCTCTGACATCTTCCCCTGCGATCTTTACGCTTCCTTCCTGAACATCATAAAGACGTGGAATAAAGTTCACAACTGTAGATTTACCGGAACCGGAAGGTCCGACGATCGCATACATTTTTCCGCCTGGAACGGTAAATGATACATCCTGTAAAAGTTCTTTTTCCGGAGTATATGAAAACTTCACGTGATCAAAGACGATATCCTTATTCGCAACATCCGGTTTCACGCCATTTTCAGGGGATTTCAGCGGATTTTCACGATCAAAGTAATCGAAGATTCGGGTAAAGAGCGCGAGCGACCTTGTAAAATCGACGCCAAGATTCATCAGGGATTCAACAGGTCGGTACAGACGGTTGATCAGCGCAACAGTTGCCGTTACTATACCAACAGTAAGTGTAGTGTCGTATTTCTTGATCAGGCAGACACCGCCGGCAAAATAGATCAGCAAAGGGCCAACCTGTGTAAACATACCCATCATAACGCGGAACCATTTACCGCTTCTCTGTTCTTTCAGAGAAAGCTTCGTGACCTGTTCGTTAACCTCAACGAAGTTTTCATATTCTTTATCTTCTCTTGTGAAAAGCTTGACCAGCATGGATCCGGAAACAGAAAGCGTCTCATTGATCACTTGATTAAGTTCATCATTCTTTTCCTGAGTCTTCGTAAGCATCTTATATCGCTGCCGGCCGACATTTCTGGTCGGAAGGATCAAAAGCGGAATAATGAGGATACCGACAAGAGCCAGAGGAACGCTCATCATAAAGAGAGCAACCAGTGTCGTGACCACGGTAGCCAGATTATTGACACAGCTTGAAAGTGTATTGGAAATAATGGAACTGACACCGGAAATGTCTGTATTCATTCTCGTAATGATATCGCCCTGCTTTTCCGTAGTAAAAAAACTGTGCGGCATCCATTGCAAGTGTCGATACATCTCGTTTTTCATGTCAAAGATGATACGCTGGGAGATCCACGCATTAATGTAACTTTCGATAACGCTGATTACCTGAGATGCGGTAAGAGCTACAAATGCAGCGATCAGGAGTTTGATAAGAAGACCGAGGTCATCTCCGAGAAGCGCCTTATCAACTATCCTTCCCGTTATGATCGACGGGAATAATCCGACGACCGAGGAAAGCAGGATCGATAAAAATACAAGCGCAAACTGAAGCTTATATGGCTTCATGTATGAAGCGATACGCTTCAGAAGCTTCTTATCGACCTTCGGTTTATTCTTTTTCTCTTCTTCAGTAAGAAAACCTCTCGGCCCCATTCGCATGGAGCCAGGACCACCCATTCCCATATTCGTTTCCTCGCTTTCAGGAAGTTTTCTCCTCCACGATCTTTGTGCTGACTAAAATCAGCATCACGGTTGTAAATATAAATACTCCGGTAACAAGAGAATCTGCAAGGATAACAAAGATCATCGGTGCATCTTTCTTGAGAAGAGCCAAAAGAAATATAAAAAGACACCCGGATGCATATGCCACAGAGGAAGCTCCGCAGAACTTTCCGTATTTCTTTTTTCGAAGCACGGTAAAAAAAAGGATCGTTACAATAACGGAGAAAACCAGGAAACATAACGATAGGATCACTTTTGCATTCATAGCCTTATCCCTCGCTCGTTTAGTTCTTTTTTCACAGCATCCTCGATTTGAAGGATCAACTCATCTATAGTTCCGTCATTGACCAGTATAACATCGCCCAATTCCTCGTACTCTTCGCGTGTCATCTGCATCGCCATCCGTTTTTTCGCGTCTTCACGATCCATGCCGCGCAGCACGAGACGGTCTAGACGTATGTCATCTCTTGTGCTCACGACCCAGATCTGGTTGCAGACGTCGACAAAACCATGTTTGACCGGGATCGGTACATCCAGAACAAGGAGTTTCGTTTTTTTCTCCGCTTCTTTTACGATTTCTTCCGCAATCGTGGAAAGAACATACTTATGAATAATAGAAGAAAGCTTATCCAGCTTCTTCTTCTCGGAAAAGACAAGCGAGGCCACATATTTCCTGTTCAAAGCACCCTGCGAATTAATAGCCCGGCTTCCCAAAAGTTCTGCTATTTCAGGCAGTGCAGCACCGCCGACATCCGTAACTTGTCTTGAGATCTCATCTGCATCCAGAACACGGACATTTCTTTCCCGGAAGTATCCGGAAACAGTGCTTTTGCCGCATCCGATGCCACCTGTTATTCCTAAAACAAACATGAAATTCTCCTTTTCCTGTCAATGCGCTTCCGCCCAACTGTGACCGATCCGGGCTTCTGCAAGAAGCGGTACATCAAGCGATACAACCTGTTCCATCGCATCTTGAAGGATCTTCGCAGCCTGGGGCGCGATTTCTTCTTTGGCTTCCACGATCAATTCATCGTGGACCTGCAATATGAGTTTAGCATCCAGATCCGCTTCTTGAAGCGCTTGGGCCGCACGGTTCATCGCAAGTTTAATAATATCCGCGGCGGTTCCCTGGATCGGCGTATTCATGGCCGCGCGTTCGCCGAAGCTTCGGATATTGTGATTCGCAGAATTAAGTTCCTTCAAGATCCTTCTTCTGCCGAAAAGCGTGGAAACATATCCTTTGTCGTGCCCTTCCTGCTTAAAGCCTTCCAGACATGGCTTGATCGTCGGGAACTGACGGTAATACTCTTCAATATACCGGTGCGCCTCGTATACACTAACGCCAAGATCTTGAGACAAGCCATAATCGCTGACTCCATATACAATACTGAAGTTCACTCTTTTGGCCGCCGCACGCATTCCGGGATCGATCATTTCCGGACTGACTCCGAAAATACCGCAGGCTGTTTTCGTATGGATATCCCTGCCCTCTTTAAAAGCGGAGATCATTTCTTCATCGTGAGAAATTGCCGCCAAAAGACGCAATTCGATCTGTGAATAATCCGCGTCGATCAAGACATAGCCCTCTTTCGCTACAAAAGCGCGGCGGATCAAACTGCCGAGATCCGAACGGATCGGGATATTCTGAAGATTCGGATCGGATGAAGAAAGACGTCCTGTATTGGTCATGGCCTGGCTGAAAGTCGTATGCACACGCCCGTCTTTTTCCGAAATACTCTTCTTAAGGCCAAGAACGAAGGTAGAGTCGAGTTTCTGGATCTGACGGTATTCCAGGACTTTATCCACGATCGGATGTTTATCGCGGAGTCTTTCCAGTTCATCCGAATTCGTGGAGTATCCCCCGCTCTTAAGCTTTTTTCCGGACGGAAGAGCAAGTTTATCAAAAAGCACTTGTCCGAGCTGTTTGGTGGATAGAATGGAGAATTCTTCACCGGCAAGATCATAGATCTCCTGTTCCAGCACAGATAGTTTCTTATCAAATTCTTCGTGGAGGGTATCGATCTGCGCCACATCAACCAGAATGCCACTTCGCTCCATACGGTCCAACACCATAACAAGCGGCATTTCGATCTCATAGATCAGTTTTCCGATATCCTGTTTTTCAATCTCTGCTTTCTGGAAATACGACAGCCAGCGGACCAGAAGTATCCGATACGCATAATCCAAAAGGTCATCATCCGTAAGTTCTTTTGGAGCGGAAGATGCAGATTCAAGCAAGGAGAAAAGATCCTGCTGCCGGTTTTTGGTTTCACCCTTTTCTTCTCTATATCCTTCCAGGATCGGGAACGGGCGCCGTGTGCCATGTTCAAGAAGCATCTCAAAAGAAGGATCCGCTCCCTCGATCGAGTTCAGGACATATCCGGCTATCTCGACATCGAAAACAACATCGAAAGGAATGCTGTTTTCAAATACTTTGAAGTGATTCTTCGTTCTGTAGGTGATCGGCGCGTGTTCCTTATCTTTACCAATACCGGCCTTTCCCAGCTCAGTTATGATCTTTTCCTGATCAGCTTTATCCGACCACATATATACCTGATCCGGTGCAACAGAAAGAGCAAGAACAGGTCCTTGGATATCGTCCATGTCCAAGGCGGCCGGATTGTCAGGACTGATGCCGGAAAGAATAGTCGGGAGCACCGATACGACATCCTGATTCAATAAGATATGCGGCTTCTTTCCTGAAAGCTTCGGATACTCCCCTTCTTCCTGGCTTTCTTCCGAAGAAACCTGTTCGGTTATGGCAGAGTTTTCATCAATGCCCCATTTCTTCATCTGGCTTCGGAATCCGAACTTGTAAAAACAAGTTGCCGCCTGTTGCATATCGATCGGCTTTCTAATAAGCTGATCCAGAGTAATATTCAGATCTGCATCTGTCACGATCTTCGAAAGCCGTAAAGACATATATGCGTTGTCTTTATCATTCTCAAGTTTTTCGCGAAGTTTCGGGCTTAATTCATCAAGATGCGCATAGAGATTATCCAGAGTACCGTACTTACGGACAAGTTCCATAGCACCCTTCTCACCGATACCCTTCACACCGGGAATATTATCACTGCTGTCACCCATCAGTGCTTTTGCCGTAACAAAATCGGAAGACGCGATACCGTACCTCTCGGTAAAAAGCACTTCGTCGTAATAATCCGTGCCGCTTCCATCTTTCTTGGTCACGGGCATGATGATCTTAGTATGCGGATCGATCAACTGGAAATCATCTTTGTCTCCGCTAAGAATAAAAACCTCAAAGCCTGCATTTACAGACATTGTCTTTAATGTGCCGATCAAGTCATCCGCTTCCAGGCCTTCGTGTTCATAGCGAGGGAACCCCATAGCGTCCAGTACTTCTTTCAGCACCGGCATCTGCGCCGCCAGATCATCCGGCATGCCTTTTCGGGTCCCTTTGTACTCGGCATATTCCTTGTGACGGAATGTTGGCGCCTTGAGATCAAAGAGCGTGCAAGTATGAGTAGGTTCAACCTCACTCATGTACTTGGCAAGTGTGTTGAGATAGATATTGACTGCGCCGGTCGGCGTACCATCAGGGGCCGTCAGGTTGTTACGGCCTGCGGTGGCGTAATAGGATCGGTTAATAATACTGTTACCATCTACCAGAAGGATACGCTTGGTTTCGGACATGTCGCTATCTCCTGAAAATCACTTATTGTTATTCTCTTCTTTCTGTCTCTTCATCTCTTCCCGATAATGCGCTGTGCTGACCATAAGTTTGATACGGTTCAGCTGGTTGGCTTCGCTGGCGCCCGGATCGTAGTCGATCGGAATAATGTTAGACTCCGGATATTGTCTTCTCAACTCTTTGATCATACCCTTTCCGGTAACATGGTTTGGAAGGCATGCAAACGGCTGAGCACAAATAATATTCGGTACTCCGCTCTCGATCAGTTCAATCATTTCAGCGGTCAGGAACCAGCCTTCACCATTGTCATTTCCACAGGATAGCACGCTCTCCGCTTTCTTTGCCATATGACGGATACTCTGCGGAAGCTGGAACTTCCCTGTCTCGGCCATCTTTTTGACGATATGCCGACGATAAGATTGGAGAAGATCGATTCCACGGTTTGAAAGCCATGCAGACTTCTTACTTCTTCCCAGGTGATCCGCCGCCCAGACAGGACCCATCGCACAATACAGGAAGAAATCCAAAAGACCCGGAACAACTGCTTCACAGCCTTCCTGTTCAACAACGTCTACAGCATGGTTATTGGCATCAGGCTGGAATTTAACGAGGATCTCACCGACCAGACCGACGCGTGGCTTTCTAGGAATATCCAGCATCGGGAATTTGTCAAAAGTATCAATGGTCGCATCGATCAAACGCCTGTAAGATGACGGACGACCGATCTTTGCGCAATGAAGTTCGCGGAGCAGATCTTCGACCGCTTTTTTTTCTTCCTCGGTCAAAGGCACGTTCTTGCAAGCTTCCGCCATGATATACTCGGTCGTTATATCCTCAAACTTCTCCTTTGGATTAAAGAAAAGTTTGCCGCAACGGTTCCAGAACTGATACAAAGCATTGGCCGATCCTTTGACCTTCTCATACGGACGCACACGCAAAAGCAACGTCTGGAGCATATCTCCATAGCAAACGGCACGGAGTGCGCTGTTAATAAACGGCAAGGTCGGTTTAAATCCAGGATTCTTCTCAAACTGCTGCACAGAAAGAGCAATGACCGGGATATCGCCATATCCGGCTTCGCGAAGTGCTTTTCTCAAGAAAGCAACATAGTTCGTCGCACGGCAACCGCCACCCGTCTGAGTAATAAGCACCGTAGTATTATCACGGTCCACTTCGCCGGATAAGATTGCATTGACCATCTGACCAACAACGATGACCGTCGGGAAACATGCGTCATTGTTGACAAAGCGCAATCCACACTCGATATCTGCCTGAGTCGCCTGCTTGAGAACTTTCAACTTATATCCGTGATGGTGGAATACTGCCTCAACAAACTCAAACTCGATCGGAGCCATCTGTGGTGCCAGGATCGTATGACGCTTCTTGTGTTCTTCTGTAAACGGAACACGCTTGATCGTATACGACTTTCTCTCTCTTTTCGGCATAGTGCCGTCTTTTCTAGCCGCCTCACGTTCATCCATAGCGACCTTCAAAGAACGCATACGGATACGCGCAGCACCCAGATTGCTTACTTCATCGATTTTCAGCAAAGTATATAGCTTTCCTTGAGATTCCAGGATCTCCTGAACCTGGTCGGACGTTACGGCATCAAGTCCGCAACCAAAAGAAGTAAGCTGCACCAATTCCAGATTATCGTTAGTCGCAACATAAGCGGCAGCTTCATAAAGACGTGTATGATACATCCACTGGTCTACAACACGGATCGGACGCTGCAGTCTTCCCGGAACAGCCACACTATCCTCGCTAAGAACGGCCAGGCCAAGTGAATTGATCATCTCCGGGATACCATGATGGATCTCCGGATCTGTGTGATACGGACGCCCCGAAAGCACTATACCCTTCTGTCCGGTGCGCTCCAGATCTTCGATGACTTCCTGACCTTTTCTTCTGATATCAGCTTTGTAATCATCATACTCTTTGTTTCCTGCCGCAACCGCCTTCTCAGCCTCGGCTTTCGTCACACCAAACTCAGCAAAAGCGATCGCCAGCTGCTCTGCAAGAGCATCATCGTTATCCAAAGGCAGGAATGGATTCAGATACTTAATTCCCTTATCCTGGATATTTTCCAGATTATTACGGATCACTTCCGGATAAGACGCCACGATCGGACAATTAAAGTGATTTCCGGAATTCTTATTCTCGTGACGTTCATACGGAATATCAGGATAGAATATAGTCTTGATCCCCTTCTCGATCAGGCTCTCAATATGACCATGAACAAGCTTGGCCGGGTAGCAAACGCTCTCAGAAGGAATAGAATCCATACCCTTCTCAAACAATTCATGATTTGACCTTGGTGAAATAACGACCGAAAAACCGAGTTCTGTCAGCACAGTAAACCAGAACGGGTAATTCTCATACATATTCAGAGCTCTCGGTATACCGATCTCTCCACGCGGAGCCTTATCCTTAGCAAGAGGTTTATAACGGAACGTTCTGGCATATTTATACGCAATCAGATTCGGTAAAGTATCTTTCGCCTTTTCCTTCCCCTCACCACGCTCACATCGGTTACCTGAAATAAAGCGTTCTCCGTTCGAGAAAGTCGAGATCGTCAATTTACAATGATTCGTGCAAAGCGGGCATGTCGTCATCTCTGTCGTCATATCAAAACGATTGAGTTCTTCCAGACCAAGAAGACCTGATACTTTCTGATCCTTCGGCATACGTTTTTTAGCAATGATTGCAGCGCCAAAAGCACCCATCAGGCCGGCTACATTCGGTCTAATGACTTCTCGTCCGGAAATCAGCTCAAAACAACGAAGGATCGCATCATTCAGGAAAGTACCTCCCTGCACGACGATCTTCTTTCCAAGCTCCTGCGTATCACGGATCTTGATAACTTTATAAAGTGCATTACGGACGACAGAATACGAAAGTCCCGCGGAAATATCACCAACGGTCGCTCCCTCTTTCTGTGCCTGCTTGACTTTGGAATTCATGAATACGGTACATCTGGTTCCAAGATCGACCGGATTTTTAGCGGACAAAGCTTCCAAAGAGAAAGTATGGGCATCCATATTCAGATTCTCAGCAAAAGTCTGGATAAAGGATCCGCAGCCTGAAGAACAGGCCTCATTCAGCATAATGGAGTCAATTACACCATTTCGGATCTTCATGCACTTCATATCCTGTCCGCCGATATCAATAATAAAATCGACATCCGGGCAGAAATACTTTGCCGACTGGAAATGTGCCATTGTTTCAATTTCACCCAGATCAACGCCCAATGCAGCACGGATTATGTTTTCACCATATCCTGTAACACAACTGTTCGCGATATAAGTTTCCGGCGGCATCTGCTCGTAAAGTTGCTTAACGATATTTACGGCACTCTTTACCGGATTGCCCTGGTTACTTGCATAATAGGTGTAGACCATCTGTCCCTCTTCGTTGATCAGAACAGCTTTAGTGGTCGTACTACCGGCATCAATACCCAGATAGCAAGGACCCTTCTGCTTAGCCAACTGATACAGATCCAGAGTGGCACGCTGATGACGCTCATCAAACAGTTCTTTTTCACGGGCATCGGCAAACAACGGCGCGATACGCTTGATATCCGGTTCAAAACCCTCCTTGGATGCAAAAGAAGCTATCAGATCGGAAAGCAGAACTTCTTTGCCCTTAGCTCCCAGTGCAGCTCCCAGAGCAACATAGATCTGCGCATTATCAGGGATCCAGAATGATTTGACCTGCTCTTCCAGCGTTCTCTCAAACGCCTTACGAAGCTCAGAATTAAAGAACAACGGACCACCAAGGAATGCGATATGTCCACGGATCGGACGTCCACACGCAAGTCCGGCAATCGTCTGATTGACAACTGCCTGGAAAATGGATGCCGCCAGGTCTTCCTTGGCAGCCCCTTCATTGATCAAAGGCTGAAGATCGCTCTTGGCAAAAACGCCGCAGCGTGAAGCAATCGTATAAAGCGTCTTATAGGACTTCGCCATCTCATTCAGGCCGTCTGCATCAGTACGCAGAAGTGTAGCCATCTGATCGATAAAAGCACCCGTTCCGCCAGCGCATGTACCATTCATTCTCTGCTCCGGAACAGGGTGCAGATATGTGATCTTCGCGTCTTCTCCTCCTAATTCGATGATGACGTCCGTTTCGGGATGATATTTCGAAATCGCAACAGTTTCAGCAATAACTTCCTGAACAAAATCAAGGCCAAGCCATTTCGCAACGGAAAGTCCGCCGGAACCCGTAATCTGCACTCTGGCTCTCAAATCCGGGAACTTCTTGTTTACTTCTTCAAAAGCACTTAAAAGCTCGCCGGCAATATCAGAATGGTGTCTTCGATATTCCTGGTAAACGATCTTCTCGCCTTCCGTTAAAACGATCTTTATAGTCGTGGAACCAATGTCCAGTCCCATGTTCAATGTATTGCTCATACCCGTATCCCTTTATTCTGGTTTCTTTTTATCCGGCTTCTTTCCAGCCGTTTTTTCTTTTTCTATCTTCTCTGATTTTTTCACAACAGTAGTAGTTTCTTTCTTTCCTGAAGAAACTGAACGCTTTGACTTTTCAGCCATTCTATTCTGATTTGCCTTCTCCCGTGCGAGTTTTCTCTTCAAATTGCGTTCTTTCTTCTTTTCTTCTTTCTCATGAATCGCTTTGGACGTGAGTTTTAATTCAGCAAGACGCGAAGCAGCATGTTTAATAAAACGTTTACGGAAATCCTCATGGGCGGACAAAGATTGCCGGAATGACTGTTCCAAAGAAAGACAGAGCACTTCATCCGGAATGCCGAGATGAAGATCGAATGGTTTACCGAAAACATCTCTTGTAACAAGATGGAGTGTTTCACATGCTATCGCTACATTACGCTCATAATCGGAAAAATCGCCCTTTAAGCCTAACGGTAACATAAGCCCATTGAAGTTGACGTGTACATAAGGCAGATTTCTGGAAAAGATCAGATGCAAAGCAAGAAGCTTCATATACGATTCCAGACATATAAATTCCTGATCACAGATCAGTGAAACAGCGCCCTTGGGCGCAATCGTAGCAATATCGGAAAACTCGTTTTCAAAGCCCTCCGACCATAAATAGTATAAATCTCTATATACTGCAGTTTCAAATGCTTCATATTCGCGTGTAAGTGGTTTGGCAAGGATATCGGCACCGATCATAAAAATATAGTGCAGATACTCTTTCTCCTGGTGAGAGGAAACGCCGGCCCACTTAAAATATGCCGCAATATCCCTGGAATTATACAGATAATTGATCATTATATTCTCCAAGCATTCTTTTTCGTGGACAATATTATAACACACTTCGTACTTTTAGTACGCATCACGATAAGATGATACTGACAAAGTAGAACCGACGAAAACAGCAATATACCCTATAAGAATCGCGATAACGGCAAAACTTGTTTGAATAGTGAGCGTATTATTTGTAGAAACCGTACTCAATAAAAACGAAGGCGACAAATTCATTATTTTAGAGTTCAGTATCGAAGCTACGGCAAAAACAAGATGCAATACATCAAATGTAAAGAGGCTGGAAAAAACGATTGCCATCGCACTCCCGCGTCGTAAAACCGCAATCATAAAAGTAAAAGAAGTATAAGCCATAACTATGAGAGTATAATACCCGAAACGAATCAACGATTCAGATACTCTAGTCCATTCAAACGACGAACAGAACAAAACAGACAAACCTAAGGTAGTGAAATACTCTAAAACCATCATCAACACGAAAAGGATCTGCAACGTAAGCCATTCGCCCAAAAGGATCGTTGCTCGCGTAGTGTTCAAAGAAAAACGATTGATATGAAACCTGGACTTATATTCTGCGCCAATATACAAAGCGACAATTATCTGAAAAAGGAAAAGATGCAACTCGTTGCCTAAGGACATATTCAGTACATCTAAAGTATTATTCAATGGCCTTATACTGGATAGACCAAGTTGAAAGCCCTCCATAAAAGACGACTGAAAAGACTCATTATATGCATCTGCAGACTCCTCAGACTTTTCATTGTTCGATATAGATTCCATCGCTTCCATGATCCGGCTATCCATTGCCGGATCTCCTGTATCCGGCAACTGGGATTCTGCAATCAAACTTTGAGCTTGGGAATTAATCATATACTTTTGCTCGGCTTCTTGAAGTACTTGAACTAATTCATCTGTCGTTAACGTCTCAGAATCATCATCAGAATAAAAAACATCAAGTGGATCATCAGAAACAAAAAAGACTACAAAAGCACTAAATACACTAAGCGCAAGGAGAATAATCAATACAACGTAAAAAGATTTAGTTCGCAAAATGCGAAACAGATTGACTTTAAACTCTTTGATCATGAATACCCTATCCTCCTCATACGCTTATCTTATTATATACTTGTACGTCAGATAAATTACTAAGAAAATATTAAGAAAAAAGAGGGCAATCAGCCCTCTTTTAGAAAAATCATACCAAGCGGATGTTTCCGCTCTTAAGATCTTTTGCTCGTAGGATTAGCCGATATGATCGACTTCTTCTACTGTTCCGAAAAGATTCAGTCTGAAAAGCAGAGCCTCGTCTTCAACGTTAGAGCAATAAATCTTAGCATCAACAAGCTTACCACCTTCGATCAGCTTCATCAAACCTGTGATCTGGCTGAGCTTGCTCTTGAGATTGAACTTGTCACCTTCATCTGTAATAAGCATTACATCGCCGGAACAAGAATCAAGTGCCTGCATAAACTGGTGAACATCTACATTGCTCATGTTAAAAGCCTTCATGATGACTACCTCCTTAATCTAAATGAGTTTTCTTTCTTTCTTTTTTCCTCTGCAAAGCTTTCCTGTCTTTGCGGTTTCATTATATCTTTACGAAAAAAAGGCGTCAATGCAAGAATTGTAGATGTTGCACAGACAAACAAGAAAACCGTTGTGCATCCTGCACACATCTCTTTTGTGCAGTTTTCACACCCCAAAAAATTCTGAAACTCGTCTATACGTCCAGATTTCAAAACTTACGCCCTTAATCGATCGAACTTCCGGCTCACGTGAAAACAATTCCCATGCATTGATCATATCAAGATTCGGGAAAAACGCATCAGCCGGATAACTCTTTTTGATCCTGGTTACGACACAAGTGTCACAATAAGGCAGGAACTGCTCATAGATCTGTGCTCCGCCAATGATAAAAAAAGTTTCATCCGGTTGCTTCTCCGCATATTCCACCACTTCCGTAACTGAGTGCATGATCGTGGCACCCTCATAAGAAAAATCCGGATTCCGCGTAAGGATTATGTTTTCTCTGCCAGGCAAAAGCTTGCCTTTCGGGAACGTTTCTAATGTCTTTCTTCCATATATAACCGGATGTCCCAGAGTTTTAACTTTAAAATTCAATTTCTGGTCCTCAGGAAGACTTGCCAGCAGTTCACCTTTATATCCAATTCCCCAGTTTTCATCCACAGCAACGATTGCAGTAATACTCATGTAGCTCACCTTTCTAAACTAAGTTCGATATAGGAAATCGACAGAACGATTATAGCATATTCGTAATAACTACAAAAAAGAAGCCGCGTCCGAAGACACGGCTTCTCTTCATTTAATCATAATCGAGCGATCAGCTTGCAATTTCAATGTGGAAAGCATCTACATAGAAATCATCTGTGCAGTCGAATGTCTCGAAATACAGCATGAGAGAACTCATATCTGCAGGAACTTCAACTGTATCGCCGGACGGCAGGATCCACTTGTTGGATGTCATATCCAGAACGCCCTCAACCGGAACCCATTCACCGGAGCTTGTATCCACTTCGATGATATGAGGCCACAGATCAGCAATATCAGCACTGAAGCTTGTCTTTGCTGCTGTAGACTTCAAAGCGAAGGAGAACTTGATCTTCTTACCAAGGAAGCGGGAAAGATCTACTGTGTAACCATCCCATGTTTCAGAAGCACCGGTTACAGCCAGGCACTTCTCGCCTTCGTAAGCACCCTCGGAAACGACCTTAAGATTTACACCTGCTCTAGCAACACCTGCAAACTTATCATTTTCGAAATTATCATCGAAAGGATCGCCTTCCTTCGGCGGTTCAACATAATCTGCCGGTTTCTCGATCTCGCCACCCTTGATTGCATTTACAACGCCCTGGAAAGCAAGCTTAGCTTCGAGGTTACCTGTGAAAAGAACAGGAGTCTGAGCTGAACGCCAGGAACCAAGGTCTGTGAGACCCCAGATCGTTACGCTCTCAATGTCGTAACCTTCCTTCTTTGCCTTCAGGAGCTCAGTAAACAATGTCTGATAGTAGACGCCCTGATCATAATCCGGGTTGCCGGAAGCCTTCTGGGCATTAACGTCAAGTTCTGTTACGTGGATGGTAACCTTGAGTTCATCAGCATACTTCTTCAAAGAACCAATATAATCTTCCATCGAAACAGGGTTGGAAATGTGAGACTGCAGACCCATACCATCGATATTACCGGCCTCAGCAATCGGCTTCAGCACTTCGATGATCTTGTCGCGCTTCTTAGCAACATACTCGTTATAGTCGTTGTAGAAAAGCTTAATGTCTTTACCTGCATACTTTCTTGCATACTGGAAAGCATAAACGAGGAAATCGTCACCGATCGTCTCTGTCCAATGACTCTTACGGAGATTGTATTCATCATCGACACACTCGTTAGCAACATCAAATGCATAGAATACATCAGAGTAGTTAGCATTGATATACTCAAATACAGCTTTGATGTAATTCTCAAGACGCTTAAGCATCAATTCACGGCTGGCAAGTTTGCCATTCACATCATAGTTCTCATAGAAGAACCAATCCGGTGTCTGGTTGTGCCATACCAAAGTATGTCCACGCATCTTGATACCATTTTCCTTAGCGAAATCAAGAGTAGCCTTGCAAGCATCAAAATGAACTGCAGGTGCTTCATTATACTTAGCAGGATCACCAAGGTTTGTCTCCGCATCAAGAATGCTGTCAGGCTTCATCTCATTCTCACAAGTGAAAGAATTAAACTGAGCAAGGAGAAGTTTTCTGTATGGCTCAGACTCTTCAACTTCGATCATGTTTCTCGGAACACAGCAACCGAGCAGGAACTGATCTTTATAAAGGTCCTTCAGTGATTCATAGGAAGATGTATCAGCGATCTCTGCCTTTGGTGCAGCGCTTGGATCCTTATACTCACCATCACATGTAACATACATATAGTCACAAAGAATATCGGAAGTATCAACGCCCTCGAGATATACAAATACATTCTCGACATTTTCCGGAACAGAACATGTTACGACCTGTTCTACGAAATCAGCGGAACAATCCTTGATATCCATCAGGTTCGAATATGTCGTGTTACCCATATTATCGAACTGAAGAGAAATTCTTACCGTACCACCCGGGCAACGGCAACGTGTCTGAATGCGAATATTGTTTCCGGCAAATACAGAGCACGGGAAATTGATACCGTTCCAGTTATCAGTACGACCGGTGCAACGAACGACTTTACCGTTGGCGTTCTTCGCATCTTCGACTGTAAGTGTAACTTCACCTCTGGCTTCAGCAATCATTTCATCACTGTTAAAGTCCTCCATGACGCTCGGCACTCCGTCTTTAACTTCCGGCTTGGTAACTTCAAACTGATCTTCAGGTGACGCCGTTGTTGTGTAACCCGTTGGCGGCTGATAGCCCTGAAGGGAGATCGAAGTTGTGCCTTCAGATTTACATCCGCTCAATGCAACAGAAGACAAAATCGCCGATGCCAAAACAACAGAAGCAATCTTTTGTTTTTTCATTGTTTGTTCCTCCCATTTTTTGACCAAATATGGCCATAAATTTAATACATTACTATATTAACTTAAAGGACAAACAACTTCAATCATTTTTCGAAATCGATTTCGAATCAATACCCTGTAACAAACACTAGTCTCGAAGTGATTTAAAAATGTCTGATATCGCATTTCCGGAACCGCCAATACCATTACCGGCAAGAACAGCAAGGAAAACGCTTTCATGATCGACTTCCCAGCTTCCGCCCTTTTTCTCAAAACGGATCTTGGCTACAGCTTTTCCATTTCTAGGAGTATCAAGATCCACAGTCACAATAGCCGAATCTTTAATGAATTCACAACCGGAAATCGTATACGTACAACCTTCAAGAAGCGCTTTGCGGGCAAGGGCTTCTTCAGCAAATTCGCCCAGTCCCAGATAATTACATAGTCCGATCGCTGTGTAATTCGGAAACGGAAGATCACTTTCCCTTTTACTATAGTCAGACCAGGTTTTCCCCTTCGAGCTTACGGCACCATACTCATCCAGAATATACTCGACCGCGCCATAAACCATAGATTTATCCGATGACGGTCCAAAATGAACAAACAAGAAAAAAGTAGCAAATACGATCAGTGCAACTACTATCGCAATCAATGCAACTCTATGAGTTTTCTTCATATTTCCGAATAAAACAACACCACTCACATCAAATCCCCCCGTATATAAAAGCCATCAACAAATATAATACAATACAAGGGCGATTTTAGAAAGAACTAAGATTATCAAACAAACGTATTCTTCAATTTGAAAACAGAGAGAGTGCGGCATCTTCGCCATTAACTAAAGACCAACCGTCTTTTCCGTAAGTAAACTCCATATCGATATAATCCGATTGTTTCCCGTAAAAGATCTCGACTTTGACTTTAGCATTGGAACCATCTATTTCAATTTCTTCAATGTGATATCTGGCATCGTGAAGTGCATTACCTATAATAGCAGAGAAATTACGGCTTTCATCTTTTGAAAGACGGTTCTCAGCCAACACAGAAGATGATACTTCTTCAATTTTCGCTTTGGTTAGTTTTGAATCAGCGTTCTTCTCATCCTGCTCCGGATCATAATCAGATGAAACTTCTTTACAACCGGCAGCATCCATCGTCTTGCTGACAGAATCGATAATGCGGGCACGCTTAGCTCTGCGGTCCTGAATAATTCCGCCAACGATCATTACCAGAATGATCATTACCAGCAATAAGCTACATACTTTGTAAGAAGTCCTCATAACCCGTCCTTTCGATCCATAAACTTTTCAACCAACACTATGTTAACACTTCGTTCACACACTGTAAAGATTTTGTGAACAATTATGAACATAATTTAGACAAACGGACAAAGAAAGAGATATTCAATTCTTTTTAACTTACAGGCATAAAAAAAACCATCTCACTTATGTGAGATGGTTTTGGTCGGAGTGGCGAGACTCGAACTCGCGGCCTCTTGCTCCCGAAGCAAGCACTCTACCACCTGAGCCACACCCCGATGCAACAACCACTAGATAATACTTCTATTTTTCAAAAGTGTCAACCCAAAAAATATAAAAACTAAAGGTAATTCAGTCAAGGGTCGGCATAGTCTTTCAATACCGACCCTTGACTGTTGTTTAGCTACCTTTATGCCTTCACTGCTTTTTTAGACTCGATCTCTTCAAGCAGTTTTTCAGAAATAGCATCGATCGACATGGAACCAAGATCACCTTCGAAACGGGAACGGACGGAAACAGTTCCTTCCTCCACTTCCTTATCACCGACAGTAAACATATAGATTACTTTATCGATATTGGCTTCACGGATCTTCTTACCGAGTTTCTCAGAACGGTCATCCACTTCAGCACGGATTCCCTTTGCACGAAGCGCATCACGGATCTCAAATGAACGATCAAGATGAGCATCGGCAATCGGCAGTATACGTACCTGCTCCGGTGCCATCCAAAGAGGCAGACAACCTGCATATTTCTCGATAAGGTACGCCAAAGTTCTCTCGAAGCATCCCAAGCTGGTTCTATGAATGATGTACGGATTCTTCTTCTGCCCGTCTTTGTCGATATATTCCATGCCAAAGCGCTGCGCCAAAAGCATATCGATCTGGATCGTAACAAGAGTATCCTCTTTTCCGAATACGTTCTTATACTGGATATCCAGCTTCGGACCATAGAAAGCCGCTTCATCGATACCGATCGAATACTCGAGGCCAAGATCATCAAGGATCTTCTTCATAACTGCCTGCGCTTCTTCCCATTGCTCCTTAGTTCCCTCGTATTTATTCTTCGGGTTAGCCGGATCCCACTGTGAGAAACGGAAAGTACAATCTTCAAGAAGTCCTACCGTTCCAAGGAAATACTTAGCAAGTTCAAGGCAGTTAGCAAATTCTTCTTCCAATTGATCTGGTCGCAAGATGTAATGACCCTCAGAGATAGTGAACTGACGCACACGGATCAGACCATGCATTTCACCGCTATCTTCATTTCTGAAAAGAGTCGAAGTCTCCGTCAGACGCATCGGAAGGTCACGGTAACTTCTCTGACGATTCAGGAATACCTGATACTGGAACGGACATGTCATCGGACGAAGAGCAAAACACTCTTTGCTCTCATCATCTGCATCACCCATGATAAACATTCCATCACGGTAGTGATCCCAGTGACCGGAGATCTTGTACAGATCGCGTTTTGCAAAGTACGGTGTCTTTGTGAGAAGGCAACCGTGCTTCTGCTCCACATCTTCTACCCAGCGCTGTAACAACTGAACCACACGCGCACCCTTCGGAAGAAGAATCGGAAGACCCTGACCGATATAATCCACAGTAGTAAAATACTCCAGTTCACGACCGAGTTTGTTGTGATCTCTCTTCAAAGCTTCTTCACGAGCAGCAACATAAGCCTTCAACTGATCCTTATCCGGGAAAGATGTTCCGTAAATACGCTGAAGCATCTTATTCTTTTCAGATCCTCTCCAATAAGCTCCAGCGCATGAAAGAAGCTTGAAAGCTTTGATTTCTCCTGTGCTTTCCATATGCGGTCCGGCACAAAGATCTGTGAATTCACCCTGTTTATAGAATGAAATGACAGCATCTTCCGGAAGATCATCGATCAACTCGACCTTGTAAGGTTCATCCAGTTTAACCATCAACTCACGAGCTTCCTTACGAGGCAACTCAAATCGTTCAATAGGAAGATTTTCTTTTACGATCTTCTTCATCTCATCTTCGATTTTTTTCAGATCTTCAGACGTAAAAGCTTCATCACGGTCAAAATCATAATAAAATCCATCGTCGATCGCAGGACCTATAGCAAGCTTTGTCTCCGGCCACAGCCTCTTGATTGCCTGAGCAAGGATGTGCGATGTACTATGACGGTACTTGTTTCTCTCTTCTTTGTTACTAAAATCAACCATGTTAATTCCTCCTTTGGTCATTTCATTTGAATACAAAAAAGCCACGCTTCCCATAAAAAGGGATGCATGGCTGCACGGTTCCACCCTAATTGCTTATCCATCATGGACAAACCACTCATTTCCTCTCGTAACGCTTGTGGTTAGCGGCTATCTGCTACTATTATTTCACAGATGCGACTCAAAGGTGGTTCTTCTGATACAGTATTCCGAAAAGAGCTCTCAGCAAGTACTCTTTCTCTCTGGCGGCGCATATATCGAAGCATATCCTCGTCAATGTCTTTGTGATTTTCAATTTTAGAACAACCGGAAATAAAAAGCAACACTTTTTATACCGTAAATATCAAAGTTTAAAAAAAGCAAAAAAAAAGGATGTGAAAGTGTCGGCCAAAATCCGGCACGATCACACCCTATCATAAAATGCTATTAGATGCTGCCTCGCGAAATACCATACTTCGCGCAGATCTGCGTAAATTCAGTGCTGGAACCAAAGCTGGCAAGAACCTCTCTTCGAGTCATCTTTCCTTCTTTGATCTTACCGGCCCAGAAAGCAACTTCACTCGAGTCAGGTGTTCTACCCATAAAGGTCTTATAAAGACGGCGAACATACTCTTCATTACTCGTCTTTAATCCAACAAACTCATCGCTTGTAAAGAACTCTCTTGCAGCGTCACAACCGGTCGCCTCAAAATTGGTCAGCGCAAGACTCCAATACTTGAGTCCACCAGCCTCAGCCGAACGGCCGAGACAGCAGGTATAAAGTCTTGTGGCGAATTCTTTTGCATTTTCAGAAGCCACGGTTGCTTTGTGATATAAGGCACCGGACTTGACTCCGTATGTCGCACAAACATTGCACCACTCCGTAGATTCGATAAAGTTCTCCACAACCTGGGCTCGTGACATCTTGTTCGAATACAGAGCATCTACCCAGCCCTTCTTACCCGCAGCATCAGAGTTACGGTTAAAGAATGTTTTATACAGTGTCTCTACAAAAGCATCCGGAGCCAGGTTACGATTCATAAACTCAGGAGCTTCCAGCAGGAAGTAACGTGCACAGTCTGCACCGGAACGACGGCCACTTTGCACTTCTTTGCACCAGTAGTCTAACCCTGCGGCATCTGCCGTACGATTCAAAGCACATTCGTACAAACGCTCCACGAACTGTTTGAAAGAAGGCTTAGAAGTCGGAGTAGCTGTCGGTTTAGCAGTCGGCTTATTCGTCGGTGCTTTTGTAGGAGTCTTTGTAACAGCCTTCGTAGGAGCCTTAGTAGGTACAGGCGTAGATTCGGTAGGCAGTTTAGCTACATAGATCTTGACCGTAATAGAAAGGTCAAGGAGATATACCGTCGAATTCGCTGCCGGATCGGACGACTGAGCTTTCAGATTGCGCTCCGGATCTTTTGTTTCGATCCAGACAAATTCAACATTAACAGTCTCAAAACCGGCATTTTTAAGTTCTCTTACAACAAGGCTCTTGGCATCATGATAGTTCATACCAACGATGTCAGGCATAACTGTTCTAGGAACTGCCGGAGTAGCTGTCGGCGCTTTAGTCGGCTTTTTCGTAGGTACCGAAGTCGGAGCAGAAGATCTCGTCGGCGCAGCGGATGGTGCCTTAGTCGGTGCTTTAGTCGGGACTTTTGTAGGAGTCGGCGACGGCAACTCACCTATTTTTGCAACAAAGAGCGTGATCTTTACAGATGAACTATTCACCGGAATATGCGTATTAGCTGTCGGATCAGATTTCAAAACAGTCAGGTTCTTGTCCGGATCAGTTGTTGATACCCATTCGTATTCAACATTCACGGTTTGGAATCCTTCGTCTTTGAGTTCACGAACAATCTGTTTTCTGGCGTCATGATAATTCATGCCCAATACATCCGGCATAGCCGCAACAGGTACAGCCGGAGTTGGCTTTTTTGTCGGAACCGGAGTACTTGTCGGCGTATTTGTCGGCTTCTTAGTCGGAGTCGGTGTATTCGTAGGTGTAGGCGTATTCGTAGGCTTCTTTGTCGGAGTCGGCGAATTCGTAGGTGTAGGCGTATTCGTCGGCTTCTTGGTCGGAGTCGGCGAATTCGTAGGTGTTGGCGTATTAGTCGGCTTCTTGGTTGGAGTCGGCGAATTCGTAGGTGTAGGTGTATTCGTCGGCTTCTTGGTCGGAGTCGGTGAATTCGTAGGTGTAGGTGTATTCGTCGGCTTCTTGGTTGGAGTCGGCGAATTCGTAGGTGTTGGCGTATTTGTCGGCTTCTTGGTCGGAGTCGGCGTATTCGTAGGTGTAGGTGTATTCGTCGGCTTCTTGGTCGGAGTCGGTGAATTCGTAGGTGTAGGTGTATTTGTCGGCTTCTTGGTCGGAGTCGGCGTATTCGTTGGTTTCTTAGTTGGAGTCGGCGTATTCGTCGGCTTCTTAGTCGGAGTCGGCGTATTTGTCGGCTTCTTAGTCGGAGTCGGCGTATTTGTCGGCTTCTTAGTTGGAGTCGGCGTATTCGTCGGTTTCTTAGTTGGAGTCGGCGTATTTGTCGGTTTCTTAGTCGGGGTCGGCGTATTCGTTGGCTTCTTAGTCGGAGTCGGCGTATTTGTCGGCTTCTTAGTCGGAGTTGGTGTATTCGTCGGCTTCTTGGTTGGAGTCGGCGAATTCGTAGGTGTCGGCGTGTTTGTCGGCTTCTTGGTTGGAGTCGGCGAATTCGTAGGTGTTGGCGTATTCGTCGGCTTATTTGTCGGAGTCGGTGAATTCGTAGGTGTAGGTGTATTCGTCGGCTTCTTTGTCGGAGTCGGTGAATTCGTAGGGGTAGGCGTGTTTGTCGGCTTCTTTGTCGGAGTCGGTGAATTCGTAGGTGTAGGCGTATTCGTCGGCTTCTTAGTCGGAGTCGGTGAATTTGTAGGTGTAGGCGTGTTTGTCGGCTTCTTGGTTGGAGTTATTGTAGGAGTGACTGTAGGAACCTTTGTCGGACCCTTGGTCGGTGTTGGTGTGTCAGTTGGTTTAGGTGCAGCTGTCGGTCTAAATGTCGGAGTCGGCGTATTCGTCGGAGTCGGCGTATTTGTCGGTGTCGGGGCTGATACCTGAATGACTGTCAGATCTCGACCACTGAAAGAATTCAATTCATAATATGTCGAAGAATAAACAGTTGCTTTGGCCCCGGTAGCAAATGTCGCAAATGCCATAGCACCAACAGACTGTACAGTTTGAGGAATAGCAACATCTCGCAAATTTGAACATTTATAAAAGGCAAGATCGCCAATCTTCTTTACGGTCGAAGAAATAGTAAGGGATTTACAACCCATACTTCCACTAAAAGCACGATTACCAATAGTGACCACACCTTCAGGGATTTTAATGGAAGAAAAAATATTCAGATCCTCATATGCTTGATCTCCAATTTCTACAACATTATAAACTGTACCGGTTTTAGGATCCTTGATCGTACGAGGAATTGTATATGCAAAAGCATCTCCGTTATAGTCCGTAGGCGTATACCACAAAATTTTGCATGTAGAAGATGAAAGTATACTGCAACTATACACTCCATCAAAAAAAGTTCCTGCTGCCTGAACTTCAGGACGAACAAAAATCATTGAAATCAGCAAAGCAAATACAGAGAGCGCACATCCAACACGTCTCCATCTTTTATCACTCATATTTATCAATATCCCCCTCGTATTGTCCCCCATTTATGTCTATGGGCAGTTTAGTTAACTAATTAAATGTTTCCGCGATCGATACCGTACTTCGCACAGATTGCTGTGAACTCATCACAGGAACCGAAGAATACGAGTACTGCTCTACGTGTCATCTTGCCGCTCTTGATCTGACCGGCCCAGTATGTAACCTCATCGGAAGCAGGT
>JAFWDK010000023.1 GCA_017513085.1 Clostridiales bacterium | reverse complement strand
TTAGGTCCAAAGGGTTCGGCTGTTCGCTGATTAAAGTGGTACGCGAGCTGGGATCAGAACGTCGTGAGACAGTTCGGTCTCTATCTATCGTGGGCGTAGGAAATTTGAGGAGTGCTGTCCTTAGTACGAGAGGACCGGGATGGACAAACCTATGGTGTACCAGTTGTCACGCCAGTGGCACGGCTGGGTAGCTATGTTTGGATTGGATAAACGCTGAAGGCATCTAAGTGTGAAGCCAGCTTCAAGATGAGATTTCCCTCTTTATTGGTAAGGGCCCTGGTAGACTACCAGTTGATAGGCCGGGTGTGTAAGTGCAGTAATGTATTCAGCTGACCGGTACTAATGCCCGAGGACTTGACCACAAGTTAAGATTCTCTAGATGAAATCATCTTTAACCAGAACATTTTTAAGATATCTCTTCCAATCTTCTTGAAAACATGTTATAGTTTTCTATGCAGTCTTGAGGGTGCAGCTTAAAGACCCTCAACCATTCCGGTGGTTATAACCGCGAGGCCACACCTGTTCCCATTCCGAACACAGAAGTTAAGCTCGCCGGTGTCCACAATACTTGGCTGGTGACGGCCTGGGAAGATAGATTGCTGCCGGATTAAATTCCTCTATAGCTCAGTCGGTAGAGCATGCGGCTGTTAACCGCAGGGTCGTAAGTTCGAGTCTTACTGGGGGAGCCAAATAAACCGAATCCTTATGGATTCGGTTTTTTGTTTGTCTTTTTTCTCATTTATAATAAATCTTCCAGTCTCTCTCAGAGGGATCACACTTCCTTCTGACTTGTTGATTCCCGGATATATAGCTTATGCGGGAGATAGCACATCTCGTTGTGTTCCAGCACGCTTGTCATATTGTTTTTTAATAGACCGATCACCTTGAAACCGATATCATAGAAAGGCTGATTGACCGTTGTCAGACGTGGGTAGGCGGATGTACTCGATTCAGAATCATCAAACCCGCATACGGAAAGTTCGTTGCCGATTTCATAGTTCCTTTCCATCAGACAATTGCAGATGCTTCTTGCAATGTCATCCGAGATGCAGAAATACGCCGTAGGCGGCTCATCCATCGATTCAAAGTAGTTGAGTATGTAACGGGAGTTGTTTGATGTAAAACGGCCATAGAAGAGGTATTCATCCTCGACCGGAAGACCATGATCCAGAAGAGCCTTACGATAACCGTTCTCTTTTTGTACAGAGGACCAGACACGCTGATGTGTGGTGATGATGGCGATCTTCTTATGACCTAAAGAAATCAGATGAGAAACCGCATCGTAGGCAGCCTGCTCGTAATCGACAGTAACGGAGAGAACTTTGGCCCCTTCGACATATTCACCGCAAAGCGCGATCTGACAGGTCTTCTTGAGTTGGAGAAGATCATTGACCTGGAGAAACGTTCCCATAAAGACTAATCCATCGAACATACCACGACGAAGCTCATTAACGTAGCTTTCCTCCAGTTGAACGTCATTATCGCAAACTGCGTAATAAAGAAGGATGCCTTCTTCTTTGGCGGCATCACGTATTCCGGACAGCATCTCAGAATGCATGCTGCGGATCGAATTCGGGAAAAGCACCAGCACGCTGAGTTTCTTGTTTTCGTTTGATTTCTTGCCTGAGTGCGGGGGAAGATAACCGAGTTTTTCAATGGCCTCGTAAACACGAGCCTCTGTTTCAGGTGAAACCGGACCATTCTTCTTCAAGACGCGTGAGACGGTGGCAACGGAAACGTGAGCATATTCTGCAACATCGCGTATAGTAGTCATGATAATTCTCTCCTTCAATCGATGATTGAAACAAAATGATTTTCATGTAACAACCAGTGTAACAAACGGTGATTACTGAAATGTAATCGTGTAACTTCCATTATTATATCAGTTTTGATAATTACTGGCAATGCAGTATTGACAATGGTTTTGTATATGTTATTATTCAGTTGTGTCACACAGATGTTTCTATGAAACTCTGTGAAAATGTGGGAGTGAAGTTGTTTGGCAGTATGCACTCTAACCGTCATCAATCTTAAAAGGAGTCTCCACCCTTTAAGACGTTTATGATGTATCTCCTTCTTCTGCATAAAAGCATGCATCAGCCAACCATGCATACTGGCCAAACCACTTTACCCAAACTAAAATTGTCTGACGCGTTGTCAGAAGCACGCTGTGCATATGAGACGGTTGCTACCCCCCCGTGGCAACTGTTTTTTTGCCCAAAGTCGAGTCACGGGCAATAATTCATAGAAACAAAACAGCCGCCCTTTTGTAAGGCGGCTGTCCTTATATGCGGATCAAGACAATGAAAAGATTTACTCGGCCAGTTCGTAGGTTCTGGCAAACAGGTTCTTCTCAATGATATAAAAGTCGGAAAGATCATTCTCACGAACAGCGATATAGTCGCCCTCGATTCCACGAACATAGTTGTTCGCATCCCAGAGTGTGAATATCTTGACGGAATTGGTGATTGGTTTAACGTAAACATATTCGGTACCCTTGGATACGCAAGAGCGGATATGCTTGGCAAGATCGAAGCTCTCGCCACTACGCAGATTCTTGATCGTCGGGCGGTATTCCGAAGAAACATGAGACTTGGCATTGCACATATCGTAAGTTTCTTTGAACTTCGAAGCGGAGATCGGAGTGATCTCTCCCTGGATGCCAACCATGATGCATGTATCCGCGCTGGCATTGATATCGATATCTCCCTCAAGCGTACGGACGAGCAGAGGAGTATTGGTAGTAACGAAATCTTTGCAGAAAACAACACCGATCGGAATTCTCTTCTTGCGGTAACGCTTCGTGCCTTCGGTACTCATCTTGTCGATGCCGGCGCGCAGGATCGTGCACTCGCCGGAGTACTTCATAAGTTTGCTTCGCAGGAACTGCATCATGCGCATCTGTCCGTACTGGGCAGAGTAATCGTCTTTGGAAATAAAGCCACCGGCCTTATTCTTATGACCACCACCATAGCCGACATCTTCCGTGATGTATTCAGCAAGCTCGCTGGCCTTGGTTTCCTTGATACAGCTTCGAATGGAGAGTTTATAACCGGTATAAGTCTCATTAAAGGCGATACAGATATCCACCCGGTCGACCTGGATCAGAAAATCACTGATGAGACCGAGAATATTCGGATCGCAAGGCTGAACCTGGACAAGAGCTAAGCGAAGGTCGCTGTCGAAAGTGAAATCGTTCATTGCCTGTGCGGCAATAGAAAGCTCGCTCAAAGAAAGATTGGAGTTGGAAAGACGCACCAGCGCAGCCTGGTCAAAAGCCAGCGCATCACGCATATCACGATCGAGCGGGTGATAAAGCTCGGAGAATTGGTTCGTATCACAGTAAAGTCCATAGTAAAGCGCGGTCGCGCAAAGCGGATCTTTATTGATGTCGATACCTTCGTTACGGAAAAGCTGCCAGACAAGAGTACAACAGCTGCCGACATTGGATTGGATAAAAGAGTAGTCCACATCAATCCCGCAGAATTGGTGATGATCGATGACGGCTACGGTTGGAGCCGGAAAGAAACGCACGTTTCCGGAACGGTACTGACAGTCGGTAGTGATCAGAAGATCACAGGACCCGAAGTCGGATACACAATACTCGATCGGGATGCGGAACATCTCGATCATCATGGTCAGATTTACTTTCGTGATTTTATACCGTCCACTGTAAATCAGACGGACATTGCAACGGTGGCTGCTGAAATATCTATACAAAGCAAAGCCTGATGCGATGGCATCTGGATCCGGATTATCATGACACTGAATGGTGATATTCTGGTATTTTGTCAAATCCGACAGTTTCATGCGCGGAGCTCCTCCCAAACCAAATAAGAAAACTCAACAAACAAATAATAACACAGGAGCGGTATCAGAAAAAAGAGGATTCATAGCAGAATCATGTAATTTAAAAAAGAATTAACCGAAAAGAAATAGTCGTGCTTGCCAATTTAACAGGAAAGGCGCAAACTATAAACGGATTTTTATACGGAAAAGGAGAAAGAAATGTTTGCCAAGAGGATCACAGCAGGATTACTTGTTGTGCTTTTATTGCTGACTTGCGTTTGCGGTTGCCGGAAGAATGAGAAGAAAGGCGGAAAACGCGAGAAAAGTCCCGTTGAACAGACAGAGGCGCTGCTGGACGATTTTTGCGCCTATTTGAAGAGCAGTAAATACGATAAAATGGCTGTTCTGGTAGATGGTTCCTGTAATGAAATCGATAAGATCCGTACATTTTCCAGATCCGAGGTATCCGGAATCCTGGATGCATGCCTGAAAAAGTTTTCATACTCTGTAGATGATGTGAAGGAAGACGGAACAGATACTGTTTCTGCATTATCCGTGTCCTACATCGATACGGATGCGCTTCTGGGAGCGATTCCTCAGGATGCTACGGTTTCGGACGTGATCGGACTGATTCAGAATGCGGAAAAGAAGAAATGTGAGTATTCTTTCCACGCCGGACTCAAAGAAACACAGTGGAAGATCGCAGCTGCCGACGCAAGTGCTTTTTTGGAAGGACTATTCGGCTTTATCGAGAAACTGAACTTTAGTACGACGGAAACGGTCGCTTCCGTCTCGAAGAGCTTTGTTCCGATTTCTGTGTATGAGACCTATTGGTACGATGGGAAATACAACCTTATACCGGGTCTGCACGAGACGGTCGACGAAGTCAGATATTATGTGACGACATGGGACTATTATAACGATATCAATATCCGATATGAGTTTATTGACGACAAGGGTAATATTCTGGAAGGCGGAACGTGCACGATGGATGGCAATTCGGATATTATCGACGTGGCGCTCAATCCGTCGGGAAAACTTCCTGTCGGCTTGTTAACGTGTAAAATGTACGATCCGAATAACAAGTGCTTCATTGAAGGAACGATCGAAGTTTTCCCTGATGGAACGAGGATCCCGATCGCGTTTGAATTCACCGAGATCGCCATGATCGATGAGGCCGGCGCGAAAGTGCAGGAGTATCCTTACGGGACGGAATATATCGCCGCCAAACTCAGCTCTGAGGTAAAATATAAAGATATCAGGTTAGACTATAAGGTCTTTACCGACAAGGACTATAAGGAACAGGGCCCTGCGGCTTGTGAAGGTTCTTTGTTGCCGCCGGACGGACAAGAGGATCAGGAGTACATCCTTCCGCTGAAGCCGGAAGATGCCAAAGTATTGCCGGAGGGCAAGTATTACTTTGTGGTCTACGATATGCGCGGCGAAGAATACTGGAAAGTGAGCTTTGAAGTTGTGCCGAGTCCGCTGAGCACTGAGACTTCGGAGTCCGGTACGGAGACGGTTTCGGCTCCGGACGCGAAGTTCGATCTTTCGGGAATGGTTATTTGTATTGACCCGGGTCATCAGGCGAAGGCAAATAGCGATACGGAACCGTTGGCACCTTGGTCGGATGAGCAGAAGGCGAAGGTTTCTGCCGGAACCAGTGGAGTGGCTACCAAGCGTCCTGAACATGAAGTCAATCTGGAGATCGGACTGAAACTTCGTGACCATCTGGTCTCTTTGGGTGCCAAAGTGGTTATGACGCGGGAAACGGCGGATGTGGATGTTTCTAATATCCAGAGAGCGAAGATCGCCGTGGATTGTAATGCGGACGTGTTCCTGCGCCTGCACTGCGATGCCGCAGATAGTGCCGATGTCCGTGGCGTAGGCGTTTTTGTATGCAGCAAGGGCGATCTTGCGGACAAGCAGGTGGAATGGGGCGAGATGCTGGGCAAGTGCTATGCGGAAGCAACCGGAGCAAAATATCGCGGATGTAATGCTTCGACGACCTATAGCGGATTGAACTGGGCGAATACCGTGCCGTCGTTCCTTCTGGAGATGGGCTATATGTCTAACGAAGAAGACGACCGGCTTTTGTCGGATCCGGAATATCAGGACAAGATCTGTGAAGGAATCGCTGATTTCTGTTTTAAGATGAAAAATAAAGGAGAATAATTTATGACAAACAAATCTACACCGCATCCATTACTTCCTAATGAGCAGGAAAGATATAAGCCGGTCGAGGCAGAGATCACTTGCCCGAAGTGCAAAACGAAGAAGAAGATACAGTTGCGTGCTTGCATAAACGTATCTCTTCACCCGGAAGAGAAGCAGCAGGTTCTGGATGGCTCTTTCTTTAAGTACACTTGCAAGGAATGCGGAGAGAAGGTTTCAATCGTTTATCCGTGCCTTTACGACGACATGGGGCAGACCTTGATGGTGTATCTGCTTCCGGGAAACACAGAAGATGCTCTGGAGAAGATGAATGCCCAGCAGAACACATGGTCGCCGGATATGCTTAAGGCCGCGATGGTTTGCACTATGCGTGCCGTTAGAAATCCGAATGAACTCTGTGAGAAGATCAAGATCTTCGACAATGGCCTGGATGACCGCTATATTGAATTGACAAAAGCTTTCGTGTTCTCACAGTTCACCAAGCAGAATCCGGACATCAAAGCCGTGCAGGTGCTTTATGAGAAGAAAGATGGCAAAGACGGATTCGTCATCATTACCAGAGATGAGAAGACGCTGTTTGCCGCTATTCCGGACGGGTTGTATGAAGAAATGATCCGGTTGTTTGAAGATAAGCTGCCAAAGAAGAAGACTGCCTGCTATGAACTGATCGATGCGAAATGGACTGCAAAAGTGTTGGAGTCTGAGATCAAGAAGCAGTGATCCGTTAATCGAGGAATGAACAAGTGAAACATCGTAATCCGAATCCAGTAAGAGATCCTTTTGCCAAGAAGAAAAAGCGCTCAAGAAAGCTCCCGGTCGCAATCGGGATCACATTGGCGTTGTTATGTGTCCTGGCCGGTGTTTTCTTGTATATTTATTTCGAAAAACGTGTGTATAAAGAGTGCTGTGTGGAGGCCGGAACGGCGGTTTCCGCGGAAGAATTCGTGCGGTTCGGTTTCGATCGGAAATCGGCTTCGTTTAAGTATGGTACGTCTGCTTTTGATGTCCATGTTCCGGGCGAATACCCGGTCGAGATCCAGTTGGGCAGCCGTTCCTATAAGTCGAAACTGATCGTGACGGACACTATCGCGCCGAAACTGGAAGCAAAGCCACAGGTGGTCATGTTTGGCCAGACGCTTAACGTGGAGGATTTCATCACGAGCGTGGTAGATGAGAGTGAGTGCTCGACAACATTTGTCCAGACTCCGGACTTTCAAAAAGTCGGCGAACAGGATGTCCTGATCAACTGTACCGATAAAGGAAACAATCTGACGCAGGTCCGCACATCTTTGCGTGTGATCGGCATTTACCCGGAGATCACGATGGAGACCGGCGATACAAGACCGGGCGAGAGTGATTTTGCCTTCGGGGAAAAAACGGCAAAAATAGAGACGTCGCTTGCGGGTATCGACATGAATGTGCCTGGAGATTATACGATCTCGTTTACCGTTGACGGAGTCAGATACGACAGTGTTTTACACCTGAAAGATACGAAGCCGCCGGAAGCGAAAGGTATTCGCTACGAAGGGTTCGCTTCTTATCCGCGCGAAGCGAAGGATCTGATCGAGGGCTTGTCTGACGCTACCAATGTAAATGTGGAATTCGTGGAAGATCCGCATTTCGAACAGCCCGGAGAAAGGGATGTGCAGATCCGGCTGACCGACCAGGGCGGCAATGAAAAGATCGTAACGGCGCATATCGTGCTTACAGCTGATACAGAGCCGCCGGTTCTTACCGGTATGAAGAATATCACGGTTCTGACGAACCAGAGCATCGCCTACAAAGAAGGAATTACCGTTACAGATAACGCGGATCCGGATATTACGTTTACCGTAGATAATTCCCAGGTGGATCTGACGCAGGAAGGAACATATAAAGTTGTTTACAGCGCGGTGGACGGCGCCGGAAATGAGACGAAAGAAGAAATCACCGTGACCGTCGTGTATCGCCCGTATACGGAAGATGATCTCTGGGCGCTTTGCGATCAGGTACTGGATCAGATCCTGCGCGATGGTATGTCCGAGAAGGAAAAGGTGGAAGCAATCTTTAACTGGGTTGACTGGAGCATCACTTACAAGGGCCATGCGGAGAAAGTGACCTGGGTGCAGGGTGCTTACGATGGTATCAAGAACCGGATCGGAGACTGTTTCAATGTTGCTTCAGCTTGCCATGCGCTTTATACTCGCGCCGGAATTGAGACCTTTATGGTGGAAAGATATCCGATCACATATGCCCAGCACTTCTGGAACGCCGTCAAGATCGAAGGTGTCTGGTATTTCTGTGATGCACTGACAAAGGAGGACGGTACACGTTTCTTCATGTGGACATCCAAACAGATGAAAGAATATTCTGATTCACATAGGGGATATTTCTACTATGACGAAAGCAAATATGAGATCCAGGTGCCGTAAAGCGTTGCATCGGACGGATCGAAGAAGAGAAGAGGAAAAAACGAATTGAAAAAGTTAGGGATCATCGGAGGCTTAGGACCATGGGCGACTGCGTATTTCTACCGTCGGGTCGTCGATCTGACGCCCGCTAAACGAGACCAGGATCATATTGAGACCTTGATCTACTCAATGCCGCAAATACCGGATCGTACAGCATTCCTGCTTTCGCGGGATCCTGCGGCAGAGGATCCGCGGCCGGCTCTGATCAAAGTCGGACGGACACTCCGTGAAAACGGAGCGGAGGTTCTGGCGATCCCATGCATTACTGCACACGCTTTTCATAGCGAGCTGGAGGAAGGGATCGGGCTTTCTGTTCTGCACGCAATCCGGGAACTCGGCGAAGTCTGCTGGGAAAAAGGCGTGACGAAAGTCGGTATCATGGCCACTGACGGAGCCAGGATCAGCAGGATCTATGACGACGTACTGACAGGATATGGTGTGACTTGCTTCTGGCCGGAAAAAGAAGGGCAGCAGGATGTGATGGACATGATCTATAAGTGCGTTAAGCAAGGCATCCCAATCTCTCCGAAAACGTTCTCCCGAGTGGCGATCGGCCTTTTCGAGAGTGGCGCGGAATCTATCGTTCTCGGATGTACCGAACTTTCCGAAGCGAAACTGGACCTGGATCTGGATGAAAAATACATCGACATCATCGACGTTTTGGCGGCGGCCTGTGTGCGCGAATGTATGCGATAGGAGAATAATATGCATAATCATGTGCTTCAAAACCTGAAAAATACCGCGGGACGCTTCCCGGACAAGGCTGCTTTTTGCGGAGAAAACTCGATCCTGACGTTTCAACAGCTGGATCACGCCGTAGATCGGATCGGGACATTCATTCTGTCTTGCGGGATCAGAAAAAGCCCGATCGTGATTTATATGGAGAAGTCCCCTGAAGAAGTGGCTGCTTTTTTCGGTGTGATCCGCGCCGGAAGTTTCTATGTGCCGATCGATGCAGAGATGCCATCCGTCCGCATCCACTTGATCCTGGAAAATGTTCAGGCGCCTCTGCTGATCTGTGATGATTTTACATCGGAAAAAGCACTTGAACTGGGGTTTCAGGGCAGGATCGTGAAGTATTCGGAGATCTTAGAGGATGAGACGATCGACGATGCGGCGCTGAACGAAGTGTATCGTTCCTCGATCGATACGGATCCGCTCTATGTTGTTTTTACATCCGGTTCCACAGGCGTGCCGAAAGGCGTGGTGGGCTGCCATCGTGCCGTGAATGACTATATCGACCAGCTCTCCGAAGTGCTCGGTTTTTCTTCGGAAACGGTGTTTGGCAACCAGACACCACTATATCTCGATGCTTGTTTCAAAGAGCTTTTCCCGACGATCCGTTTTGGCGCGACGACGTATTTTGTTCCAAAGCCGCTCTTCATGCAGCCATTGAAACTGGTGCAGTATCTGAACGAACACAAGATCAACACGGTGTGCTGGGTCGTATCGGCTTTGACGATCATTTCGAAGTTTCAAACCTTCAAGACCGAGATCCCGAAATACTTGCGGACGATTGCTTTCGGCTCCGAAGTATTTCCGATCAAACAATTCAGAATGTGGCGTCAGGCGCTTCCGGAGGCGACTTTTACCAACCTTTATGGACCGACGGAAGGCACAGGCATGTGCTGTTACTATCGGGTGGACAGAGATTTTGAAGATGGTGAAGCGATCCCGATCGGACGGCCGTTCGATAACACGGACATCATCCTGCTTGATGAGGATAACCGTGAAGTCACGCGTGAAAGCGGAGAGCAGGGCGAGATCTGCATTCGCGGTACATCTTTGACGCTGGGTTATATGAATAATCCCGAAAAAACATCGGAAGCTTTTACGCGCAACCCGCTTCAGACGGCGTGGCCGGAGCTCATCTACCGGACCGGTGATATCGGCCGTTACAACGAGCGTGGTGAGCTGATGTTCGTGTCGAGAAAAGATTTTCAGATCAAGCATATGGGACACCGTATTGAACTTGGTGAGATCGAGGTCAATGCGCAGATGATCAATGGCATTACGGGCGCGGCCTGCATCTATGACAAAGCCAAAGAGAAGATAGTGCTTTTCTATAGCGGAGACAAAGAGGAAGCCGACATGAAGGTCCTTCTCAAGGAGAGCCTGCCGCGGTACATGGTACCGAATGTCACGAAGAAACTGGACACGATCCCGCTGACCAGTAATGGAAAGACGGACCGGGTGACACTGGCCGCCATGGTGTAAGCCGGATATTGGCATGATGAAGACGCTATGCCCGGGGAGTGCCAAGGCAAAGTGAGTTTTCTAAATGCTTGAAAAATGATATTATACCGAATGAATGATCCTTATGAGGTGCAAGTTATGGACGAACTGATTGCGATATTACAAGAGATTCACCCGGATGTGGACTATGAGACAGCAACGAATCTGGTGGACGGCAAGATCCTGGATTCTTTCGATATTATCTCCCTCGTGGGAGAAATTGCAGATAAGTTCGATGTCGTGATCTCGGCGGAACACATGATCCCCGAGAACTTTAACTCGGCACAGGCTCTGTGGAACCTGATCCTAACGCTTGAGGACGACGATTAAATAACACTGCGGATGCGATGTTCCTCACGATGAGATAAAGTATGCTGTTTACTTCCTACCAATTTATCGGATTTGTGATCCTTCTGGTGGCACTTTACTACGTGCTGCCGAAGAAGGCAAAGTGGCCCTTGCTTCTGCTGGGGTCATATGTGTTTTATTTCTTCGCAGGATGGAAGTTCCTCTTTTATATTGCCGGCGTGACTGTGATCACGTACGTTGCCGCGCTTCTGATCTCGCGGAACAAGAACCGCGCTGATGCGCGTTTTGCCGAGCTGAAAGCACTGGAGAAAAGTGGAGAAGGTGCCCCGGAAGAGTGCGGCAAGGAGGCGCGAAAACGTTACAAAGAATCGCAGAAGAAGAAGCGCCGCCGCATCATGGGAGTGGGCATTACGATCGCTCTCCTGATCCTGGCGGTAGTAAAATACACGAATTTTACGATCCACAACATTAACGGCCTTCTGTCGGCATTCGGATCTTCCCAAAGGATCGGCTTTCTGACGATCGCGCTGCCGATGGGTATTTCTTTTTATACATTCCAGGCGGTCAGCTATGTGATTGATGTTTACCGGGAACGCCATGAAGCGCAGAAGAACTTTTTCAAATATGCATTGTTCGTAGGTTTCTTTCCCCAGCTGGTGCAAGGCCCGATCAGCCGGTATGGTGATCTGGCCAAAGAGCTTTTCACGCCGCATCCGTTCAACGGCCGGGTGCTGGAGCGTGGACTTGAGCGTGTGATCTGGGGATATTTCAAGAAAGTTGTCATTGCTGACCGTATCCTGACTGCGGTGAATACCATGATCGATACGCCGGAAAACTATAAAGGTGTCTATGTATTTCTGGTCATGATGTTTTATGCACTTGAGCTTTATGCGGATTTTACGGGTGGCATCGACATTACGATCGGTATCGCGGAAATGCTTGGTATTCCGATGAAAGAAAACTTCGAGCGGCCATTCTTCAGTAAGAATATTGCGGAGTACTGGCGGCGCTGGCATATCACGATGGGAACGTGGTTTACGGATTATATTTTCTACCCGATCTCGGTCAGTGGACCGATGCTGAAGCTCGGCAAGTGGAGCCGCAAACACCTTGGTGAGAAGGTCGGGAAACGTATTCCGGTATATCTGGCTTCCTTTATCGTCTGGTTCACGACCGGTATCTGGCACGGGGCTTCCTGGAACTTCATAGTATGGGGACTTGGGAACTTCGTGGTCATCATGATCTCACAGGAACTGGAACCGCTGTACCGCCGTTTCCATAAGAGATTTCACACAGACGGAAGTACGACGTACAAGACATTTCAGGTCGGACGTACTGTCCTTCTCATGAGCGCGCTTCGATTATTCGACTGTTACCGCGATGTGCCGCTGACCTTCAAGATGTTCGGCACGATGTTTACGACATGGAACTGGAAGTCTTTCGGAAACGGTACGCTTCTGGAACTTGGTCTTGTCCGTTCGGACTACGTGATCCTGGGACTTGGCACGATCCTTCTGATCGTTGTCAGCATGATCGGACGTTCCGGTTCTGTCCGTGACAAAATGGAGAAGAAGATCCCGTTTGCAGGGCGCTGGGCGATCTTTTACGTGCTGACGCTTGTCATTATCGTGTTCGGCGCGTACGGTCTTGGCTACGATGCCGCCCAGTTCATTTACAATCAATTCTGAATCGAGGTTGAGATATGTCAGAAGAGCAGAATACAAGAAAGAATAAATGCAAGCGTGTGGCGCTGGTCCTGGCGCTGCTGGTCCTCTCTGCCTTGCTGACGTATGCGGTAGATCTGCTCCTGCGCCCGAAATATATGGGCGAGGTAACGGAAGGCGCGCTCACCGCCGAATATTATCAGGCAAAAGGCCGGCATCAAGTGCTTTTCGTCGGGGATTGTGAAGTATATGAGAATTTCTCGACCGTGCAGCTTTGGCGGGAATTCGGCATTAACAGTTTCATCCGGGGGGGCGCGCAGCAGCTGGTATGGCAGTCATACTACCTTCTTGAGGATGCGCTTCGCTATGAAACGCCTGATGTAGTGGTGTTCAATGTTCTTTCCCTGATGTATAATGAACCGCAAAATGAGGCCTATAACCGCATGGCGCTGGACGGCATGCGCTGGAATTCGAGCAAATGGAATGCGATCAAGGCGTCCATGTGCGAGGATGAGAACATGATCGACTATATCTTCCCGATCCTTCGCTATCACAGCCGCTGGAACGAGCTGACGTCCGAGGATTTCAAGTATTGGTTTACGAAAGATACGGTGTCTTTCAACGGATACTACCTGCGAACGGAGATCATGCCGGCCGGGGAGATGCCGCCGGCAAGACCTTTGGCAGACCCGAAGTTTGGTGACTATGCCATGGCCTATCTCGATTTAATGACGGAACTTTGTCAGGAGAAGGGGATCAAGCTGGTCCTGATCAAGTCGCCGTCGCTGTATCCGCACTGGTACGAGGAGTGGGACGAGCAGATGGTGGAGTATGCGAAGGCACATGACCTTCTTTACATTAACATGCTGAATATTGCCGAGTCTGAGATCGGCATCGACTATAACGTGGATACCTACGACGCCGGACTTCACATGAACGTCACCGGTGCGGAAAAATGTGCCTCTTTCCTGGGAAAGATCCTTGTGGAAAAGTACGGCATTACGAGCGCGCGTGGAGACAAGAAGCTGGAAGCATACTGGGCGGAAGTCGAAAAAAGATATGATGAGGCGAAAAACGCGTAGGATCCGTGTACAAACGCCCGTGTCCCGAACGTAAATAAGAACTTTCCATTAACAATCGCTAGAAACCTTTGCACATGCATTTTCATAGTGATAAAGTGAATTTTAGGAAAGTGGTATAAATGGGAAACGAGGTGGCATACTGTTTGAATGAAACGGAATAGATCTTATGCAGAAGCACTTGGAAGTGCCTGCCTTGCTTTGCTTGTGGGGTTGTCCGGGCTTTTTCCTTTTGCTTTTCCCAGACACTTGGCGGCGGATGAGAGTGATCCTATAGAGAGCATGTCCGCTTTGGTGGAGGAAAGCGCGAAGCCGGGAACGGATGATACATCACTTTCCGGAATATCGCGAGGGTATTCTCCTGTTTTGTATAACAATTCCAATGGACTTCCGACTTCGGAAGCAAATGCGATCGTGCAGACTCCGGACGGATTTTTGTGGATCGGCAGTTATAGCGGTCTGATCCGCTATGACGGAAACACCTTTGAGCGCATCGATTCAGCGAAAACTCAGATCACGAGTGTGGTAACGTTGTTCGTCGATTCCCGGAACCGCTTGTGGGTCGGCACAAACGACAACGGTGTGGGTGTGCTGGAAAGAGAAAAATGGTACATTTTTAATAAACAGAACGGCCTTCAGTCTCTCTCGATAAAGGATATCGCGGAAGACGAGAACGGTATGATCTATCTGGCGACCACGGAGGGCGTGGCGATCGTGGACCGGAATATGAATATCCGGAGCGCGGATGCGCCGCAGATCAAGGGGGCCTATGTCCGCCAGATCAAACTCGGACAGGACAATACCATCTACGCATTAACGATCGACGGAACGATCTTTACGCTGCGCGACGGCGAGCTGACATCGTATAAAACCCCTAAGGATCTGGGTGTTTCGGACATTCATGCGATCCTTCCGGATCCGGAAAACCCGGATCATATCTATTGCGCGACGAAAGGTTCCCAGGTCTACTACGGATTGCTGTCTGAAGGATTCTCCGAACCAATTGCCGATATTGCGCCTCTGGGATACGTTAATGCCATTCAAAAACTCGGAGAGGAAATTTGGGTCTGCACCGACAATGGCATCGGTCGTATTTCGGACGGGAAATGTATCCCGCTTGAAAACATACCGATGACGACTTCCATCGAAGGCATGATGGACGATTACCAGAAGAATCTCTGGTTCGTCTCTTCCCAGCAGGGTGTCATGAAGATCGTGCCCAACCGCTTCTGCAATCTTTACGAACAGTACGATCTGAAAAACGATGTTGTATATTCGACCTGTATGTACAATGACCGCCTTTTCATCGGCACGAAGACATCTGGTCTGGTTATTATGGAAAACAGATCGATCGTGGATTCGATACCGCTTTCCCAAGCGGTGTACGCATCCGGAGGGGAACTGCCCGAGAAAGACCTGATCAAACTATTATCCACATCGAAGATCCGATCCATCATAAGAGATTCTAAGAATAACCTTTGGATCTCTTCATTTGGCGAATATCCGCTTGTGCGCTATGATGGCCGGAACGCGGTCGTGTTCGATATGGACCAAGGTCTTCCGTCAAACCGTGTAAGAACGGTATACGAATGCGCGGACGGTGCTTTTGCCGTAGCTTGTACGGGTGGTGTGGCGATTGTTTCCGGAAACAAAGTGGAGAAGGTATACTCCGAGAACGAAGGCGTCCATAACGACGAGATCCTGACCGTGATCCAGGCTCAAAACGGCGATTTCCTTATCGGAACTGACGGCGACGGTATCTATGTGCTGTCCGGTTCCGGGGTAAAGCATATCAATACCGACAACGGTCTGAGATCGGATGTCGTGATGCGCATCAAGAAGGACCATCGCCGCGATCTGTACTGGGTCGTGACCAGTAATTCGATTGCTTACCTGAATTCGGACTACGAGGTCATCACGATCAAGAATTTCCCGTATTCCAACAACTTCGACATATACCAGAACAAGGCGGATGATATATGGGTATTGAGCAGTAACGGAATATATGTGACCAGTACTGAAACGATGATCAAAAACGAAGAGATCCAGACGTTCTTCTATGGAATGAGAAACGGCTTGTCGTGCTATGCCACATCCAACTCCTATAGTGATCTTATGGAGAACGGAGACCTTTATATCAGCGGATCGAGCGGCGTGGTGCTGACCAATATCGATGAAAGTAAAGATGTGGATGACGATATTCTGATTTCTGTACCATATATTGAGGTGGATGGAGAAAAGATCTATCCGGATCATGATGGTGCTTTCACATTACAGCCGCATGCGCAGAAAACGACGATCTATGTCTATTGCTTTAACTATTCGCTGGTCGATCCTATGTTGACATACTCTCTGGAGGGATTTGACCGCACTCCGACCACGCTCCGCAGAAGTGAGATCAAGCCGATCGATTATACCAATCTCAGTGGAGGAAAATACACGTTCCGTTTGCAGCTTTTGAATTCTCACGGTGATGTGCAAAAAGAACTGACCGTGCAGATCCATAAGAGAGTGGCGGTGATCGAGACGCGCTGGTTTAATCTCCTGGGTATTTGTTTCGTGATATTCCTGACTGTACTTTTTACCGCGATCTTTATCCGCAAAAAAATCGAGAAACTCAAGAAAAAGTCCGCAGAACAGAAACTCTTGATCCGCGAGATCGTCGAAGCTTTTGCCAAAGTAATCGATATGAAGGACCGTTATACAAACGGTCACTCGACTCGCGTGGCCGAATATACGGCGAAACTTGCGCGTGAACTCGGTTACGATGAGGAGACGGTGGAGAAATACTATAACATTGCCCTCCTCCACGATATCGGCAAGGTGGGTATTTCCATCGAGACTTTGAATAAACCCGGCCGGCTGACCGATGAGGAGTTTAAGGAGATCAAGTCCCATTCCGGAAAAGGTTATAACGTATTGAAGGATATCAGCATCATGCCGGAACTGGCGATCGGCGCGCGTGACCATCACGAACGTCCGGATGGCCGTGGTTATCCGAAAGGCATTTCGGGAGAGGAGATCCCGCGTGTGGCGCAGATCATTGCCGTGGCGGATACTTTTGACGCGATGTATTCGGATCGTCCGTACAGAAAACGCATGAATTTTGATAAAGCGATCTCGATCATCCGTGAGGTCTCCGGTACACAACTGACGTCGGATGTGGTCGATGCGTTCCTGCGGCTGGTGGAAAAAGGTGAGTTCCGTGCGGAGGATGACAACGGCGGAGGTACTTTCGAAGATATCAGCAATATCCATAAGGCACAGGAGCAGAATGAGGATGACAAGGAAGGAAAGTGACAGATCCGTGATTGAAAGTCGTTCTCAAAAATGCGACAATAAACGAAAAACTATGGAGAGAAACACATGAAGAAAATTGGCTCTTTGGTACTGACACTGGTGCTGGCTTTGGGCATGACAGCGTGCTCGGACAGTAAGACTGTGTCAGGCACAAAATCTTCCGCGGCGGAAACCACTGCGGGTACTACAGCGGAGAATGCGCAGACATCCGGTGAATCTTCCGGAAGTGTCGAGGTTACGCTGGATACAACAGGAAACTTTACGTTCAAGTATGAAAACACGGACATCCTTCTGGGATCGACCGATACAGAAGCTCTGCTCGCTTCTCTGGGAGAGGCAAAGTCAAGTCTGGACGTGCCGTCCTGCGCGCACGATGGCACAGATCATGTTTATACTTACACCAACATGGTACTGACGACCTACCAGGCGAAGGGCAGCGACACTTGTTATGTGTCGGATGTCCTGATCACTTCGGATCTGGTGAAAACACCGGAGGGACTGGAGATCGGCATGAGTGCTGACGATGCGAAGACCAAGTATGGTGAGCCGGATGAGTCAACGGATGTGACGATGACATTTAAGAGAGGTACGTCGGTACTTCTGGTAACATTAAAGGATAATTCGATCGTTTCACTGGAATACATGATCCCGTAAGGACGTTATCAGGAAAAGACATTATTGGGGGTGAGAAGATGCTGCCGAGTATTGAATGGCTGGACAAAAAGATTCAGGAACTTGCCGCGACCACGGAAGCTGAAAGAAGAGCTTCGATCGAGAAGAAGATCGTGACGGATCTTCAGGCATACAGTGAGGCGGATTGGAATGATCTTGCCCGTGTCGTGGAGGAAAAAGAACCGGAGTGGAATCTGCTTCTTATCCCTTGTCTGAAACAGGTGATCTGCCAGGAGGCTTTGCTCCAGCTTTCGGTCTTGTCACAGGCCGAGAATGATACGGTGCGGCATCAGGCGGCAGACGCGGTCGTGGAATATGCCGGTTTTTCGCAAGGAAAGTATCGCCATTATAAGGGCAACACTTACGAAGTGCTCGGTGTCGGCCGGAATACGGAGAACAAGGACTGGATGGTGGTCTATCGCGGACTTCAGCCTCCCTACCGGATCTGGGTAAGACCCGCTTCCATGTGGCTGGAAATAGTGGGTGACGGCGTACACCGTTTCGAAAAGATCGAAGAATAAGACGAAGTTTGGAGGAGAGTGCTTTTGGCACATTATTACGAAGAAAACCCGCAAGGTGAGTCGGATCGGCATTTGATCCAGGTGCGTATGCATGGCATGGATTTTTACTTTGCCACCGATTCCGAAGTGTTCTCCAAGAAGTTCCTGGATTTCGGGTCGAGAGTCTTGCTGGAGACGGCGATCTCCGACCTTTCGGAGCATGGACGCAAGAAGGGAAAACTTCTGGATCTGGGTTGCGGCTACGGACCGATCGGCATCATCATGAAGCGTGTGTTCCCGTCAATGGAAGTGACTATGGTGGACATTAACCAGAGGGCGCTCGGACTGGCTAAAGAAAACGCAGAGAACAACAGCGTGAAATGTGTGGACGTACACCAGTCGGACGGCTGCGCCTCCGTGGAAGGTGCCTTTGACCTGGTATTGACCAATCCGCCGGTCCGTGCGGGCAAGCAGACTGTTTTCGCTTTTTATGACGGCGCATGGGAGCATCTTTCGGAGGGCGGTTGGCTTTATGTCGTGCTACAGAAGAAGCAGGGGGCGCCTTCGTCTGAGAAATATCTCCTCGAAAAGTTCGGAAATTGCGAAGTAATTGCGAAAGAGTCAGGATACTGGATACTCAAGGCGGTGAAATGACTCCGTTTTTTCGCGCCGGGGCAGTGTGCAGATCAAAAATCTCTGTTGCCCCGATATTTGCTTTTCTTCTCCCCATAGCGTACAATACACCTTTAGGCGCGGAGTGTAGATCACTCACGTGTGGATCTGAACAATACAGCAAATAATTGAGGTGAAGTATATGGGTTCTTGTGATGCCTGTAAATCAAAAGATTCTTGTCCTTCTGCCAGTGCCGGTGGTTCCTGCGATTCTTCCGAGCAGGAGTCCTTGATCGCTCCTCTTCATGAGAAGTCCAGCGTCAAGAAAGTCATCGGTGTATGCAGCGGTAAGGGCGGAGTCGGTAAATCCTTCGTTACCAGTGTTCTTGCGGCAAGACTTGCCAGAGACGGATATCGCGTAGGTATTTTGGACGCGGATGTAACCGGTCCTTCCATTCCGAAAGCTTTTGGCCTGAAAGGTCAGCTCCGCGGAGATGAGAACGGTATTCTGCCGAAAGTATCTCATTCCGGAATCCAGATCGTCTCGGTCAACCTGGTCATGGAGAATGAAGAGGCGCCGGTAGTATGGCGTGGTCCGGTCATTTCCGGAGTAGTAAAACAATTCTGGTCCGATGTGATCTGGGATAACATCGATGTTATGCTCATCGATATGCCACCGGGAACCGGAGATGTTCCGCTTACCGTATTCCAGTCTATTCCGCTGGATGGTATCTTCCTTGTTTCCACACCGCAAGACCTTGTTTCCATGATCGTGAATAAGGCCCGCAACATGGCGCTGCTCATGAAGGTGAAGGTCTACGGCTTCATCGAGAACATGAGCTATACAGTCTGCAAGCATTGTGGCGAGAAGACGCCGCTTTTCGGTGAAGAGGGAAAAGTTCAGAAGGCTGCGACCGAACTGGGTGTTCCGCTTCTGGACAAGTTGCCGCTTGATCCGGATATTACGGCACTTGTTGACGAAGGTCATATTGAAAAAGTACCTTCCGACATTCTTTCCGGCACTGTGGAATTTGTTGAGAAGATGCTCGGCGAATGAACAGGTCGTACGAGATGCGCGGTTCGTTTCGAAACAGAATAAGAAGCTTGATATGCCTGCTCCTGGTAGTCGGCATATCAGGCTTTTTTTGCGCGTGCAGCAGTGATAACGCGAAGAACAAAGACCTGGGGGATTACCACAAATACCTGGGCGACTACTACTATGATTGTACGATCAGTGCCATGGTCTTCGAAACCCCGGACGGCGAAGAAATGCCGGGAGTGCTGTACCGTCAGGTCACGGACCTGGATGCTCTGGTCAAGACCTGCCCGATCCCGGTCTGTTACCTCTTTTATTCCGGTATGCACGCTGACGTGTACGGCCTTTTCGCCTGCATCGAAGAACTGGTCGAACAATACCACGAGAAAGTCCTGATCGTCACGATCGATGGTCTGGCGGAAAAGGATGTTTCAAAAGCGTATAAGATCGAATCCATGCCGGAAGCGATCATTATCCGTAATGGTGTGCAGTCCGCCCGCTTTAACGGAAGCGAGCGCGATGAGTGGACAGCCTCGGATCTGGCAAACTGGATCCTGGCACAGGTCAAGTAGCTGCCCCCTGTGATATAATGGAAACGCGTAAAACAGATTAGAAAAGGCGGATATACAGTATGCAGTATGAATACGCAAACGGAATCGGACAGGATAGTCATCGTTTTCTCCAGCCTTGTGAAAGGCAATCGAAAAAAGCCGATGCCTGGCCGAAACAACTGATCTTGGGCGGCGTGGTGTTCGAAGGAGAGACCCCCTTAGTGGCCAACAGTGATGGCGATGTAGTCCTGCATGCCCTGACCAATGCGATCTCAGGTGTATCCGGTGTAAATATCCTGGGCACGATCGCGGACAATATGTGTCGTGACCAGGGGATCAAAGACAGTTCCGCCTATTTGGCAAAAGCACTTTCTTTTGCTTCGGAAAAAGGTTGGGAACTGACGCATATCTCTATCAGCATTGAGGCGCTGAAGCCGAAGATGGCGGCAAAGATCGGGCCCATGAAGATGCGCATCGGTGAATTGACCGGCATTGATTCGGACCGGATCGGTATTACGGCCACATCCGGAGAACATCTTTCCCGTTTCGGTGAGGGCGACGGCATCATGGTATTCTGCTCCGTTACCATGCGAAGACCGGAGATGGAAACCTGAGTTCTTCGTGAACCCGTAACCCGTAATGTCCCTGGATCCCGGGATCAGGCATTACCTGACGATAAAAAGTATTCAGCGATCACGGCGTCTTCCGGCGTCGTGATTTTTATATTTTGGTAAGAACCGGCGATCATGTGGACCGGGATGCCCAGCGCTTCGGCAAGCGCAGTATCGTCGGTAGCCTGAATGCCGGAAACTTCTGCTTTTTCAGAAACATCTTTCAGAACGGAATATTTAAATACTTGCGGTGTCTGCACTTCGTAGAGTGTCGAACGGTCAAGCGTCTTATCGACGACAGGCGCATCATCCGCACTTTCCGCTTGTCCTGGCACGATGCTCTTGATCGTGTTCTTGCAAGGTGTGCCGGTTACACAGACATCGTATGCGACGCCACCCAAGAAGCACTTCTCGAGGGTATCTTCGTCGATGAGGCAGCGTGCGCCGTCATGAATAAAAACGATGTCGATGGGAAGCGGCGGACGTGACAGTCCTTCCAAAGCACGGATCCCGGCGGCTACTGAATCCTGGCGTGTTTCTCCTCCGGGAATGATTTTCTCGACATGATCGCAGTGATATTCCCGGCAAAGCCCGGACACGCGCTCGATATTATCCGGATTCGTGACCACGATAACGTGTACCTTTTTGCGGAAATTTTCCTGAAATCCGGCGAAAGCAAGAAGCGTACGCGCCAGCACGGGGATCCCTTGGATCTTCAGAAACTGTTTGCTTTCGGAAAGTCCCATTCGGGTTCCCATCCCGGCTGCGGGAATGATCACGTACAAGTCCTGCTGCAGGATGACCGGAGTATAAGGTAAAGTGATAGGCTGCATAGTAGATCCTCCTCATGAGAAAAGAATATCGATGGCTTCGGAAAGCCGGTCGACATAGACATATTCGATTTTTACAGGCAGACGCTCGGCAGCGCTTTTGGATGCGCCGGGCAGGACACATGCGGAAAAGCCGAGACGAGCCGCATCGGAAACACGTTTTTCCAGATCGCTTACCGGACGAAGTTCCCCGGTAAGTCCGACTTCTCCGAGGACCAGAGTGTTCTCACGTAATGGTTTTCCGGAGAAGGAAGAGAAGACTGCACAGAGAATGGCCAGATCACAGGCTGTTTCATCGATGCGCATGCCGCCGACAACATTTATGTATGCATCCATATTGGAGATGCCTACGCGGCACTTGCTCTCCAAAACGGCGAGAAGCATGGAAACACGATTTCTGTCCAGACCCTGCGTCATGCGCTGCGGATTGGAGTATGCCGTCGGAGACATCAGCGCCTGGATCTCCAGAAGGATCGCGCGAGTGCCCTCGACGACCGCGGTGATCACGGATCCGGGAGCCATATGCGGACGTCCGGAAAGAAGCAGGGCAGAAGCGTTCTCGACACACTTAAGGCCCAACTGCGTCATTTCAAAGAAAGCCATTTCACCGGTAGCGCCGAAACGGTTCTTCGTCGCGCGGAGCATGCGCAAGGAAGAAGAACCGTCTCCCTCGAAGTAGAGCACGGTATCTACCATATGCTCGATGATGCGCGGACCGGCAATCGCACCATCTTTGGTGACATGACCCACCAGCACGATCGGTACATTTAATGACTTCGCCAGGCGGAGAAGACCGGCCGTGACTTCACGGGTCTGTGTCACCGAGCCGGGCGCGGACGCGATCTCTTCGCTATATAACGTCTGAATCGAGTCGATAATGCATAGCCCCGGCTTTCTCTCCGTGATCAGGTCGGAGATATGCTCGAAAGATGTCTGGGAACAAAGGGAGATGCTGTCCCGTGAGATGCCGAGACGGTCAGCGCGCATACGGATCTGGGATTTGGATTCCTCTCCGGAAACATAAAGGATCTCGCCGGAAACATTTGCGGCGCCGGATACCTGCATGAGAAGAGTGGATTTACCGATGCCCGGATCACCACCGACCAATGTCAGGGAACCTTCCACAAAACCGCCGCCAAGGATCCTGTCCAGCTCGCTGATACCGGAAGAAAAGCGCGGCTCCTCTTCTTTGGAAACTTCGGAGAGCTTCGATGTGCCTCGCTCGGCGATCCAGCCCGCCTTCAAGGATGGCTTGGCGGATTCCGGCATCACCCGTTCCTCTTTCACTTCGTCAAAAGTGTTGTACTGCTGACAGGAAGGACACTTTCCCATCCAGCCGGAGGTCTCGTATCCGCAGTTCCTGCAAACAAAAGTAGATTTTTTCTTGGCCATATATTCACCTGGACGGGTGCTTCAAAAAAAAGGACCCGCCTCCTTCTTTGCCTGGTATCGGTACTCTTAATGATATCATCTTGCTATTCCTTTTTTAAGCGAAATTGAGTAAAATACAAAAGATCTTAGTGCAGAGGTTTGATGCGCAGAAAACGCGAGGAAAAGGAATGGAAGAAGAGTCCGAAAAGATACTTGTCCCGACGATATATGAGCAATTGAGAAATATAGCGGACACATCCCCGGAGACGAAGGCCGTCTCACTCGATGGTGAAAACTTTGCGTACGAGGACGTGATGACGGAAGTAGATATTCTGGCTGCCGCTTTTGAAGAGTGCAATGTTTCGGAGCGGACCGTAGTGACGATCTGCCTTCCGGATAATCTTCAGAAACTCTTTTGCACCTTTGCACTGAATAAGATCGGCGCATTTCCATATCTGATCGAGCCCGGTGTGGAGGCATCCGAACTTTCGGATCTTATGAAAAAGCAGGGCAGCGAGTGTCTGGTCATCATGGACAGCATGATCGACGAATACAAAGAGATGCTGACAGTGCTTGATCCGGGTATGGTCGTAGTTTGTAAAAAGACGGACTATTTTTCTTTTGCCAAGAAGCGTTTCCGTAAACTGGTCGATAAAGAGGGGACGACAGCGTGCCCGAAAGATGCTTTCTATACGACGTATATCCAGATGAGACGATTCGGAAAAGAGATCGTCACCGGAAAGATAAACGATACCTACGATTGGCCAAGTGCTTTTGAAGAAGTAGGACCGGAAAAAGAAAAAGAGAAATTTGTTCCGAAGATCAGCCCGGAAGAGGCTGTCATCATGGTCTGTGTCCGGGAAGAGGGTCAAGACAGAAAGCTTCTGACTTTCCCTTCGGAGCGGGCGGCAGAGATGCCGGAGTTCCTGAAAACTTTGATCAGTCCGAAGAAGGTGTCTGATGCGGAATGATCACGTTTTTCATGTTATGAGGAATGAGTGGGCCAAAACGTCGAAGACCAAGACGCAACTCCTGCTTTTGCTTCTAACACCGTTTCTTACCGTGATGTTTATTTCGTGGGGACTGGACTATGTTATTTCCCAGACCTCGACATATCAGGCGACAGTATACGTTGAGAATGAAGAGCAGTACCATACGGCCGATATCGTGCTGAAAGACTATCCGAACTTTTCCAAAGCCATCGGCGGAGATCCGCTGACAGAGGTCAAAGAGGGCAGGATCGACTGTGCGGTCGTGGTTTCGCAGGAAACCATAGTCCTGTATTATGACTCGGAGATCCTGTCTTCCGCCCAATGCCTAAAAGATGCTGCGGACCTCGCGGACGCGCTTTGCTTCGCTTTTGAAGGAGAAGACATCTATTACGAAGTCATGGAGTATTACCCGGAAAGAAATATGATCGATCTTTCGTCCAAAGAAGATATACTGGAGTCTTTTCTGGATCGTATGACGGGGCTGATCGGCATGCTGATCTTCCTGACCATGGCCAGCAATGCGCTTTCGCTTTCTGCCAATTCCGTGACCGGTGAAAAAGAACGTCACACTTTTGATACGCTGGTACTCTGCCCGGCAAGCCTGCGCAAGATCCTTCTGGGAAAAACGCTGGTCCTGATGCTGGAGATCTTCCTTTCCGGCCTGGTTGGTGTGCTGACGTCGATCCTGGCATTCCGTATATGGAATCCGGATCAGTTCCGCACGATCTGTGACCTTGCCGGAAAAGACCTATCCTGGCTCCCGCTTATGATCCTGCTTCTTCTTTCGGCAACGCTCGTGACGACGGCCATCTTTATGACTATCGCTTCTGCGTTTACTCAGACGAAAAAAGCATCTTTGTTTTCTTCGGCAGGCATGGTCCTGATCTCGATCAGCTCCATGATCCCGACTTTTACGAAAAATGAAGCCGTCAAGTTTTTTCCGGTAGCGAACTGGTCCATCGCGATCAAGTCGATCTGTCGGGGACAAGGAGATCTGATGGCGATCGGCACGGCTTTTCTGATCAGCGTGCTGATCTTTGCGCTGGGTATTCTACTGTCATCTGTTTTGTGGGAAAGGACGAACGAATGATTACCATCGAACATCTGAAAAAAACATTTAAAAAGAACAAAGTCGAGGCGGTCAAAGATGTATCTCTGGAAGTGAACGACGGCGAGATATTCGCGCTCCTCGGACCGAACGGCGCGGGTAAGACCACGACGATGAGGATGCTTTCCACGCTTTTGATCCCGACATCCGGTAAGATCACGTACGATGGAAAAGACATCAATGAGGATCTTCTGGCAGTACGTCGCCGTATCGCCTTCTTGACGAATGAGATCCGTCTTGACGGGCAATTTACACCGGACGAGCTGGCGAACTACTACGGACGGTTGTACGAGATGGAAGAATCACAGATCAAGAAGAATAAGGAAGAGCTTTTTGAGTATTTCGGGATCTCCGAATTCTCCCAAAGACGTTATGAGACGTTCTCGACCGGCATGAAGCAGAAAACTTCGCTTGCAATCTGTCTTTTGCATGATCCGGATACGATCATATTCGATGAGCCCACAAACGGTCTGGATATCCTGACACAACAACTGATCGAGAAGTATATCCTTCGGTTGAAGCAGGAGGGAAAGTGTATCATTCTTTCCACACATATTCTGGATCTGGTGAGCCGTCTTGCGGATCGTGTCGGCGTGATCGTCGACGGCCGAAGCGTCTATTGCGGCAATGTTTCGGATCTGGCTTCCTCGCAGAATGTTTCGACGATCGATGAGGCATTCGTAAAGCTTTATGAAGAAAACCATGTGGAGCAGGCCATCATCACGAAAAAGTAAAAACCAGGAACAGGAAAAAGACGAAAGATGCACGGATTACGATTGATATTTCAACATGAGATAGCGAAGATCTTCAAGGATAAAAGCATGATCTTCGGCTTTTTCGTGCTGCCGATCCTTTCTCTGATGATCACGGTCGGCATCTCAGTGATCCGCCCGACAACGACCCAGGCGGAAGAGTATACTCTGTATTTTTACGGGATCAATATGGACCGTCTCAACATCGGAGAACTCGACGAAAAGCAGATCTATGTGGTATCTGTCACGGAAGAGCCGGCAGTTTTTATGCAGTCGGAGTCTTTCCATAAATACGATGTTCTGGTGGATTTTTCTGATCTGCACAATGTGAATATCTATTATCACGAAGAAGACACGATCTCGTCCTACCTCAAATCCACGGCGGATTCTTTTGTCAGAGAGATCTATTCCGAACTTTTCCGGGGCAGGCATCCGGACATTTCTTTCCGAAAAGTCGTTGCGGAGGATCTGAACAAAAAAGAAGATGACAACCGTCTGATCGCCATGCTTCTCCCGTACATGCTGATCCTCCCGCTTACCGCGAACATTTCAAACTTTGCTTCGGACAGTATTGCCGGGGAAAAGCAGCGGGGGACATTTTATCAGGCGCTTCTGTCACCGGTCTCGCCTTTGTCATTGATCATGGGCAAGATCTGGTCGGTGTCTCTCATCAGTTTGTTCAGCAGCGGCATCTACATAGGGTTGGATGTCTTAGGCAGTAAACTCTGTGAAGCGAATGGATGGGAGGATGTATTCGGGTTTGCCGGCATCAAGGTGAGTACGGCAGAGTTCCTGCTGATCCTGCTTTATGCCTTGCTTCTTTGTTATCTGTTCTCCAATCTGGGGATACTGATCTCATTGTTCTGCAAGAATGCAAATCAGGCGCAGATCGCACAGCTTCCGGTTACGCTGGCCTGTACCATGGCGGCCATGCTGGCGATGTTCCGCTTCGGGACTTCGCCGATCCTTCACTATCTGATCCCGGTCTATAACATATGTATTGTTTTCCAGGATGTATTGCATTCCAGAGTAAAGCTTGCCAATATGATGATGGTGGCCATATCGCTGTTTGTCATGGCATTTGTTCTCCTGGCCATTACGCTTCTCAGCTATCGAAGTGAGAAAGTTACCGAATAACACCTGTCTAATTGAGCAAAAAATAAAGTTAAAAATTTGATAAAGAGTGATCAATTAGTCATGACAAGCAGAATATTATATGATTAAATGACACATGAGAATAAGACTATCGGTCAAAAGACCGTATTTGCTTTAGGAAAGGAATGACTCAGAAGAGAGTCGGATGGAAGGAGAAACCTGATGAAAAAATCAATTCGAACGATCATGCGCAAACTGGGCTGTGTTGTGTTGGCGACAGCTTTGATCTTCAGCTGTGCATGCTCGAGAAGAACCAGCAAAACAAGAACGAGCCGTGAAACTAACGAGCCGAAGGAAACTACGGAAGAAACCACGGACGACACAACTGACGAAACCACGGATGACACCACTGCAGATACCACAGATGACACCACTGCAGATACCACAGATGATACTACTGCAGACGATACTACCAAAGATACTACTCCATCGTCCACCGCTGCACCTTCCGGTGAATCCGCCAAGATCCTTCACGATCTGGACGAGAAGCTCTTTAAGGAGAGTTTCAGTGACATCATTGACCTGGAGTTTACACTCGACCATCCTGAAAATCTTGGAATCGAATGGCCGGAACAGGGACTGGAATGCTGGTCGGAAGAAGACGACGAGAACGATAAGAAAGAAGTCGAAGAGATTGAAAAAGAACTGGCAAAGATCAATGTTGATGATCTGAGTCTGGAAGACAAGATGCTCTATGAGACCATCAAAGCTGATATCGAGTTCTCTAAGAGAGGCGAAAAATTCGAGTACATGACGGCCACACTGAACTCTTTGACAGGCGTTCAGACGGAGTTACCGCTCCTTTTCGCGACACTTCAGATCGAAGATGTTGAATCTGCCGAGCGCTATATCAAAATGCTGAGAGATACCTATCCTTACTTCGAGTCCCTTCTGAAGTATGAGCAGAAGAGAGCAGAATTGGGCAATTCTCTTCCAGACAAGTATCTGGAAAATATTGCGGATTCCTGCGTGGCTGTTTATAAAGACCACGACGGAAACTATCTTTTCACGACATTTGATGAGAAGATCAATGCACTGGATATCGATCAGGCTGAGAAGACACGTCTGATCGATGAGAATAAAAAAGCACTTGAGGAAGCCTTCTTCCCGGCATACCAGATGTTGGAGAAGGGCATCAAGGATCTTTACGGTACCGCGAAGACACAAGGCCATCTTTGTGAACTGAAAGACGGAAAAGAATTCTACGAGTATTACTTCCAGCTTCGTTCCGGTACTTCGCTGACAGTAGAAGAAGCCATCAAGATTCTCGAGGATAAGATCGACTCCACGACGAAGGAGATGACTCAGCTTGTATTCAAGATGACTCCGCAGGAACAGCAGCAGATCATGTCGAATCAGTCGGACGAATACACGACGGGTTCTTTTGAAAAAGACATCGAATTCTGTAAAGATAAGATCAAAACCGATTTCCCGGCGCTTCCGGATCATGAGTACTACACATTCCATGTTCCGAAGGAAATGTCAGAGAACTTCTCACCGGCTGCCTATATGACCACACAGCTTGATAACCTTAAGAAGAACCAGCTGCTTCTGAATGACAACAGCACCGGATTGGGCGATATGATCCCGACCGTTGCGCACGAGGCATACCCGGGCCACCTTTATGAGGCGGTTTACCACATTGCCCATCTGAACAACTATTATCAGAAGACCGGCGGATCCACGGCATATAAAGAGGGCTGGTCCACATATTGCGAGAACTACATCATGGGTCTTACCGATTATAGCCAGAATATTTACCGTTATTTCAAGCTGAACAAAGATCTTGTCAATTACTATATCCATGCTCGCGTGGATATCGGTATCCACTACGAGGATTGGAGCTATGATGATGTGGTGAAATATCTGACTCCTCTTTTCGGCGGACAGGCAAGCGAGGCAGCGGAGTTCTTCTATGACATGGACGTGGAGATTCCTTGCTACATTACGCCTTACTGCTTCGGAAACATGAACTGCACCCAGATCATTAACGATGCGATCAAGAATAATCCGGATGTCAGCGTAGATAAGATCCATGCCGCTTACCTGAACATGGGCCCGAGCAATTTCGACCTTTTGTCCAAGTACATGCAGCTCTATGTAGACGAGCAGAAATAATACTATAGACGAATCTTCTGCCACGGTGCCAAAGTCCGGTGCCGTGGCGGAAGCACATAACACTATGCATTTTGGGGATATGAAAAGTAAAAAGACACTACGAGGAGGGGCGCTTGTTCTGACTGTTGCCTCCTTTATAATGCCATTAGCAGCCTGTTCCGGAAGTTCCGGACAGAGGGCTGTGGCCACGCCGCCGACGCTGACCACCAAAAAAGGACAGGAACCGTCTGATCCGTGGGGTATCGTGGTACCGACGGATGACGACATGACAGAAGACGCGAAAAAACTGCGCGATCTGGACATGAGCCTTTTTGTCGGCTCACCGGATATTCTGAATACATACTACTCCTTTGACGACCCGACAAGGTATTATACGGATTGGCCGACCAAAGGTCTGGCCGCGAACAGTGATGCGATCTATGATCAGGCTGTGGCTTCGTACAAGGAGTGTATCGATTATCTGGAAAAACTGGATACTTCCAATCTCAGTGAAAGTGAAAACAGGCTGAGAGAGGATATGCTTTTTGATTTTCAGAACAAGATGGAAGTTTACAAACACCATCAGTTCATCCCTGCATTGAATCCGTCTTCCGGACAACAGATCTCTTACCCGCTCCTTATGTCCTTGATCCAGTTCAAGAGCAAGTCGGATGTCGACCGGTATTTGAAGATCCTGGAAGATTTCTACGAGTATTTCGATAATGCAATGACTATCGAGGAGACCAGAAGTTCAATGGGAGCCGGCTGGTCGGATGAAACACTTGATCTGATCATCAAGGATTGCAAGAAGATGATCGAGGACAAGGATGTTCACTTCATGCGCACTACATTTGAAAGCCGGGTGGGCGCGCTGAAACTTTCTTCTACGGAATCTAAATCCTTCATCCGGAAGAATTCGGAATTACTTGAAGAGAAGTACTTCCCGACATATGAGATGCTGATCGAGAGGCTTACTGCCTTGAAGGGATCCTCCAAAGGAAACAAGACCATGATCTCTGCTCCGGGAGGAAAAGATTACTATGAAGCGCTTTTCCGGACGAAGTCAGGTACATCCATGACGCCGGAAGAGGGCATCAAGTTTTTACAGAAGTCGATCGATGAGATCTACGATACTTACTATCCGACATGGAAACAAAAGGGTACACTGTTCCAGTTCGGAGGCTTGTCTTTTGATGAGGCGAGAGACTGGTGTGAGCGGTTTACCAAGGAGCATTATCCGGCGATCGGCAGCAATACGGTGGCTGTCTATGAAGTGCCGAAGGAATTCGCGGAGTCCATGCCACCGGCGATGTACTATGTATCTCCGATCGATAACTATACGAAGCACCAGGTTTGGGTGAATACCGGACTTTTTGAAGATTCGCGCTACGATATGTTTACGATTGTCAGCCACGAGATGTATCCGGGTCACCTCTACCAGCATCAGTATCAGGCGGAGACGCTGGGTAACAAATATCAGGCGTTTGCTGCCAGTCTGCCGTACGCGGAAGGCTGGGCGCAGTATTCCGAATGGAGGATGATCCAATATGCCCCGTTCGAGCAGGAATTAGCGCAATCGGCGTGGATGGCGGATCTTTTCTATTCCGCGCTGGTCTCTGCCAGACTTTCCATGGGCGTAGAGTACGAAGGATGGGATTATGACCGTTGTCTGACATACATAAAGAAATACGGACAGGATGATAAAGTCATGGACGAATACTGGACCCGGATCACGGGAAGCCAGGGTTATGCGCTCGAGTATGCTTTCGGGTATCTTTTTACGTCCGAGATCATCAATACTGCTATCGAAAAACTGGACGGAAAAGTTTCTCCGGAAGACGTTATAACAGCCTATCTGGACCTCGGCTGCGCACCGTTTGACGCCCTTTCCAGAGATATGGAGAGCTATGTTAAGGAAATGTCGTGAAAAAGTTGGAAATTTGTTGAAATTTTCAGACTCCATCTGCTTGCATAAAAAGACATTATGATATAATTAACAGGAAGTAGTGGGTTTACCCATAATTTGGAGGAGCTTTTTTATGGCTAAGCAGACTCGTCTAGCGACTACTTTAACAGCTAGATATTTCCCGACAGCGGAACTGACAGACGCCTTTTACATGGATGGCCGCGTGACCAGCAAGACCGTGGCCCGTTCGGCGGATCTGACTAATGATAAAGAAGATAGAGGCTTTTTCTTTTCGATTTTTTCGCACCAGACGAATCCGGATCAGGATCCGAATGTGTTGCCGCCCTATGAGCCGGTATTGCGCCGCCTGGGCACGGAATTGAAGTCAGGAAGAAGATCTCTGGATGACCAGATCGGTGAGATGGTCAATACAGCAACTTCCATTACCGGAAGAATGAAGATTCAGCAGGATAATGCACGCGCGCCTTTTTTTGCGGGCGTAATCGTCAAAGATGCAGAGGCTTTCGCGATCACGATCGGTAAGGGCCTGGCATTCCTTTACCGTGACGATACTCTGTATCCGATGACCGCGGCAGATATCCGTATCGATGCGATCAACACACAAAGACAGAAAGTCGATAACTTTTTCAATTTCTGCGCGACCAAGACCGCGCCGGCATTGTGTTCCAATATTGCCCAGCTGAAACTGGATGACTGCATCATCCTTTGTAACCGCGAGGTCTATGAGGCCTTGGGACAGCAGGAACTTCTCCGTATCCTTTACGATGCGGAAGACCAGAGCGATGCGGCCAGCGTAGTAATGACCGAAGCAGCGGCAAAACTTCCGGGTGTGCCGCTTCAGTTCATGATCTCTTTTGTTGAAGACATTACGTCCAGTGACCGTGGCGGTTTCTTCGGCTTCGGAAGAAAGAAGAAGAAAGCCGTTCAGGAAGTGGAAGAAGATAATGGCGAAGAGGTGGACGATTACGACATCGCTCCGGCTATCCCGCTTGAATCCCCGAAGAAGGAAGAGAAGCCGCTTCCGAAGGATGCTCTGCTCTTCGAAGACGAGGATGTCGAGCCGAAGAAAGAACCAGCGGTCCCGGCTCAGCCGAAAGTCCCGCAAACTACAGTTACTGATAAGACAGAAAGAAGACGTATCAATACATTTGCTTCCCAGGTGGCGGCTCAGGTCAATGCGACAACAGAGGCTGCCGGCGCTGGAGCTTCCGGCGCAGGCGTTGCTGCAGGTGCCGTAGCAGGTGCAGTAGCGGGAGCGGCAGGTGCGGCATCTTCCAAGGGCGCAGACATTGCCAAAGAGAGTGCTGACGCCGTGAAGACAGCTATTGAAACACCGATTCCGGAACCGCCGCTGGTATTTGGCGATATCCATGATCTGATGAAAGAAGAAGCGAATGCGAACTCTTCTGCGAAGCCGGCAACTCCGGCGGCGCCTACTGCTCCGGTCGTACCGGCGGCACCGGTTGCTGCACAGAAACCGGCAGCTCCGACGATATCTTCTCTGGTTGACGATGGCGCGACAAAGGTCCTTCCGGTAGTGGATGCAAAATCTGCATCTCTTCCGTCTTTCGGTGATACCGGCGTTCTCCCGGTAACTCCGGCAATGCAGACGGCTCCGGCGTCCAGTCCTTTTGTACAGCCGAAAACTCCGGAGACTCCGGTGCTCAAAGATGTTACGGAAATGCCTTCCGCGAGTGCGCTTATGCCCCAGGCGGCAACTCCGGCACCGAAAAAGGAAGAACCTTTCGTAGCTGTGAAAAATAGTGAGAATCCGTTCTTTAAGGCTGCTATTAAGGCACAGAACGAAGAAAATAAGGTTGAAGAAAAGAAGACAGAAGAACCGGCGAACGTTTCTTTTGAAGTGGGTGGACAGGCGCCTGTAGACAAGGCTTCTGAACCGGCCAGGAACGAAGCTAAGGATGAGGCACCGTTATTCCTCGGTGACGATCCGTTTGGCGGAATCGTGGCAACTGAAAAGACGGAGCCGGCTAAAGCCGAACAGGCGGCGGAGGAGACGGCGAAACCCGAGATTGCTCCTTCTGGCGCGGTTGCGGAGACAGACGAGACGATCCCGCTTGTCTTCGAGGCAGATGATGAGGTGAAATCGCCTATGAGCAATGAATCTGAGAACGATCCGAAGAAGTTTGACGAAACTCCTCTTTTCTTTGGGGACGCAGAACCGTCTGCAGATGAAGAGTATGAGTCGCATCTGGAGTATCCGTCGGATTACGAACCGGCTTCTTCGATACCGGCCCCGCAACAGCCTGAACCGGCAGTGGGCGATGATTTCGTAATTCCTTTCGCATCGAACGATATTCCGCAAGCCGCACAGTCTTCCGCCAACGATGTTCCGGAAATGCCGCTTTACGAGGCACCGAGTTATACGCCTCCGACATATCCGACGAACAGCGATACGCCGATCGGTTACGAAGACACAGGTGTATATGCTCGTGGTTCTTACACGGTTGATGAAGATGATCTGATCAGCGGAGCGAAGGCAGCCGGAACACCGGTTTCTCCATTCGTTGCAGACGCTGCCCCGAGCTTCGGAGATCCGGCGGGCTACGAGGTACCTTCTGTTGAACCGGCACCCTATGTGGAAGAACCGGTCAGTGCCGTACAGGATTATGTTGCCCCACAGGCAGAAGTTCCGGAATATCAGGCACCGGCCGAGAATGTGAACAGTTATACTTCTTTCGATGAACCGGCCGATTATGCGGCATCCCTTGAGGGAGCTTCTCCGGCAGAAGAACAGTACGATTTCGATAATCCGCCTCCGGCTGTTGCAGACCTGTTTGATTTTGCACCATCCGGAAGAAGTGATGATTCATACAGCAATGCTGCGGCTGGCGCTGCTTCTTCGGTTCCGGCTTACATGCAGCAGAATAGTGTATCCTCGAGTGAAGTCCCTGGTGTGCCGAAGCGTCAGCAGGGCGGAGAATACAGAAGACCGGGTGGAAGACCGAATGTTGCCCCGCCTCGCCGTCGTGTAGAAGAAGTAGACGATGGATTTGATGATGAGGAAGGCGAGGAGACCAACTACCTGCCGTTCATTCTGGCAGCGATCTCCGTGATCTGTTTGATCGTGATCATTATTCTGATCGTGCACTCTTGCGGAAGCAGTAAGAAGAAGCCGGTCGAGACCAGCGAATCTTCAACATCGATTGAGGAGACTTCCGATACGTCCGCGACTGAAGACACCACGACGACAGCGGCAGAAACCACAGCAGTTCCGGCAGATGCTCCAATCGGTGTTTATACATTCTCAGACAATAGCGGATGCCGTACATGGTGGGATCTGTTCTATCACGTATACGGAACCAAGATCGATAGTGAGTCGGATAAGCGAGTAGCATTCATCAAGGAGTACAATAACTTAGATGCATCCTACACGCCGAAGGCAGGCGATTCAGTCAAGCTCCCGCCGGCAGTCATGCTCCCGCAGGGTGGCTGATCCCGCGTAACAGAAGAAACAGATCTTACGAGGCTGTCTTACATAGACAGCCTCTTTTTTTCGTTTTTTAGAAATAACCCGAATAAAAATCATTTCGCTAAAGTTCATGGCAGGTTGTCGGCAAAGCAGGAAAGCAGAGGGGTTTTTTTGGTAATTTGCCGAAAATGGAAAAGCAGATGGATTGGCACTAGAAAAATAGGGAAAATACGTCTACAATAGTACGGTACGTAATTATATATATTACATGGAGGAATTGACGATGAGTACGCATAAGAAACTTTTCATTCCGGGCCCGGTAGAAGTCCGCCGTGAAGTATTGGAAAAGATGTCTACGCCGATGATCGGCCACCGTACCAAGGATGCTTCCGCCCTGCAGCAGGGAATTTCCGAGAAGCTTCAGAAGGTTATGGGAACAAAGAACACGATTATTCTTTCCACTTCATCAGGCAGCGGTCTTATGGAAGGCGCGGTTCGATGTTTCACAGCGAAGAAGGCGGCGATCTTCTCCATTGGTGCTTTTGGTGAACGCTGGTATAAGATGGCAACATCCAATGGCGTTCCGGCAGATATTTTCCGTTCCGAACTGGGACAGATCACAACACCGGAAATGGTCGATGAGGCTCTATCTTCCGGCGAGTATGACATGATCACCGTTACACATAACGAGACCTCCACAGGTGTCCACAACCCTGTCGGCGAGATCTCCAAAGTCTTAAAGGCAAAGTATCCGGACGTGATCCTTTGCGTGGATACAGTAAGTTCCATGTGTGGCGACTATATTCCGGTTGACGAGTGGGGCATCGATGTCTGCATCACATCCACTCAGAAGTGTCTGGGTCTGCCTCCGGGAATGTCTATTGCATCCGTTTCGGACCGTGCACTGGAAAAAGCCAAGACGATCCCGAACAGAGGTCTGTACTTCGACTATGTGGAACTGGCAAAGTTTGTAAACGAGAAGCCGTTCCAGTATCCGTCCACTCCGTCGGAATCCCACATGTTTGCTCTGGATTACCAGCTTGACTGCATCCTTGCAGAGGGCATGGAGAACCGTTACAAGAGACATTGCGAAATGGCGGAACTGGTTCGTGACTGGGCCAGAAAGAATGCAGAACTGTACTCGGATCCGGATAATCTTTCCGTAACCGTTACATGTATCAAGAACACACTGGGCATCCCGTTTGCTGAGATCAACAAGAAGATGGGTGAGAGAGGATACCTCCTGTCCGGTGGTTATGGTGCTTTAAAAGAAACCACATTCCGTATCGCGCACATGGCAGATACAACGATCGATGAGATCAAAGCAATGCTTAAGGATCTCGATGAAGTAGTAGCAGAGCTGAAAGCTCAGAACGCATAATTTGGGAGGAACGAGATATGAAGATTTTGGTAGCAGAAAAGATCGCTGCAGATGCGATCCAGTATCTTAAAGACGAAGGTTTTGAAGTAGACGAGCGTCTGGGTTGCTCCCAGGACGAGATCAAGGGATTTATCGGTGATTACGATGCATTGATCGTACGTTCCGTTACCCAGGTCAACAAGGATCTGCTGGCGAATGCCAAGAACCTGAAAGTTGTCGGACGTGCCGGCAACGGTATCGATAATATCGACGTAGCAGCCTGCACAGAGAAGGGCATCATTGCCGTGAATACTCCGGAAGCTAACATCATGGCTGCAGGTGAGCTTGCAGTAGCTCATGCTTTCTCGATTTTCAGAAATCTCTGCCATGCCAATGAGGCTGCCCATAACGATGATTTCCGTCGTGCTCAGATGATCGGTAACGAACTCGAAGGTAAGACAGCAGGTATCATCGGTCTTGGCCGTATCGGTTCTATCGTAGCCAGAAAGCTCAAGGGAATCGGCATGACAGTTGTTGCTTATGACCCGTACATTACACAGGAGAAGTTTGATACAGTTGGCGTAAAGCGTTGCGCGAAGCTCGAAGATCTTCTTGCTGTTGCGGATCTCATTACTTTCCATACACCGAAGAATAAAGAGACCGTCGGCATGGTCGGCGCAGAAGAACTTGCCAAGTGCAAGAAGGGCGTTCGTATCGTCAATGCTGCCCGTGGTGGTCTTGTTAACGAAGCCGCTCTTTATGATGCGCTTAAATCCGGTCAGGTTGCTGCAGCAGCAATCGACGTATTCGATAAGGAGCCTTCTTACGATAAGGCTCCGGGCGAACAGCAGTATCAGAACCCGCTTCTGACACTTCCGAACTGTGTTGTAACACCGCACCTGGGTGCTTCGACGCAGGAAGCTAACCACAATGTTGGTTCTGCTGTTACTTCTCTTGTTGCAAAAGCACTTCGTGGTGAACTGGTTGCTGCAATCAACATGCCTGCTTTCAGTGGCGATATGGCTGCGATCCGTCCTTATGCGGATCTGGCTGAGAAACTCGGTAAGATCTACTATCAGGCAGAGACTGTTCCGGTTAAGAAGATCGAAGTTGAATTCCGTGGCGCACTTGCCAGCCAGGAAACAGGTATCCTGACACTTTCGGTCCTCAAGGGTTTCCTTTCTGTGCATTCCGATGAGCGTGTAAGCTTCGTCAACGTCCGTCAGGGCGTCGAAAGCCGCGGCATCGAGGTAGTTGAGAGCAAGAGTGCACAGTGCGAGCGCTATACCAGCATGATCGTAGTAAACTTCGTAACGGATGAAGGCCGCGAACTCAGTGTTTCCGGTACGATCGTCGGTGAAGATACAGAAGTCCTCGTAAGCTTCTTCGGCTACCAGGCAGATTTTGCTCTGGCACCGATCGTAGTAGCTATGCAGAACGAAGATGTTCCGGGCATCATTGGTAAGATCGCGACCAAGATCGGCGATCACAACATCAATATCAATGCGATGCACTGGGGCGTAAAGCCTGGATCCACCAAAGCACAGTCTTTCCTGGCTGTCAGCGAAGAACTCAGTGAGGATGTTCTCAGCGAGCTTCGTGCCATTGATGGAGTGCTGCGTGTAACCCAGCTCTTCTTCTGAGAAGCATCACATCATTGACGGATCAGATACATGACAAATAAAAGGCGCTGTCTCAATGGCAGCGCCTTTTGATTTGATGCGTATGGTTCAGATTTGCTTAGTCAGCATACATTGGGCCGACAAAGAGCTGATATGCAGAATCGCCATCGTAATGGATCGAGAAGTCATACTCATCCGAGTAATCGTAATGTTCTTTCCAGCAAGCCATATAGAACATCACGTTCTCGGATTCATTTTCGTTTAATGTCGTGAAAAGCGCCATTTCGTTTGCGGAATCAATGCCGATCATGCGGACGGACGTGCCCTTGGGGATCGTGACGGTATCGCCGGCCAAAGGTCCCTCTTCACTGTATCCGGCAAGCTTCATTTCCTTGACGGTAACACCCACGCCGCTCTTTTCGTAGAAAGGATCGATAGGTTTAGGAATTCCGTTATTACCCAATATAGAAGCGTTTACGGTCATATGGCCTGTCCCGAGGAGATCACATCTGGGGGTGATCCGGCAGTTGGAAGGATCGTACGGGATAGAATCAAAAATTTCACACTCGTCAATAAACTCGATCTTTTCATCTGCGCGAAGACAGAAGACCAGGCAACCATCGACCGGATCCTCATTGGAACATCCGACGTAGATAAATGTACCATTATCTGTAACGCTTACGTACAAAGGATAGAAACCATTGTCCGAATAGATTTTGTTTTCCTTGGTTATGGACGAGGCGGTGTTGTTGAACATGAAGTCGATCGTCTTGCTGTTGTCATCTCCACAGTTGATGCTTAAAACATCGGGTGTACTGTCACCGTCGAAATCCCAAACGCAGGTATTATTGGAACCGAAAACCAGAGAATAGTTTTTGGTGGTGGCGCCGAAGTATTTCAGATCCACGACTCCGCCCAGAAGAACTGTCGGAATGGTGCAGAAGTATGTCTGATCATAATCGTATACTCTGATCGTGTAGGCGAATTGGATCGCGTTCGGATAAAGAAGGAAGTCTACCTCTTTATTATTGGAAAGCGCATCAGCGATCGAGGCATAGGCCAGTTGAAGGTTTTCTTTTTCGTAGCCTTCGCCGATCGGGAGAGTCTCGACGATCTTAGCCATCGTGGCTCTGTCTAAAACGACATCATCAAGTTTGATTGAATCTCCGGTGGAAGAATCCAGATTGAAATACTGTGTTGAATAACTGTCCGAAACACCATCGGTCAGCTCAAAAGAATAGATCTGGCTGTCTGCCCGAGCAACGCGGGTGTGGGTTTGGAACATTCTCGTACGATAATCCCAGAACTCATCGCTGGTAAGGCCTTGCACGTCGTCGTGGAAAGTTGCAAGCGCCTGATCGTAATAGGAATCCATGCGTCTGGCTCTTCCATCAAAAATAGCATCGGTCACTGTAGTGAGTTTAGAGAAATCAGAGGATCCGATCTGGTAGAATTCCAACTCTTCTTTCAGCTCAGCCATCGAGTTTTCTCCGGCAGAAGGGCAGAGTTCGGAATATGCACGGATCCTGTTGCTGCGCTTCAAGTCGAGGCTCTTCAGGTTGTTGGAAAAAGTGATCTTCGGAATCGAAGCCGGTGTAGGTGTGGGCGCGGATGTATCTGAAGTCTCCGAACTTTCGGATTCTTTAGAGGATTCCGAAGACTCGGAAGAATCCGATGTTTCCGATGTGTCAGACTCGACAGATGTCTCGGATTCAGTTGTTTCAGAAGTTTCCGATGATTCGGAAGGCTCGGTTTCGCTTTCTGTTTCAGTAGGTTCTTCAGAACTCTCCGTATCTTCGGTCTCGGTGATTTCAGTCTTTTTCGTTCTGGTGCTTCTCTCTGTTCTGGTTTCGTCGCCCTTATTCTTGCATCCGGCAAGTCCAAGAACGATGGAAAGTGAAAGAATCGCTGCTATGCTGCGTTTCATAAGATTAATCTCCCATTCATATAATTGATCAGGACTCCGGTGCCGGAGTTGGTGTAGGCGTCGGTGCAGGTGTAGGTGTTACACTGGATGAACCTGAACCGGACGTAGAGTTGTTTGTCGGCATTGCATTGATCAGGATTGAAGCTGCTGCATCGGCGCCGACAATGGTAGCCGGGAGCTTACCGTCCCAGATCTCATAATACTTGTTGCGCAATACGTTCTCATCGATCGAGTCGCTGATGAGCTTGTTGGAATCCGCTTCAGCCTGTGCAGCAATAACTTTTGCCTCCGCCTTTGCCTGCGCCTGTGTCTTCATGACAGCGGCATCCGCTTCTGCCTTTTCAATATTCTTCTTATTCTCGATCTGCTGTGTCTCGTAATCGATCTGAGCCTGCTGTTTCTTAGCGATCTTTTCGTCGTATTCCGAGTCAAAAGCGGCGTCGTTGATTACGACTTTGTTGACATATACGACATCCGGGCCGTATTTCTCATCCAGTGATTTTTGAATATTATCCTTGGCTTTCGGCTCAATGATGCTTCGGTTGGTACAGTCGTTCGGAGACAAAGTCTTGGAAGTGGTCTTGATCGCGGAAGCTACCAGAGACTCGCTGACCAGACCGGCTTCGTAGTTTGTGACATTAGCGAAGATCCAAGCGGACTTTTCCGGATTGATCTGATAGGTAACAGTAATGCCGCGGAAGTTTACCGTGTTACGCTCGCTGGTCTCGGAAGAGATGGCATTATCGTTAAACTTGATATCCTGCTGCTTGTTGTTGACCAGCACGATCTCCTGGATCAAGGGGATCTGGAAATTGATACCGTTATTCAGCGTGCGCTGTTCAACCTGACCGAAAGTTACACGAACACCGGTATAACCCGTCGGGATAATGGTAAAAGCCAAAGACGCAATGATAGACAGAGCGCCGAGCAGAACCAGAATCAGAGCCGGTTTTTTGAAACTCTTCTTTTTAGCAGCCGGAACCCCCTGCGGTACCGTTCCGGTATTCTGGAAAGACTTCCAGCCCAATAAAATAATTCCACCAAGGACCAAAGCAAAGCCCAGGACCCGTAAAATCGTATTCAACATATTCATTTTCCTCCTTTTAAAAAGAACTCCTCATTCTTTATGTCAAACTATTATATCATAGTATATATATATGATACTCTTTATCAGAAGAACCTGACTGTCGGCTATTGCGGATGAAATTACGGAAAAAGAAGATCCCATTTCCGACGCAGTATATGATAAGATGAAAAAGAACAACACACAGAAAAACGGAGCGAATTTACTATGGTAAAACATGTGATCATCTGGACGTTAAAGGAAGAGCTTTCTCATGAGGAGAAAGCGGAAGTAAAGAAGAATATTAAAGAGGGTCTTGAGGGCCTTGCCGGAAAAATTCCGGGGCTGATCGAGATCAAAGTGCTGACCGAAGGATTGGCAAGCTCGAATACAGACCTGATGCTGGATTCCACTTTTGAAGATGAAGCGGCGCTTGCCGGCTATGCCGTGCATCCGGATCACGTAGCCGTAGCGAGCGGAAAAGTCCGCCCATATGCGAAGATCAGAAGCTGCTTCGATTTTGAAGTCTGAGCGGGTCAGGGAAAAATCATGGGAAAAAACAGAAGGATACTTATTGTCAACGATGACGGGATCGGATCCGACGGTTTAGCGCGCCTTGCACAGGCGGCTTTGAACTATGGAGAGGTCTGGGTCGTGGCACCGGATACACAGCGCAGTGCTGCTTCGCACAGTCTTACGATCGACGTTCCGCTTAAGGTGAAACCTTATGATTTGGGCATTGAAGGCGTACACGCCTTCTCATGTTCCGGGCAGCCTTCAGATTGTGTGCGCATCGGATGCCAATGCATCCTGCCGCAGAAGCCGGACATCGTATTCTCGGGAATCAATAACGGGTTTAATGTGGGAACGGATATACAGTACTCGGCCACAGTAGCCGCCGCACTGGATGCAGCGATGACAGGATATCCGGCCGTTGCTTTTTCCGAAGGCTTTGCGTTCGACAAGCGGGCAAGCGGGGCCGGCCACGCTGTAACAGATCACTATCTGCCGATCGTTCTGGAAGAGATCTTCGGTTCGGATCTGATGCCGGGAAAGGTGATCAATGTCAACTTTACGGATTGCGCGCTTGCTGATTGCAAGGGCATCCTTCGGGACAGAAGGGTCGGTATGGGCACGCCGTATGTTGATTACTATCGTCTGGAGCAGGAGTATGCTGACGGTACCAGAGAATATTCGATCCACTGGATCGATAGGGATCATGCGGAGGAAGGGACCGACCTTCAGGCTCTGATCGACGGATATGTTTCCATCGGGATCGTGAATAACATAAGCTAAAGGAGGAGAAGCTATGAATGCCAGAAAAACGATGCGTGTAACAGGAAGAGGCTTGATCAAGGTTAAACCGGATCAGACTTGTATCGGTATTACTGTGTGTGATGTCGAGAAAAACTATGAAAAAGCGGTACGTCGTGCTTCCGAAGATAGTGAAGCCGTGAAAGCATCTCTGGCAGCAGCCGGCTTTTCCGCTTCGGAGATCAAGACGGTACGATTTGATATTGAACCCGAGTACGAGGGTTATGACGAGAATGGTGTCTGGAAACAGCGTTTCAAGGGATACCGCTTTTGTCATGAGCTGCGTCTTGTCTTTGATTCCGATAAGGAGATATTGGGAAAAGTATTTACCTGCCTGGCCAAGTGTCCGGCAGAACCTGAATTCCGCGTCAGTTACAGGGTGAAAGACCAGGAAGCGGCCAAGAACCTTCTTCTGGCCGGAGCCGTCGCCGATGCCAGAAACAAAGCAACGATCCTGGCTTCGGCTTCGGGTGTGACTCTGGGAGAGATCCGTCATATAGATTATTCCTTTGAAGATGTAAGAATGGAAGTTACGACGATGCAGCGCTCTAAAGTATTTATGACGGGTATTTCCGAAGACTGCGCGCTTGGAATAGATATGGAACCGGAAGATATTGACGTGGCAGACACTGTCACGATCATCTGGGAGATCCTCTGACAGTCAGGATCAGTAGTTTTTCATGTTGACTTGAATCGGCAAAAGAGATATTATGTTAGCGTCCTAACAAAATAAGTTAGCATCCTAACAATTTTGAAGGCACGATCCATTTTGGAAAAGAGGGGGAGTGTATCAGACAATATGCCGATTGAGAATAGGTCTTTACCTAACGGCCTCGGAAAAGAGATCCGGATGGGACCTTATGTGCGCCATTTATCCAAGTCGATCCGTCTGACCATTGATGAAGCATTGGATCAGGAATTTGCTTCTTGCGCAGAGGGAAGGCTGACTGCAGTCCAGGCACACGTTATGGGGTATTTGAATTACCAGTTTGAACTCGGAAATGCCGTCTATCAGAAGGACATCGAGCAGGAGTTTCATATCCAGCGCAGCACAGCGACCGGAATCTTGAAACTTTTGGAGCAGCGTGGCGCGATCCGCCGTGAGTGCGAAGAGAAAGATGCCCGGATGAAGAGGATCATCGTGACCGAGCAGGCACGACAGGCGAAGAAAAAGGTCGATTCGACCATCGCAGGTGTGGAGAAAAAACTGGTCCGGGGACTTAGTGAAGAAGAAATACAGACTTACATTGAACTGACACAAAGAATGATAAGGAATTTAGAAGAATGATAAAACGACTGTTAAAATCCGTAAGGGAATACAAGAGATCCTCGCTTCTTGCGCCGATCCTCGTTTCCTGCGAAGTGGTAATGGAAGTTCTTATGCCGCTTCTAATGTCGAAACTGATCGACAATGGTATCGAGAAGAGTGATATGGGGTACGTCTGGAAGATGGGCGTTCTGCTTCTCGTTTGTATGTTTGCATCCATGGCGTTCGGCGCGCTTTCCGGAAAAGAAGCGGCCAAAGCCAGCGCCGGTTTTGCGAAGAATTTACGACATGATATGTTCCATAATCTTCAGAACTTCTCGTTTTCCAATATCGATAAGTTCAAGACATCAAGCATTATCACGAGACTGACGACAGATGTCACGAACGTTCAGAATGCTTACCAGATGGTGATCCGTATTGCTGTCCGTGCACCGATCATGCTGATCTTTGCCATGTGCGCGAGCTTTTATATCAATGCGAAAGTGGCGTTGATCCTTCTTGGCATCGCTCCGGTCCTGATGATCGGTCTGGTCCTGATCTTCCGCTATGCGCATCCGATTTTTGTCCGTATGTTTAAGAAGTTTGACCTGATGAACAATGTTGTGCAGGAGAATGTCCGTGGCATCCGCGTGGTCAAGTCTTTCGTAAGAGAGGATCATGAGATCGAGAAGTTTACTTCCGTTTCCAAAAGCATCCGCGATGATTCGGTCAAAGCTGAACGAGCCCTGAATTTCAACGGACCGCTTATGATGGCCAGCATCTATTCCGCGATGCTTCTGATCTCCTGGGTCGGCGCAAGACTGGTCGTGAATAAAGATATGACGACAGGTGAGCTCAGCAGTATGTTCTCCTATACCATGCAGATCCTGATGAGTCTTATGATGGTTTCCATGATCATTGTTATGATCGTTATTTCACGTGCTTCGGCCGAACGTATCTCGGAGATCCTGAACGAGCAGCCGGATATCACGAATCCGGAGAATCCGGTCATGGAAGTCAAGGATGGTTCCATTGATTTTAATGACGTATTCTTCAGCTATTCCAAGAAAAAAGAGAAGAGCTGCCTGTCAGATATCGATCTGCATATCAAGTCCGGTGAGACCGTAGGTATCATCGGTGGTACAGGAAGCGGAAAATCATCTTTCGTACAGTTGATCCCGCGTCTTTACGATGTTACCGACGGATCTGTCAAGGTCGGCGGTGTGGATGTACGGGAGTACGACTTGAATGTCATCCGTGATAATGTGGCGATGGTGCTGCAGAAGAACGTATTATTTTCCGGAACGATCAAGGAAAATCTCCGTTGGGGTAATCCGAATGCGACAGATGAAGAGATGATCCACGCATGCAAGATCGCACAGGCAGACTCGTTTATCAGTGCTTTTCCGGATGGATATGATACCTATATCGAGCAGGGCGGTACCAATGTTTCCGGTGGACAGAAGCAGAGACTCTGTATTGCCAGAGCGCTTCTTAAGAATCCGAAGATCCTGATCCTCGATGACTCTACGAGCGCAGTCGATACAGCTACCGACGCACAGATCCAGAAAGGGTTTGCCGAGTATATCCCGGGTACGACCAAGCTGATCATTGCACAGCGTATTTCCTCTGTGGAACATGCCGACAAGATCATCGTTATCGATAACGGTAAGATTAATGCGGTGGGTACTCATGAGGAGCTGCTGGCGAATAATGAGATCTATAAAGAAGTGTATGAATCCCAGAAGAAAGGAGGCGATCAGTAATGCCGCCGCCGAGAGGAGCACGTCCTATGAATCGGGAGGACTTAAAGAAAAACCCGATCTCCATGAAACTGGTCAAGAGACTGCTTTCGTATCTGACAGGAAAATACAAGATCCTTCTGGGTATCGTATTTATATGTATTATTGTCGCTTCAGTAACTTCTGTTCTGGGAAATATGTTCATCAAGAACCTGATCGATGACTATATCGATCCGCTTCTGACACGGGCAACGATCTCGGGAAGAGACGCGGTGGATTTCTCCAGTCTTCTGACATGGATCCGGATCGTCGCCGTATTGTTCGGCTTCGGCGTGATCGCCAACCTTTTCCAGGGTCAGATCATGCTGGTGATCTCGCAGAATGTATTGCAGAATGTGCGTGACGACATGTTCAAGCATATGCAGACTCTTCCGATCTCCTATTTCGATACACACTCGCACGGAGATGTCATGAGCCACTATACCAACGACGTAGACACCTTGCGGCAGATGATCTCCCAGAGTTTCCCGTCCATGGTTTCTTCCGCCATTACGATCATTGCCACGCTGGTCGGTATGATCGTGACCTGCTGGCAGCTGACGATCATGGTTTTGCTTGGCACATTTGCCATGATCTTCTTTATGGGCAAGATCGGTGGAAAGAGTGCAACGTATTTTGTGAAGCAGCAGGCATCGCTTGGCGATGTAAACGGTTACATCGAAGAGATGGTCAACGGACAGAAGGTCGTAAAAGTTTTCACATACGAAGATCGCGCGAAAGATGCTTTTGACAAGAAGAACGGAGAACTTTGCGAGAATGCGACAAAGGCTAACATCTTTGCCAACATCCTGATGCCGATCATGGGTAATATCGGAAATGTCCTTTATGTACTCGTGGCTTTCGTAGGTGGATTCCTGGCTATTCAGTGTGGGGTAAAGGCCATTACAGTCGGTGTTATCGCTTCCTTCCTGCAACTTACCAAAGCATTTGTTATGCCGGTATCCCAGGTTTCCCAGCAGATGAATGCAATCATCATGGCGATGGCCGGAGCCGGTCGTATCTTCAAACTGATGGATGAAAAGTCCGAGACGGATGAAGGATATGTTACGCTGGTACACTGCAAGAAGAATGGTGAAGAACTGACCGAAGTTTCCGAGGAGGAGGCACTCGCCCATAAGCACAGTAAAGACTATGTCTGGGCCTGGAAGCATCCTCATGGAGATGGCACTCTGACCTATAAAGAGGTAAGCGGCGATGTCCGGTTGTTCGATGTGGACTTCAGTTATGATGGCAAGAAGCAGGTCCTCTATGATGTATCGCTCTTTGCCAAACCAGGACAGAAGATCGCTTTTGTTGGCGCGACAGGTGCCGGCAAGACGACGATCACGAACCTGATCAACCGTTTCTACGATATTGCGGATGGTAAGATCCGATACGATGATATCAACATCAACAAGATCAAGAAAGCGGATCTTCGACACTCATTGGGTATCGTGCTTCAGGAGACGAATCTTTTCACAGGTTCGGTCATGGATAACATCCGCTATGGTAACCTGAAAGCAACGGACGAGGAGTGCATCGAGGCGGCCAAGCTGGCGAATGCCCATGACTTTATCAGCAAGCTTCCGCAAGGCTACGATACGGTCCTGACCGCCAACGGCGCAGAGCTTTCGCAGGGTCAGCGTCAGTTGATCGCGATTGCCAGAGCAGCGGTTGCCGATCCGCCGGTCATGATCCTGGACGAGGCGACGAGTTCCATCGATACCCGTACCGAGGCTATCGTTCAGCGAGGTATGGATGCGCTCATGGAAAACAGAACGGTATTCGTTATTGCACACCGTCTGTCTACCGTACAGAACAGTAAAGCGATCATGGTACTCGAAAACGGACACATCATTGAGCGTGGTGACCACGAATCCCTGATCGCCGAAAAAGGAAAATATTATCAACTGTACACAGGTGCTTTTGAATTAGAATGATCGTTTCGGATATTCCGGAACATGAACAAGGCTGTCTCCAGAAGGTGTTTTTCATCGGAAGGAGACAGCTTTTTCGTGGACTTCCTGTCCTTTAAAAAGTCAGAGAATTTTATATTGAGATTCTGATATATCATGGTAAAATATTCATGTTGAACACCGATTATGGTGTTTTTTTGGAAAGGAAACACAAAGAATGCCGACAATTATCAGAGACAAAAAAAATGAGGGCCGTGGCCGTAAAGTTAAGAACATTGCGGGTGAACGGTTTGGGCATCTGGTCGCTTTGGAGGAGACGGCAGAGAGATTTAACGGGAAAGTTGTGTGGAAGTGCAAGTGTGATTGCGGAAATGAGATCCGGATCACTTCCCATCGTTTGCTTCACACGGAAGTGAGCAACTGTTTTGATGAGAATTGCCCTTATCGTGATACGACAAGAAAACCGTTAAAAGAGGAAGATTTTCAGGGCCAGTCAAGAAGAGAGACGGCGGCCATGGATGATTTGACCGGACAGGTATTTGGAGAACTTACCGTAGAGGCTATGACCGGAATCAAGAGTGGTAAGAATCTGCAGTGGTTTTGCAGATGCTCTTGCGGAAGACAGGTCAAGGTTTACGGACGTGATCTGATGCGTGGCGTGCGTGTGGACTGCGGTACCAGCCAGCACAGAAAACAGAAGATCCTGGGTGTTGCTTCAGGAGCGGCTTCGGCCAAGAATGCCAAAGTTGCGAAAAAGCCTGTTGCCAAAGGAAAGAAATGATTCTTCCGAAACCGAAACAGTATCGCAAAAATGCCGCTTGTAGCGGCGTTTTTTGTTTTGAAGTTCAAAGATGTATCGATATTGAAATGTAAAATTCAACGAGAAAGTATTTTAATTTCGTCTTCGTAAGTGTAAAATTTTACCGTATATTCGAAAATAAGGAGATTTTCGCATGGGAAAATATTTTGGAACAGATGGATTCCGTGGAAAAGCAGGGGTAGTTTTGACGGCGGAACATGCATTTAAGACCGGTCGTTTTCTCGGTTGGTACTACATGCAACAACATCAGGAAAAAGGCGCGGATTGTTCCGCGAAAATCGTGATTGGAAAAGATACACGTCGTTCTTCTTACATGTATGAGAACGCGTTAGCAGCAGGCATCACGTCTTCGGGCGCTGATGCTTATTTATTACATGTTACAACAACACCTTGCGTCAGCTACATTACCCGCACGGAGGATTTTGATTGCGGCGTGATGATCTCAGCCAGCCACAACCCGTATTACGATAATGGTATCAAGCTGATGAATGTGGAAGGCGAGAAGATGGATGACGATCTTCAGGACCAGATCGAGAAGTATATCGATGGCGAGATCGCAGAACTTCCATTTGCATCTGAAGATAAGATCGGTAAGACGATCGACTATTATTCCGGAAGAAACCGCTATATCGGTTATCTTACCGGACTGGCAACAAAGTCCTATGCTAAGCATAAGGTCGGATTGGATTGCGCGAACGGCAGTTCCTGGATGATCGGCCGTGCCGTATTTGATGCCCTGGGCGCGAAGACCTACGTGATCAACAACACACCGGACGGAGTGAACATCAATACCGGATGCGGTTCCACACACATCGAAGGTCTTCAGAAGTATGTTGTGGATAACAAACTGGATCTGGGCTTTGCTTTTGACGGCGATGCGGACCGTTGCCTGGCAGTAGATGAACTTGGAAACGTCGTAAATGGCGACAAGATCATGTACATTTGCGCGAAGTATCTCAAGGAGAAGGGCCAGCTTACGAATAACACTGTAGTTACTACGGTCATGTCCAACTTCGGTCTTTACAAAGCACTGGATGAAGCAGGTATCGCTTATGAGAAGACCGCGGTAGGTGACCGTTACGTATATGAGAACATGAAAGAAAACGATCACATGATCGGCGGCGAACAGTCCGGACATGTTATTTTCAGAAAGTATGCCCACACAGGAGACGGCCTGATCACAGCAATCATGCTGATGGAAGTGCTTCTTGCGACGAATCTGCCGCTTTCCGTTCTGGCTTCCGGCTGCAAGATGTATCCGCAGGTCCTTAAGAATGTTGTCGTTGACGATAAGGACGGAACTCTCGCAGATCCGACGGTTAAAGCCCAGGTGGATGCCTGCACGGCAGAACTCGGCGATAATGGACGTGTTCTTCTTAGAAAGAGCGGTACGGAACCGGTTCTCCGCGTAATGTCTGAGGCAGGTTCTTATGAAGAATGCGAGAAGCAGGTGGATGCGATCATCGCTGCGATGGAAAAGAGCGGCCATCTTGTGGAGGTGAAGAAATAATGTATACGATCAATGACCTTTACGATCTAACACAGACTTATCCGCAGGTAGCAAAATATCTCGGAAAGTTCACATATCCTTGGGAAGCGCTCGCCGGTATCTCGGATCTGATCCTGGAGATCGGTAAAACACTTCCGGAAGATGAGTTCGACCATCCGTCGGATGATGTCTGGATCGCGAAAGATGCCAAAGTTTTTGCTACTGCATATATCGGAGGTCCGTGCATCATCGGACATAAAACAGAAGTCCGCCAGTGTGCTTTTGTCAGAGGCTCCGCGCTTGTCGGCGAAGGATGCGTGGTCGGAAACTCTACTGAATTGAAGAATGTGATCCTGTTCAATAGTGTGCAGGTTCCGCATTATAACTATGTCGGCGACTCTATCCTGGGTTATAAGTCCCATATGGGCGCCGGTTCCATCACCAGTAACGTCAAGAGCGACAAGCTGCCTGTTGTGATCAAGAACGGTGACGAGATGATCGAGACAGGAAGAAAGAAAGTCGGCGCGATGCTGGGTGACTTTGTAGAAGTCGGCTGTAACAGTGTATTGAATCCGGGTACGGTGATCGGAAGAAACAGCAATGTGTATCCGACATCCTGTGTCCGTGGTGTGATCCCTGAGAACAGCATCTACAAGGATCAGGGAAATATCGTGATCAAGCAGAAATAATGAACCAGAAAGATGAATCATTCAGGCCAAAGGAGGCACATCTATGAAAGTAATTATTGCAGAAAATTATCAGGACGCCAGCAAGAAAGCGGCAGACATCATTGAGAAAGTCGTACGTGAGAAGCCGGAGTGCACACTCGGCCTGGCAACAGGATCCAGCCCGGTAGGCATGTATCAGGAACTTTCCCGTCGATGCAAAGAAGAAGGTCTGGACTTTTCCAAGATCCATACCGTCAACCTTGATGAGTATGTAGGTCTGGAGCCGACTCATAATCAGAGCTACCGTTATTTTATGGACAGCAATCTATTCGACCATATCAACATTGATAAAGCGAATACCTACGTTGCCAAGGGAATCGGTGATGTGGACGAGAACCTCAAGGAGTTCAATGCTCTTTTGGATAAGACAGAAATCGAGATTCAGGTCCTGGGTGTTGGCCCGGATGGACATCTGGCATTTAATGAGCCGGGTCCGGTTCTGATCGATGGCGCACACAAGGAGGTCCTGGATGAGTCTACGATCGATGCCAATGCACGTTTCTTTGCAAATCGTGACGAGGTTCCGCGCTATGCCGTAACGATGGGTATGGGTAACATCATGCGCGCCAAGGCTTTGATCATGATCATCAACGGAAACAAGAAAGAAGCGGCAAGCAAGCTTCTTATGAGTGACCGTATCGATCCGATGTGCCCGGCAACATTCATGCGCATGCATCGTGATGCGACCGTTGTGATCGAGAAGAAGCTGGCTCAGGAGATCGGCTACATTCAGTAATCTCCGTATGACGAGCGGATATGGAGCCTTCCACGATATTTCAGGCAAAAAGCACGATAAGTTTGTGACTTCTGCTTGAATTGCTGACATTCCTTCGAAAAAGGTTGTTTTTCCGATAAGTTTAGTATATTCTGAACTCAGATATCGGAGGATGTCATATCTTTTAATATTTTGAGGGGTGAAAATGAGTATCCGAATATCTGAGTTGATCGGCGAGATCGTTGCGAGCTTGTTGATCCTGGCATTTATCATCGGAGGTATCGTCCTTTGGTTTTATGAATACAATGCCACTTCTAATGAACCGATCCTTCCTATACGTGGTGAATCGGTCGTAGAAGCCCAGGTCGACATTAGCGGCAACTGATGCAGTTGAATATAACGAAGGACAAAGAAAACGAAGCTGTCTCATTTGAGACAGCTTCGTTCTTTTTTTGTTCTATCGGAGTTCAGCTTACTGAACCTTATAGATCTTCAGGGATCCGTCAGAAGAAGTGAAGACCACCTGGCCGATCTGATCGAAGACGGAGTAATTGACGATATGCATCTGACTCAGTTCCATGTCACCGCAGATAACATAAGTTACATCGTAGAGGTGCAGTAGTCTGCTGACCTCATCGACATCAGCAGAGGAGTAGATGGTCTGCAGATCACCATAACGCGGGCCGACGATATTATTCCAGCCGTCCCTTTCCGGATCTGCCACGAAATTTCCTTCGTCATCGATCATGCCCTGGAAGTGCCACAACTGCTCGTGTGTCTGCCAGCCGGCAATGGTCGGAAGACCTGTGTACGATGAGATGATACATTTATCCGAATAGCTTAATCCATGGGCTTCGCAGATGTTCTTGCTGCCCTTGACATTGGAGTTAAACCAATCAATGGCTTCTTTATAGGCCATCAGATTTCCTTCGTAGCTCTTGAGATCCCGGTCGTCATCATACCTGTGGTCATCAAACCAGTAGGAAGACTGGTAGGTGGTCAAGTATGCGGTACCATCGAGACCTTGATAGCGTTCGGAGCTGATCTCGCCGGAGCGCTGATCGAGAGAACGTAATGTATAGTGTCCCGGGATAAAGATGATCAGGACGATCATGATGATGGAAACGGTCAAACCCCAGTTGGAAAGATTTCCTTTCCGGGTGACATGTGCCATAAAGCGGAATACGGTATAACCGATAACCAGTGACAGCATGATGAATCCGGCAAAGGTAAACTTAAACATGGTGTTGGAACGCTGGTATTCATCTCCATAGATATCGCGTACATAGATGATCTCCGGAGCGAGGATCATCATCATGCCGACAAAACTCATGCCTACCATGAAGATATCCACGATGGAACGCAGACGGAAGAATTTGCAAAGCAGGAAATCACCGAACTTAGCGAAATAGTAATCCAGTGTGCGGAACAGTAAAGCGATACGGGCCAGGAAACTCGGATCTGCATCCTCATCAGAAGTGCCGCCGTTCACATCAGGATCGGACGAAGCGTCCTGGGCACGATGAATATGCGCTTTATTGACGACTGTATCCGGGTCGAAGTCGAGGTCCGGATCCGCAGAACGATCATCAGAATCACTCTTCTCGATATGGCTGTCTTCGTCTTCCGAAGAAGTAGTGTCGCTATTCTTTTCCTTCTTAAAGTCCATCGCAGGTTTTACCAATGGAAGCGGTGCAGGAAGGATGGGGAGGAGATTCTTCTTGTATTTGTGACGTTTGGTTGAAACGACAAGCACGATCAAGGCAAGCGGGATCAGGAAATGGATCAGCCAGAGGATTGTGAACTGGAACAGAGAAGTATGTCTGTCTGTGAGTGCGATGAAATTGGAGATCATCTCGAATTTGAGGTTGAAAGACAGAGAGATCAAGCTGGCGATCGAGAACAGCATCGACATGGCGAGGCCTGTTCTGGAAATCGCAGTCGGGAAGACTGTCGTTAACAGATAAGCGATCACAAAGATTGCGATCTGTAGGCAAAGGTGAACAAAAACATTGCTGTTAAACTTCAGATAGACACCCAGGATTCCGCCGACTTCGAAGATAAAGACAAGGAAACTCGTAAAGGAACAAAGGTAAGTCGAGCGCCTCGCGTTATAGACCAGAAGTCCCATTGAGCAGAAAATAAAGTAGATCAGGAAATCCCAGTAGTTGCACATCTGGGCCAGACCCAGAAGATAAGCGGCAAAGAAGAATTCCGGACGGAAGAGATGCCCCATCTCGCCGACAATGTTTTTCTTAAATCCACGGAAGCGAACGATCTTCTGATCCCGGTCATTATCGTATTTGGCCCGGAATACGGCTACGAAGATAAATGCGGTGATCAGAAGGACGATTGTCATGCTGACTACGTGCGCGTGCAGGTCGCCGATCAGATACGAGTAAAACGGGAATTCGTGGATCGTCTTATCTCCAACTGTTGAAAGGCCTTCCTGGATAAGGTCAGGATTGTGTCCGATAAAACGGGTGGAATCCGGGTAGAAAAATTCTGTTGTTTTACCGATGTGGATGCCGAGCTTCTGCCACAGTCCCCAGCTCAGGATCTTATTTCCGAAGCTCTGTTCATCGTAAAAGAAAGAGTGGGAGTTACCGAAAAAGATAACGCAGGCAGAAGAAAGAAGTCCTGCAAAAGGCAGGTACCACTTGGATACAGGACAATCGCGCTTTTGCATGAGTCCGTCGATAAACATCTGACCGAGTGTAAAAGCGGACGAGAAAGGCAATGCGATAGCGGCACACATGGAAATGTTGTATGCCACGCCGGTCGTGGTGCCCAGCATCTTGGTCAAATAGGAGAAGATATATTGTCCGTAGTAATAGTAATTGATGGAATAACCGGACAGCCACTGGTCTTTCGCCGGAAGACCGTCGTAGCGGACCATGGAATTCATAAAGCCGAAGTTCATGAATTTCTCTTCACCATTGATCTTCGGTTCGATACCCTTGCAGAAGAGAAGGAAGACAAAGACGATCGTAAAGATGATTTCTTCAAGAAGAATGTGGCGGATGTTTTTGTTATCACAGATCGAGATCAAAGCTGCGCGTCGTGTCTTCGGGATTCCCCAGCAGACCGCGACAAGAATGGCAAACATGACAAAGGTCATAGGACGGTTAAAACTCTGCCAGATGCCGAGATAAGAGATCAGCCAAACCGGTCCGGTCGTCAAAAGGATACCGAGACTCTTGGAAAGACCATATCCTGTTGAGACAAACCCGCGGAAGAAATAGGCAACGAGTGGAAAGGTCGCCCAACTGTAAAGATAGAAAGCTGCCCACCAGGTAAAGAAACTGCTGAGATCATTTTTTAAAATAAGCCCGGCAAGCAAGGCAACCAGAGCCGGCACAAGAAGTGTCAGGAAACGCAGAAGCATATCTGTCGCCGAGATCGTCGGCATCTTTCCCAAAACATCCAGATCAGGTTCGTAGGCAGTCTGGTTGGAAAACGAAGCTTTTCCGGAGCGCTTTCCTGACTTCGAAGCATTACTGCTCTTCGAAGTTCTTGAGTTCTTTTTCATGAGAAAAAACCTCCTTGATTTTGTTAACGGTAAGGTTTGCCTGGGCAACACATGTGTCCATGCGGTATTTCGAGTCATCCTGCTGGGCAATCTCAGACATGGCCAGACTGCACACAAAAAGGCGCGGAACCGGCTCGAGCAGTTCGTCCGAAGGCCGGTTGAGCGGTTTGGCATAGCGTGTCCGGGTCAAACGCCAGGTGCGGACAGCTGAGCGGGAAACGCTGGGATTCATATACTGAAGACGCTTGAAAAATGACTTAAACACGTCTGCGTCAGATGCGGTCCAGAGCGGAGCGGATGTCTGGAAACTTCCGGACAGATACAGCACGTGACCGCCGTAACGGCGTTCACCGACCATGCTGGTGTGCTGGATGATCCGCTGAAATGGCTCATCATCATCGATCATTCGAGAGTAACATTCCGTGAAAGGATACTTCATCAGCATCAGAAGGCACATGTTGGCCTGATAGGTTACGTCCATGAGAGAATCGCGGAAGTCGGTCGGCATATTCAACGGATGGGTGATGTGCACGAGGTTACGGCAGGAACCGGTATAAAGGATCGTATCACATTCCAGTATGATCGATGTGGTGTCGGCCAGAATGCAGCGGACACGGTATTTCGGTCTCGTCGGATCCTCGCTCTCGGCAATCTCCGTCACAGTATATCCGTACTGGATGATACCCTCGTTATCAGTGATCTCCTGAACCAGAGCGGAAAGCAGGGAGTGAAACCCGTTGTTGAGATATCCCAGTTTCTTTTTGCTTGCACGCCCATACCAAAGAGAATCGTACCATTGCAGTTCGTCGGAAAGACCAAGGTCCTTCAGAAGAGCTATCAGCGCACGATCGCTTTTGCGGATATGGTGAGGCAGAAGCTCGATGTAATCAGAGCCGAGACGGGAACAGGCCAGCATGCCACCCGGCGTGGATTGCTGCTCGACGACTTGTACGCGAAAACCGGCCTGTGCAAGCTTATATGCACAAACCAGACCGGAAAGCCCGGCGCCGATTACACAAATAGACGTTTTCTCAGCCATGTACCCTCTACCTCTAAAACTTACGGTCTTGCCCCAAAGGACAAAGCAACCATCAGATCATCTTTGCTTCCAGATAGTAACGCTTCTCCGGAGCTTCGCCCATGGAGAAAGTCTTTCTCGGGAATACGCCTTCCCGGGAGATCGTCTCAAAGAAAGAATTCTTGGAAACATCCGGAAGAAGGAATCCCAGACAGTTCTCGTTGGCCAGAGAACGGACGGAGTCTTCGCCGTGGATATAGTCCGTATGGATCTTATCGGTTTCTTCGATCGAATCCAGGAATCCGGCAAGAGTTCCGACAGCCAAAGTATGCTTCGGTTTCCCGATCAAAAGACACAGATCTTCTTTGCCGTTTGTCACCAGGATCGCCTGCGAACCATCGTTTCTGCCTTCCTTGGCAAAAGCACTTGCGTCGGTAAAGGAGACTTGCTGGTCGGCGAAATAGGAAGCGGCACGCTTCTTGAATTCCTCTACGGAAAGACCGAAGGTAACACGATGGATCGGTTCGAATTTCAATCCCTCATCATGGATATTCACGATCTCGACCAGGCAGTAACGTGCCGGATGTGTCAGGCGGTCTTCGGCGGAAAGCTTCTCGCGGATGTTTTCCCAATGCGTCTTTGCTGTAGCAAGGGAATGGTTTCCGTCGCCGACGGCAAAAAGGAATCCGTCATCAGAAGCAGCAAGAAGGTCGCGAAGTGCCTCGACGATCTTATTGGCCACATCAGAACCGTCCTTAGTGAAGTAGCCCTTGACGTGGCCGCCTTCCATCATGAGATCGGTATCGTACACGAGATTGTCAGGGTCGGAAGAAAGTGCATCCCACGCCGGCTCAATGACCGTGCGGTTCGGGTCATCGATGAGCACCATGATGTGCGGCATCTCGATCGGAGCGCGCTCACGGATGCGGACTCTCGGGGGAATACGGGAAAGAACGGTACCCTCTGTTGCGCGGATGCGGCTCTTGTTGCCCGGAGTAAAATCATATTGTTCCAGGTCCAGCGCCAGCATCAGACCGCGGCGGGAATCGTTATACTTGGTCTTTCTGTCCAGAAGGATGAAACCCGGAGCAAGCTCCTCCAGGATACCCTCGGACAGATATTCATTGATGGAAGAAGAGATATCGGAAAGCTTCTTCTCGATCTCTTCTACCGGACACTTCTCGAGATAAACCTCCGGCAGAAACATACGGAGCGTGGACGGCTTCGTGCCGACGATCTCCTCGACCTGTTCCCAGTATTTCGGCTCAGAAGTAAACTGGTCGCATGCGATGACCGCCCATTTGGAAAGGTCGACTCCCTTTTTCGGAAGAAGGATCTTCGGCGCAGCGACAGCAATATCTGCATAAATTGAATTCATTGAACGTCCTCTTTTCATATCTTACCCGTAAAAACTCCGCCGGTATCCCGGATGCCGGTCGGAACAGATGGGCTTTTCTAAGGGGAGAAAATGCCGACGGAAAGGGGGGAACCCTTCGTTGGAATATCCCCGTAACTTACGATGGCGCATAAGCCTAATAATTATATCACGGTAGTTAGCAAAGTTCTATTTATGAAGGAAAAAAGATATAATTAGAAAAGAATAAATAATATATAGCAAGGGAGGAAGGACAATGGGCAATACAGAAAACGGCAGAGGAAGACTTTTGAGTCTTCTGGAGATCCTTCTCAAAGAGACAGATGAGAATCATGGCCTTTCTACCCAGGAGATACTCGGGAAGCTTGAAGAGCGCGGCTTTTCCGTTGAGCGCAAAGCGCTTTACAAAGACTTTGAAGCTATCAAGGCGTCTTCGACCGCGCTGGAAAGTTTCGGCCGTCCGCCCCGCTATTATATTGAACAAAGAGATTTTGAAGTGGAAGAGATCATGATCCTCATCGATGCCGTGGAATCAGCCGGATTCATGACCGAGAAGAAGAAGGCGACGCTGATCCGGAAACTGAAGAGCCTGACTTCGAAAGGGCATGCGGCGGAATTAAATGAACAGATCCACTATATTGGGCGTCACCATTCTTCCAATAACGATTTTATCTATACCACGAACCGGATCCGAAAGGCCATGCATGAAGGTCACCCGGTCTCTTTTCTGTATATCGAATACCGCTTCGGCGAAGGCGAAGTCTATAAGCATGACGGGCAAAGATACGTCCTGCATCCTTTTGCGCTGATCTGGCATAACGGCTTCTATTACTGCATCGGCGCGAGACCGGACAAGGATCCGGCCGGCAAGGAAGATGCGATCTGGCATTTCCGTATCGACCGTATGAAGGAAGTGCACGTCGAATCCAAGAAGAAACTCGTGTCTCCGCCGAAGAACTTCCAGGTGGCCCGCTATGTGGAAGCATCCTTCAGCATGTATGGAAATAAGCCGGAACCTGTACAGCTTCGGTTCCGGAAGGATATGCTGACACAGTTTTACGATCGTTTCAGTCAGGATGTTTCGATCTTCCCCGATCCTGAAAATGCGGATTACCTGATTGCCAACGTCACGGCCAGCATCAGTCCGACGTTTTTCTCGTGGGTAAGTCAGTACGAAGGTGCTTTTGGAATATACGGGCCGGAAAGCGTCGTCAAACAGTATCACGAGCACCTGAGAAAAGCTCTGGAAACTTAATTTTCTCCCTGTATTGTCTTTAACCTGTCCGTATTTTTTGCCGCCTCCATTCGTTACAATGCTTATATAGTGCGACGTCTTCTGAATGAGACTGGCAGAATAGCAGGAAACGGCGGGTAGATCTATGTCGGATGTAAAGAATCAGGTCATTGAAGAAGTTAAAAAAGTTATTTGCGGAAAAGATGAAGTGATCCGTTTGGTAATGACGGCGATGCTGTCCGGAGGACATATCCTTATCGAGGATGTGCCGGGAGTGGGTAAGACTTCGATGGTATTGGCCTTTTCCAAGACCATGGGCCTGGACTACGGACGCGTGCAGTTTACGCCGGACGTACTGCCTTCCGATATTACCGGTTTTTCCGTTTTCGATAAAGACACTAAGGAGATGCACTATCAGAAAGGTGCGATATTCCACAATCTTTTCCTTGCCGATGAGCTGAACCGTGCTTCCTCACGTACGCAGTCCGCGTTCCTGGAAGCTATGGAAGAGGGGCAGGTTACGGTGGATGAGAAAACATATCCGCTCCCGAGCCCGTTTATCGTATTTGCCACACAGAACCCGTCCGGAGCCTCGGGAACGTCACTTCTGCCTGACTCGCAGATGGACCGCTTCTCCGTGCGCATTTCCATGGGATATCCGAAAAATGAAGATGAAAAAGCCATGCTGATGAGCCGCCAGGATGGAAATGATCCGATGAAGACCATAGAACGGGTCTGCAGCGCGGAAGATCTTGTGCGTATGCAGCAGGAAGCTTCCAAGGTGCATATCCGCGACCGTCTTTTCGATTATATCGTTGCGCTTGCGGATGCAACCAGAAATCACCCGGACCTGGAACGTGGCGCGAGTCCTCGTGCGACGCTGGCCATGACGGCAATGGCGAGAGCTTATGCATATATGGATGGCCGGGATTTCGTTTCGGATGAAGATGTGCAAAGAGTATTTGTTCCGGTCATGAGTCACCGTTTTATCCTGACACCGGAAGCAGAATTCAATGAAGTGAAGACGGAAAAGATTGCCGAAGAGATCGTAAAGAAGACACGCGTTTCGGGGAAATAAAAATGGTAAAGAATTGGATCATCTATATTCTTACCGTTTTAGGGTCCATCGCTTTTTTCCTGGTGTATGAGCAGTGGTTTGCCTGGTATTGGCTTCTGGTTTTGGGCGCCATTCCGGTGATCGCCATAGTTTTCAGCTTCTGCACGGCGCTCTTTTTTCAGGTGCGCCTGAAAGTTCCTCCGATGATCACCATGAATATGGAAACGGATATCGTGTTTTCCACGAAGAGCGGAAAGAATCTTCCCGGACAGCTTTATTCCGTACGTATGACTATCATAGAACTGATGAGCGGCGAAATACAAAAGTACCACTTTGTCTGTCAGATCGGCACGGATTATTCCGTGAATCTCAACACAGAGCATTGCGGTACGTATATGATCGAGTCGCTTAAGGTGCGCGTCTATGACATGTTCGGTCTGATCCCGATCCCAAGAAAAGCTGACCTTAAGGGCGAGATCCCGGTATTGCCGATACAGCGCATGCCGGAGATCGTGACGGATTCGAACGGCTTCCGGGCCAAGATATTGTCGAAGTCTGTTTCACCTTATTCCGAACTATATGACATCCGGGAATATATACCTGGCGACCCGATCAAAAACGTACACTGGAAGATGTCTGCCAAAAAAGACGAGATCCTGGTTCGAGAGCCACAAGAAGAGACACACGGCCGGGCACGCGTCGAGATGCCGCTCGTGGGCACAAGAGATACCGTGGATCAAAATCTGGGCGAAGTGCTTTTTACGATCCGGTATTTTCTTGCCAAGGATATTCCGGTGAGTGTCAAGATCGTTTCCCGATACAAAAAATCACAGGTCTTCGAAGTCCGTTCCAAGCAGGAGATGGACCGTACGATGCGTCGCATATTGCGGATGAAGATAGAAGGAGGGCTTCCGAATGAACAATGAAAAAGCACCTCTTACCCTATCTTTCCCTCAGGGCGAAAGCCTTCCGCCATGGGCGTTTTTCTTCGCGGGATTTATGGCATCGCTTCTGGGCATTGCAAGCGTGTCGTTGCTCACGAGTGTCTATGATCTGGCGACAGATACATTCGGTTTCATATTCTTTATCCCGATCTTTTCTTTCGGATTCAGTTATATCCACGCCAGAAAAGATATACGCCTGACCTTGATCGTTATAGGTGCGCTGGTGTTGCTGCTCGGAGGATCTATGATGCTGAATATCATGATGATCCAGGACGCAGCGGCACAATTTATCACGAAACTCGGAAATGATGCTCTCAGCTTCTTGCCAGGATCCGGTGGGGACTATATGGAAAATCCTTTCGGCATGACGTTCTTCCTGTCGATGGTTTCGACGATCCCGGCATTTCTGACTACCTGGGTGATCATTCGGAAGAAACCGATCATCTTTGCGCTTCTGGGCTATCTTCCATTCCTCGTATGCTCGTTTTCCTTGAATTACCGGTCCCCGACGACCGCCTCGAGCGTGGGCATGATATGCGGGATCCTGATGCTTTTCCTTTTCCGTAACGTTAGGAAAAGCGCTAAGGAGAACACCTATCAGAACCTGACGGTCTTGTTCCTTCCGATCCTTGCAGTACTTCTGTTTCTGGTGCTTTTGAATCCGCAAAGCAAGTACAGAAACGATGAGATTGCGCGGAAGCGTTTCGCCTCGGTGCGGGATTTTGTTGAATCCGTTTCGCGTCGTATCCCGTGGGGAAACGGCGTCACCCGAGAAGGGTTAAGCAAAGTCTATGAAACAACATATTTTGGCAGCGTGAGGATCGACCATCTTGCTAATGATGTGCTTCGTCTGTCGGTGGAGACCGAAGACCTTCTGAAGGCCGGAAACTTTACGCCTCCAAGTGTGAGATTTATGTCAGTCGTGCGTGAAAAGAACGACCGGTACCCGGAATCTAACGCGAACAATACGCCGTTCCTTTATCTGAAAACTTCCTCCATGAGTTGGTTTGACGGATATTCATGGGCCTCCAGGGCCGCGGATCTGGTTCCTGCCGATTATTTTACGGAAATCCCGATCACGCAGCGGGAAGCAAGATATACGCTGCACGTCACTTCTGAATTTGATGCGGACTACGCTTTTATTCCGTATTATGTCGATCAGTATCACCTGGATCCGGAAAGCCGTGCATATGTGGAATCCCCGGAGATTTCGGTAAGAGAAGCATATAACATGAATGAGAAAGTGCATCTGGACGATGGCGGTAAAGAGTATATCTATGCCTACGATAACGCGCCGGTCCGCTATACACCGAAGTGGACGCAAGAATATCTGGATCTTATCTATGAGGACTGCCTGTCGATCCCGGACGAGACACTCAAAAGCGTGTTAGACTCGGGCATGCTTCCGGATTGGTACCAGGAGATCCTGACGGGAAGCGTGAACATGCCGACAGAAACGATCGTGGAGAAGGTCGTTTCCTATGTCCGGACCTTGCGGGAATATGATGCGGAAACGCCATTCCCTCCCTCAGACATGGATTTTGTCGGCTGGTTCCTGCACGACAGTAAGACCGGTTTTTGTGTGCACTATGCGACGACAGCGGTTGTACTTCTGCGTCTGCTCGGGATACCTGCCCGTTATGTCAGAGGATATCTTCTGACAGATGTGGAAGATGGCGTCAGCCATGAGGTCACGACTGCCAACGCACATGCATGGATCGAGTATTTCCACCCGGACTACGGATGGGTGATGGATGACCCGACTCCGGGAAATAAAACAGCGGCAAGTTACTATAATTTCAATGCGATCGCATATAAGTACGGATCGGAAACGACTTTTGTCACGCCAAGACCGCGTGCGACGCCAACGCCGGTAACGGAAAATACAGCGGCCAATCCCGACAGCCATAGCGAGGGGGCAGGCAACGGAATCTGGCAAGAGGAGGATGAGTCATTTAGCGGTTCGAGATTTATTGAAGGGATCTTCAATAAATTGTTCGCATTCATGATCCACTTCCTGATCATCGTGGGTGCTCTGCTTGTGCTGGTGTTGGGGATTCGGTTCGGATTCCAGTTGTATTGGAAAACGAAGATGCGGAACAAGGATATCAACCTCAGTAGCCGGGCATACTACAAATACTTCCGGATAATGGCGAAGATATTAAAGGGCAGATCTTCCGAAAAGGGTGAACTGGTCGCGATGAAGGCGGCATTCAGTAGAGAAGGCATCACGGAGGAAGAACGAAAGCAGCTGGTCGAGGCAGAAGAGAAGCATCTGGATGCGCTGTATGTGAAATCCAGGCGATACAGAAGAAACCTTTTCGATCTGATCCGGATCAGAAAAAAGCTACCATTTTGAGTCTTTCGGGATACATGAGACGGCGAGCATATCTTTTTCTTGTTTTACCTTACCTATATATAGATTTTCTCGCCTAAATCATGTAAAATTACAAGGCACGCGAAATACATGCGCGTGCCTTGCTTTTTCCGTTTTTTCGGATGGCTTTGTTGACAAAGGAGACAAAGAAGAATGAGACAATTTACCTCAGATGAATTGAGAAATACATGGAAGCAGTTCTATATAGACCGTGGACACGTGGATGTCGGTGCCGTTTCACTGGTATCCGATGGTTCGACAGGTGTTATGTTCAACGTGGCCGGCATGCAGCCCCTGATGCCTTATCTTCTTGGTCAGAAGCATCCTTTGGGAACAAGACTTTGCAATGTCCAGGGCTGTGTACGAACCAACGATATCGATTCCGTCGGAGATAAGAGCCACGTTACTTTCTTCGAGATGATGGGTTCCTGGAGCCTGGGTGACTATTTTAAGAAAGAAAGATGCCAGTGGAGCTTCGAACTTCTGACACAGGTGTTCGGTTTCGATGCGGACCATCTGGCTGCAACCGTATTTGCCGGTGACGAGAATGCCCCGAGAGATGAAGAGGGCGCAGAGTACCGTATCGCTTCCGGCTTTAAGAAAGAAAACATTTACTACCTCGGCGCTGACGACAACTGGTGGGGACTTGAGTATGGTCCTTGTGGTCCGGACAGTGAGATGTTCTATATTGCCGATCGCCCGGATTGCGGTCCGGATTGCGGCCCGGGTTGCTCTTGCGGCAAGTATACCGAGCTTGGAAACGACGTTTTCATGCAGTACGAGAAGCATAAGGACGGCACACTGACACCGTTGAAGCAGAAGAACGTCGATACCGGATGGGGCCTCGAGAGGATCCTGGCTTTCCTGAACGGTTCCCGTGATGTATACCAGATCGATCTCTTTGCACCGGTCATCGCTTACATCGAGAAAGTCTCCGGCGCGAAGTATAACGAAGATGAGAAGCAGACACGTTCCATGCGTATCCTGGCTGACCATACGAGAACTTCTGTCATGCTGATCGGTGATGCAGCGAAACTTGTTCCTGCCAATGTTGGCGCAGGCTACGTACTTCGCCGCCTGATCCGCCGTGCCGTCCGTCATGCCCGCGCACTGAATCTCAAGAAGGAAGACATCCTGAAGATCGCGACGATCTTCATCGATGAGATCTATAAGAACAGTTATCCGCTTCTTACTAAGAACAGAGAGTTCATCCTGAGCGAACTGACCAAGGAGATCGAGCGTTTCGAGAGCACACTTGAGAACGGCATGAAGGAATTCAAGAAGATCCTCGAAGAGAGCGCGGCTTCCGGTAAGAAGACGATCGATGGTAAGTCTGCATTCTATCTTTACGATACATTCGGATTCCCGATCGAGCTGACTGTCGAGCTGGCCGAAGAAGAAGGCCTCACGGTAGATGAAGAAGGCTTCAAGGCTTCTATGGAAGAGCAGAAACAGAAGGCGCGTGACAATGCGAACTTCTCTGCGAAGCTTAATACTGCTGCCGGTGTTTTCGATGCGCTGGACGAGAGCATCAAGACTAAGTTCCTCGGTTACGAAGGACTGAATACGAAGGGTAAGATCGTCGCGCTGGCTGACGAAACAGCACTGAAAGATTCCCTCGCAGAAGGTGAAAAGGGTACGATCATTACGGATATCACGACTTTCTACGGCACTATGGGTGGCCAGGTCGGTGATAAGGGTATCATCAAGACGGAAAGTGGCGAGTTCACGGTTACAGAAGCCATTCATCTCGCAGAAGGCCGCATCGGTCATGTCGGTTTCGTTTCCAAGGGAACGATCAGCAAGGACAGCACCGCGGATATCTGCGTGGATGAGGAGAACCGTAACAATACATGTAAGAACCACTCCGCTACACACCTGCTGCAGAGAGCTCTGAAGATCGTGCTGGGTGATCATGTTGAGCAGAAGGGTTCTCTGGTTACTCCGGACCGTCTGCGTTTTGACTTCTCCCATGATGCGGCCATGACAGCTGAGCAGATTGAGAAGGTCGAAGCCATCGTAAATAAAGAGATCGCGGCATCCTTACCGGTACGCACAGATGAGATGAGTCAGCAGGAAGCGGTATCCACCGGCGCGATGGCGCTTTTCGGTGAGAAGTACGGCGATGTCGTTCGTGTTGTCAGCATGGGCAAGGGTACTTCCGGAAACAACGAGGATGACTTTAAGGCTGCTTTCTCCGTAGAACTCTGTGGTGGTACGCACGTCAGCAATACATCCCAGATCCGTTCGATCAAGATCCTTTCCGAGTCCGGTGTCGCTGCCGGCGTAAGAAGAATCGAGGCGTTGACCGGTGATGGTGTTTCCGCTTATTACAAGGACCTCGAGAAAATGATCGATGAGGCGGCGAAACTCCTTAAGTCCAACCCGTCTGAGATCGTAAGCAAGATCGCTGCTCTGCAGAACAGCCTGAAGGCAGCAAACTCCGAAATCGAGTCTCTGAAGTCCAAGGCGGCAAAAGAAGCGCTCGGCAATTCTTTGGAGCAGACCGAAGATGTCAAGGGCGTCAAGCTCCTGGCGGCGAAACTCGATAACGTGGAGATGGGCGCGCTGCGTGACTTGGGCGACTCTTTGAAAGAGAAGATCGGTGATGGTGTCGTTGCACTGCTTTCCACTTGCGAAGGCAAAGCCAACATTGTGATCATGGCGACAGACAGCGCGGTCAAGGCAGGTGCGCATGCCGGTAACCTGATCAAAGCCGTGGCTCCGATTGTTGGTGGTGGCGGCGGTGGCCGTCCGAATATGGCGCAAGCCGGTGGTAAGAATCCGGCAGCGATCGATGAGGCACTGGCTGCAGTCAAGACCGAGCTCGAGAAGATGCTGTAAGAGATATACAGGAATAGAATGCCAAGAAGGGACCGCACATATTAGCGCGGTCCCTTTATTGTTTGAAGAGGCGGGATCATCGGCGATTCGCATAACTTTTTTCAAAATGTGATGGAAATGTTATTTAAGACAAGTGCTTTTGGAGTAGAATATGCATAGAATCAAATCACTAGAGTTGGAGGATAGCAGTATGTGTTTATTCTGTGATATTGTGGCAGGGAAGATCCCGTCTACTAAAGTTTATGAGAACGATAAGGTCCTGGCTTTCAAGGACATCAATCCGCAGATGCCGATCCACGTGCTGGTGGTTCCGAAGAAACACTTCGATGATATCCTCGACATGGCGTCTTCCGACGAGGGCAAGGAAGCTCTTGGCGATGTTCTTCAGGCAATTCCGAAAGTGGTTGAAGCTACCGGCGCACAGGAAGGTTTCCGTGTGATCAACAATTGCAAAGAATATGCCGGCCAGACTGTAATGCATGTACATTTCCATATTCTCGGCGGAGCTAAGTTTACGGAGCATATCGTTTAATGAAGAAATCAACTCGGCGGACCTGCCGGTTCCTGTTCCGGGTCGTGACATTTTTCTTGTGCCTGGCTGTATTGGTGTCTCTGTTGCAGACGCCTTCACGTGCTTTGCAAAAGGAGGATGTTCTGGAGACATATATTGACCGGACTTTTTCCGAGATCCTCGGACGGACAGCCGGTATCGAGGATATCCGTCTTTGGTATCCGAACCTGAAGAAGGGAAATTCTTCCGCAGTCTCCATGATCGACACGCTTACGGAAGGCGCGGAATTTCAGGCCAAAGGTCTATCCACAGAAGAAAAACTGAATGTTGTTTACCGTGCCATGCTGGGTCACGACGTGGACCAGGAAGGCAAGGCGTATTGGTTGCGCCTTTTGCAGGGCGGTGTCAGCAAAGCGGTACTGGTGCATGCGATCGCCGGAACCGGAGAGTTCAAAAACTTCTGTGCCGGGTACTCGGTCAAGCCCGGTGATGTTTCCATTACGGAAGAGCGCGATCTGGATCCTGAGATGACGGTAGCCATATCCGGGATGTGCCGTTCGCTTACCGGCAGACAGCCTGAAGCGGCGGAATTAAACACATGGACATCGGCGCTTGTGAATAATCAGGCGGGACTTTCGAATTTCCTCCTGAATTTCATGAAGACGGATGAATTTAAAAACCTCGGCTACACCCGCGAAATGACCGTTCAAGTGCTTTTTGAAAGCATGCTGGGAAGACTTCCCGATGAAAATGAAAAAAACGAATACATCGATGTGTTGTCCCATGGCGTATCCATGGATTTCGTTGTGGACCGGATCGCAAAGACCGAAGAGTTTGCCAACGTATGTGCCGGCAAGGGTATCCTGCCCGGAAACATCGAGTTGACTGAACCTCGCGACATGCATTACGAGCTTACCGGTTTTATTGCCCGTTTTTACGAGAAACTGGCGGGGCGCGTAGCTTCTCCGGAAGAACTGAACGAGGGGATCGGTCAGTTACTCTCCGGTGATCGGAAGGTGACGGAGATGCTGTCTTCGGTATTGGAATCGTCCGAGAGCCAGGATGCTCTCGCTTCCAACGATGAATTCCTCAGTGCTGTCTATGAAGTCCTTTATGGCGAACAGCCGGAAGCGGATAAGATCGAAGCCTATAAGATCGGTCTGGACCATGGCATTACGAGATCCCATATTTTAAAAGAAATTACAAAAGCACCTGCTTTCGCGGAAAAGATGGCGGAGCTGGGGATCGAGGGCGCTGAGGAGAAAAAGGTTCCGGAAAAAGTTCTTGCGCTGACATTTGACGATGGTCCGTATACGCCGGTTACGACACGTATTCTGGATGCACTGAAACCTTACGACGCGCATGCCACTTTCTTTGTTGTGGGCAACCGTGTGAATCCGTATTCGGAGTCCGTGATCCGGGCAGTCAACCAGGATTGCGAGATTGCCAATCACACGTGGAACCATACCACACTGACCCGTATTTCGGCGGCAGCGGTCGAACAGCAAATGAACGACTGTGACAATGCGGTCTATAATCTGGCAGGAGTTCACACCAGAGTGATGCGTCCTGTCGGAGGATCCTACAGCGGCACGGTGGCTGCCAATGTCGGCCGTCCTATGATCATCTGGTCGGTAGATACGAATGACTGGAAATACAGAAATGCACAGCACGTGATCGATGAGATCCTGAATAATGCTCGAGACGGAGATATCGTCCTGATGCACGACCTTTACGAGACAACGGCCGAAGCCGTGGAATATGTGGTGCCGAAACTTATCGAGAAGGGCTTCACGCTGGTGACCATCAGCGAGCTTGCCGAGTATAAGGGCATCGACCTTCAGGCCGGCGAAGCATATTTTTCATTACGTGGATAACACGGAAAAAGGGCATAAAAAAGGGGGATTGGGAAACACAAAAACCAATCCCCGTTTGAAAAGCGAAGGAAATGAGAAAACCTTTCGCTTTATTATCGTGACGGAAAAACCAAAAACCGTCTCGTTTGTTCACCGAAAGAGGAACGATCATGTCGGTGGGCAAATAGTTCAACCAACCCTTGAACCAAAATATGCCGAAGCACGTTATTCTTCAATACACTTTAACTATATAATGATTCGAGGGTGAATACAAACAAGTTTCGTCCCGATTAGTATAACAATATTTCGCAAAACGGTGATTTGAAAGAGAAATTCACTGCGAGTATTTTAAAAAGAACTTTTTATATTTCACATATGTCACTTTTCAAAGCTTGCATATTATATAATAAAAATAGGGTATTAGTTATTGAGGTGATCGATCTATGCATTTCTCCGAGCCAAAGAAACGATTCAAGTTTCTTCTTCTTTCTCTGACGCTTTGTTTCTCTTTCCTGTTTTCGGGCATGACGCCATCATTGATCCGTGCAGAAGAAGAGGGAGAGGATCCTATTGGGGATTTCGTTACCCGGGCATATACGCTGATCCTGGAAAGAGAGCCTGAAGAAGAAGGCTTCCTATTCTGGAAAGAGAGCATCGTGAAAGGCGAGAGGACGGCTGCCGATCTGGTCAACGAATTCATGATCAGTGAAGAATTCCGTGCTCGAGATCTCCGGCAGGAGCAGCAGATGGACATCATTTATCACGTGATGTTTGATCGTGATCCGGATGAAGCAGGAATTTCTTACTGGTTGTTTTATCTGGATTGCGGAGTCAGCATCAGTGCCATCATTAACGGATTTACACATTCCGAAGAATTCACCACCCTTTGCAAAAAGTACAACATTGTTCCCGGTGAAGTCAAACCTATCGAGAACCGTGACCTGAATCTGAACGTTACGGCCTATGTGGCCCGTGCCTATAACATTTTTCTGGAGCGCAAGCCGGAAGTGGACGGATTGAACTACTGGACCGGACGGATCGCCAAAGGCGAGATCTCCGCAGCGGAGATCGTCAACAATTTCGTAAAGAGTGAAGAGTTCCGGAACAAAGGATTGTCTCAGGACGAGGAGTTAGCTCTGGTCTATCTTTCCATGTTTGACAGAGAGATCGACGACAGTGGAAAGACGTACTGGTCCGAAATCCTGAACAACGGTGTTTCCATCAGTTATGTCATCAACCAGATTGCCTGCCTGGACGAGTTTTCTGCGCTGTGCGCCAAATACGGCATGCTGCCCGGAGCCGTCGAGCTTACTTGTCCGAGAGACAAGAACTACCCTCTGACTGCATATCTTGCCCAAGGCTATCCCTTCCTTACCAATCGTCAGGCAACGGCCGAGGAACTGGATGAGCTCGTGGCATCGGCATTGAATGGCTCCCGCAAAGTGGAGGACCTGATCAAAGCCATCGTGGCAAAGGAAGATTGCTGGAACTATCTTTCGGATAACGAAGCGTTTCTCCGCGCGATCTATCGTGTTACCTGCGGGAAAGAGGCCACAGACAGTCAGATCAACTCCGGATCGATCTCTCTTAACAATGGAATTACCAGATACCATATCGTTACCGAGATTGCCAAGACGGCGGATTACAAGGCACGCCTCGCAGAGATGGGGATCGCCAACATTATTGCCAAACCGGAGAAAGTGATTGCGTTGACGTGGGACGATGGCCCGAATGCACCGGTTACCAACCGTATCCTCGATGTTCTGGAAAAGTATGGGGCGCACGGCACGTTCTTCGTAGTCGGAAACCGCTGCAGGACATACAGAAGCTGCCTTATCCGTGAAGTCAATCTGGATTGCGAGATCGGAAACCATACATGGGATCACACTTCGCTTACCAAGCTTTCCGCAGACGGCATCCGTAGCCAGATCTCACAGGCCAACGACGCAGTATTCAATATCACCGGTATTCGTCCGAAGATCATGAGACCGGTCGGCGGAGCATTTAACAATACAGTCAGAAATAATGTCGGTATGCCCATGATCATCTGGTCAGTAGATACCAACGACTGGAAATACAGAAACGCACAGCACGTCATCGATGAAGTGCTTTCGCATGCGAGAGACGGGGAAATCGTCCTGATGCATGATCTTTATACCACAACGGCAGATGCAGTCGAGGTGATCGTACCGGAACTGATCGCAAGAGGCTATACGCTGGTTACGGTAAGCGAACTGGCGGAATACCGTGGAGTCGAAATGGAAAACGGCGGCGCATATTTCTCTATGCGGGGATAAGTGCCTCACGGGAGATCCGAAGGGATATGAAAAAATGAAGCGAGGAACAAGGGAATGAGTGTTAAAACAAAACAAATCGTGGAAGAGATCAAGAAGGTGATCTGTGGTAAAGACTATACGATCGTGATGGTCCTGGCGGGCATCCTTTCCGGAGGACATGTCTTGATGGAAGATGTTCCGGGTGTGGGAAAGACGACCATGGCACTGGCTTTTTCAAAGACCATGGGCCTGGATTACGGTCGAGTACAGTTTACGCCGGACGTACTGCCTTCCGATATCACCGGTTTTTCCGTGTATGACAAAATGAGTTCAAGCATGCGTTATCAGCCGGGCTCGATCTTTCACAACCTTTTCCTCGCAGATGAACTGAACCGCGCTTCGTCACGTACCCAGTCCGCGCTTCTCGAAGCTATGGAAGAAAGACAGGTCACCGTAGACGGCAATTCCTATGCGCTTCCGAAACCGTTCGTGGTCATTGCGACGCAGAACCCGTCCGGCGCTTCCGGTACGTCGCTTCTGCCGGATTCACAGATGGACCGTTTTGCTATCCGTGTTTCCATGGGTTATCCGTCAGTCGTAGATGAAAAACTCATGATCAAAAATCGTGAGAAGGGCAGAAATCCGATGGAAAACGTCCAGCAGATCATGACGCTCCAGGACATCTTAATCATGCAGAACGACGTCGACTGTACATTTGTCAGTGATGCCGTGCTGGACTATATCGTCGCACTGGTTGCCAATACAAGAAAACATGCCGACCTGGATCGAGGCGCGAGTCCGCGTGCAACGCTGGCGCTGACATCTATGGCCAAAGCATATGCTTATCTTTGTGATCGCAACTTTGTTATTCCCAGCGACGTGCAGGCGGTCTTTAATCCGGTCATGGGACATCGTCTCATTTTAACACCTGAAGCGGAAGTCAATGAGAAGAGCAGCGATGAGATCGCAAAAGCCATTATTCATTCTACTGCTGTACCGAAAGTCTGATTGCGGTCTGATGTATGGTAAAGAGTTGGTGTTTATACATTCTGATGCTTGTTGCTTCGGTAGTGTTCTTTCTGTTTTATCAGATGTGGCTATCGTGGTATTGCATGCTGATCCTGCTCTTGATACCGCCGATTTCTTTGATTTCGGCAATCATCAATAGTTTTCACACCAGGATAGAAGTCAAGGTCCCTAAGAATGTCCAGATCGGAAAAGAGGCAGAAATCGTAGTAAAGGCAGAAAGCCGGAGCGTTTTCGGTTTCTTTGTCTGCCGTCTTTCTCTGGTTAGCCAGGAAATCATGAGCGATATCAAGCAGAACTATAAAAAAATCGAGTTTGCTCATGGCGGGGAGAAGCATTTCCCGATCAATACCGAGCATTGCGGCACATATGTATTTACTTCCTCAAATTATAAGGTCTATGACTTGTTTAAGCTCTTCTTCGTTTCCAAGAAATTCCATCTGAAAGAAGAAGTGGTGGTTCGCCCGATCCCGATCATTCCGGAGATTATCCCGGAATCGAACGGTTTTAAAGCACGCATGCTGAAAAAATCACGTGCGCCGTATTCTGAGATCTACGATGTTCGTGATTACATGGTGGGAGATCCGGTCAAGAATATTCATTGGAAACTATCGGCCAAGCGCGACCATATTCTGGTCAAAGAACCTCAGGAGCCTTGTTTCGGTCATGCCCGTGTTTATCTCGAACTAAAAAACGATCGTGATCAGATGGACCAAAAACTTGGCGAATTACTGTTCACGTCAAACTATTTTCTCAGCCATGACATCGATCACAAGATCCGTGTCCTGCCGCCAAAGAAGAGGGAGGTCGCTTTTAACATCGAGTCTCAAAGAGATCTCGATACGGCGATCTTGAAGATCCTTCATATGCAGATCCCTAAGGAGGACGCGGATGAAAAAAAATAAGTCCGAAAACTTAAATAGAAGCGATCTTCAAATCGGAATAAGCACGATCGTACTTGCATTTTCCCTTTCCTTGGCGTTGTCGCTCGGGCTGACTCTGCTGGTTCAAAGCACCTACGATCTGCCTCTTCGTTTCGTCATGCTTCTGACGATCCTTCCACTATATGTGGCGGGTGCAGTATATGTGAACAGCAGAAAAAGTAAGATATATCCTCTGGTGATGTTTGGCGTCAATGCCTTGATCTGCGTAGGCATTCTATTAATGAATTTAGGCGGCGCGAAAGACGCCATGTGGAATACTCTGAGAATGCTGAAGGTGTATACGTTCAGGGATCTCCCTCTTCCGGCTGCCAAAATGCAGGTGTCGGCTTCCGATCACTCGATTACGCTATTCTTTCTGCTCCTTGCCACCTGGCCGGCATCTCTGACTTCTTTTGTGGTACTGCGGCGCCGCTCGTGCTGGTTTGCTTTGACAAGCTGTCTGCCCTACATTCTTTGTACCATAGCCCTCGATTATTTATTCCCTAGCATGCTTTCCTGTGAGATGGTCATCGCATCTATCATTTTGTTGGTTTGTTTGCGGTGCCTGCGAAAAGAAAAAGGGGAAAGAAAAGACCAGATCGTCCTTAGACTGGCATTCCCGGTCGTGGCGCTTCTTCTGGTACTTGGTATTATCTTCCCTCAGAAAGGATATAACAAAAACGAATGGGCGGAAAAGGAGAAAGCATTTTTTAAATCTATTGCAACCGATGTATCCAAACTGAGCAATAAAATGCCAAAATCAGTTCTGGATTTTTTTAAACAGAAAGAGAAGGGTAAGCAATGGAGTGGAAGTTCTGTAATATCAGACATTGCGAAACAAGTTGTCGTCATGAACGATGGAAGCAAGGAAGATCTGAGTATGGTTGGAGATTTCGAACCACCGGAAGTTAAAATCATGACGGTCGAGCGTTATCCGAATTCCACATACGCGATGGATGTCGAGCCCAGTCGGTATATTTATCTGAAAACTGCCTCTATGGGAAAATACAGCGATAATGTGTGGACGGCCGACGAAATCGACATGAGTCCGCAAGAGTTCTATCTGAATGGTGTTTTGCCGGATCCTTTGGAAGGAAAATATATCCTTGAGGTAACGATGGAGGCCAAGGCAGTCCGACGAGCCGTCCCGTACTATGCGGACAATTACCGTCACTCTTCAGAAACAGGAGCCGGTGAGATTCATGAACGGACCACCGATATGCTTCAAGAGCTTTCACCTGAACTGAATGGCAGTACAAAATACGTATATGCATACAACAATGTGCCGGTTAAAGTCGCCGGTGCATGGTCAGATGAATACCTGGATCTGGTGTATTCACGTTATCTGAATGTTCCATCGGACACTTGGACTGCGATCGAGACCAGTGACGTGCTTCCTGTGTGGTTTAAACAATGCATGAGTGATCCGGGGTATTTGTCGGATGAGGAGAAGGTGGAGCGAGTGATCGCGATGGTATCACAACTCCATCCATATGATGCTTCCACGCCATATCCGCCGGATGACAAAGATTTTATCGAATGGTTTATCGAGGACGCGGATACAGGTTTCTGCGTGCATTATGCGACTACCGCAGCGATTCTTCTTCGCATGATCGGGGTTCCGACACGGTATGTGAACGGATATATGCTCAATAATGTGAGAAACTGGGACTCTTGCCCTGTGTTCACGACAGATGCGCATGCCTGGTTTGAGTTCTTTACGGAAGATTATGGATGGGTGCTCTGCGATCCGACCCCGGGAAACCAGAATGCTATGGAGGGATTCGGACTCAATACGGTTAAGACTGACAGCCAGTTGGCAGTCGATCTCGATCAGAATCATCCCCCGCACTCACGCGCCAGCGAGAAGATACAAGAGCTGATTACACCCAGACCGACACTTGAAAGTGAAGATGTCACCACGGAATCCTCTCAGAGTTTTGCGTCACTTCACGAATCAGTAAGGCAAATGGAAGAGGAGCGCCAATCGATTGTAGTCAGAACAAAGATACCATTCTGGGCAAAACTGATCTTAGTCATTTTGGCCATCGTTGTTGTACTGCTCATAATAAGGTTAGGATACTGTCTCTGGTGGAAAAACAAGTTTTCTTCAGGGAATGTCAATAATCGTGCCCGCGCATACTATCGATATATACGCCTTGCGTTGATCCCGTATAAGAAGCGCCCTTCCCGAAAGCTCGTTTCTATTGCCCAGAAGGCTGCGTTTAGCGCTGATGGAGTAACGAATGAAGAACTACAGTCTTTGATTGATTTAGGGCAGAAGATGTTGACTACTGAGAATGCCAAAAATTCCCGTATTCGAAGATTCGTGAGTAAGCATCTGATCCAGGTCGGTACCATCCGCTGATGGATAATACAGAAAAACAGCGTAAAGCAATCCACTGATGAAAACAGTAAATATCCGGAGCACTATCCTCTGACAGGATGACTTTGGCTTAGAGAAAAGACCGGGTGGCAGGTCTTACAAAGATAGAATCTATATGAATCTATAATGTATATATATAAAAAGGAAGCTGTCTCATTTGAGACAGCTTCCTTGATTTTGTTTTTGTTCTTCGGGTCGCTAGGATCAGAACTGGCGAACACCGTAGGAAGCGCAGAGAGCGCTGAACTCTTCGGAATAGATGAAGCCGGAGAGAATGTCAGCACGAGCTGTGCCGTTAGCGAGCTGTTCTGCCCAGAATGCAAAACCTGCAGCATCAGCTTCTCTGTCGAAGAATGCGCTGTAAAGATCATTCAGGAAAGCTTCGTCATTTCTGTTCAGAGCCGTATATTCAGGGCTGGTGAAGAAGAAAGAAACGATCTGCTGTGCAGAGAACTCGCCGTTGTTGATCTTCTCGCACCAGAACTCAAGACCATCTTCTTCAGAAGCACGGTTGAGGCAGATGCCATAGAGACGATTAACGAAAGCAGTAACCTTGAGGTTTCTCTCGCTTTCCTTATCAAAGTCAGCCTTACCGGCTTCGATACCATAAGAATCGCAGAGAGCTTCGAACTCAGCAGAGTTGATGAACTGAGCAACCAGGGACTTTCTGCTGCAGCCGGCCTCGAGATAAGCAACCCATGTGGACATACCATCTTTGTCAGCTACACGATTGAAGATTGCATTGTAAAGCATATTAACGAATGCACGATCATTGTAGTTGAGAGATTCGATCTCAGGAGCATTGCAGATAGAGTTGATGTAATCAGCACCGGTAGCGCCCTCGCTGAGCTTGCCAACCCAGTACTCTACTGTAGCATCGTCCGGAACACGGTCCAGAGCAGCTTCGTAGCTTCTTGTGATGAAAGAAGAAATATCGCTGGAAGCCTTCAGGTTCTTAGCAGCAACAACCGCTTCACCTGCATCGACCATACCATAACCTGTGTACGGGTCATAACCCTTGTTGTAAAGATCCAGGCAGGTCTTCTTGATCAAAGTCTTGATCTGAGCAGGCGTGATCTTAGTATTTACGGAAATCATCATAGCAGCAACACCGGTTACACACGGAGAAGCCATGGAAGTACCGGACTTTTCTGCAAAACCGCCACCAACAACAGAGCTGTTGATAACGGAACCAGGAGCGATAACGTCCTTAGCATAACCATAGTTGGAATAGCTTGCGCCCTTGTAGAGCGTCGGATCTGCGTAAGCATCGGAAGCCATTACGCTGAAAACTTCCGGATAGTCGGACGGGAAGGAAGAGATGTCAGAAGACTCGTTTCCTGCCGCAGCGATGAGGCACATACCCTTGACCATATATGCATAACGTACAGCGCCGCCCATGGTGTTGGAATAACCGTTACCACCGAAACTCATGTTCGCTACACGGCAATTCTTATCTGCAGCATAGGTGATACCCTTTGCGCAAACCAGATCGGAAGCACCGCCGGAAGACGGGAAGATGTTAACACTAACCATCTCAACTACGTCGTTCTTCGCACCGGAAGCAACACCGCGGTTCACATCGGAGCTGCCGCTGTATCTTCCACCGACAATACCTGCAACGTGAGTACCGTGATCGCCGAATCCGTCGGAACCGAGTTTCTTGTCACGCTGACAGTCATAGCTCAGGTTCTTGTTTACGAGACCTTCGAGTTCAGGATGTGTATAATCGACACCCTGGTCAATGATAGCAACACGGACTTTGCTGTGTGTTGTCTTGCTCAGAGTAGTCCATGCAGACTGGGAATCCAGATATTTGTGCTGCCAGCCCGGAACTTCCAAGCCTGTTCCTGCATAAGGAGTAACCGGCTTGATCAATTCATTAATGTAGTTGTACTCGATGTAGTTGAATGTGTCCGCGTCAAAAGTCTCGGCAACGGAAACTGTCTTGACGTTCGGATCAGTCTTGACAAGGTACAGATTGTCATCAAAAGAGATGTCTACCTTCTCAATGGAGGAGTACGCAAAGCCTAACGAGGAAGCGTCAACTGTCAGATCAACACCCTTGGTTGAAATGAGCAATTCATTTGCTTCATGCGGGCGGGATTCATCAAGATTAATGGAGTAATCTCCAACATTGATGCCCTTGTCTGCGTCTGCAGAAACCGTCTTCGCCGGAATGCCCAGAGAAGAAACAGTTACACCTGCAACTAACGTTAAACCCAACGTTTTAAGCAAAACACTGTTTTTCATTTTCTTAATTCCTTTCTTCTAGCCATATCATTAGATAAAAAACTAATACGACTACTATAACATATTTATAGCAAAATTCAAAGTATTAGTAGGAGTTTGGACGTGTTTTTTTTGCCGAATTACTCCTTGCTTTTTGCTTCCAAAACTGCTTGGGCAAGTTGGTCGGCACAAGAAGTGGATCTAAAGCCGCATGTATTACCGGCAAGCTTCTCGGCAATCGCGTCTGCCGTCCAGCCGTCAATCAGCTTGCTGATGGCCTTCAGATTGCCGTTACAGCCGTTTGTGAAGACCACATCTGTGACCACACCATCGTTGATCTCAAAATCGATCTTGCTGGAACAGGTTCCTGTCGTTCGATACGTATAGTGCATGGTTTTCCTCCTTTGCGAGAATTTGATGAGAATAGACTTGGTGTTCTTCGGTTTTTCGGGAACTCCCTTGGTGGGGGTCATTCCGGCTTGACAAGTGAGATCTCCGGTTCGACCGGACATACCGGAAGATATTTGGAGAAGATCTCGACATAGCGTGTCCCGAAAGATATGGAGATCAGTTCGGAGAATGCAATGCGCGTCGATTTGTCTTCCCATTTTCCATCGGCGTCAAATCCGCGGACATAGAGATAACGGTCGTCTTTCTTCTCGATACGGCCGATGACGAAATCGATCTGTCCGCTGTTTCTGTCTTCGGACTCGAAAATGGCGTTCATACGCTTCTCGGACAGATAGAAAAGCACACGGTCCCAGGATGAAAGGTCGATATCGATCTTTTTGATCTCGGAAGTGACACCTTCGCTTTCCAGGATATCGTTGGTCAGGTCGACCTTGCTGCTGATCTCGACAACGTCTTTGATCCGGCGCACGACATACCCGTCCAGACGAAAGTCCTGTTCATCCATGTAAAGAAACAACTCGTCGCTCTTCTGGAGAGGAAAACAGTTATAGCAGTTCGGATCGGATTTAAGGAACATACGGCATAAAAGAGTCTGCTTGCAGGCTTCTTCCAGCACTTCGGTAATCTCGAATTTCTTCATGTCGTGTTCTCCTTTCGCTAGGTGCTTCTATACACAATATATTCGGAATAAGAAGAAAAAGCAAGGAAGAGACACATCCTTACGAAAAGCCCTGTTAAACGCGCATGCCCGAAAATTCATTTATTTAAATAAATTGTCACGTTGAGTACATTTTTCGAAACGGCGCGCTATGGTAAAATTATCAAAAGAGGCCTGCCGACTGGGGTATTGTGGCAGGAATGGGGTAAGGATAGTAGAAGCCGTTTCCAGTTGCGCTTCGAATCGTAAAAGCATGAAGAGTTTTCGGGTTAGAATGACGCTTTTGATCGTGCTGGTGGTACTGGCAAGTACCGGACTGCTTTCAGTGGTCAGTTATCAGCGTGCCAAGAAGAGTGTTTTTGCCCAGTCAGAAGAAAACTATCGCGTTGCGGCGGAAAAGTATTCGAGAGAGCTGACGGCATGGATAAATACGAAAGCAACCATTATCGACACGCTTGCGACCCAGATCGAGATCTCGGGCATATATGACGGGGATCGTGAGGCATTCCATCAATATCTGCTTTCCAATTACGAAAAACTGAACAGAAACGACGATATTTACGACTTTTATTTTACTTATCCGGACAACACTATGGCTTGCGCCTCGGATTTTGTGGTGGATGGTACCGTTGATTACGTCCACGACCGCGAATGGTACACAACGGCAGCCAGCACACGGGCGCTTTTTTATTCGACTCCGTACATGGATTCGGATACGAAACAGCCGATCATTACGATCTCTAAAGCCGTTTATAAAGGGGATACGCTTCAGGGCGTGCTGGCCGCCGATATTTTTGTGGATACGTTGGTGAATATTATCAGCGAAGCCGAAGTGGCGCAGGACAGTTATGCTTTTCTGGTGGACGAAAATCTTGGCATGATCGTGCATCCTGATGAGGCTTATGATTTTGACGACGTGCCTCATGGCATTATGGACGTGTCCGGTGTTTCTTATGAAAAAGTGGTCGATACGATCCGGGAAGGATCGGGCGAGATGGTCTATATCGATGACTATGACGGAGTCACCCGTGGGATCGTGGTGACTTCCATGGCGGATACAGGCTGGTATGTAGGCATTGCGACGAGCCGGGCGCAGATGATGTATGCGGTTCGGGATTCCATGAAAGGTTTCCTGATCACGGAAGTGATCGCCATCCTCGTCGGTGGCGTGTTTGCCGTTTTCCTGGCGCTGGTCCTCGAAAAACTCAACAAGCAGCAGCAGGAATATACTGCGCATGTGCTGAAACTGGAGAAACAGGCGGCGGATGAGGCCAGCGAAGCCAAGAGCCGGTTCCTGGCGGACATGTCCCACGAGATCCGCACACCGATCAATGCGATACTCGGTATGAATGAGGTGATCTACAGAGAGTCTGACAGCAGGGATATCCGGGGCTATTCAAGAAATATCCGTCAGTCCGGCCAGAATCTTCTTCAGCTGGTCAACAGTATCCTGGATTTCTCGAAGATCGAAAACGGAAAGATGGAGATCGTGCCGGCGCGATACAGTGTGAAATCGCAGATCGCCTATGTGATGAACTCCATCTCGGAACGCGCGCGCGCCAAATTTCTGGAAGTGGAGCTGGATGTGGATCCGAATATCCCGTCAGAGCTTTATGGTGACAATACCCGCATAAACGAGATCATCATGAATCTTCTGACCAATGCCGTAAAGTATACGGAAAAAGGAACCGTGACATTGACGATCCGCGAAAAGGAAAGAAGACCGGGACCGGATGCGTCCACTCTTCTCTATGTTGAAGTGAAAGATACCGGCATCGGCATCAAGGAAAGCGACATGAGTAAGCTTTTCGAATCTTTTGAAAGACTTGATGTGGTCCGCAACAGGAACATCGAGGGTACAGGTCTGGGCATATCCGTCACGACAAAACTTCTTTCCCTGATGGGCAGCGAACTGAAGGTGAAGAGTACGTACGGAGTTGGGTCCACATTCTGGTTCGAGCTGTGGCAGAAGATCGAAGACGAAGAGCCTCTGGGTGATATCAAGGCGAAACTGAATGACGAAGACGGTGAAGTGACGTATCAGGAATCCTTCCGGGCACCGGAGGCGAAGATCCTGGTCGTTGACGATACCAAGATGAACATCGTTGTTGTGGTCAATCTCTTGAAAAGAACTGACATTCAGGTCAATACGGCGATTTCCGGGCAGGATGCGATACGCCTGGCTTCAGAGAAAAAATACGATCTGATCCTGATGGATCAGCGTATGCCGGGAATGGACGGTACGACGGCCATGAAGACGATCCGGGAAAGCGAGGATACGAAAAACCGCGAGACCCCGATCATCTGTCTTACGGCGGATGTGGTACGTGGAGCCAAGGAAAAGTACATCGAAGAAGGATTCAACGATTACCTGACGAAGCCGGTGGATGCCAGAGCACTGGAGAAGATGCTTCTGAATTATCTTCCGAAAGACAAGATCCTGATGGAACAAGCACCCGTAACAGAAGAGGGGAACGCAGAAGAAGGCACGACGGCAGCGCTTTTGGCGGCGCTGAACAAAGCCGGTGTCGATACGAAGACGGGATTGTTTTTCTGTCAGAACGATGAGGAGATGTATAAGGCGATCCTGGCGGAGTATTGCATGGAGCAGAAGATGAAATCGCTGAATCTTCAGAATTGCTATGAGCGCAAGGATTGGAAGAATTATGAGATCCATGTTCATTCATTGAAGAGTACGTCCAAGACGATCGGTCTGAAGAAGCTTTCATCGATGGCGGCCGATCTGGAAGCGGCGGCCGGACGGGGCGATGAGATGACGTTGGAAGACGGTCATGGGAAGGTCATGAAGATGTATGAAAAATGTGTCCGCGACATCGAGGAAACACTTGGCGTGGCGGATGAGGATATGTCGGAGGAAGGCGAGGTCTTCGAATTCCTCCCGGAAGGAAATATATTGGAAGATCAGGACGAATAAAGGTCCTGGATGATATAATGAAATAGTGTGTTGTGGAATGTGTCGGAATCGTGTTTGGGGAAACACGTATAGTTTGTCGGGGGGATCAAGATGGCAAATTGGATCATGGTAGTGGACGATGATACCGCTAACCTGAAAATGGCAGGTCATATACTGAGCAGGAACAATATGAGAGTGACTGCTTTGAAGTCGGGGCAGGCGCTCTTGGACTATATTCCGGAGAAGGGTTTTCCGGATCTGATCCTTCTGGATATTAAGATGCCCGGACTGGACGGATTTGAGACGCTCAAACTTCTCCGTGATTACGAGAAAAAAGTGAACGCGGAGACCACGCCGGTCATTTTCCTGACTGCGGATGAAGACAGCCAGACCGAGACCCGTGGTTTTGAAATGGGTGTTTCGGATTTTGTCAGAAAACCCTTTAATCCGGACGTGCTCATGCGCCGTATCGATAATGTCATGTCCAGCCGCTCTGAGATGCGGAGCTTGAAGAGCGAAGCGTCCATCGACAAACTGACCGGGTTCCTGAATAAAGGCGCAAGCGAGAGCCGGCTGACCAAGGTCTGTACAGAGAGCACCGGCTGTCTGATGATGATCGACCTCGATTCCTTTAAACCCGTAAACGATATTTACGGCCACGACATGGGTGATAAAGTCCTTTTTGGATTTGCCCGGATCGTGAAAAGCGCAGTGCCTGAAGGCAGTACATGCGGAAGACTCGGCGGAGACGAGTTTGTTGCTTTTGCCAAGGGCGTCGTGACGGATTCGGCCGTGGCGGAGATCACGAGAAAGCTGAACGAAGAAGTTGTGGCGATGGCCAAAGATCTGATGGGAAATGACATGGATATCCCGCTTGGCGCATCGGTCGGCGCAATCTATGTTCCGCGCCATGGAAACGATTACAATACGTTGATCAAGCAGGCGGATAAATCTCTTTATACTGTTAAGAAAAACGGCAAGCATGGATACAGTCTGTATTGCGCGGAAGCTTTTGACGATGATGGTGACGACGAGATGGTGCCGGATATCCGGTCGATCTCTGGCATCCTGGGTGAGAGGACTATCCCGGATGTGGCACTGCAACTGGATAAGGATTCTTTTGCACCTGTATACAGGTATATTATCCGATATATCATAAGAAACCGGGTCAGCGCGTGCAAGGTGCTTTTTACGCTTTCAAGGCCTGAAAAGATTTCTCCGGAGAGATATAGTGATCTTCTCGATGAGTTCGGCAATCACATCCGGCATTCTCTGAGAAAATCCGATATTCTGATGCGTAACCGGCGAAACCAGTACTTCGTCTTTTTGACGGACATCCGTGAAGATTCTACGGAGAAGGTCATCAAGCATATCACGGACACATGGGAAGAGCATATGGGCCGTGAACTCGACGTGACGTGGGAAAGTGAGTTCCTGGGCAACGATTACGAGAAGAGGATCAATAAGAAAAAAGACCGCCATGTGATCATCGTGGATGACGATGCGATGAATCTTCAGGTGGCCGGTAAGATCTTGAGTTCCGGCGGGATCCGTGTCACGGCGTTCAAGTCCGGACAGGCGCTCCTGAACTACATCGAGCAGGGCGGGCAGCATCCGGATCTTATCCTTTTGGACATCAAGATGCCGGACATGGACGGATACGAGACTTTGCGCAGGCTCCGCCTGATCAGTAGCCCGGCGTCGAAGATCCCGGTGATCTTTCTGACCGCGGACGAGAGTTCCGGCGCAGAGAGCAAAGGTCTGGCGCTGGGGGCTATGGACTTCATCCGCAAACCCTTTGTTCCGGAAGTGCTTCTGCTTCGCGCGCAGCACATGATCGAACTGGTCACGCTTCAGAACCAACTGAGTTACGAAGTGAAGAAAAAGACGCAGGAGAACAGGATGCTCCTGATCCACGTGGTGGAATCGCTTGCGGCGGCGATCGATACAAAGGACATTTATACACGAGGTCATTCCGGACGCGTGGCAGAGTATTCCAGACGGATCGCAAGACGCGCTGGCTATTCGGAATTCCGCCAGGAAGAGGTCTACATGATGGGACTGCTTCATGATGTCGGAAAGATCGGCATTCCTAATACAATTATAAATAAACCGGATAAACTGACAGATGAAGAGTTCACCATTATCAAGAAGCACCCGACGATGGGCGCGCAGATCCTCGAGCAGATCAAAGAGGATCCGGAGCTGACCGTGGCGGCGAGACTGCATCATGAGCGCTTCGACGGAAAAGGATATCCGGATGGACTGTCCGGATTCGATATTCCGGAGGTGGCCAGGATCATTGCCGTGGCCGATGCTTATGATGCGATGTCCAGTGACCGAAGCTACCGCTCCAGATTGCCGCAAGAAAAGATCATAAGCGAGCTTTCGAACGGAAAGGGCACGCAATTCGACCCAAGGTTCGCCGATATTATGATCGAGATCATCAACGAAGATACGGATATAAAACCGAAGGAGAGAAGCAATGAGTAATTCCAATGACATGAAAGACCAACAGGAACTTTTCCATTCTTCACACCTGATGCTCCTGGTGACGTATACCGTTTTCGCAGCGGCGCTGGTCGCTGAAACATTCCTGATGGGATGGGAAAAATGGGTGCTTCTTCTTGTCGGTGTGGCCGTGATCGTCTGCTGGCTCCTGCATTTTCGTCAGGATACCGCACCCGCCGTACGCATCCGGATCTATGCGATCCTGATCATGTGCACGGCGTTTTTTTACGGCATTCACCCTACCAGTGCTTTTGACCTGGCACTGGTGATGGCAATGGTGATCATTCTTTTGACTATGACGGGTATCAAAGCACTGATCACGCTTGCGCAGATCACCTATTACATTACGATGGCTTATCAGGTGGGCGTCAGGATCGTCGGCAACGAGAAGTTCGATGCGCTGATCATTTCAAGGTTCATTCTGCATCTGATCCTGATCTTCCTGATCGGATGGTTTGCCAAGATCGTCATCGACAAGTGGACGCAAGTGCTTCTGAGTACGCAGGATGAGATCGTGGAACTTCGGGATGACACGGAGAGATTGAACGATTTCCTGGCTAATGTTTCCCATGAGATCCGTACTCCGGTCAACGCGGTAATAGGTCTTACCGGTATCTGCATCGATAAATCGCAGAATAGAGAGATCCTGGGAGATCTGGTCGCGGTTCGCGATGCCGGACGGAAAGTCGCGGAGCAGATCAGCGATATTCTCGATTATTCCGAGCTCGACCGGAAAAAATCCGTGGCGAACAATGAAGACTATATGCTTTCGTCGGTCCTTCACGATCTGGTGACGGAGCTTCGTCGTGAGAAGTCGAAAGATGTGGAGCTGATCATCGACGTGGATCCGGCGCTTCCGGCCGTGATGCATTCCGATGTATCCAAACTCAAGAAGATCCTTCGCGCACTGATCTCGAACGGCTTAAAATACACGCGTAAGGGCGGTGTGTATGTCAGGATCTCCAGTGAAACGCAGAAATACGGTATCAATCTCTGCATTGAGGTGACGGATACCGGTATCGGAATGTCCGATTATGAACTCGAAAAAGTTTACGACAGTTTCTACCAGGCTGACTCCGGCCGTTCCCGCATGGGCGGAGGTCTGGGTCTGGGTCTGGCGATCGTTTCCGGTTTTGTCGCACTTCTTGGCGGCTTCATGACGATCACGAGTAAGAAGGACTCCGGCACTACGGTCAACGTCAGTATTCCCCAGAAAGTCGTCGATCCGACCAGCTGCATGTCGGTGGCACATCCGGATCAGCTCATCCTCGGCGCATATCTGCATTTTGAAAAGTTCTCGGATCCGGCGGTCCGCGATTACTACAATTCCATGGTTTTGAACATTGTTAAAGGACTAGGGATCCAGATGCATCGTGTCAATAATCCGGAAGATCTCAAGCTTCTGCACGAATCCGTCCATATGACGCATCTGTTTGTGGCGGAAGAAGAATACGGATCGAATATGGAACTGATCGAAAGCCTGGCGAAGGAAATACTGGTAGTCGTAGTGGCCAATGACGATTTCGTCCTGCCGCAAGGATCAGGCGCCAGAGTCATGGAAAAACCGTTCTATTGCTTCCCGGTCGTTTCCGTATTGAATACCAATCTCCACGATGCGCAAAGTGTCGGCAGGAAGATGTACTGCCGTGGCGTGAAGACGCTGATCGTAGACGATGAGCCGATGAACCTCGTAGTCGGAAAAAGCATCTTCCGTAATTACGGCATGGAAGTGTCGACCGTGCTTTCGGGACAGGAAGCGATCGACATATGCCGGGAGAAGAGCTTCGATATCATTTTCATGGATCACATGATGAGTGGCATGGATGGCGTCGAAGCCATGAAGCGGATCCGCTCGGATGTATCCGGTAAAAACGGCGAGATCCCGATCGTCGCGCTTACGGCCAATGCAATGAGTTCCGCCAAGCAGATGTTCCTGGCGGAAGGCTTTGACGGATTCGTCAGCAAACCGATCGAGATCGAGGAACTCGAGCGTGTCATGCGGCAGGTCCTTCCGAAGAATATGGTGTCGATGGAAGAGATCCATGTGGAAGATATCAAGCCCATAGACTTCGAGGCAATGCGGAGTCAGCCGGAAAGCAAAGTCGTGAACGCGATTACGCTGAAAGAACATTTGAAAGGCTATGGCGTTGACACGAAAGCCGGTATGAAATACTGCATGGATGATTTCCAGTTCTATAAAGATCTTCTGGTCCAGTTCGCGATCGAAGCGGATGAGAAGACGCCCTTGATCGGCCATTACTATGAATCCGGTGACTGGCACAATTACGAAATACTGGTCCACGCACTGAAGAGCACTGCCAAAATGATCGGCGCGTCAGTGCTTTCGGAGGATGCAAAAGCACTGGAGCTGGCGGCGAAGGAGAAGCGTGAGGAGTACATCGCCGGCAATCACTATAGTGCCATGAGCGAATATGCGACGGTGGTAAAAGGCATAAGCGAATTCCTTGAGGAGGATATCCGCCTGGCGAAAGAGGAAAAGCAGGCTTCCGAAGGCTTGGAAGAGACAGACTCCTCCGATGCGCCCAGGACAGGTGAGAAGAGAGACGAGACGTCCGGAGCTGAAGCGCCGGATGAGGAGATCCTGGAATTCGAACCGGTCGATGTTGAGGAAGGAGGGGATGAAACATGAAAGGATTACTGACTTACATTTTCAAACCGTCTTCCCACGACAAAGAAGCGGTGTCCTCGATCTATAAAGGCACGGTCAAGACCACACATGCGATGGTATTTTTCGTCATGCTTGCCGTGATCGGATATTTTATCTGGTCGATCGTGGAACCTTCGGAATTCCGCAACAGCCTGACGCTGCACCGGGCATGTTACATCATCCTGATCGTATCCTCGCTTCTGTGGTTCGCGCTGATGCGGTACGCCTCGAAGGACTTCGAGCATCGCATAAAGATGCTTCACTTTCTAAGTGCTTTTCTGGCAGTGGTCATGTACGGTCTTGTCATAACACTTGCGTACATTAACCTCAACTACAATAACTCGATGGACACAACGCTGTATCTTGCCGTCTCCTTGATGGTGCCGATCTGCATCTACCTCAACCCGATCGAATACATCGCGCTGGTGGCGGTTTCGGATGTGGCCATGACGACGCTCGTTTATATTGCTTATTCTGAAAAAGCACTGATCACCCGTACGACTTTTACAAACTTCCTGGTGTTCCTGATCTTCCAGATCGTCATGGGCATTGTCATGCTTTATACGAAATATTGCCTGCAAAAGGAGATCGTGGCAGCGAACCGGCAGCACCAGGAGATCGAGATGCTCAACAAAGCGCAGAACAGTTTCTTCTCCAACATGAGCCATGAGATCCGTACGCCGATCAACACGATCATCGGACTTAACGAGATGATCCTTAGAGAAGATGTAAGTGAAGAAGTTATGGAAGATGCGGCCAACATCAAATCGGCCGGTAAACTTCTTCTGAACCTGATCAACGATATCCTCGACATGTCGAAGATCCAGTCCGGACGCATGCAGCTTCTGTCGGCACCGTATCAGACCGGTGAAATGCTCTCGGATCTTGTCGGCATGATGTGGATCCGTGCAAAAGAGAAGAAGCTGGAGTTCCATGTCGATGTTTCGCCTGATATCCCCAATGAACTGATCGGCGATGATGTCCGTATCAAGCAGATCCTGATCAACATCATCAACAATGCCATCAAGTATACCAAGGAAGGTTCCGTGTCGTTGTCCGTGCAGTGTGAGATGCTCGATGACGCCACGTGCAATATGTTCTATTCCGTGACCGACACCGGCGTCGGAATCAAGCCGGATGACATCCCGTATCTTTTCTCGGCGTTTAAGCGTGTGGACGAGGATTCCAACAAGCACATCGAGGGTACCGGTTTAGGCCTTTCCATCGTAAAACAACTGGTCGATCTGATGGGCGGTAAAGTCACGGTGAACAGTGTCTATACGAAAGGTTCCACTTTTATCGTGGAGATCCCGCAGATCTGTGAAAACAAAAACAAAATGGGGCAGTACAATTTCGATAAGAGTAAATCCTTCGGGCAGAAGGAAGACTATGTGCCGAAATTCGAAGCCCCGCAAGCCAGGATCCTGGTGGTGGACGATAACGAAGCCAATCTCATGGTCGTAACAAAACTTCTTCGTGATACGAAGATCCGGATCGATACAGCCATGAGCGGAGCCGATGCGCTGCGAAAGACCTTAAACATTAAGTACGATGTGATCTTTATGGATCACCTTATGCCGGAGATGGACGGTATCGAGTGCCGTCGACGGATAGTAGATCAGACCGGTGGCCGTTGCCGTGAGACCAGCATAGTCGTGCTGACCGCCAACGCGGACGAAGAAAACCGACAGCTCTATATAAAAGAGAATTTTGACGGCTATCTTGTCAAGCCGGTAAGCGGTAGCGATCTGGAGAACGAGCTTTACCGTCTCCTTCCAAAAGAACTTGTCTACATTACCGGTAACCGTACTGAAATTGCGGAGGAGTCGATTTCCTGGATGCGTGGTGACCGGAAGAGAAAGAGAGTCATCATCACGACGGAGAGTGTTGCGGATCTTCCTCCTGAAATCGTGAAGAAGTATGGTATTGAAGTGGTCCCGCATAAAGTCTGCACGGCCGAGGGTGTTTTTAAAGACGGAAAAGAGATCGACACGCGCGGCATACTGAAATATATGGAGGACCGTGACCACGTGGTCATGCCGACGGCGCCGTCGGTGAAGGAGATGGAAGATTTCTTTGCCAAGCAGCTTTCTTCTGCGAATAATATCATTCACATTGCCATTTCCTCCAAGGTGGAGAACAGTGGTTATCCGATCGCTCTCGAAGCTGCTAAATCCTTCGACAGTGTGTTCGTTTTTGATTCGGGTCACCTCTCGAGCGGGCAGGGTATCCTGGCGATCGAGGCATGCCGGATGGCAGATGCGGGCAAGAGTCCGGAAGAGATTCTGGCCCGTCTGGAAAGATTGAAGAAGAGAGTACATACCAGCTTCATCGTGGATAATCTCGATTTCCTTGCCCGCGCCAGACAGGTTGGAAAAGGAGTCGCCAATCTTGTCAATTCCCTTATGGGAAGACCTGTCCTGGTTCTTAAGAAAGGCAAGATGGGACTGGGTATGCTGTACTTCGGTTCCCGAAAGAGAGCCTGGAAGAATTACATCAACACATGCCTTTCCAGTGAGAAACCTATCGATACGCGCATCCTGTTCGTAACATATGTAGGTCTCAGCAACCGCGATCTGGATTGGATCCGTGAGCAGATCGATAAGAAGATAAGATTCGATGAAGTTTACTTCCGCCAGGCATCTCCGGCAATCTCCGTAAACTGCGGCCCCGGAACGTTCGGACTTCTCCTTCGCGAAAAGGATAAAGAAGACAAAAAGAACGGAGTATGACAAGGTTGACGTGGACTACGGTCCGGGATGGAAAAGTGCTTTTTGGACTGTAATAGTGATGCACGAAAAAAAGAAAGAGAACTGTTTCGATGATATGTACCCTCCTTACTGGACAAACAGTAAGGAGGGTATTTTTATGCGTTACAGTAAAGAATTCAAATTAAAGTGTGTGAAATTATACCGGCAAGGAGAATATCCCAAAACACCAGATAATATCTCTTCTAGATGCTT
>JAFWDK010000022.1 GCA_017513085.1 Clostridiales bacterium | reverse complement strand
TCGGATACCTCTATTCTTGTATCCCCACGGATTCCATCCAACTCGACGGCCTGCGTCTCATCACTGTGAGAACCACGCTACGGATTCGCTCCCGGCCGCCTCTCTCAGCAGAACTGTTTCTGAGGAGCGATTACGCAGGCGCGCGTAGCACGCCGAGTACCAGCGACGAAGAAACCGTTCTGCGTTCCCAGCGAGGAAGAAACAGTTCTGCGAACCAACAGTTCTGCGCCCTATATTGTGCCCTGATCGATGCCGTATTTCTTGCAGATGGCCGTGAACTCTTCGCTGCTTCCGAAGAATGCAAGCACGCTGTCACGTGTCTGTCTGCCTTTCCGGATCTCTCCCGCCCAATAAACCACTTCTGTATATTCCGGTTCACGATCCATAAAGGTCGTATAAAGTCTGATGATGTATTCTTCATTGTTGAGTTTCAGTCCGATAAACTCATCGCCTGTGAAGAACAGCTTGGCCGCGCCGCATCCTGTCTGCTCGAGGTTTGTCAGTGCCAGACTCCAGTACTTCAGTCCGTCTTCTTCCGCTTCTCTTCCGAGGCAGCATGTGTACAGACGGGTCGCAAAGTCGATCGCATTCTGCGAAGCGATCTCTGCTTTCGCATGGGGTGCACCGGATTTGACTCCATAGGTCGCACAAACGTTGCACCATTCCGTGGAATCGATGAAGCCGTTGATGACATCTTCTCGGGTCAGTCTTCCTGCTTTGAGTTCGCCTACCCAGAATGCTTTGCCGTCGGTCTCCGACGCACGGTCGAAGAATGTCAGATAAAGTGTCTCGACAAAATCTTCATCATCTAATCCGCGGTTCAGGAACTCCGGTGCTTCGATCAGGAAGAAGTGGGCACAATCGCCACCTGTACGGTTGCCGCTCTCGATCTCGTTGACCCAGAAAGCTTTTCCTTCCGCTTCGGATGCACGGTCCAGTGCGATCGTGTAAAGTCTTTCGACGAAATCTCCTATCGTCGGAGCCGGTGTCGGTGTCGGCGTAACTGTCGTTCCCGGCGCGCCTGTCGGAACAGGTGCCTGGGTAGGTGTAGGCTTTCTGGTTGGCGCGCCCGTCGGGGCCATGGTCGGCGCCTTTGTCGGGGTCCAAGTCGGAACCGGGGTACTTGTCGGCATCGGTTCGGAATCAAGTTTCGCGACGACGATCTTTACCGTGATCGAGGTATCAACCAGATAGACTACTTCATTTGCCTCCGGGTCCGTCTCCAAAACAGTAAGATTCATTTCCGGATCCGTGCACGGTTTCCATTCATATTCGATTTCGACCGTTTTGAATCCGGCGCTCTTCAATTCTCTGGTGATCTGACTCTTCGCATCACGGTAGTTCATGCCGATCACATCCGGCATTCTTACAAATGGTACTTCCGGCGTCGGAGTCGGAGTTATTGTCGGTACCCGGGTCGGTATTTTCGTCGGCACCGATGTTGGTCTTGGAGTCGGCATACTTGTCGGGCCCGGTACACGTGTCGGAACCTTTGTCGGGCTCACTCCCGGTGCACGTGTCGGTGTCACACTTGGCGTCTTCGTCGGCACCTTGGACGGTACACCTGTCGGCGCCTTGGTCGGGGTAATTTTACCGGGTACACCTGTCGGCGCCTTGGTCGGGGTGATCTTACCGGGTACACCTGTCGGCGCTTTGGTCGGAGTCACAGACGGTGTCTTTGTTGGTGTCTTTGTTGGTGTCTTTGTTGGTGTCTTTGTTGGTGCTTTTGTTGGCGTCTTAGTGGGCGTCTTCGTAGGTGTTTTTGTCGGCGTCTTGGGTGGTTTTACCTGTACATCGTGGAAAATATGGACAATATTAAAATCCACATTCTTTGTATCGATCGTCAGATTGGGATCTGTCGAGGTGTTATTGAAATAGATGTCGATCGACCAGTCAGGCTTTTTATCTTTATCCGCATGCGGATACGCCGACAGAAGTGTGCCTGAGGATTTATTGATCTTACAGTTATCAAAGATGATCTGACTCTCATCCAGCGTTGCTGCGGTGATGTAAATAAATGTTTTACCGGTATGCGTGATATTGCAATTTCGGAATAACACATGGATATTTCCGATCGAGTATGTCCACGCACCTACTTCAAGGAACTTATCATCGGAAGACTTGATCGTACATTCATCAAAGAAAAGCAATTCGTCAGTATTTCCGACACATGGGATCATGCCAAGATCGTCAAAAGTGCATTTTGTAAATGTAGCGGACTTGAGTCCATAGTTTTTAAACTCGGTCTTTCCAATAAAATGACAGTTATCAAACACTCTGGTCACATTATCCACGTTGCTTAAGTTATATTGGCTGACACTACCACTTGCTCCAATCGTACAATTATAGAAATAAAGGTTATTTCCTATTGCATGGACCGGCGTCAGCGAGCAATTGACAAATGTCGCATTGGAACCGGCGAACCAAGGGAATTTGCAGTTTTCATATGTGACCTTCTTCGCAACCGCTCCTACCCACGTGTTCGTGTCCATGTCGACATTGGGATCTTGATTATAGATCGTACAATTCTTTACCCGGAATTCGACACAGCCGGTTGGAGAACTGAATTCGCCGGAAAAATTGATCGCACCACAGTTATTGTTATAGATTCTTCCATAAGCACCTTGATCTTTGAAGGCCAGCCGCCAGTATACACGGGAGCATCCATCGTTAATGTTTCGGATCACTCCGCCGATTACACGATTTCTTATTTCCATCTTATGGTTTATATTTCCTTCGTAAACATGGTTATAACCGATATTATCAACAACTGTACATGTGTTGTTTTTGGTCCTCTCCAGCACTTCATTATTCATGTAGTAGAGATCCTGGCACTCCTCCTGTCCATCCTCAAAGTCAACTTCGCAAGGAGTAATACTATTTCCGCATCTTGTATACTTACAGTCACGGATCAGCATATTTGTCACAGCAGTAGGAGCTAGAGCCGTTGTTCTTGTATCGATAAAATGCACATTGCTGACTTCAAAATAATCCGTATTCTGCTGAGTATATATATGCATACTGAATTTCGCTTCCGAATATGGAAACTGCGTTCCAAGGAAAGAAACTCTTGCGTATTTTGCGCCATCCACGATACGCATTTTTCTGAACTGGAATCCGGTTACGGTTTCAAGAAATTTCTGATTGGCATCATAGAAAGACACATATATGACCGGAGAATCTCCCAATTGACCTTTATATCCTCCTGGATGTCCGACATACATATACCGGTTTTCCGGATCGACTTTCAATATGGAAGAAATATCCAGCATCGAACTGGTACTACATTTACTGTTGGGCACTTCCTTTCCATTGACAATGAGTGAACGGGAAAAATTCGTCATTGAAATATTTGCACCACGCTCTTGAGAATACATGGTAAGAATAGCGTGACCTGTAGAATTTTGAATCGTCAGACCCGTTACCGAACAATACTGACTTCCCTCAAGAAAGATTGTATTAATGCTTTCTCCAAGGGGACCGGATTCCAGTTTATCAGCCTTCCTTTCGAAGCGGTTGCCCTCCAGTGTGCCATTCATCAGATGTGCATCTACAGCATTCATCATACAGACGATCGATCCGTTGGCGTTACTTTTGAACTTTTCCATTTTGAAAGTACTGCCATTCATATCTACGGTAAAGTTGGAAGGTATAGTGATACTGTTCTTGCGGGCTTCTTCTCCGTTGATGCGGTATGTGCCCTTGAGAAGAACGATCTTCCTGTATCCTTCTGCCTGTTTTTGCGCAAAAAGCTTCGTCAGGCCGTCTCTTGTATTGATCAAGTCATTTGCATTTGTACTATTGTTATTCTTGATCTTATAGGTCTTAAGATCCGCTTCGGTCATGATATACGTCTGAGATTGAGAAATGTTGTATTTTGAAGGATTTACCACCCATAATTCGTTATAAAGCTTATGAGATTTCAAACCAGTCTTCGGATCAACGGCCTGGATCGCTAACCGATGCATTCCTTCACTTAGTTTCCCTATCGTTAAGGTGTAGTCACCCAAAGGAATGCTATTGATGGTCTTCTTGACCCCGTCCACTTCATAAAGAAGATTAAGTCTCCCTGAAGTATCGTTTTTTAAGTATTCAGACTGCTCATAGTCTGTGAGATAAAGCGGGATCTTGATCGTATCGTTGATCGTAGGCTTCGGATTAAAATAATAAGTCGAAACATACGGCACTTTAAAATTCGGATCGATATCGACGGATGAATCCACATCTTTCGGCATCGCAGCAGAAGCGAGCAACGGCGTGTCCACCTCTTCACTTTCATAGGCAAGTGATTTTTCCGTAAACGGAGTAAACATATTCGTCAACATAATGGCAGTCAAAATACCTGCGCATGCAGACAGAAATCCCCTGGTCTTCGTCATCATTGTTACATCCCTCCAATATTATCCAATAAAAGGCATGTCTCAATCCGTGTCGTGAAAAAACAACAAATTCCCCCCGAAGACAATAGTGATAGTCTAAGGTATCAGAAGATTTCAAATTTTCGCATTTCATACTTTTTTGTCGCAAATCTTACGTCACTTTCTGAACATATACAAACATTCGTGGACAATTTTCCGCTAGAGAATACATGATGAAGAAGTATAATGAATATGGATTAGTGAGTTCTTTTTTCGTTTTGATTCAAATATCCGGCTAAAATATGCAACTAATATAGTGAAGGCCATAAACAACAAAACGATTGTCATAAAATGCATCCCACGATGCCTTGGTCTTAGGAAGGAGGACCGATATGAAAAAGCGAAATGAAATCTTGCTCCGATATATTACAGTTGCTGTTGCAACGATCTCTTTCGGAATAACATTTTTATCCGCAGGATGCTCGGCAAAAGAAGAAACATATTATACCGCGAAGGGTGTGATCTTAGATGTTGATGATGAAGGAAATGTCAGCTGGTATACCCACGACACTATAGAACCTGACATCGTCGATTCTCCGACCGGAGTCGGCGCTGTGGAGATCGAGCTTCCACAGATCTGGCTTAACGGTAAACTCTTCCGTTATAGCAACCAAGGTTTTTCCGATAAACTTCCGGATGGGTTTACTAAGGCCGGCACGATCAAGCATGTGGATGTAAGAAAACTGCCTGAGGAAGACTTTGTTGCCACCGGAGTGGATCTGAAAGTAGGTATGGCCGTCTATACATGCGAGAAATACCCGCATCATCTCTTTGTAGAGTATAATGAAAACCAGTACATGAATTTTTACACGCTTGAGTGATTGGGATGGAAGACAAGAGTATCATTGAACTATATTTTTCACGGGATGAGAATGCAATTTCCGAATCACAGAAGAAGTATGGAAGTTTTTGCCATGCTATCGCCTGGAATCTTTTGGAAAGCCATGAAGATTCGGAAGAATGCGTCAATGATACCATGCTTGCCGCCTGGAATGCGATCCCTCCGACAAGACCGAATTCTCTTCGCGCTTTCTTAGGCGGAATCACCCGAAAACTGGCACTGATGGTTTTCCGGAAACGGACAGCGAAGAAAAGAAATTTCGGTATCATGCAATCCCTGGACGAACTTTTTGAAATAGTTCCTTCTTCCCAAAATGTGGAAAAAGCCATCGAAATGCATGAGCTTTCCAAGATCATTGATCATTGGCTGGATAGCCTCGCCCAGAAGGATCGGGTACTATTTGTACGCCGCTATTGGTTCGGAGACGCAGTTTCCGATCTGGCAAATAAAGCAGGCATGTCTTCGAACCAGTTATCACAAAAACTGTTTGCCTTACGTAAGCAACTGAAGACCTTTCTGGAAAAGGAAGGAGTGGCGATATGAGTAATGACAGACTGGAAAAAGAAGATAAGATCTTCGAGGCCATTACCGGCATTTCGGAAAAACACATTGAGGAAGCTGCCGACTATTCCTTTAAGGAACATTCTACCCGCCCGAAGATCCGCTCCATCATCCCGTGGCACATCATAGGCGTCGCAGCCGCCGGAATCCTTGTGATCGGCGGAACGATAGTGCTTTTCACTCAGATAAATAACAATAATATGATACAAAGCTCAACCTATGCGACCACTATTCCATATATTCCGTCGGATCTTCCTCCTACCGAAGCGAATCCGCCGACGACGACTTTTTCTGAGACGACCACGATTCCGACTGAAGAGTCTTTTGCCAGCGATCCCACTTTCGCGGACGATGTAAGAATGGCTCCGGAACAAGAATGCAGCTGGGATGAGTACGTACCTGGCCGCGGAAAGATCAATTCATGCAGCCAGCTCTCGGTACTGCTTCATGACGATGCTGATCCGCATATGAAAGTCGCAATCAATATCGAGCTGGTCTTCTATACGGAAAGCGGAGAAACTATATCTTTCGGCAATAATGAAGCAACGATCGACGAAAGAATGGAAGCTGAACTGAAGCGGCTTTCGGAACTGGGTTACGATGTGCATCGGGTACAGAATGTTTCCTGCGGCTATCTACGATCCGCTGATATCACCCTTCAAGGCACCCTGACCAAAGAACAGCTCCAGGATTTCCCGTGTGATCCGAACTGCGGATATTATATGTGCTGGATCCCGGAACAGCCGTAAAGACCACGGGCCGGTATTCCCTACTCATGATCCGTCGTTCACCATATACGGTAATTTCCGGATAGCGCCAGAAGCGCAAACATACTCAGGCAATTGTCATAGTAGCGGCGGTTGCCCTTTCGGAGCGGCTGGTTCCAGAACCATTCCACCCATTTTCTTGCTACGGCAAAAGCACTTCCTTCCGCATCACTATGTGGTACAGTCAGGGCACTTTGCGCAATCGTGGCAAGAAGCCCGAGCGGGTGAAGCACAGGACGTTCCAGTGGTGTCCCGTCGATCTTATAAGCGCACCTTACCGCCTCAAGATCAGTTCCGAAGAATTGCATCATACGAAGCGGGATGCTGAACTGTCCGGCATCTTTTCCAAACCATTCCGCATCCAGACCGATATTGGCAGCAGTCCTGTAAGCATCACTGAAGAAATCTCCGAAATATCCCCAGGGCAATTTCTCCTCTACCGGTGAACCATCGAAATGTGCATATTCAGCATTCAGTCCGCTCTTCGGATGGCAGGCTGTGACCAGATACTCCCGGCTCGCCGTCGCGGCCTGGCGGAAGAAATCCCGATCCTCTTCATCCGCCCACAATGCAAAAAGCTCATAAAAATGCGGCAAATGGTACGACGGATCAGTAAACGGACATCCCGGCACAAAAAGAAACAGATGGTTCTCATGGTTCCACATCGGCGCGCCCACGCGTCCGTTTTCTCCCTTGTGGAGGCATGCGCGAAGGATCGATCCGGCCTGTTCACTATATGCGAAGATCCCTTCTCCATCGCCCCATCTGTGTGAAGCAAAAAACAGTGACATAGCGAAGAACTCTTCTCCGTCCGGTGCAGGACCAAAAGCATTCTTTGTTCCGTCCGTCTTGCAGGACCAGGCGAAGTATCCTTCGTTATCTCCCTGATCCATATACATATATGTCTTCGCCCATTTCCATATCCGGTCAAAGATATCTTTTCTATCCAGCTGCACGGCCATCATCATGCCATAGGACATGCCTTCCGTCCTCACGTCATGATTACCCGTATCTTCCAAATACCCCATGTCCTCACCGGCTTCATGGTAGATACGTTCCTTCTCATCAAAAAAGAATGTCTGCACAGCTTCTTTGATCTTTTTTTCTATCTCCTCTTCCGTCTTTCCGATCTCCAAAAAGACGTTCCGGTATGTTCTCTTGTCCAGGATGATCCCCTCCTTAGTGCTTCTCACTTAACGATAGTATTCATTATAGCATGCTTTTTTTCTGTTTCCTGTTGACGCTCTCGGAGTATAGAAATGGTCCGCAGGTCGATATCATAAATGAGAAATTGTTTGACATCTGATTTCGAAGAGTCAGTGTCATCCCTGTTTCAATCAAACAACCGGAAAAACCATGTTTCTTATCTAAAAACCTTTACTTTTCCCTGTTTTTCGGCTTTACTGGTGTATAAGGAGAATACGAAACCGGGGGGAACAGTTTCTATGGAATTGAATTACCAGGATGCCATGGATTATATCAAGGGTCAGATGCCGATTTTTCTTGAAAAAGCATCTGAAAAGACATATGTCTGCCCTGCCTGCCATTACGGGAAAGAAGAAGGCGAGTCCGGATTGTATTACGGCAGTGCGGCGAAAGAGTTTTATTGTCCTGCATGTAAGAAAACATCTGACATTTTCCAGCTTCTTGCTGACCTTAAGAAAGTCAAACTTTATGCATCTTCCGAGAATTACTCGAAGATCTTCCTTGAAGCCTGTTCAATCTATGACGTGGAGCTCATACACGAAGCACCGTCGGAAGAACCTAGGGAACAAGACTCCTCCAGAAAGATGTCAGAGTATATTCTGGATTGTCACGAGAATGTCTCTCAGACGAATTACTTCCGCAAAAGAGGCATCAGCGATGAGATGATCGAACGTTTCTATCTCGGCTATGACGAAAACTTTGTAGATGAAATCACAGGACAGTCCTACCGTGCCGTCATCCTTCCGACTTCTGAATCAACATACGAAGCCCGAAATATCGACGTGGAAATGAATGTTACGAGAAATCGTCATAAGTTCAGGAAACATGGTACTGCCAAGATCTTCAACGGACAGTGTCTTCTCGACGAAAGCGAAGAACCTATCTTCGTTTGCGGTGGAATTTTCGACGCCCTCTCCATTATCCAGCTGGGCGGGCAGGCCATAGCGATCCTCTCCTCCTTCTCTTTGTCACTTCTGGTAAAAGATATTGATATGCAGGTCCCTAAAGTTCCTCTTATCCTCTGTCTGCCCAATGATCTGAATGAGCTCCTTTCGCTTGAACTGAAGAAGCGCAAGATTGCTTTCTTGAGTTATCCGGAGATCTCCAGCGGATATAAAGATGTGAATCATCGCTTAGTGGAAGACATGTCCGGTCTTCGCGCAAATATCGAATCTGCCACCAAGCAGGCTTTTGCTCTTCCGGATCAGATCGAATGCGCACGCGAAGAGTTTTCCGGCTTCTCGGCAGGAAGTGCTGTCTCCGGTCTTCTGCGGGAAATCAAATCCAGTGCCTCTAAAACTCTTCCGCAAACCGGTTTTTCCGGGCTGGATGAAGCCTTAGACGGCGGACTCTTCCCCGGACTTTATGTTTTCGGTGGGGCCTCTTCTCTCGGCAAAACCACTTTCCTGGTGCAGATAGCAGATAATCTGGCCAAGCAAGGTCAGGATGTCCTGTTCTTCTCTCTGTCGCAGTCCAAGAAGGACCTGATCAGCAAGTCGATCAGCAGAGAAACATATGAATACTGTGAAAAGCATAACATTCCGCTTAGTTATGCCAAGTCCGGCCTGGGTGTTGCAGATGGCCGCAAGTGGAGAAGCTACAGTCGTGACGAGATCTCCGTTTTGGGTTCCAGTATCAACGAATACAGAACTTACGCCAATCATCTGTTCATCTATGACCTGACCGGAAGCATCTCCGTTGACGATATTCGGGAAAAACTGGCATTGTACAGAAGTGTAACGAATAACACTTCTCCGATCGTCATCATTGACTCTCTTCAAGGAATGTTCGTATCCGTAAAAGAAAAGCAGATCGAAGATAATTTCTTCGTGGACAAAAATGTCAGTGCGCTCAGCCGTCTGGCTAGAGATTTCGAGATCCCGATACTGTGTATCTCTTCATGGAGCCATCCGATCAAGAAAGGTGTCGAGGATAAAGAAACACTTTCATATCTGCGACGGATCGAGGCCGCTACAGATGTGCTGATCACTTTCCACTTCTCCCATGTCGACGAACGTGACTTCTATCTCGAAGAGGCGAAAGAGAAGAACCCGCGCGAATTGGAACTGAGCATTATCAAAAACCGCTACGGGCAGACCTTCTCGACAGGCATCGAAATCATCTATGACCCTCGTTTCAACTATTTTGTTTGCCGGGAAAACACTTCTTTCGGAATGTGATCTTTTCTTCGAGGTCTTATACCAGCAGCATACTTGTTTCTTTTTCCGTGTCCCGATACAATGAGAAAAACGAAAGAAACGAGGTGTCCCGATATGCGCTTTTTGGAAAGAGAAATCACTTTGAAAGATGGAAGAACCTGCATTCTTCGCCCCAATGCGCCGGATCTGGCAGAAGGTATGTTGGAATATCTCAAGAAAACTTCGGCCGAAACTCCTTTCCTTCTTCGTAACCCGGATGAAGTAAACTATACTTTGGAAGGCGAGAAGGAGATCCTTGGAAGATTATTGGAAGACCCATACACGATCATGATGGCAGCTGTCGTAGATGGCAAAATCGCCGGAAACGGAAGCATCAGCGGAATCGGAGAAAAAAGGAAGATCCGTCACAGATGCTCTCTTGCCATCGCGCTTTATGAAGAATTCTGGGGACTGGGCATCGGAACAGCCATGATCAATTACATGACCGAACTGGCGGCTCAGATCGGCTGGCACCAGGTCGATCTCGAAGTCGTTGTCGAAAACGAGCAGGCACAGGCACTCTACCGCAAGTGTGGTTTTATCAAGACCGGGCGCCGCCACAATGCCCTTCTGTTCGATGACGGAACATACCACGATGAGATCCTGATGTACAAGAACCTTAAGTAATCAGAAATCGCAACCTTGTATCGTAGCTGATCAAAGTTTTCCCACAAAAAAGAGCGGATCCCGGTCACCCGGAATCCGCCCTTCACTTTGTTTATCTATTTATCGGATACCCTTATCTTGTATCCCATCTGATCCCAGCCGCAATCCTGCACTCCTCTCTCCGCGAAGCAGAACTGCTTTCTGAGGACCAGCGACGAAGAATCAGTTCTGCGGCTCACATCGTGCCACGATCGATACCATACTTCTTACAGATTTCCGTGAACTCTTCACTCTGTCCGAAGAAAGCAAGTACGCTGTCTCTGGTCTGTGTACCCTTGGCAATCTCGCCTGCCCAGTAGGAAACTTCGCCCGCCTGCGGTTCACGATCCATAAAGGTCAAATAAAGTCTTGTCACATACTCATCATCCTTGAGATTGAGTCCAACAAACTCATTACCTGTGAAGAACAGTTTCGCTGCACTGCAGCCAGTCTGCTCAAGGTTGGTAAGTGCCAACGACCAGTACTTCAGGCCGCCCTCTTCTGCTTCTCTTCCGAGGCAGCAGGTATAAAGACGTGTGGCAAAGTTGATCGCGTTCTTCGAAGCAATTTCAGCCTTGGCAGTCGGTGCGCCGGACTTCACTCCATATGTCGCGCAGACATTGCACCATTCTTTCGAATCAATGAAGCCCATGATGACCTGATCTCTGGTCATCGTCTTATTCTTCAGCTGACCTACCCAGAAAGCCTTACCGTCTGCTTCGGAAGCACGATCAAAGAATGTCTTATAAAGTGTCTCAACGAAATCTTCGTCACCCAATCCACGGTTCTGGAACTCCGGTGCTTCGATCAGGAAGAAGTAAGCACAGTCACCGCCTGTACGGTTACCGTCTTCGATCTCCTTGACCCAGAAAGCTTTTCCTGCCGGCTCGGATTCACGGTTCAACGCGATCGTGTAGAGACGCTCAACGAAATCTGCAATAGAAGGTTCTTTCTCCGGGACCGGTGTCAGCGTAGGAGTCGGAGTTGCCGGAGCCGGTGAAACCGGCGCTCCTGTCGGCTGTACCGGAGCTGCTGTCGGCTGTACCGGAGCAGTCGTCGGATTTGGATCACCTGGCTGCGGTGCAGCGGTCGGCTGACCCGGTGCTGTTGTCGGAGTCGGCTGAACCGGCGTCGGTGCACCATGGTTACCACCGACTCTATCGGAATAGGATGCACCCTCGTCAAGATCGAAGATCTCATCTACGCCTGCCTTAAGCTCGGCAACAGTCAGTCTTCCTCGAGGCTTGCAGAGATTGCTATCTTTGTCATACTTCAATACTCTCCACTGGATCGCCCAGGTAAAAGTACCCCAGCAATAGAAATCAATGTCGAAGAAATCATCGAACCAGTCTGTTCTACCATAGTCAAAAGCAGTACCGAAATGCAGGCAATCTGCATATCTGTGCGCCATAAGGGAGAAATCCTGTCTGGAGATCAACTCATCCGGGCAGAAATTATTCGAGCAGATCTGCGGATAACCAAAGCAGATCTTATGGTCTTCGCCCCACTTTACAGCATTAGCGTAAGACGCAGCCGGATCAACATCCTTGAATCGGGAAGTTCCCTCAACAGCCGGACTTCCGGCTTTCTCATAGAGAAGCTGCATAGCCTGTGCACGTGTAGCAAACTGTTCAGAATCAGAGTGACCGTCATTTGTATCCAGTACACTATCCGGAACATCGTTTGTACCATTGTACTTACCGATGATCGTCGCACGGTCATCGAAAACAACGATATGCTTCAGATCATCGAACGGATCTTCACTTCCGCCGTAATCCAGAGTCTTGGAATATACATAGCCGAGGTTTTCCGTCTCGTGTACATATGTACCCTCGTTATATGCCTTGCAAAGACGGCTGTTCTTACTGATGTCGATAGTATCCAGGCTGGACATACCGAAAGCATACAGATGGAAAAGTCTCGGGTTATGGGAGAGATCCAACTTTGTCATATTGACGTCGATCTCTACGTTCAGATATGCAAGTTTCGGGTTGTGGGAAAGATCCACGGACTTCAGCCCCTTGTTATAACTGCAAACAAGTTCAACCAGCTCAGGGTTATTGCTGACATCGAGCTTCGTTACGTTAGTCCATGCACAATTAAGATACTGAAGACCATGAAGATTACTTACATCAACATTTCCCAGACGGGCGTTGTGCCAGTAATCCAGTCTTTTCAGATTCGGATTGTTGGAAACGTCGAGAGATACCAGATCATTCTTGAAAGCGGCCAGTTCGCAAAGAAGCGGGCAAGTCGACAGATCCAAAGAAGTAAGACCGCATTCACTGCAGAACAGGTTCTCCAACTTAAAGTTCTGAGAAAGATCAAGTTCTTTGAGCTTAGGATTGGCATTACACTCGATATATGCCATTTCCGGGTTATTGCGGACATTCAGGCTTTCCAGATTGCAGTTAAAGCAGTAGACCCACTCAAGTTTCGGGCAATCTGAAAAATCCAGAGATTTAAAATCGTTAAAAGAACACCAGATACCACGGAGATCCGGGTTTCCCGAAAGATCAAGTTCCGTAATATGGTTTCCTTTACACCAAAGACCCTTAAGATAAGGAAAGTGTTCAATACCCTTTACCGAGTATACGTCACTGTTTTCGCAGTGAACATTCCAGATCAGTTGGATCTCGCTATCACTCAGATAGCCGTTCTTGTCATCGTCAAAATCTCTAACGATGCACGCCCGGAAGTTCGGATCCGGGAAGTTTTCTTCGTTGATGGCAACTCCGCCTGTCGCATCAACACCGATCTTACCGAAAGTCGGCAAGACAACAGCCGCACTTAAAGATGCGGCTAAAATCTTAGCTAGCCTTTTCATTCTTTTTTTCCTTCCTCTAAAAGCTATTCTTTATATTTGCACAGCAGCCAATCCATACAAATACGTAGCGTATTTTATCACAAATATTTATGAATTTATGTTGTTTTCTTTTTTTCGTGTCGATTTTATTGCTATAAATGCTATAAATATGTAAAAAAGGCCAAAAGCATACTCTGAACATTGTCCTGTCATCTGTGAGTTTTTGTCGGGTATTAGACCGTTCGAACGTTTGTTAGAATCAAGATGAAGAAAGAGATATACAAAGGGGATAAGCTTTTTACAAAAAAGCCGGGAGAAAAATGAAAAACACATGGAAAAACACGGTTTCGCTGACCCTCGTGACAGCGATGATCTTAGCGCTTGGAAGTTGCGGAAAAAAGGGTGACTATGTGCATGGGAAGAAAGGTTACTATTCCCAGGTGGATAACGGTATATCCTCGGAAGTCACCAAACAAGGAAGCGGTGGATGCTGGGGACATGCGGCCACTTCATCGATACTGATCAGCAGCCTGGTCCGTGATGGCAAAAAACTTGATTTTACACCGGTCGATATTCTGAAAAGTGTTCTGACCGGACATGAAGAAGGGTGGCATTACGATCTGGATGTAAATGTTACTCCGGGCAAGGGTTCCATCGTGATCAATTCTTTGTCCAACGGAATCGGCGATAGCGGATATGCGCTGGTCGAGGCGCCTATTTATTCCGGCTCGGATGAAAACAATGAACCATACAGTTTTGCAACCCGCGAACAGATCCAGGAGATCATCAAGACCAGAGGCTCTGTCATGGCTGGCATTAGTTTCGGTGGCGCAAATTTTTATGGATCGGATCACGGATATTATACACTTTACGATGATCCGGCAAAGAAAGGCGATCTGCATCACGAGATCTGTCTGGTAGGCTGGGACGACTATTTCCCGAAAGAGTATTTCGGAGCATTTCTGGGCAAGGATCTCCCGAAGAATGACGGAGCATGGCTGGCCAAAGACAGCATGGGACCGGACTACGCAAATGACGGCTATTTCTGGATATCTTATGATTCCAATCTCGTCTACGATAGTCTTCTTTATGTTTCGGATAAATACTCGAAGATCCTAAGTTACGAAGGCGGCTGTCTCGATTCGATCGATACCGGTGATCAGAACATGGCTGCAAATGTCTTCCACGAAAAGGGAAAACTGGCTGCAGTAGGTACATATGTGGGTATCAGAAATGTGTTAGGCAATGACTATGTGCTGGATCCTTCCGCTACCAGGATCAAGATCGAAGTGCGGGATGCATCCATGACAGAAGTTCTGGCCACTAAAGAAGCGGAGTTTACCTACGGAGGCTACTATGTGATCGATCTGGATTCCCCGCTCGATGTTGAGGATTATTCGATCGTTATCACGTACAGTTCCGCGATCCCGGTCGAATCAGAAGTTCCGGAATCCCATCATGGTGTGTATTACGTTTCCGGTTCAGAGGCCGGGCAGTCCTTTATCCTTAAAGACGGCAAATGGATCGATATGTCCGATCCGTCCGCAAAAGAAATATTCGGCATGGAATACACCCCGAACAATGTCTGTATCAAAGCGTTGTACCTCGAATCATGAGATCGCCGGCTCTCCCCGCTATTCGATGCTTTTCAGGGATTCCGTCATATCGATTCGACGGATCTTGCCACGCATGAGAAGGTCTACAACCAGCGAGAAAAGCATTACCAGGATCAGCGAGAAGATATAACTCTGGAAAAGGATCACGACCTTATAGGTCACGATATCCATTTTGATCTGAAAAAGCACGAAGCGGTGCAGGAGCACGCCCAGCGGGATGCCGAGAATAAAGCCCAGAATACAAAGGATAAAGTTTTCCCGGAACACGTAGCTTCCCGTCTCGCTTTTCTTGAATCCAAGGACCTTGAGCGTCGCGATCTCACGCGTTCTCTCGGCGATATTGATATTGTTGAGGTTGAAAAGCACAATGAAGGCAAGGAGCGCCGCGCAAACTATAACCAGCGCAACGACATAGTTCATCTTCTCCATCGTCTTTGAGAAGCTCTTCCTTCCCTCATTCATGACATTCCACGATTGGACATGATCACCCGACCCGATCGCCGAACCGTATTCATATGCTTTTGCATCAGGAACACGTATCAGCGCACTGTTCGGTTTGTATTCTTCTCCAAAAGCACTGGCATATGTGGACGCATCCATAATTGCATAGTGGTAGGTATAGTTTTCGAATATGTATGCGACCGGACAAGTGATCGATCTTCCCTCTTCACCATATTCCAGCGTGATCGCATCTCCGACCGAAAGATCATTGCTTTCGGCAAGTTTCAGGCTGATCCCGATCTTGCCGGTTTCCGGAAGAGGATACTCTTCATCTCCGTTATGCGGATTCACGAATTTTGAAAAAGAAGGATCGTCCGCGACGAAAAGCTCTACATCACGGATCGCACTCTTACTTGTGTGCTTCATTCTCTCCGTTCGGATCAGGATCGTCTCTGCTTCCGTTTGCGTCTTCTCACCCGTATCCGCCAAGAGATCTTTCATTTCCTGTTCCGTTGTTCCGTCTTCGAAACTCACCGCGACGTCATACGTCATGATCTCGTCAAACTGAAAATTGATAAGATTATTGATCGAGTCCTTGAGACCGAAACCGGTGATCAGGAGCGCCGTGCAACCGGCTATACCGATCAGCATCATCCACATTCTTTTCTTAAAACGGAAAATATTCCTTGCAGAAACCTTGTGCAGGAACGAAAGACGATTCCATAACGGAGTAATATATTCGAGAAAGATCCTCTTTCCGGACGGCGGAGCCTTCGGACGAACCAGTTCCGCAGGGGATTCCGTAAATTCACGGAAACACGTCACGATCGTTACACCTACGGAACACATGATCGAAACAATAAGTGAGATCACAAGAAGCGGAACTTCCGTTGTGAACGTGATCGGGGCAAAACCGTACATCATGTCATAGGCTTTCCAGATAATAAACGGAAACACCTTCGTTCCCGCGGCAAATCCGCCGATCGCACCGATCACGGATGCAGAACCGGAATAGATGATATATTTCAGAACGATGGAGAATTTCGTATATCCCACAGCACGCATCGTACCGATCTCACCTCGCTCATCGGCGACCATGCGCTGCATGGTCGTAGAGCATACCAGCGCAGCCAGTGCGAAGAAAAAGAGTGGGAAGACCTGAGCAATACCATCCACGATCTTCGCATCATTTCCAAAAGTCACATAGCCGACATTCGTATCGCGCGAGAGGATATAGGTCTCAGCTGAAGACGGAAACGTCATATCCTTTGTATCGGGCTCTTCAACCTCTACGGGCGCGATGACACCATCACGGATGAGTGCCTCCAGTTCGTCCTTGCTAAGTCCTGTTTCCATCGCCAGCCGGGCATATCTCTCTTCGATTTCTTTTTGTATCGCCGCGTACTTTTCTTCGATCGATTTTTTCAGTCGGTCATAGCGGGCCGTAACCACTTCTTCCACCTGTGGTTTCAGTATGTTTTTCTGCTCCTCGGCAAACTCGTCGTACTCATCGGAAAAAGCTTCCGGATCCTTATCAAGTTTTACCCAAACCTCCGAATATGCCTCGTATGTCAGGCCATCTTTCTGTACAAAGGCGAAAAAGTCCACCGAACCATCACCGATCTCGGAGGTACCTTTCTGAAAATTCATGTAATACGGGGAACGCACGCGGCCAACCACTTCATATTCCGAAGCGGCGAATCCATCCTCTGCAGAAAGGATCAACCGATCTCCCAGGAAGTCGGACGGGCACGCATATGCGTCGACAACGACTTCATTCTTTTTTTCCGGAAGTCTTCCTTCGATAAGATCAAGCTTGTTGACATACTCCGTGATCGTGTGAAAACGCACGACCGAAACGATATCTTCTTTTCCTTCGATGCGGTTCTTCTGACGGGTCACAAGAGCATCTTGAAACACAGCGCCTTCACATGCGCGAACACCGATCAGATCACCGATCTTCTTGACATCGCCGTCATCAAAACCGATGTTGGAAAGGATCCGGTAATCAAAAAGAGCCTGGTTTCGTACATACTTATCGCCGGTCGCCAGGAAAGCCGGCATCGTACTCTTCAATCCGGAGAAAAAACCGACTCCCAGCGCGATGATCGCCAGGATCGCCAGATACCTCATCAGACTTCCTTTTATGCATCGGAAAACGATCTTCCAGTAACTGCGCTTCATGTCCGCCTCACCATTCGATCTCTTCCACGGATTTCGGATTCGGGTTTACATCATTACTAATGACCCGGCCGTTCTTGATGCGGATCACTCTGTCCGCCATGGCGGCCAAAGTGGAATTGTGCGTAATGATCACCACCGTCATGTGCCGCTCATTGCAAAGTCTTGCCAAAAGACGCAATATCGATTTTCCCGTCTGATAATCGAGCGCACCGGTCGGTTCGTCGCAAAGAAGCAGTTTCGGATTTTTGGCAACTGCCCTGGCAATCGCCACACGCTGCTGCTCACCTCCCGAAAGCTGAGCCGGGAAGTTCTTCTTACGATCGGAAAGACCGACATCTTCGAGGATCGCATCCGGATCCATCGGATCAGAAACCAGTTGTGACGCCATCTCAACATTTTCGATCGCCGTCAGGTTCGGAATCAGGTTATAAAACTGAAAGACAAATCCGACATCCACTCTTCTGTAATTGGCCAGTTCCTTCTCCCGGAGCGACGAAATCTTCTGCCCGTCCAGAAGTACTGTCCCGCTCGTCAACGTATCCATCCCGCCAAGAATGTTCAGAAGCGTCGTCTTACCCGCGCCTGACTGTCCTAATATTACACAGAGCTCGCCTTTTTCAATCAAAAAGTCAGCTCCGTCCAGCGCGTGGACTTCCACATCGCCGGTCTTATATATCTTTTTTACGTCTTGAAATTCAATGTAAGCCATCGTTTATACCGTCTGTTTTTTGAAAAAATTATACTCTGAAGAGCATCCGGATTCAATCGACTCCGGCCGTAAATGCCCCAAGTATTCGGATTTTTTGATTATTTCGTTACTGTCACCATTTATCCTGAACTCTTTCGTATAATCTCATTATCAATCTCATGCGAGGTATTGGGACATGCATAAATACAACAAAGTAAGTTGCGCTCTGATGGCAAGCGCGCTGGCTCTTTCCATGTTTGGCACGACGGCCTGCCGCCGGGCGTCTTCGTCAACAGAAGGCACAACAGCCTTATCTACGGCAGTTTCTTCGGAAACGGATAATGGAAAAGAAGAACCTTCCGATGATACCACGGACAGCACATCCGAAACTACAGATCCGCAGCCCATGGATCCTATCGAGCAGCAGGCAAAAGCACTGGCCGCGGAGCTTGGCGTAACGGATGAAGAACTTCACGGTAAGTACGACCTTTTCCTGAAATATGCCGATATCGTGGTAAACAACCCGAAACTCGGCGAATGGCGAGCATATGCGCTTCACGTGTTTCCGGTCCTCGCGGATCATCTGACCACGGAAAATGAAGAATACTTCATGAGTAATCTGAAGGATCTGCTCATGAAATCTCTCGTGCTATCCGACGCGGCAGGCGAATACATCGAACAGAGTAACCAGATCCGTATTTACGGTGATGGTATCGTGTACGAAACCGAATCGACCTACACCACTGCATTTCACGAATTGATACACTTTATCGACGATACGGTCGACGGTAAGAAAACAGATGATGTATACTACACCGATACAAGGTTCACATACCAGGACGATTATACTGACGAAGAGTGGGCGCATGCCTCCGACTATGTCGATAACTGCTGCGATGCTGCTTTTATCACCGAGGGGGGCGCCGAGCTCTTCATGGGAAAATATTTTTCCAAAACACCGCGGGCATATTACTGTGAAACAAGTTTTCTCACCGGATTGGAATGGATCTACGGAAGTGAAACACTGGACAAGATCTTTTTCAGCCACGATTCCAGTATGCAGTTTATTCGTCTACTGGAAGATGCCGGATACAGCCCGGAGAAGATCTGTCATTTGTTTGATTCGTTCAATTTCTACACCTATCAGCGCATAGACATGCCGGAAGATCCGATCCGTTACGAGGATGTCCTGATCGATCTTTATACACATGTAAAGGGCAGCAACTGGAAGGAAGATAAAGTGTTTTACCAGATCCTCTGGCAGATCCATCAAAGCTTCAGTTATCAGGTCGAAATGAAGCACACCGATGTGGATTTTCCGGACATGTGGGACTTTTCCAAAAGCCTGACAAGCCAGGTGTCTCAAGTCAACGATGCCGACATTATGACTATTCTTTCAGTAGTTCTTCTGGATGGTAAGCCTTATCTGACATGTGGCCTGTATCCGGTCGACGATACAAAGAAACTCAGTTCTTCTGCGCTCATTATCGACTATGATTTTGAAAATAAATCTATCCGGTCCCATGAACTTTACTCCCACGCATTCCCAAAAAAGGTCCCGGCAGCATCTGCGCCCGGAGACGCTCTGGATGCCAGACTCCTTTCTCTAAAACATGACAATGCCGCAGCACATCAACAGTCTGCCTATGCCGGCAGTTCCGATCTTCAAGAATCCTACGAACGTGCGGCAAAGATCGGAAATCAGTATGGTATGAGCATCTATCTCGGAGAGAATATACCTTCGTATATCGATTGCTCCAAGGCGATCAGCGAGCCCTCCCATATCCGGACAGCGCTTGATCACTTGGAAGCAGTACTCGCCGACTTCCCTGAAGACTTCTTCGATCAATTCAACTACGGCTATTATTCCGGATTTGAAATCGTTATTGCCGACCGTCCTCTTTGGAACGAACTCCAGGTGTACTCCACAGATAACGGTTACCGCATAAATATCTGTCTTGACTGTAGATCAGATGAAACCCTTTCCACCATGAAAGATATCCTCCGTGATGCCATCTTCTCTGCAGTGGACCTCAAGCTTCAGAACTACTTCGAAAACCTGGAAGAGCCGCATTTTTCCGAAGAAGTCTGGATCACCAAAAATCCGAAAGGGTTTACTTACTACGGCTATATAAGTGATGATTTCGTGAAAGAGGAATACGAATTAAATAAAAAATACGTTGTCTCTTTCACTTCGATGCGATGCGCGCCAAAAGAACGTTCTCAACTGATGGCTGCACTTCTGAAAGGAGAAGCACTCACCGAAGAGTGCCTCGAAAAAGCGCAATTCTATAGCGCCTGCATCCGTGAAGCCTTCGACGATGCATCATGGCCGGAAAACACGGTCTGGGAAAAGAGGATAGAAGATCAGAAATCAGGCAGTCAGGAAAAAGCAGCTTAACGCTGCTTTTTCTTTTCCGGATCGTCAGTTTACGTCTCAAGAAGCCTTCCTATCTGCTCCGCATAGAATTCTCCCATAGAAGAGATATCCCCACTGATCGCGCTGATAAGGAATCCATATATCCTGGATCTGCAAAGCACAGGGAAAGCAACATTCTCCCGGCATTTCGGCGGGATCTCGATTCTTCTGAACATCTCTTTAAGACGACAGGTCTGCCGTTCCTTCGGAAGGATGAAAAGCTCTCCATCCTTAATTCCACAACGAAGCCGTATCGTCTCCGGGAAGATGTTGTCCACGCCTTCCTTATATTCGACCGGTTCATCAAAAAGGAAGAGTACAGCATTCTTAAGTTCCAGAAGGTGAAGCCTGCTGATCACCTGATCTGCTTTGTCCGTCTGGGTCTGATCAAAATTCATGGTTTCAATCATGAAGTCCTGAAGATTCTGCCTGGATTTAAAAAGCATATCTCTTTCCCGGATGGTGTTCTCCGCCTGTGCCACGATCGCACGGTCACGCATTCTGGCAAAAAGCATATTTATATATCTGTTCGCCATCCCATCAGCGGAAGAATGTACCATATCAATCGCTTCCTGGAATCTATCCACACTCCAGATAAATTTCTTCGCATCGGTATAATTGATTGCGCCATTTGCAAAAAAGATATCGATCAGTTCGCACGTCTCCCTAAACTCTTCACGACTCATGTAGCGGTTTTTCAAGGCTGTAAGGATCCTTGTCGTAAACTCGAAGAATAGTCTCTTCAAGTTTACATCTTCCCGATCAATATGTTCATAGCGGTACCGGTAGAAACAATCATCAAACATACGGTAGACAAAAGCAGAATCCACATTCATCATCTCCTGCCTTGTATAGTCGTACATCTCATAGTCAAAGGATTCCCGTCCGTAAAGGCGTGTAGAGATCTGCGTGGATCTGACCGTCTCCCCGCTCATTAACTGCAGAAGCATCTCCAGAGACTTGCGTCCTAAAGTCGTATCATTGGCACCGATCGAAGTCAACGTCGGGATCATCTGACCTGCCATCTTGGTATTGTCAAAACCGAATACCATAATATCTTTCCCGGGAACCAGTCCACGTTGCTCCATAACAGCAAAGAGACCAACCGCCACACTGTCATTTACACAAAAGATCGCCTGTACACCGGGATTCCGGTCAAGAAGAGCTGCCGCTTCTTTTTTGCAGTTGAAAGACATATCCGTACTCTGATAGTTTTCTTCGGAAAACCCGACATCGTATTCTTTCAGGCAATCTTCGTAGATCTTTCTTCTTCTTCTCGAATCAAGATTATCCACTCTACCGCCAAGCATGCAGAATTTAGTAAAGCCATTCACATTCACGAGGCATTCTACGGCTTCACGGATACCCGGCTCATTGTCATAATTGACACTTACATGCTGATCTGACTCGGACACAGCGAATACCATCGGAACGTGCTTGATCTTATCAAACAAAAGACGGTTCGTATCCTCATCCTCGATCTTGGCCATACTACCCAGGCAAACGATCAGACCATCAAAATGACAATTCTCGCTTAACTGATAGATCGAGTTGTAGACAAGACGATGAAAATGGTGTCTGGGATTATCATCCTTATAACCATCAAATTTACCCGCTATGACCACAAGATTCAGATCTTTCCGCTGACGGATACCGCTGACCACGTTACGGATAAACTCCTCCGCAAAATCCGTCCAAACATTTTCCAGGACCAGTCCGATCGTTTTTTTACTGTTTCCACTGATCATTCTTTCTGCTCTCCCTCCAGATGCGGCGAAGGCTTCGAGAAAAGATATCCCTGCGAATAATCCACATCGTACATCATCAGTTTCTTCTGAATGTCGTCATTCTCCACGAATTCCGCAACGATTCCGATCCTGTTTGCGCTTAACTTTTTCCAGCCCGTGATCAAAGCGATCACATTTTCTGATTCCTTACTGTTACAACAATTTACAACGATCGATCCATCAATTTTCAAGAAGTCGGAATGTATGCTCAAGAGATGCTGAAGGTTGGAAAAACCGCTTCCGAAATCATCTATGGAGATCAAGCCACCCATCTCGTGAACACGATCCACAAAGGCTACCAGCTCATTGTAGTCAGCTACATCTTCATTTTCCAGTATCTCAAAAATGTAGTTATCCGGGTGCGGTGATTTCGCCAGTTCATCGTAGATCAGTTCCGTGATCTCTTTGTTCTTGATATCCCGGATGCCCAGATTCATACTCACGCTGAGGCCTTCCTTATCCCGGAACCGCTCGAACACTTTTCGGATCATGATCTTAGAGATCTCATCATAAAGCAAGCCATAATTTCTTGCGACATCAAGGAAACTATTCGGATAATAGATCTTCCCGTTCTCATCGCGAAGCCGCATCAACGCCTCATAGTGATGGATACAAAGCTGCTTGTTATCATAAATTCCTTGGAAATACGGAACAACACCATCATTTGCGATCGCATAGTTGATCACATTGACCATATGATACCGCTCCCGGATACTGTTCTCATCGAGGTGTTCCACGGAAGATGCTTCGCAGACATAAAACTGCATATTCTTATTTATCATCTCCACACGTGCAGAATAATATGTCGAATCCAGCGTCTCTGCCACACATCCATCGATCACACAGAATATCGGCACGATAGCGATCAATTCGTCAGAATACTCGAAGAGTTCTCTTTGCAGATTCTCCATATCTTTTACGAATTTTGACAGTGCGACCCTGTACGAAGGCTCTGCAATCGCGATGTGCCACTTATCAAGAATATACATGTGATATTTCTTAGCCCCTACGAAAGACGAACACTTGGATATATAGTTTTTGTATGTCAGATCGATCAAGTGCGTCGGGAAAACTTTTTCCATCTCGGCAGTTTCCATGACATTGATCATGCACACCCTGTCGTATCCCCGAACCTTGATATCCATATTCATCGCCGCTGCATTCGGTATTTCCTCGCTTTCGGAATAAAGAAGCAGCGTCTCACATTCACGGACAAATCCCTTTATCTCATCCAACCCGTTCCGATAATCACAGTGATCGAGTTTCTCTTCCATTTCAAGAAGATAGTTGAGAAGGTCCTGATGATCCGATGTCAGCATATCCGTATGTGAAAACGCATATGGATTGTATTCCTGCGGGAACGGTTTCTCACCGGCTACCGTCAATACAAAAGAACAGTTCGAAAAAGTATTCTTATCTCCATGCGAAGCAATCTCGCCATTCGTCACACATCCGCAAATATTCGACTTTTCATAGGTGGAAAGCTCCCATCTCAGGCAGTTCCCGTAGATCCGGGTGCGTACATTATCAGCATATCCGAAGATCGTCTCCGCCTTCTCAAAACTCTCGATCCTCCGGAACATATCCCGATTATCGGCGACGATCTTCCTGTCATGTATAAAGCCCTTCTTGATGCGCAGTCCTTGTTTCAGAAAACAGTTCGTATAAAGAAGATCCCGTCGCATGTCCGTATCGGATTCGCTCTGGATAGCATCTTCATCCTGATCTTCCGAAAGATTATCCTTCTCCATCTCAAGAGGACTCCTGTTCCTTTCGATCCGCAAATAGACCGGGATCTCTTCTGCTTCGGAATATGCGAACGGGAAAAGCTCTGCCAGGGACTCGATCTCCGTTAATCCCGCGATCGTACCCGTCCAGAAAGTCTCTTCCGGATTTTTGTCATCGATAGAAAGGATCACGGACTTACGGATGTCCGTAATCTCACATTCTTCTCCGATCGTCTGTACACCGGTGGCACAGGCCGTAAAACTTTCCAGTTCTTCGCCGGAAAAAGAAGCTAAGATCGCTGATTTATCTGACCATCCTGTTTCATCAAATACAAAACCCTCGTTATTGGTGTTCACGGTCGGATGATCCGTGACTCCGCCGATCATCTGAACGCCCGGGAAAACGCCGTTGGAGGCAACGACAAAAGTAGACACGTCACGATAGGATGGAGTAAAGAATGTAAGCAGAAGTTTCGTATCTTCAAAGATGATACTCTCCCGGATGCACTCCGCAACACTCGGCGCGGAAATCTGCTTTCCGTCTGTTTCATCGAAAAGTGAATACATCTTTGATCTGACCGTTCCGCCATTCATCTGCGTCACGGATATCACACATTGGTTAGAAAGACATTTCCCTCGATAGATCACTGCTGAAGTGCTCGTTCCAAGGATCGAGGCTTGCGGAACGATGCTCTTGATAAATTTGGCCAGATCCACTGCTTCATCTTCCAGGTGGATCGCTGTATGGATCCGGATCAAGACACTGTTCTGCCTCACATCCAAATTCAACTGCTTCAGCGTTTCCGCCAAACGAACTTTGGACATATATTGGAAATTCCAAGTAAACATCGTCCTTCTCCTTCCCCTGCCTGAACCATCGCAACAGTCCTCAAGATTATTATACTTCCTACAAATAATAGAAACACCATGCAAATGTTAAAAAATTTGAAACTTAATGATCCACTTGTTGGGACTTCTCATTATTTGTCATCGATAGCTTCTCCCTTGAAAAGATAAGGGCAAAAAAAGTATAATAAATGAGTATTGAATATATTATGGGTGAGTAGACAGAAGAAAAGTATTTCTTTGTCTGAATAAACAAGGAGGACAAAAATGGCTTGTTTTATAGTTCCTGCAGCAGAAGCGATCGTCACGACAATTGCCGCAAAAGTTTTGAAAAAACATGAGGTATCCCAGAAGATCTCTCATTCCGGATCACACGATGAGATCATTGAGAAGACTTCTTTTTCCAGAAAACTCGGATGGCTCAACAATCTTCTTTGGGGAGGATCTGCTCTTCTGGCTCTGGAACACGTCTGGCACGGAGAAGTCGTACCGTGGTTTCCTTTCCTGACCGCAGCAGGTGATCCGGAAAGCAAAGCAGAGATGCTTCATGAGATGTCCACCGTCGGTGTCACAATGGCACTTCTGGTAACTGCCGTATGGGCAGGCATGGTCATCGTTTCCAGCGTGCTCGAGAAGAAAGCCGCAAAACTCAAGCTTGCTGCTAACAAGAAGTAAGGAGTAGTAATCGTATGACTTTATTAATTACTGTATTTGCAGCAATTATATCGACTATAGTTTGGTATAAACATGCTCCGAATGACGATATGCATGTCGGAACACTTTCCCTGATCTATTGGGGTGCTTCCCTGATGTGGACAGTCGATGCGGTCTTCGAGTACGCTGAACTGAAGGAAGAGTTTTTTCATCCTGCCGCACAGGATATGCTCAATGATTTATTCCTTGGTCTGACTGTCGTGGCACTGGGCCTGATCATCTGGCTGATCAAGCTCTTGATCAAAGATCCGAAGGGTGTCGTCAAGGGCGCGCTCCTTTCGAAGAAGAACTGATAACATTGTTACAAACGGCGGCTTCGCGGGGTTTCCGCGGAGCCGTTTTTTTGAAGGCGGAATTATGAAAACTGAAGTAAAACACATTCTTGAACAAGTCAGTAAAGGTGAACTATCCGTTGATGAGGCACTTCTTCAACTGAAGCTTGCCCCGTATGAAGATATCGGATTTGCCAAGGTCGACCTTCACCGGAAGGTGCGTCAGGGAGTGGCCGAAGTGATCTATGGCGCAAGCAAGACTCCTGAACAGATGATCGCAATCCTCGATGTCATGATCCGTGCCGGTCAGAACCGGGTCCTGATCACAAGACTTTCGCAGGAAGCCTCGGAGGAGATCACGAAAGTTCATCCCCTCACCTATTACGCTGACTCGAAGATAGGCTTCATCGGTGATATTCCTGCCCCTGACGGAATAGGCAGGATCGTAGTTGCCACCGGTGGGACAAGTGATCTTCCCGTAGCTGAGGAAGCGGCCCGTACAGCTGAAATATTCGGAAACGAAGTAGTTCGTCTCTATGACGTCGGTGTTGCCGGTCTTCATCGTCTTCTGGACCACAAAGAAGAAATCATGAATGCGAGTGTGATCATTGCCATCGCAGGCATGGAAGGCGCACTTGCAAGTGTGGTCGGAGGCCTTGCCGATTGTCCGGTCATTGCCGTACCGACCAGCGTCGGCTATGGCGCTGCTTTTGGAGGACTATCTGCTCTTCTCTCGATGCTGAATTCTTGTGCCAGCGGCGTTTCCGTTGTGAATATCGACAATGGTTTTGGCGCGGGTTATCTGGCCAGCATGATCAACCATATGGAGGCGAAAAAATGAAAACACTGTACATCGATTGTTCCATGGGTGCCGCCGGCGATATGCTGACTGCCGCTCTCCTTGAGCTTCTTCCGGACCGCGAGGCTTTTGTCGCCAGACTGAATTCCCTGGGGATCCCCGGTGTCAGATATTCGGCCGATCCTGCCGTGAAGTGCGGGATCACCGGCACACATGTTTCTGTCACCGTTGATGGTGAAGAGGAAGATGAGCATCTTCATGAGCATGAACATCACCATGATCACGAGCACCACCATGAACATGAACATGAGCATGAGCACGGGCACGACCATTCTCATGACCATGCCCATCATCATAGCAGCCTTCACGACATCGAACATATTGTGACAGGACACCTTTCGCTCCCTACTATGGTCGCACTCGATGTCATGGCAGTCTATCAGGAGATCGCAGAAGCGGAAAGCCACGTTCATGGAAGACCTGTCGACCAGATCCACTTCCATGAAGTGGGAACGATGGATGCTGTAGCGGATATCGTAGCTGTCTGTCTCCTGATGCACAAACTCAAACCGGACGAAGTGGTCGTATCGCCGATCCATGTCGGTAGCGGGCAGGTGCACTGCGCGCACGGCATTCTTCCGGTCCCTGCGCCGGCTACGGCTTATATCCTTCGCAATATCCCGACATATGGCGGGAATATCCAGGGTGAGCTCTGCACACCGACCGGTGCCGCGCTTCTCAAGCATTTTGCCACACGCTTCGGCTCCCAGCCGATGATGTCCACCCAAGCGATCGGATATGGTATGGGAAAGAAAGATTTCCCTCAGGCTAACTGCGTGCGCGCTATGATCGGTGAGAAAACAGAACTGCCGGCCTCCCCTTCCCTGCCACAAGAAGCTGTATCCGTTACTGAACCAGAACATACGGCTTCATGTGAAGACGGAAATACAGTCATTGAGCTTTCCTGTAATGTGGACGATATGACCGCCGAGGCGGTTGCTTTTGCCATGGAAAAGTTCCTTTCTGAAGGAGCTAACGAGGTCTATACTGTTCCGGCCGGCATGAAGAAATCCCGTCCCGGTATTCTGTTACGGATGCTCTGCAAGCCTTCGGACCGTGAAAAAATGGTCAAGCTGATCTTTGCAAATACGACCACGATCGGTATCCGGGAACTGACTTACCAGCGCTATGTTTTAGACCGCAAGATCGAAACGATCGATACATCGTTTGGGCCTGTACGGCGCAAGGTGTCCAGCGGGTATGGTGTGACTCGCGTCAAGTTTGAATATGAAGACCTGGCCCGCATTGCCAAAGAGCATGACCTCAGTCTGGAAGAAGTCGAGAAAAGGATTTCACTTGGCGGATCTGAAAACCATTAATCAAATTATCATGAGAGAACTGTCACTCTATCCGGACCTTCGTTACGTATAATGGTCTTATTCTAAGTGGAGGTCCCACATATGTTACACAGAAAAATCATATCTACCCTTCTTTCAGCAGCACTGATTCTCTCGCTGTGCAGTTGTCATTCAGAAAAAACAGCGTCATCATCTAAATCAAGAAGGACTTCTACGGAAGAGACAACAACTACTGAGGAAACAACTTCTTCAGAAGAAAAGACGGAATCTTCTTCTGAAACCGAATCATCGGACGAAAGCTCTTCCCTGGAGACAACTTCTTCTGAAACAGAAGACACTACGGCGGCATCTTCCAGTGCTTCTGGCGAAGCAACCCTGGAAGATCAGATCAAGAATCTGGAAAGAGTCCGCTCCTGTGAAAAATCGGCGATCATCCAGACAGGAGCACCAAACCAGATCGCGGATAAATATACCGTCATTTTTGATATGCCACTGGACTGGAAAGAGCCGGCTAAAGGTTCTTTTCCATTAAGAACGACTTTCATATTTGTCGACGAAAAAGCTACTAACACTTTTCTATGCGATGGTTATAATCTCTATGAAATGGAATTTTCTGCCTTCGATTCAAGGCGCGATCTATCATGGTTCTATAACACCAACCAAGTCCAGATGGAGCATCGTTTCTTTGGTGGCTCCGTACCGGATGGCCTCTCCATTGATTCTCTGGATTACTGGGAATATCTGACCGCTGAAAATGCTGCAGAAGACTTTCATTTCATCATTACGCAGTTCAAGAAGATCCTTCACGGAAAGAGCATGTTCACCGGAGCCAGCAAGGGCGGTCAGCTCACACACATGCAATCATATTTTCACCCGGAAGATGCTGACGTTTTTGTATCTTTCGTAGCACCGGGAGGCTCGGATCAGGATGCACCGGGTTTCTTTGATTATATCTATACCGAGATCGGCGATACTGCTTATGGAAAGGACCAGGCAAAAAAGTACCGTGATCTGGTCTTGGAGTTTCAGGTCGAAGCCATCAAGCATCGCGATGTATTAGCCCCGAAATACTATCAGAAAGGTATTGAAGACGGATGTGTTTTTACGGATTTCGTAACACCGGACATTCTCTTTGATATGGCTGTCTTGGAATTTGCAACGACCACCTGGCAGTATTTCCCGGATTTCAAGCTTATCCGGAATATTCTGGATCAGAAGGATTCCGGGGGTTCGGAATATCTTGATCTCCTATTGCAACTCATCTACGATACCAACCCTGCAAATGTCTGGGCGCACAATTCCGAATATTTTGCTTACTATGTGCAGGCAGCCAAGCAGAATGGCGAGCATGAGTACGACTTCTCTTTCCTTCGTGCAGCACTGGAAAAAGATGGCTCCGGCGCTAAACTCGTAGTCACGGAGGATATGGAGAAAGGACTTCTTTTCCGTATGGTCTTTACCCCGGAACAGTATCAGGCTTTCACTTTTGATCCGACCTTATATAACAACATGGTCAAGTGGTCACATGAGACAAAGAGTACTGTCGTCATGGTCTATGGCGCAGCAGATGTCTGGTACTCCGTACGGCTTCCGGATGTGACGGATAATGAGAACATTCATATCTACACTTTGCCGGAAGCTTCACATGTAGCGTCATTTGAAAGAATGCCCAAGGAAATGGCAGATGAAGTCTCCGCCCTTCTAGATCCGATCCTGAAATGGGAGTGATCCTCAAGAAGCGAGGAATTCTTCGATGATCGCTCTGGTCGTAAACGCCTCCGGGATCTGTAACATGGGATACACATGGAAAAGCCCTTCCCCAATGATCATCCGGACTTTATGGCCCTCCGCTTTCAGTTTTTCATAAAGAAGTTCCGTGTCCGGGTACATGATATCTGCTGTTCCGCAGATGAGAAGTGTATCCGGCATTTCTTTTTCTTTGCCAAAAGAACCATAGATCGGGCTTACGCGGTAATCTTGAACATCGATCGTATCCGCCCACATTTTCCCCAGAAGAGTCAGGCCATATACGCCGAGAAGCCGGTCTTTTTCTTGATACTCCCCGATCTTCGGATTGGATAGCGTGACATCGACCCACGGGCAGATCAGCACCATCTTGTCCGGGACCTTCATGCCCAATTCACGAAGATAAAGCGTAAAACCGAGCGCCAGACCGCCACCGGCCGAATCACCCATGATGGCGAGTTCTTTGCCTTCGGAAAGAAGGTCCTTATACATATTCAGGAGTAACTCATAGGCGTCTTCACAGTTAGCATTATAGATCGGTTGGTAAAGCGGGATATCCACCCGGGAATGAGTCGTCTTTCTGATCTCGTCACACAGACTAACTGTCGACTGCGAAAGATCCATGATATATCCGCCGCCATGCACGAAAAGCACTATCCGGTCGTATGAATCCGGGTTTTGCGGGTCTTGAAGCGAATACACCTGATCGTCACCGTATTTTCTTATTGAGAGTGAGGACTCCACCTGTACGTCCGAAGGCCATCCGGAGTACCCGCGTCCTTGATAGGCTTCAATGTCCTTTTCCACTACGCCCTTCTGATACGAAGCACGTCCACGGGTAGAATAATCTACAGAATCCAAGATCTCCTGACCCATATCGCTGATATTCATTCCGATCAGCGACGGATCTGAATAGGTATATGTCGGCACTGTCTCACTGCCGGCTGTTAAAGAAGCATTCTTCCTCAGGATCGAACGCATGATGACCACGACCATTAAAACCACGGCCAACGCAAGCAGGATCACAAGCAAAGGCAAGAATCTCTTCTTCATCTTTACCTCTTAGTCGACAAGTTTATCAAAGCGTTCCTTAAATATCTTCGTGTTATTCTCGAAAAGATTGTTTCCTTTCGTATCGATCGAAACGATCAACGGTCCGAACTCCTTCACTTTCATGATCCAGAGCGCTTCCGGCATACCGAAATCCATCCACTCTACGTCTTCGATCTCCTCGACTTCCTGTGCGGCAACAACTGCGCAGCCACCCGGGAAAGCACAGTGGATCGCGCCGAATTCTTTACATGCTTTTGCGGTCTTCTCCATCATGCCACCCTTACCGATAACAAGACGTACTCCCGTCTTCTCGATGAATTCAGCCTCAGCAGATTCCATTCTTCGACTCGTAGTCGGTCCGATGGAAACCATATACTGCTTGCCGTTTTCGTCTTTTCCTACGATCGGGCCGGCGTGGAAGATCGCGCCTTCCTTGAGTTCCACTTTCGTCGGCATGATCCCTTCCTGTACGACACGACGGTGTCCGCTGTCACGGCAGGTTGAGAGGTAACCGGTAAGATAAACAGTATCTCCGATATTCAGGTCTTTGATCTGATCATACGAGATCGGTGTAGTTAAAATCTTCTTCATCTTCTTATACCTCCAGGGATTTCTTGTGGGACAATATCTCGTAGGAAAGATCCTCGTGGATGATCATCTCCCCACGACGTGTTGCCCAGCAGCCTGTAGTAATACCTACACCGAGCGTTGCCGGGTGGTGTGCGGCGGCTTCGATATTGACACTCAATACCGTGTTCGATCCGCCGAATCCGAGAGGTGCTATACCCATAGAGTTGAGACCGTCACGGATCTCATCTTCAAGTTTCGCTACTTTTTCATACTTGGAATGTGTACCGATCGGGCGAAGAAGAGCTTTCTTCGAAAGCATCGCTGATGTTGCCGCGCAAGTGCCCAGTCCGATACCGATGCAAAGCGGCGGGCATGCATTTACGCCCCAGTCTAAGATCGTCTGGTAGACGAATTTCTTAACACCTTCTACACCCTCTAACGGCATAAGCACTTTGCTTCTGCCCGGAAGCGAGCATCCGCCGCCGGCCATATACATACGGAGGCGAAGATCCTTGCCGCCAGGTACCAGATCATATTCGATATACGGCGCGCCATATCCGGTATTATCGCCGGTATTATGCTCGCCAAGCGGTTCCACCACGTTTGGACGAAGAGGTGTCTCCAGCGTTGCTTTTCTAGCCGCCTGAACCAGTACATCCTCGATCTCATCAAGATAAGGAAACTGTGTGCCAACTTCTACAAAATACTGAAGGACACCTGTATCCTGACAAAGAGGACGATGAAGCTTCTTAGCCAGCGAAAGATCTTCGATCATGCAGGAATACATGGTTTTTGCATGTTCCACGGTTTCCACCTCGGCCAGGTGACGAAGCTGAGCTTCCACATCATCCGGCAGATAAATGCCTGTCATCGCAGTAAAATCCTGCACGGTTTTGATCCATTGCTGTTTCTTCTGTTCGTCCATATTCTCCTCCGGAGTTTTTTCTTTATTGTATCACTTGTGCTATTTTTTAGCAGGTTGCCTGTACCGCCGTCATTGCAACAGTATTGACGATATCCTCGACAGAGCATCCACGGGACAGGTCATTACAAGGCTTAGCAAGACCCTGGAGCACAGCAAAGCAATCTGCATTACCGATACGCTGAGTGATCTTGTAACCGATGTTACCCGCCTGCAGATCCGGGAAGATCAGGACATTCGCACGGCCGGCGACCGGGCTGCCCGGTGCTTTTGAAGCGCCAACGGACGGAACCAGTGCCGCATCAAACTGCATCTCGCCATCCAGAAGGAGATCCGGTGCCAGTTCGTGTGCAATCTTTGTTGCTTCCTGGACTTTGGTCACCAGATCGTGCTTGGCACTGCCCTTCGTGGAGAAGGAAAGAAGTGCTACTCTCGGCTCTTCGATACCGCAGAGGACTCTCGCCGTCTCTGCAGCCGATACTGCGATCTGCGCCAGTTCCTGCGCATTCGGGCAAGGATTCACGACACAGTCTGCATAAACCAGAAGACCATCCTCACCGAGTTCCTTGTTCGGGCACTCCATCAGGAAGCTGCTGGACACGATCGACATGCCCGGCTTCGCCTTGATGATCTGCAATGCCGGACGAAGCATATCGCCTGTCGTATGCACCGCACCGGAAACGAGGCCGTCCGCCTCATCGAGCTTGACCATCATGATGCCGTAATACATCGGATCAGAAACCAGCTTCGCGGCATCCTCTTCGGTTACGCCTTTCGCCTTTCTCAGCTCAAAAAGCACTTGCGCATATTCTTTTGCTTTCTCACTTGTTGCCGGGTCGATCGTTTCGATCCCGGAAATATCTACGCCCTGTTCAGAAGCGACTGCAGCGATCTTGTCTGCAGCACCAAGAAGGATCGGGGTAGCCAGACCCTCTTTTACGATCTGCACCGCAGCCTTCACTGTACGTGGTTCATCGCCCTCCGGAAGTACGATCTTCTTCACGTTAGCACGTGCCTTGTTCTTGATTTTTTCCAGCATACTCATAGTTGATTCCTCCTTGTTACTTCTCACAGATCCAGTCCTTCAAAACCATCCCATACCGGCTTTCCCGTATAGGTCAGAGGAGTGATCTTACCCTGCATGACCTTCAGTGCCGGAAGAGCCAGTGCTTCCTGCTCCATCTCACCCGGATAATCCGTGATCGGAGCGATCCAACCGCAACGCTTCTCGATCGTTGCTTTGACATCAGCAAAACGGAGAAGTCCGCCGGTCAGAAGGATGCCATCGACCTTACCGCACAATACGCAGCTCATCTCACCGATCATCTTGCAGATCTGATACAGCATCGTGTTCCAGACGAGGTCTGCTTTTCTGTCACCCTTTTCCAGGAGTTCATGGATTGTATCTGCATTCGCCGTACCAAACAGATCGACAAAGCCGCCTGCACGGGAGCAGCGGAGACGGACATCATCTATGGAATGTGCTTCGATGTAATCCAGAAGAGACAATACCGGCACGCTGCCGATCCTTGTCGGTGTAAAAGCACCTTCACCGTCTGCGCCCATGTTGCCGTCCACCATTTTGCCGTGGTCGTGCGCGCTGACTGTGATACCGCCATCGATATGAGCAACTACGAAATTACAGTCTTCGTAACGCTTGTTCAGAACGTGTTCTGCGTGATATTCCGCTACGGCTTTCTGGTTCAGAACATGAGAGTGGGATACACGGTAGATCCCTTTAATACCGGTCAATCTTGCGTAGTCGCCGTATTCATCCACATTGGTAGGATTCAAGGTAAAAGCAGGTTTGTTAAATTCCTGCGCAAATTTCCATGCCAGCATAACACCCAGTTTCGCCGGATGCTCACTTCCGCCGACGGCAGCAACTGTATCGTCGTAGAGCTTCTGGTCGATCTTCGTGATACCGCCCGGCTGCGTGCAGGCCGAACCGCCACGGCCGACAAAAACGTCGATCTCCGAAGCTTCATATCCCTCTTCTTTCAGCATATTCAAGATGACTTCATAACGGAAAGGCATCTGGTCATTTACGTGCGGAAACGAAAGCAATACGTCCGCATCGTGAAAAAGACTCTTTTCAAATACCGAAGTTTCATTCTCAAAAAGGCTCACCTTTGTGGAAGTAGAACCCGGGTTGATGATCAATAACTTATACTTCTTTTCATCTGCTGCCATGCGCAAAATCTCCTGTCGTTGTTTCTTCCGAGAGTATTCTATACTCCTGAAAAAAAGAATACAACGATTCCTCCCTTCTTATAAGAAAGAAAGGAGGAATTGATGCTAGAAAACTTCGCTTTTTCTGACTTCAGGTGTCTACGAACCGGCTATCAGCTCTCCATGAGATCCTGCAGATATGCTTTGTCTTCAGACTGGAGGATGCAGTATCCTTTTCTCTCGGAACTGTCATGCAGCTCGCCTTTCACCAGATCATCTACTTTCTCTTCGATGATGTACTCCGGATGCTCTGCCTTGACTCTCTTATATCTGGACATCTCTTTTTCGTCCACCATAAAGATAACAGCAGAACCACAATGCAGAGACGGTGTGTAATCCGGCTCTTTGTTGAAGGCTACGTCGATTACATCCTTAACGAAATTGATACCGGTAGAAAGCTGGACCAGATGGCTTCCGATGAAATCGCCACCCATACGGCCACCGATCTCGATGATCTTCACGGAACCATCCTCCGCAACCTTCAGCTCGGTATGCGAAGCGCCTTCACGGATCTGAAGGGAATCCAGTGCATTGTACACGATCTTCCGGATGCCTTCGTAAGTAAAGTTCACTTCCGGGGCCGGCTCCAGGTGTCCGGTCTCAACAAAGTGCGGTGCGCCTGTCGTATATTTCTTCGTCATAGTCAGCATGTGGTGTTCGCCATGATACGAAACACACTCTACGCTGTATTCCTGACCGGTTGCGAACTCCTCGACCAGTGCCTTCTTCTCAAAAGCATTGTTCTTGGCATCCTCGATGCCCTTGATGAGTTCTTCTTCATTATTTACCTTATTGATACCACGGCTGCCGGAACGGTCTGTCGGCTTAACGATCAGCGGGTATTCAAGCTTGATGCCCTTGAGATCGTCGATGCTCTCCACCAGGATACTCTTCGGAGAAGGCACATTGTGCGCTTCGAAAGCAAGTCTCATCTGGTGCTTATTTGTGGCAATATGGGAACACTCAACAGAATTGCAGTTCACACCCAGATCCTTCGCCACCTTATTAACAGTGATCGTAGCCAGGTCTGAACCAATGGTACAGATGGCGTCAATGCCGATCTCCTGACATTTTTTCAGGATCTCATCAGTTTCCGTAATGCTGATCGGATAGAAATGATCGGCAATCGGCTCACCTACATCATTTGCTGCCCAAGCAAAAACATGCGTCTCTAACCCCATTTTCTTTGCCTGCAGGATAAGTGGTACCTGAAACAAAGAAGCCCCAATAATCGCTAGTTTCTTTTCGTGCACAACAATCAACTCCCATAATATATGATATAAGCGATGTCATTATAGTGAATCACCCTACCAAAGTCAAATATGAGCAAAATGCCGAGAAATAAGAAGAACTGCCCCAGTGGAGCAGTTCTCCCGATAATTCAGATCTTTCGTTAAGCCCTTCCAGGCTGCCCGGTTATCTTGTGATCTTTAAGAGGCATTTTACTGTTACACCATCTGCATTGGTTGCATACAGGTAGGTGTTGCCCGAAGAGACTGCCGTAACCTTTCCGGTTGCATCTACAGTCGCGATCGAAGTATTTCCGGTACGGAATGTCACGGTCTTATCCGTCGCATTGGTTGGTGTGATCACAGCTGTAAACTGGAACTGAGAACCTACTTTGAGCGACTTTTCTACGTAACGGATCGAGAAGGACTGGATCGGAACATACGGCACGACCTTGATCAGGACTTTCGCGCTCATTCCGTTCTTCGCCTCGGCATAAAGCCAGGTGCTGCCCACGCCGATCGCTTTCACCTTACCTGTTGCATCCACGGTCGCGATCGAAGTATTTCCGGTACGGAATCTGATGTCTTTCATAGTCGTGTTAACAGGTTCAAGTTTCGCCATGAACTGGAATTCTCTTCCTTGCACGATCGTCTTTTCCGCATATCTCAGGTTGATCTTTGTCAGCGCGATCTCACGGATATGGAGCAATACTTTTGTCGAAACGGAAGCACCGCTGACATCCTTGACCACGATGGTCAGATACGTATTGCCGTTTGCCACACCGGTAACCAGACCGGAACTATCCACCGTAGCAATACCGGTATTACCAACCGAATAGGTGATCGACTGGACCTGGGCATTTGACGGCTGAATCGTGAGATTCGAGAAAGAGAACGTATTTCCGGCAAAGATGGTCTTCTCGGAGTACGCGGCCTTTACAGAAGAAACATAGACTCTCTGGGTAACACGGACAAGCACGCTCACTTCTTCGCCCTTTGAACTCTTGGCATATACGCGCGTATTGCCCACGCCCTTTGCTGTGATCAAGCCGTTTGCATCGACGGTTGCGACACTCGTGTTACCGGAACGGTAGGTTACCGTCACCGTGCTCGGGTATACTGTCGGAACCAGCTTATACTGGTTGGCTTTCGTCGTATCCGAGCTTCGGATGAGACTTAGATCGATCGTCTTTTCCTTCAGCGATACAGAACTCATGACTTCAAGTACGCACTTTGCCTGGAATCCGCTATTTAATGTAACGACCAGATTTGTTGTACCAACTTTCTTGTTCGTGATCTTGATCGATCCATCCGAGCCCAAAGATGTAATGGTAGCGATCGTCGGATCTTCGATCGTGACGCTCTTCAATGACTCATTGGCAAAAGCACTGGAGATCACGTATTTCAAGGTATAGTTCAGTCCTACCTGGCCCTGCTTCTTCGTGATCGCCGTACCGGCGCTCATGATCTTGACCGCCTTGCGGGAAGTTCTACCGGTATAACCTGACAGTGCCAGATCCGAGTACTGCACGATCTTTCCGGATTTTGACTTGATAAACGATTTGATACGATAGTAATAAGTCGTTCCTTCTTGCAAAGCACTGGTATCCGTAAATGACGGACCGGCTGCCGCAGATGCCTGGACTGTGCCAACCAGCGCATAGCTGTTTAAGTCATCGGATTTCGTGCTTCGATAGACCTGATAGCCGATAGCATAAGGAACTGCCGGCCAGGACACATAGATAGAACCATCCTTGCGGCTTTCTGACGTAATGCCGGATCTCGGAGCCGCCGCAGCAACGAGCAGTTCTTTATCAGGAGATGGCTTATACGTATTGGTGCCCTTGTAACGGACATAGTAAGTACCCGCCGTAAGTCCGGTCACGTTTCCGGTGCTATTGCCCGGGTAGTATACGGACGTGCCCTGCTTTCTATACTCCATATTCTCATAAACTCCGGTGAGGGTACCTGCATAGCTTCCGGTACCATCCGGTCTCTGCATGCCGATCGTCGCGGCTTTGCCCGGAAGTCCACGGTTTGCACGGGTATCGGAAGTCGGATTCTGGTGCAGATAGTCCAGTTTTCTGTTGAGATTACCGGAAGTAAGGTAGACAGGGAGAGATGAACCATTTGTTTTTCTTCCCGGGTTGAATGTATAGGCGATCCTTCCGGAACGGTCTACTACACAAGTGAACGGGAAAGAAAAGCTGAAGTTCTCATCGAAGGATGTATAACCGGCATTTGCGGCAAATTCCGAAACGACATTCTCCAAGTATGCCTGGGTATTATAAGCATCGCTGATGCAGATAATTTGGGAACGATTAGCTCCCAAATTTACCAGTTGCGCTAGAGCATTGCGATTCGGAGATTTGCTGACATCCACAATGTAATACACCACATCACTGTAATTGATGCTGTTTTTGCTATCCATAAGCTGTGTTGTCCAATAATCCGTATTGGCATACAACCCTGTCTGTTGAGAAGTACGGATAAATGTCAGGACAACGACCTTACCGTCGACATTCTGATACTGTCCATCCATATTGTATAAGGTATAAGACGGAGCATAGCCTGAGATCTTGATAGCATCAGAATCGGCAAAGGAATTGTTCTGCTGCACTACACTGGTATCCAGATCCGGCTGGATATTGGCTTCATCTACAGCATGATACACAAAATCCTGTTTACTCTTCAGGAACCATGTGTAATCGACGTCACCGACTTTTCCGCCGACTTGTTCTTTGAACATGGCACCCCAGTTCGAATCCAGGTAGTACCACTTGCCGTTTACCTTGACCATATTAAAGTCATGCACGTCCCGCTTTGTCGGATCGTTGTTTTTCCAGCCTTCTCCACGAAGGAAACGGGTCTCGATCCCCATCTGTGTCAGGAGACGATACGTCGCCATAGCATAGCCCTGGCAGACAGATTTGTTTTTTTTCAGAGCCGAATACGCAGTATGTGCTTCTGTCCAGGTGTTGTTTGCTGTTTCGTTGTCATACGAGTCATGATCGTAATAGACATTCTTGGCTATGTAATCGTAGACCAACTTTACCTTGTCATATTCCGAGAGATTTTTGCCGGTCACGTTCGTACTAATGAAGTTATCAACAAATGCATCTACTGATGACTCGGTCGCATTGGAAGAGCCGGGAATATATTCGATCGTATATACCAGATCGTAGTCCCCGTTTCCAACGATATTCGTCGTCTTTGCCTGGGATCTGACACTAAAGCGCAGATAGTCAGAGATCTTCGCATTTGCCGCCACACTCGTCGCATCTCTGTCAAAGACTTTCCTGTAGATACTCTCAGCAGTACCTTTCGGCAAAACACCATTATCTACGTGATAACGAACTGTGATGGTCGTGTATCTTTGAACCATCTGATCCCGAAGATATGCTGCTGCACTATCTTCATCCGAAAATACTGCCGCATCCTGTTCTTCATAATCGTATCTGATCACCGCTGCATTGTTTTCCGCCAAAACAGCAGGGGCCCCTGCAAAACATATACAAGCGACCATTGCCGCACTTAGCGATAGTATGAATTTTCTTTTCATATTCCGCTCCTCCATTCTTTTTGTATATCACTACCCAATCATATTTTACTTTGCGATCGTTTTCGCCGCCACCATCTTTAATGACAATATTGTAAATTTACCTTGAAAATTTTAAGCAAGGCAGTTGCAAAATAAAGAGGTGCCTCAATTTTTTTGAGACACCTCATTATGTAAATCGCAATAATCAGCAAGAAGCATATCTTCCGATATCACTCAAACTCAATGACCAGACTCTTCTCGATATCGTTGATCAGCTTATCGCACTCCTCGTAGGTATCGCCTACCGTTACGATCTGACCGATCCTGTCTTTCGCATTGGTAAAAGCATTGACCTGACTTCCCTTATGAATGATAAGGGAGAAGTCTTTGACACGTGGATCTTTGACCAGGTCCTCATCATAGGAGACGCTCTTGACTACACCGGAAACCTCGGAAAGCATCATACGGGCAGCCACACCCGGCTTCTTATCGCTCTTCTTAGCGAAGAACTCCTTGGCATTTCCGCCAACTGCCGTATACGCGATCATCTCGTAGTAGTCGAAATCAAAGTACAGACTCATGATCTCCGGCAGGCATGTCGCGCCGGCTCTACCGGTCAGCTCGATCAGGTAGATCTTGCCATCCTTGGCAATCAGGTCGATGTTGACTGCACAGTTATCCAGACCCATGGAACGGATCGCCTTTTCGCACTCAACGACCGCTGTATCGTAAAGCTCCTGGGAAATTCCAAGCGGCACATAGTGTCCGATCGGAACTGCTGTACGGCTCATGTACGTATTGTCTCCGTGCGGCAGGATATAGAGGATCTCCCCCTGATATACGAATGCCTGAGCACCCAGCTCATAACCGGAAATATATTCTTCAACGATACATAGCGGTGCCTCAACGATGCTCTGAAGATTCGCATAACTGTCACGGAGTTCTGCTTCATCATGACAAATGTAAACACCCTTACTGCCCTGCTGGTTCAGTGCCTTCAACACGATCGGATAACCAAGATCGCCGGCTGCGGAAAGCAGTTCCTCCAGATTCGTGACTTCTTCGTAACGGGCAGATGTAACGCCATATTCTTTAAAAGCCTTCTTCATCATCAGCTTGTCATTGCATCTTTGCGCGGAAACGGCAGAAAGACCCGGGAGGCCCATCTTCTCACATACATAGCCCAAAGCACGGATGCCTGTATCCAGACAGCATGTCGCCACGCCATCCACATTATTCTTTTTCGCGGCTTCCAATACCGCCTCCGGATCACTAATGTCCACATATTCCACCTGATCCGCTACCTGAAGACCCGGATATTCACCCGGAATACTTGCAACAATCGTTTTATACCCCAATCGTTTTGCTGCCTCAATCAGTTTTGCTTGAGGAAAGCTGGCGCCAAGCACCATCAATACCTTACTCATATCAGACCTCCGTTAAATCTTAACAGTGCGAATCATCTTCAAGATTGCACTTATCTCTTATTATATACTGATTCGCTGTATTCTGCGCAACAAATATTCTTCCGACATATTCGCCCAGCATACCCAGCGCCAGAAGCACGATGCCGAACAGGAAGAAGATCACTCCCAAAAGAAGGAGGAACTGAAGGTCAGTCGAGTACTTGGCGAGGCAGAAGATCAGATCAAGGATCATGATGCCGACTCCCGCCAGAACCAGGAAAAGACCTGCAAATGTGGATACACGGAGCGGTTTGGCAGAAAAAGACGTGTATCCGTTCATCCAGAGCTTGAAGGATTTGGCAAAAGTATAGCCGGAACGGCCTGCAGCACGGGATCTTTCTTCCATGTCCACCATCTTCACGTTTCTGGTCGTGCAAAGGGACAGGCCTTCCAGATAGGCATAAGGCATCTTATAGTTCTTCATCGCATCTGTCACGAAGCGCTTCCTGGCAATGAAATTCGTAAAACGCATTCCCTTCGGCTTATTCAGAAGACTACGGGAAATGCGGTCATTTACAGAGCTTCCGAATTTCTTCATGAAGCTTTCTTTCTTCTGCGCATATTTTGCCATGGCCATATCATAGCCCTCATCCAAAGGTTTAAGAAGATCCCAGATACGGTCTGCCGGGCACTGTCCGTCATCATCCAGGTTCACGACAAACTCACCGGAAACATGCGCATATCCGACCAGGATCGCACAGTGCTTGCCACGGTTGATCGCCAGATCGATACCCTTAACTTTCGGATTCTGCTTCGCGCATTCCTGAATGACGTCATACACTTTGTCCGGAGACGCATCGTTTACGGCAATGATTTCATAATCGAAACGGCTTTGCTGCGCAAAAAGTGAGACAAGCTCATCAATAACCCCCTTGAGAGTTTTCTCACTTCCATAGCAAGGAATAACTATGCTGACAAGATCTTTTACAAATTCCATAATAAACGAACCTCTATTCTATATTTTCAAGTGTGAAACTTGTAGATGGCCACATCCCCATCTGAAATCAGTTCCACCAGATCACACTTAACTCCTTTCCCGTAAAGAGACTGCAAATACTGCGTTATAAATGTCGGCATGCCTCTCCGGTTGTTATCACATACGAAGAACACACCATCCTGCAACAAGGTTTCACCATCAAACTTGCTGAGATGATTGGCGGCCAGCTGCGCATAGTAACAGGCGCTGTAAGTATAACTTCCGCCGGACAGGATAATATTTGTAGGCTTTTTCTTGACATAAACATGTGTCGCCGAATAAGCATTATATACATTACAGATCGTGTAGTCGTGAAGGAAGACTTTATCCGGATGGCTGAGCGCGTAGTTTTCAAAGTCGAACATGATCTTCTGGGAATAGGAGTCCTTACTGCTCAGGCGGACATAAATGTTGTTGACCGAGGAGAAGCTCAGTGCGATCAGAAGCGGAAGCAGACAGACACGGAGAAGATCGATCTTCTTGTTACGTCTTATAACTTCAGCAGTAGCGATCATCAAAAGCAAGGTCATCGGCGGAAGTGTGACCAAAAGGCCGACGCGTAATGGCAGACGTCCTGAATATGACAGATATACGACAAACGCCAGCCAGGCACAGACAGAATAGATCGCCAGCAAAAGCGTCTTTTTATTCTTGGTGATATGGGCAAACATGATTGCAAAAGCGGCAAATGTGATCAGCAATATCACGCTGATCTCCGCTGCAGGTTCTGTCTGACACAGTTCGGTAAACATCTTGACCGCATCCTTAAACGGCAGATGCGACTGGAAAGCATCCGATTCCACAAGTGTCCGGAAGCTCTCCTCATTGATCCGAGGGTCGATATAGATCAGTGCATTGACCAGAGAATAGACCTTATCGTCCCAGCCCACACTGTTATAGAGTTCGCGGTTATCCACATAGCTGGGTTTCTGGTAATCCTGGAATTTGCCACGGTACTCATCGTAGACCATATAGTCCTTGTTCAGCTTGGTCCGCTTCACATACTGGTCGGCAATACGGATGCCCAGAACGATCAGCATACAGCCTGCAAGGATCGCGCAACGCTTCACAAGCTCTTTCTTGTCTCTCTTCTTCCACTCGATGATCTCATGTACAACAAAAAGTCCACCCCAAAGAGCGATAACGAAAAGACCGGCCAAGCGTCGGTTGAGATATGCACCGAGAATAAAAGCGCAGGAGATCAAAAGCTCTCTCTTCTTCCCTTCCTCCAGGAAAAGATACATCATGCTGACGCCTGCTGCGCCCATAATGGCGGCAGTGGTCGTAAACTGCATACGTTGCAGGATATACATATATGCTGAAATATAAAGGCCTGAGAAAATAGCGATTGCGATCCAAATGTTCTTCTTTGTGCATTTGGCAATGCGCAGATAGGCGAACATGATCACGACCAGACTGGAAAAAATACATATGATCTGGAATACGGTATACCACTGGATATATCCCGTTATACGATAGAAAATGCTGATAAATCCTGCATAAATGCAGTTATAGAAAGTTAACTGCCAAAAAGGCGCGCCTGATTTGTACCCGGCAATAGAGTACATGACATTAAAATCATCGACCGTTTCATACACTATCCCGCGAGTGATCAATAATATAAGTGTCAAAACAAAAACCGTCGATAATGAGATTAAAAAATACTTACGCGTACTCACACCCATGCCACCGTTTTTTATTTATCGTAACGCTATCGTTCATTATTGTCAAATTCCAAAAACCCTTGCCTGCAAGGGTTTTCCGTATTCCCCCCGGTAGATTTTTAAGAGTTCGAATCTCCTGCTGCTGCCCGCTCATCCTCGGATACTGTTTTGAGATCAGGCTTGTTCTTTTTAACCTGGATCCCGATCACCAGCATGATAACAAAAATCAGGCTCAGTACTGCCATTAGCGCAAGGTACAGCACGGAAGCACCATTCACTTCATATTTTTCCACCACTTTGTTGGAAAGCAGTAATGCTGCCAAAGCGACTGCCGCATAGCCGAACATCGTGAATTTCTGGCAACGGATGATCGTGATCACGGCATTCAGGAAACCGGTCAATCCCAGGAATCCTCCTCCGATGATCAGGATAAGAAGCGCGGATTTATACTCGGCAAGATCTGTGCTGTAAAGGAAGGACAGCACCGGAATACCGAGAAGGAATGCACCGGCAAGGCAAACTGCCGTGATACCCGCGAGGATCAATACCTGCATGAGGATCTTTCTGGTAAACTTCTTCATATCCCTGTTCTGCCAGAGTTTGGATAAAGATGTCATCTGCGGCATGAAGATAAAATTATTCAGCATACCGACTACGAACACCGGCATGGAGATATAGTTATACCTGGCCTGAAGATCCGGGAAGATAGCATCGATCGCATACTTCGGCGCATTGCCGATATAGAACGAGAGGAACAGACCGGCGCACAGCGGGAAGCAGTGCCACAAAAGAGCTCCGACCTTTTGCCAGATCAGTCTCTTCGGTTCTGCAGCGCCCTCCGGCATTTCCTTCTCCACCGGTTTGGTCGCCAGATGACGCGTCCAGGCGGTCAGGATCACGAAGAACAGGAACGTCGTGATCGTGGAAAAAACAAGGGATACAAGAAGATCCTTCGTTACGATCAGCGCCGTGCCAAAGCAGATATACAGAAGGATCATACGGACCGTCATGCAGCGTCCGCCGACATCCAGACGGTTATTCTGCTGATATTGTCCGTGGTAGACATTCTCGATCGCATCCACGGATTTCTGAAGGATCATCCAGATCATGATCCAGATCTTCTCATTGGTGTAACTGTTTGAGCGAACGATGAAAAAGAGGTGCACGAGTGCAAAGGCGATCATCATCGCCGTAGAGATCAAACGGGATACGAAGTACTCGTTAAAAGAATACTTCTTCTTGATATCGGAAACCTGGAAATTACGCATTCCGTAGTTTCCTAAATTCAAATACAAACTTGCGTGAGCATATGCGATGGAGAAAACGCTGGTCTGCGTGTTTCCCACGGTACGGGCCAGGATCATATACATGATCACAGTCTGGAAAGCATTGAGCATGCTTCCGGCCATATTCCAGATATAACTGTTTTTCTCTATATTTTTATTACTTAGCAGCCAACTTCTCATCAGATCTTCCGACTCTCGGGTTTCTTATAATAGTCTTATAATAGGTTATAAATACACAGCATATGCAAGTATAACACATCTTTTCAGCATTTCAACTTCAAAAGCACTGAATTCTTCATGCTGACTCCTCCTCTTCCAGGGAAAGCTTTGCTTTCATGTCTGCCAGTGCTTTTTCCCAGGGCAAGGTCTCCGGCCATCCGGAAGTATCGAAACATTTTCTTATACAATCGCAGTAGTACTCTGCTTTGTCCACGCAAGGCTGAGTAATGACCTTCGCTTCCGGATCAGATGCGGCCTTCATCAGATACGTCATCAGACAGAAACGGTCGCTGTAGTCTGTCTCCATCGCTTCTTTGGAAACGACATAATCTTTGTACTCCTCGTAGTATGGCTGGATCCATTGTTCGGTATTCTCTCCGCGATACCGGAAGTACATCGGGTTATAGGTTTCCCGCCAGGTTATATCGGAGAAATACGGTTCCTGCATATTCTCCGAGATCAAGCGAAGACGCATCTCCGTATAGTAGAAGACACTCTTGATCAATTCTTCTTCCAGTGTTTCCAGACCTTTCTCCGTACCGGTAAGAAAAACTCCCATATGGTATTCACCGTCATAGAATGATTTGCGGGTATAATACTCTATGTCGTCATTATCGATCAGGCTGATCACAAGACCTCTCCAGTATCCGTAATTCAACTGGTCGAAGTATCCTTCCGGGAACTGCGCAAGCGTTTCATCGATCTTATCCAGACAGTTTTGAATGTTTTTGCGTTCTTCCGAACCATAGGTCTCCCTCTGCATCCACTTGTAGTCATCGGGAACCAGATCGCAGATCCGGATCGTTACTCCATATTTATTTCCGATCTCCGTCGAATGGGCATAAAGATCGTGGAGATCGGAAAACGCCCCTTCCTGCACTTTTTGCGCATGCATGGGTGCATGATCGTGCTCAAAAGAATCCAATCTTTTATCCAGTTCCGCGCCTGACGGAACAGGATCCGGGATCTTCTTCGGGCAGGGCAGTTCCGAAATCACATACGAATTGACTTTTTCTTTTTCAAAATCATAGTCGAAGGTAAGTGTTTGCTGATAATAATCGTTATCATCCTTATCGGTATAGATCCTGGCAGAGATGCAGAATTTCCCGTCAAGATAGATTCCATCCGTTGTGTGGCTCCAGAAAACTGCATAAATCGAAGGATCGATCTGTTCGAGTAACTCCGTTTTCCAATCTTCCCATCCTGTATAATCGATCTTCAGAGTCTCCAGGAAATCATCATACTCGCTTTCTTCTGTTCGTTCATAATTGGATCGGACACAAGCAAGAACATGACAGAATTCCTTGTCTTCTTTCCAAGTGTCCCCTTTCCTGTTCCGGTACAACCGTATGAGTATCTCTTCCGGAAAAAGCGGCTTGTATGGCTTATCGAACCGTTCAGGATATGTATAATAATTCAGGGTCAGGACCGCTCTGTTGATCTCTTCGTTAGTAAAACCGCTCGCTTGCATAAGTTTTACGAATTCCATAGTGCTTTCGCCGGAGAAAAACAGCGATCCTACAACATCACTTCCGAATATCATTTCAAGGCCCGTCAGAAAATTGACGCTCACTTTATAAGACAATATGCTCCTGATGAAGTACTTAGCCGAATAAAGCTCTGCGCCACCTTCGATGATAAAATGCGCGACAAGCATGTCCGACATATTATTCCAGTCTTCATCTGTCATATCTTCGTACCGGATGTATTTATCTCCGACATAGACTGCTTCGTCCATGTGCTCCCCGTCAATGTAATAATCCACGAAATGCATCAACTCGTGAAATATCGTGGCAATGCAGTAATTTTCGCTTTGTGCCATTTCCGAATCGGACACTTTTATATAACAATCATCCTGGTAGCACACCCCTGCCTGTGTAGAAGACAGTTGTTGTGTCTCCATGACCAGTTCGCGAAGTTTTCCTAAAAACAGGTCTTTGTTTTCGTCTTTCAGATGGTCCGCGACCACGGGAAAGATCTGTGCCGCATATCCCCTGTAGCCATTGAGATTCGGGTTATTCTTGACACAATCCATATATTCCAGGAAAAACTCGTATTTCTCCCGAAGTGCTTCTTCCGGCATGCCGACCTCTTCGGCAAGCGCTAACGCTTCATTCTTGATCAGCGTAGCCGGATCCGGAGTCGGTGTGGGTGTAGGTGTATCCGTCGGAGTCGGCGTATTCACCGATATGTCTGTCGAAATAGCCGAATGGTGTTCGGAAATGGTCGAAGACGGATTCGTTTTTGTGCATCCGCTGCCTCCGATCATCGAAAAGACGATCGCCATCGTACACCAGGCAGTAAGTATCTGTCGCTTTCTTCTCATACTATTCTCCCTTTTCCGGTAGTATCTTCATTATACTGAAAAAAAGCCATTCATAAGACTTCTCGGCAACTCTCCACAAAACAGTAACAATCGCGTAAAACTAGTTGTAAGATTTGCAGTTCAAATATGTTAATATTTACGAAGGGAGGTGAGTTTGGATGGACGATGCTTCGATCGTACAATTATTTTTTGAAAGGAGCGAACAGGCTCTTGAAGCTGTATCGAAAAAGTACGGTCGTTTCTGCCATTCTATTGCACACAATATTTTAAACAATACCGAAGACACGGAAGAATGTGTAAATGACGCATATCTGTCCTTGTGGAACTCGATCCCACCGAAAAAGCCCGACGTAATCGCACCCTTTCTCGGCCGGATCACTCGAAATCTGGCGCTCAACCTCTATAAGAAAAACCACGCCGCCAAGCGCGGAGGTGGAGATTTTCCTCTTGTACTGGATGAACTCAGTGAAGTGATCGAGGGAAGCGAGACAGCCGACGGAGAACTCTTAAAGCGTGAATTACTGGATGTGGTGAATACTTTTTTATCCTCCCTTACACCTGAAAAAAGAAAGATCTTCGTTTGCCGTTTCTGGTACGTAGACAGCATCAAAGACATCGCCGATCGAATGAATATGACAGAAAACTCTGTATCCGTAACCCTAAACCGACTTAAGAAACAATTACGCACTCTTTTACTGGAAGGAGGTCTGCTTTCATGAAGAATGATTCTTTATTTGAGATCCTTGGCGACATCGACGAGAAATACATCCTGGAAGCCCATGAAGAAACGAAGCCTCAAATCACAAGCGTGACTTCCGTTGACGCTTCACGACGCAGAAAAAACCTGCGGACATTCATGATCATTGCCGGAAACATTGCTGCCGTGGCACTTGTCGGCATCGGCCTCTGGTACGGAGGATTCTTCGGAAAAAGAACCCAAAACACTGTACCCACAACTGCTGGCGGCATTACGGGAAATGACCGGGATGACCACAAAATAATAGAGCATAACTCGCAAGTATCGGATCCCACTCTGGCTGATCAAACTGAACTTAACCAGGCTCAGTTGACATATGAGGAATCCAATACCGCAGTCACAGAAGAAACCATAGAAGAAACCATAGAAGATACCAGAAGAGAAAGCACGGATCATCCGGGTCTTTCCGGCGATGAAACAAGCGGAGTGGTCCTGACCAAACCGCAATTCCCTTCAGATCTCAGCATCGTTCTTGTCGGAGAACCTATCACCAACGAAGAGGCAGAAGCCTTTTTCACGGAAAACCATGGATTTTTGAAAGAGATCCTAAGTTCAGACAAATCGCCGACAGATAATCTCCAATTCAAAACAGACGGTTTTTGTCATATCTCCTACGAGGGAGTGTCCGGTGAATCCTTGACCATTGATCAAAGCGTCCGGGACTACTTCATCTATAACGGAGAAGATCTTATTGCCAGGATCACTCTCTTCCGGGTGGATGGCGAAGATGGACAGATCCACTTTACGCTTGGAAAGAGTAAAGACAGCTTTGCGGAATTAGACCTGTTCCTGAAAGAACACCGTGGAGAAGATCTCCTGTTCTTCTATGCACGGTCTGTCGAGATCATCATGACACCGGACGGCACCATCATGAACCCACAAGGCCTTGATCCGGACTTTCTTGCCATGTATTTCGAAGATGTAGAGAACCCGTATAACAGCCTCTACAACAGACTGGCAATATACACTCCTTAACTCAGGAGTGCCATGTCTCCGTAGGTCCGAGATAGGAATCCATCGGTGCCCTTCCCTCTTTGAAAAGCACTAGTTTCTCAAGGACAAAATTCGGGCTGATTGCCGTGATGTCGATCGTGTTCGGTCCTTTTTGCAGATCCAGCGATACTTCTGTTGTGCGAAGATTATCCAGCACGCCCTTGCTCCATATATCGTTACCGTCGCCGACTGCAAAGCCGTCCCGGATCGTATTGATCTTCTTCATCCGGCCGCCATTGGCAGCGACTCCGCAGAACAGTTCCGGAATCTTGCTCGGCGGGTTGCCGGGATTGGTCATCAGGCGAAGTGTATAACTTCCCGCCTCCTGAACGATCACACGATATGTTAATGTCGGAGCGTCTTTCTTTGCCGTGAAAGTACGATCCTGCGGGTAGGCCTTCATGCCGGCAAAGCCACGGTTATAATCCGGGATCATCTCGAAATCACCTTTGGCACCGGAAGTCTTGGCATTATAGTGATCTGCTTCGATAGAAACAAATCCGATCTCTTCACAAAGCGGGAACGTATTGGCTTCCGCCGGATCTGCCATGCGTGAAGAAGCTACCTTGGTCTTAGCCGGAAGCGGAACCAGGATCCTGACAAATCCGTCTCCGCTCTTCACGGTGATCGTAGCTTCCTTTTGTGTCTTCGCAAGCTTTTCACGATTCAGTCTGACTACCAGTGTCTTTCTCTCAAAAGCACGTGCCACGCCTTTCGTCTCGGATAGCAAGATACAGGATTCGTCACACTCTGCTTCAAAAGCCACATTCGTGGCACAAGCCGTGGTCAGTTCGATGACTCCTCGGTCGCAACGAGGATCCATAAAGTACGGGAACAACAGCGTGCGGCGTGTCCAGAATCCACCCTCGGAATACTGCTCTGTGCCAGGGACCGCCACGATCAGACGCGATTTATTTGCAGGCTCAAAAGTATGGATCACAGGATACTGGCATCCCTCTTCGCACCAGTTTTTAAAGCCGATATGCTCAGACAGACCCATTCCGTACCACATACCTTTATGGATCTTATGAAGTTCGGAAACCATCTCGCGGTCTTCCGTCATGCACGCATCGATCTCATCCGCCAAAGTCATGGCATATGTACTGCCCCGCTTGGCATATGCGTGGTTCAGTGTCGTGAGCAGCCACATCTTATGAACATTCAGATTCGCCATCAGCGGGAGATATACGATCTCATAAAAACGATATGCGGCGTTTCCGGAAAGATTTCCGTACAGTTTCTTCGTATCTTTCATAAGTGAATCGATCTTGGAAAGCAGTGCCTCCGTCTCGCCATACGCGAACGGCGCATAGACCGAATCATTCATAGCTTCCGTACGGCGTGCATGCGTGATACGGGTATAGCCGAGAAGAAGTTCAGACGTCTTTCTCTTTTGCGAAGGCGCAAGCTCCTGTCCGAAGTTTTTGTCGACAAAATGCTTCGTGTACTCTCGAGCTGCGTCTTTATTAGATGTTCCCCAACGGTCAAAGTCATACGCCAGATCAAGGAAGAAAGCCAACGGATATTCATTGCTGAAAATGTCACCGACGTTGACGATCCAGAGATCCCGGATGCCGAAATCATACGCCATGGTCATCTGCTCCCAGACCTTGGAAAGGTGCGTCGTATTGTACCACTCAAAAGAGATCGGGAATCCGTGATAATCAAAGTGATAGTACATACCATACCCGCCCTTATGTTCCCGCATCTCAGGAGTCGGAACGGTACGGAGATTTCCGTAGTTATCGTCGCACAGCATCAAGGTCACGCCGTCAAGTTCCGGATCGCCCATGAGGCCGGGGGTCTTCTCATCGCCATAGAAATATGGCTCCACTTCTTTATAAAGCGCCAGCATACGAGGCACTTCGTCCAGATCCGGATTAACGTATTTACGGATCAGCTTATTCTGTGTCTTCAGTACTTTTCGCAAAAGATCGATATTATCCTTCAAGGTCGCGTCCTTGCCCATAATGGCAGTATCTGCCTCGCCGCGCATGCCTACGGTGATGACATTTTCGAACTTGCCGCTACGCTTAAGTCCATCTTCCCAGAACTTCGTGATGCCTTTCTCGTTGGAAAGGAAATTCCAGGCATCTCCGTAAATGGAGCCCGGTCCGCGAAGATATTTATATTCCTCGCCTTGACGCAGGCATGGCTCATGGTGGGACATTCCCATGACTACACCCAACTCATCGGCCAGTTCCGCACTTGCCAGTCCCGGTCCATCGTTCGGGAAGATCGCTGACCACATAGCCGGCCACATATAGTTACCTTTCAAGCGCAGAAGCAGTTCGAAAACATGCTCATAGCACTTGGCATTGAAACCGCCGAAACGCTTGTTGCACCAGTTGCCGAAAGCCGGCCACTCGTCGTTGATGAAGAAGCCACGGAACCGTACAGACGGCTCACGGGATGTAAACATATACTTAGCCGGGAACTCAAATTCTTTCTTCTTCGCCGGTTGCACATCCAGCCAATCGATGAAAGGAGATACTCCCAGTTTCTCAGACAGAGCGAAAAGTCCGTAGATGACTCCCCGCTTATCAGAACCTGCTATCACGAGTGCACTCGTTTTATTTCCATTTAATACTTCCTGTGGGAAATCTTCCACGACTTTGTGCTGGTAGACCTCTCTCTTGCCTGTCACATCAGATAAGTCGATCCGGCCTGATTTCTCAAGCTTTGTAAGTATGTTACAGCCGCAGATCCCTACCAGGATCGGGTATTTTATACGGGCGGATACCGCCTTGGTAAGCTTCTTCGCATCATAGGCTTCCGGGCCCTCGCCGAACACTGCCTTCAGATCGCTTATGACTTTCTCCGTGATCTTTTTTACGCCACTCGGTATCTCCGAGTCATAAATGAATGCTACTTCTCCGGCCATAATACTCTTCTTCGACAATGTAAAACCCATAAGAAATACCCACTTTCATTTAACTTACATACAAGTATACCACATATATGTGAAGATGTTTCTTTTTCTATAGCGGCTGTACTTATTTATTTTCTTTCGACTTCGGCCAAGGCAGCATGGCCTCCGGCATGGGATCCAGCTTCATCATTTCTGAATATAGTTTATTGATCTGCGCACGAAGGCGGTTCGCTTCACTTTCATGCTGATTGACCTGCGAAGTGATCTCTCCTGCAATCTTTTCTTCCTGTCGGATCTTCTCCTCAAATTGCTTGATGTTATTCCACTTCCAAGCTGAATATGCCACAAATGCAGCCACTGCCAGGCCGGGAAGAATGATCAAGCCCCAGAGAAAACGCGTCGTCTCCTTTTCTTCCTTCTCTTTCGCTTCTCTGGAAGGCTGAGCGATTAGCCTATCGTAATCTTTCAAATATCTCGAGATCGTATTGTTTTCCTTGCTCTTCGAACTTTGATCGCTTGTTTTAGCCCCGGGCTGAACGATCGAAGTAACGATGCTTATTGAAGCTTTCCGGGAAGTATCGGATGAATAGGATTTCCCGCCTACTGTACCCAGGAGGATCACCATCAGCAGGACCCACACACCGTAGATGGCCAGAGCGCCGAAGATCGTGGTCTTCGGATGAACCGATGTAACTTCGTCATGATCCCACCGATCGGGAAAGTTGAGGTACTCTTCATCGATCTTGTGTTCGTATCTGCGGATGCGTGCATATTGCTCTTTCCGCTCATTACGGGACAAACTGGTCTTCCCGACCTCGCTTTGATACGCTTTTCCCGTCTTGAGAAGCTCTTGCATCTTGGAAAAATAGCCTGTATGTTCCGGTTGGGACACCTCGACCGCATGAAGTACATTATCCTGTACCACTTTATAGTTCATGCCACGAAGCGTCTCCGGCTGACGAAGAGCCTGAATCGTCGGAATGCCGGCGGAAACAAGTATTTTTCCACGCAATGCTTCGAAATTGTGAGGATCCTTAGTCAGCATAAAATCGTAAGCTTCTCCGGCCGATTTATATTCTTTGGCCTGCAATGCGCGGGAGGCACGTGCCAGTACATCGTCTTCACGGAAATACTCGTAGTCGAAATTCACACCACAGAAAGGACATACATACATCTGACTGGCGATGTCAACTGTGAGCTGACCTCCGCATGTCGGACAGGAATGCTTCTTGACGCTCTGATTCAGCTGTGTCATGTTTTAGTTCCTCCTTCTTCGACTATTCTAATATCTGCGCCTCTTTCCAACAAGAGCTGCCGGTCTGAAATATCGAAACATATTCCTATTTCCGATTAGCATTTCATGAGCAAATTTGTTGCATGATATAATAAACGTATAATCCGATAATTTTGCGAGATAGAAACTGGAGATACTCAATGCCGGACATCATTATCTGTGAAGACAATCAGGAGATCGGGAATCTTCTTTCCGACTTTCTGAAAAAAGAAAACTACACTGTAGCCATCGCACCGACAGGAGAACGGGCGCTAGAGCTTTTTGAGAAGTACGGAGCCAAACTTATGGTACTGGATATCATGTTGCCGGGGATCGATGGGTTTGCCGTGTGCAGCAAGATCCGTGAGTCCTCCAATACGCACATCATTATTGCAAGTGCCAAGAGCGACAAGGACAGCAAGCTCGAGGGGCTGGCGCTGGGTGCGGATGACTATATCGAGAAGCCGTACGACATTGATATCCTGCTTGCCAAGATCCGTGGCATTTTCAAGCGCAAATATGCAGTAGAGGAAATCGTTGATGGACCTTTGAGATTAAACACCGTACAAAGGACGCTTTTTGTGAATGACCGACCGATCGTCGTGACAGAAAAGGAGTTTTCTCTTCTTCGTCTGCTCATCGAAAACAAGAACACTACCTTGCGGAAAGAATATCTTTTTAATACGATCTGGGGTGCGGACAGCGAATCGGAAATTCAGACACTGACGGTCCATATTAAGTGGCTCCGTGAGAAGATCGAAGAGGATCCGAAAAAGCCGGTGCACATCATCACCGTGTGGGGAACAGGATACCGCTATGAGTAAACGACATCAAGCCGAGAATTATAAACAAAGCTCCGGCTTGAGAAAATTCCGGGGCATCGCCATCGTGATCGTGGTGATGGAACTGTTTTTTTTCGGCGTTTGCAATTTCCTGGTCCTTGGAAGCCTTCGTCAGGACGCCAACCGGCAGTATCGTGTCGATATTTCCCGTGCAGCGATCGAACTTGCAGATCAATACAAGGATAGCGGCGATTTCATTTTCGATTACCGTCGTGACGAGGAGCAGTCCTTTACTTCTCATATCTCGTCAACCGGGAATTTTGATATAAAAAAATACCCATCTCTGATCCGCGTATCCTTGTTCCAGGCCAATGAAGTGATCAATAACAATTACGAGGTGCGGGAAGTTCTCGGAAAGATCATCTGTTTTGAATATGAGATCAAACCGGATATCCGCCCGCTTCTTTACATGGATCTGGGTATGCTCTCCTGCTTCATATTTACTGTGATCATCCTGATCTATGTGAATCAGAAGGTCCTGCGCCCCTTCCACAAGATGAGCAATCTTTCCATCGAGCTGGCCCGTGGAAATCTGAGCGTGCCGGTCAAGGCAGATCAGAATAAATTTTTCGGTAAATTCCTGTGGGGGATCAACATGCTCCGTGATAATCTTGAATCCAACAAAGAGCGCGAGCTCGCTTTGCAAAAGGACAAGAAGACATTGATCCTTTCTCTGTCACACGACATAAAGACTCCGCTTTCCGCCATCAAGCTTTATGCGCGAGCGCTGGATGAGAACCTCTACGACACTGAGGAGAAGCGCCGCGAAGCTGTTTCCGGCATTGCCCACAATGCATCACAGATCGAAAAGTATGTAGCGGATATCGTCACAGCTTCCAAAGAAGATTTTCTGAATCTGGAAGTAGTGATCAATGAGTTCTATCTGGATGAAGTTATGTCGCGCATTGATGTGTTATATCGTGAAAAATTCTCTTCTCTGCACACTTCATTTTCCATGGAAGAATACTCGGATGTTCTTCTTTTCGGAGATTCGGCCCGCCTGGAGGAGGTGCTGCAGAACATTTTGGAAAACGCGATCAAATATGGTGATGGACGCTGGGTCAAGATTTCTTTTTCGGACGAAGAAGACTGCCGTCTGATCACGGTAACCAACAGCGGATGCTCTATCCAGGAAGATGAAGTGCCTCACCTGTTCGAGTCCTTCTATCGTGGAAGCAATGCCGACAAGGTCAACGGTTCCGGTCTGGGTCTTTACATCGCCCGAAGCCTTATGCGCATGATGAACGGAGACATCTTTGCCAAGATCGGGGTGGAGAATAAAAACCGGGAAAATGACCAGACTTTCGCAGTTACCGTCGTTGTGAAAAAAGCATGATCTCTACATAAAAAACACCGGAACCCTTTCGGCCACATTGGGTGATTGTGGTCAGGTGTTCCGGTGTTCTTCATGCTTCCAAAGAAGTTTTTCAGTTTCTTTTTCGTTTCTTTTTCTGCTTTTTTGCCAGAGGAGGGTAGTACTTCTTTGGAATCGCCTCCCTCGTTGGAAGCTGCATTCTATGATTTACGGGAATTCCTTCCCGTCGGAAAGATGCTTATTTCTTCTGTTCCTCGTTCTTGTCATCGGCTTTCTTCTCTTCTGCCTTTTCAACTGCTTTCCCGTCGGCATTATGTGCTTCCGAAACAGAGGCTTTTACTTTCTCAGGAGTCTTGATCGCGTCCGGCTTCTCGCCATTTGCGTTTTCAGTTTTTCCCGGATTTACGGCCGATCCGTACTTCGCCGCCAGATATGCTTCCTGTCTTTTCTGCTGCTCTTCATTACGGACAGCTGCTTTTTTCTTTGCCTTTTTCACTTGATGACGGATGATAAAGAAGATTACTGCCGCAACGATCAACAGGATCAGAAGCGTCCACCAGTTGAGGATGAAGAAAAGCAGGATACCTTCCATAAATGCCAGGAATTCTTCCCAGGATTCTTTCGCCGCATTGGAAACACGGTTGCTGAATTTCTCCTCTTCTTCTTTCTTCTTTTGTTCTTCTTCGAGTCTCTTTTGTTCTTCTTCGAGTCTCTTCTGCTCTTCTTCTTTTCTCTTTTTCTCCTCATCCAATTGTCTCTGCGTCACTTTATGGATCGTCACAGAAACATAGGAATAGGCAACATCGCTCTCGAGCATGCTCATCTCCGTCTTGAGGTCAGAGATCGTCAGTGCCATTCTCCGCAGTTCACTCTGGACCTGCAAGGCAATCTTCTCATCTTGGGTCTCTTCATACTGCTTCAGGTAGCGCTGATACTCCGCTTCGTAGATCTCCAGTTCATTCTTCAACGTACCGTAACGGGTGGACACGTTGTCCACGCTGGAGTTTTTCGAACGAAGGATACCGATGCCTTCTGTTGAAGAAACAAAAGATTCGTAATACGCGGAAGGAATACGGATCGTGGCATAGTAGTAATAATCTTTCTCATCTTCTTCAATCAGATACCGGCCACTTGAAAAGCTTCCGTCCGTCTGGTTTTCTTTTTCAATAAATCCGTGGTATTCGCTGATCTTTGCCTTCAATAGAGAAAGAGCTTTTTCAAAGTCGGTCGTATCCATTGCCATGCTGCAACGATATACCAGCATTTCTTTCGAAATATCCACTTTGGTATCTGCGTTTCCGGCCGTTTCGGACACCGGTGCAGAGCTATCCGATTCTGTCGGCGTATTGCCGGCAGGCATTGCTGCTGTGGTTTCGTAGGCAAAATCAATGTCGTCCGCATTTTCCTCTTCGTAAAAATATTCCTTATCGGCAGCAAATGTTGTCTGTTCTGCAAGATATGATCTGTCTCCGGCTACTGCATTTGCCATACTGACGGACTTGTTAGCTCTTGTGGTATCTGCGGCTTTTGATGAACAGCCAGATAGCATGGCCGTGATCATGAAAGCAGCCAATATACTTGATACTAATTTCTTTTTCATATTCTATCTTCCTCCTTGATTTCGATTCCGGCCGATTTCCCGCGCGATTTTTCTCTTTTCGGCCGATCGAATTGTCTCATCTGATTATTAGACGAATGAAGTATGTAAAACGTTGCATTTTTTTCAAAACTTTTTTCGTGGTCACTCACCGGCCTTCGTTCATACCAAAAACCATTTAATGATTGTTTAATATTTCAAGCAGTATGATAGAGCCACAACATGAGAGGCCCTGCGTTCATAATAGCCAACGCAAACAAACCATCACGGGAACAAAGGGCCGATCATGGAGCAAAAAAACACAATAAGGTGGATGAAAGATGTTTCTACGTATATTAAAAAAGGAACTGAAAAAGAAAAAGACCATGAACCTGATCGTACTGCTCTTTATCACTCTGGCAGCCATGTTCGTGGGCGCAGGCCTGAATAACGTAATCACGATCATGAACGGGACCGGCTATTATCTGGAGAAAGCCGGAGTCGGAGACTTCATCATTATCACAATGGGTAAGGATTCAGTTGGCGCGCTGGATGATATTCTTGCCACGGAACCGTCTATCACCTCGTATCGTATGGATACAGTGATCTATGCTTCACAGGATTCCTTGAAAGCAGTCGACGGAAGCAGTATCGATACACGGAACGTGCTGATCATGCAGGATTATTCAAAGACAACCTTCCACTTTTTCGATAAGAATAATGAGACGCCAAAAGCACTGGAACCTGGGCACTGTTATGTAACCGGTAGCTTTATGAGCAAAAATAATCTCAAGCCGGGCGACATCATCGAAATCGGTCAGAGCGGTATTTCTTTGAGGCTCATCATAGACGGAAAAGTCAAGGACGCCCTTCTGGGATCTGATTTTATGGGCAATACCCGTATCCTGATGCACACGGAAGACTATGAGAAGCTTGCCACTAATGAAGAAATCGCCACAATGTATTCCGGTCAGATCTGCTGTCTCGACACCACCGATACTGATGCAGTTACAGAAGCGATCTCCGATTGCAATTTTTCCCTTGCCAAACCCGCCTCCCTCATAGCCATGTGTTATGTCATGGACATGATCGTAGCATTCATCGTGCTGCTTCTTTCCATATGCCTGATCATTCTTTCCTTCGTGGTTTTGAAAGTCTCGCTTTCCTTCACGATCTCCAAAGAATACAGAGAGATCGGCGTCATGAAAGCCATCGGCATCAATAACAGAAAGATCCGTTCCTTGTATCTGACAAAATATCTTGGACTAGCCATCATCGGTTCTATTCTGGGCTTCTTCCTCAGCATCCCGTTGACAAAGCTGTTGCTTTCCTCGGTAACCGATAACATGGTCCTCGGCAACAACTTCGGAATCCTGATCAACGCAATAGGTGCTTTGCTCGTTGTGATCACCATCGTATTGCTTGCTTACCTGGCAACTAAGATCGTTAAGAAAGCAACACCGGTTGATGCCATTCGCGCAGGTCAAAGCGGTGAGCGCTATCATAAGAAGAGCAAGCTTCACCTGAACCGCACAAAGAGATGCAGCGTAAGTTCTTTTCTATCCATCAACGATACCGTCAGCGGTCCGAAGCGCTATTTCTCCATCATCCTTGCATTCACATTGTGCATGCTCTTCGTACTGATGCTGGTCAACACCACCAACACCATGCAAAGCGAAAACCTGATCGGTTCTTTTGGCACCAGAAGTGATCTCTATATAGATAGTGTTTCCGAATCAATGAAGCTCATGGGAAATGATAAGGAATACATGGAAAACTACTTTGACGAGAAAGACAAGAAGCTCGCCGAACTCGGTATTCCCGGACACTTCTCTCAGGAAGGACAGTTCACTTACAGCATAGAATTCAATGGCAAAAGCAACCGTGTGGTCTGTGAACATGGCTTCCGTACCAAATTCGAAGACCTTGTTTTTCTCGAAGGAAGCCGTCCGCAGAACAGAAACGAAGTGGCGATCACGAAGATTTTAAGCGATAAGCTGAATCTTAAGATCGGCGACATCATCACGATCGATTTCGTTACAGAAAAGATCGACTGTATTATTACCGGATATTACCAGTCCTTTAACCAGATGGGCGAGATCCTGCGCTTGCATCCGGATGCACCGGTCGATCCGAAATACATGACCTCAACAATGGCTTTCCAGATCGATTTTGACGACCATCCAAACAGTAAAGTCATCGAAGAAAGAAAAGAGATCATTAAACAGAATTTCATACACGATAATGTAGAAAATTGCGCAGAGTATGTCGCATCCTGTATTAGTGTCGTACCTACCATGGTTGCCGTACAGTATCTGCTTTTCGCAGTCACGATCCTGATCGTGATCCTGGTGACCATCATGATGGAAGTTTCCTTCATCGCCGACGAGAAGAGCCAGATCGCGCTTCTTAAAGCCATCGGATTTAAGAATAGTACCATCTGCCGCTGGCATGTATTGAGATTCGGCATCGTCACACTCTTCTCCATGCTTCTTTCCATCGCGCTCTCCATCCCTATGACGAAGCTGTGCATCAGCCCGATCTTCGGCATGATGGGCGTGCAAAAGATCGACTACGCCATCGACCCGCTTCAGATCTTCCTGATCTACCCCGGGATCATCATCCTGACAACCCTGATCGTCGCGTTCTTCACCTCGCTCTCGAGCAAAACCATCAAGTCCAGCGACACCGCAAATATCGAATGATCTGCCACCAAGGCTAACAATACGGAGGAATAAAAATATGAAAAAGTTAATGGAAATCAGAGATCTCTGCAAAACCTATGTTATCGAGAAGCGCCAGAACAATGTCCTTAAAAATGTCAACTTCAGCATTGAAGAAGGAGAGATGGTAGGCATCATGGGCCCGTCCGGCTCAGGCAAAAGCACTCTTCTCTACGCTGTGTCCGGTATGGATAAGGCCACTTCCGGGAAAGTCATTCTTGATGGAAAAGATATCTCGACTCTGTCGGAAAAAGAACTTGCGTCCGTACGTCTCAACGACATGGGCTTCATTTTCCAGCAAATGTTCATGATGAAAAATCTGACGATCATGGATAACATTCTCCTTCCGGCGATCGAGTGCGACAAAAGCGAAGAAAGCCGTAAGGAGAAAGTCGCCCGCTGCGAGGCGTTGATGCGCAAGCTTGGCATCATTGAGATTGCGGATAACGATATTAACGAAGTTTCCGGAGGTCAGCTCCAGCGTGCATGCATCGCCAGAAGCATGGTGAATAACCCGAAGATCCTTTTCGCCGATGAGCCGACCGGTGCACTGAACCGCCAGTCTTCTTCAGAAGTCATGGAAGAGATCGAAAAACTGAATGCAGACGGTACCACCATCCTGATGGTTACTCACGATGCAAAAGTTGCTTCCCGCTGCTCCCGTGTTCTTTATATCGCTGACGGCAATATCAGAAGCGAATATAAAACACCCGAAGGTTTGTCCGCCCGTGACCGCGAGCGCGCAATAAACAACTGGCTCATGGATCTGGGCTGGTGATCAGATCTGACACTTTTCGAAAGCGATACCCTTCAACAGAATACCCTGCCGGTTTGTCATTGCTTCCTCTTTTAACCGGCAGGGTATATCTTTTTCTGTTTATTGATCTATCTGGTGTTCTTTATAGATCTGCCCGCGTATTACACACCTCGGTCGATACCATATGTGAGACAGATATTACCGAACTCCGTAGACTTGGCAAACTCAACCAGTACGGTATCGCGATCAGTTCCGTTAGCCAGAGCATTCAGCCAGAAGTTAAATCCGTTTACTTCCGGTTCTCTGCCCATGAAAGTGGTATAGAGACGTCGAATGTATTCGCCATCCGAGAAACGGTAATTGTTGAATTCTTCAGAATGGAAGAACTGGTAGGCAGCTGCAAATCCGGATTTTTCCAGATTCGTTAATGCCAGGCCCCAGTATTGCAAGCCGCCTTCCTCAGGCGCACGGCCCAGGCAACAAGTATAAAGACGGGTCGCGAATGCTTTTGCATTCTTGGAAACGATCTTTGCCTTATGCGCTACTGCGCCGGACTTAACTCCGTATGTTGCGCAGATATCACACCACTCCTCAGACTCGATAAAAGCATTCACCACATCTTTTTTGGGTGTGCCCTTAGTCATCTGATCCAGCCAGAAAGCCTTACCTACCTCATCTGATTCACGGTCAAAGAACGTGTGATACAAAGTCTCCAGGAACTCTTCGTTAGGGAGCTTGCGGTTCATAAACTCAGGAGCCGTCAGCAGGAAGTAGCGGGCGCACTCCGCACCGGTCGCACCTTCTTTAACTACTTTATTGATCCAGAAAGCTTTTCCCTCCGGTTCAGAATCACGGCCAAGCGCGACCTTGTAGAGACGTTCTACGAAATCGCCGAAAGACGGGTCGTTCGGAGAAGGAGTCGGGTCAGACGGGGTCGGGAACGGGGAACCGGTTCCATCGGAACTGACGCGCACGCTTGCATCCACATTGAACATGTAGATCTTGTTGTTTGCCGACATATGGTAATAGACTTTTCCGTTTGCTTCACTTCGGGTACCGGTCTCATACGTCTGTTTGATCAAAGGCACGCGGGAAATATCAAGATAGGTAAGCTGATTGCCTTCCACCTTCAAATTACAAAGGTTTGCGCATTTACTGACATCAATGTATTTGATCCTGTTTGTGGAACAATCCAGACTCTCCAGTTTGGTATTCTGACAAACATCAAGACTGGGAAGCTGATTATTAAAGCACACCAGCATCCTCAGTTTCGGATTGTGACTGATGTCCAGAGACTGGAGGTTGTTGTTGTTGATATAAAGGATCTCAAGATTAGTATTGTATCGAAGCTCCACAGAAGTGATCGCATTATCATTTACGACAAGATTCCTGAGGTTCGAGAAGTACTGGATGCCGGACAGATTCGTGATCCCCTTCTTAGGACAAAGGATATCCGTAATGGTTGCGATCTCGTCTTCTGTAAGATAACCATTCCGGTTCGCATCGTACCGGAAAACATATTCGCGGAACATGGCGTCCGGGAAATTACTGTCGTTGATCGGCATTCCTTCCGGTGTCGGTGTAGGAGATACAGGCGGTGTGACTGTCGCCTCCGGTTCCCGGCCCAGGTTCTGCTCGACAGCGCGGGAACAAGCCTGCTGACGGACAGAAAGAACGCCTGACACTTCCGATACATCTTCAAGATGTATCTTCGACGCCGCAATCGGTACCAGCACAACAGAAAGGACAACTGCAAAAACAGTAGTCAATTTACTTCTAAGTTTCATAAAATCAACCTTCCTTATTTTTCTTTGTTCCCCGAAAACACGCTCTTTGCAATAATATATATCTGCCCGGAACCGAATCTTCGATCCCGGGACAGAAATGAAAACAATGTGAGATTACATAAACTTCTTCAGCATGCCAAGAAGATCGCCGCCGTCAAATCCTGAATCAGAATCGGACTTGCCATCGTCTTCTTTATCGTCACCGCTCTTCAAGAAGCTCTTGAAAAAACCGCCGAGGAAAGAAGAATCATCGCTCGCTGCCTTCTCCGCTCTCTCTGCCGCTTCTTTCGCCTGGGATTCAGGCGTATCCGGCTTCGCCATATCGGAAATAAAGCTGAGGATCGCCGGAGCGATAGAGCTCAATACAGAATTTGTCTGACCCAGGTTCAGGCCGGACTTAGAAGCGATCTTGGAAATGAAATCGTCCTTATCGCCACCCATGATCTTGCCGATGATCTTGCCGCCGTCCTCTTCGTCGGCATTCTCGATCTGAGAAGAGATCGAATTCGTATCTTTATGCTGAGACAGAGCACCCAACAGTGATTTTGCACCATCCGACGAGGAAGCATTCTTTGTCATCGAACCGATCAAAGACGGAATCGCCGAAGTAATGGCACTCTCGACCTGATCTGCCGAACCGCCGGTCTTTCCTGTCAACGCAGAAAGCGAAGACTCCGAAGTCATATTGCTGAGAAGCATTTTTACAAGATCCATAAAATCACCTTCCTTACCCTCGTCCGAGATTCACCCCATCGGAGACATATTTATCGATAATTTGATTCTATCACAAAAAGCACCGCCTTTTATGACGTATTATTAAGTTTCGGCTACAAAAAACAGCACAGAGGATCCACTCATCCTCTGTGCTGAAGATCGGCTTTTCCGCTCACTCCGCGCCCAGGTACTTATAGTCTTTTCCCTCGATCACTTCGCGGACTTTTTCCTCATCAAAATCACCCTCGACCTCTACTGTCGCGATGTTCTCAGAATGGTTCGGAATCGCGCTGGTGATAAAAGGCAGAGCCTCCAGTGCTTTTTTCACGGAAGCCTCACAATGCTCACACATCATGCCTTCGATCTTCAATGTTTTTTTCATGGTTACACTTCCTTTCTTCCTTTTCGGGATCGTTATCTGTTTCAGGGTTCCCCTGTGAAGAGGCTTGTCGCGGGATGGATCCCGCATCTTAAAGAGATTGAGCCTGAGCGCATTCATGCAGACTGTAAAACTGGAGATACTCATGGCGGCGGCGCCCAGCATCGGATTCATCTTCCAGGACAGGATACCGGCAGCAACCGGTATGCAGATCAGATTGTAGAAAAAAGCCCAGAAAAGGTTCTCATGGATGTTTCGGAGAGTCTTTCTGCTAAGGCGTATCGCGGCCGGAACATCGGTCAAAGAACTGTTCATGAGTACAATGTCCGCACTCTCTATGGCGACATCCGTGCCGGCTCCGATGGCGATCCCGACATCGGCCGTCGTCAGCGCCGGCGCATCATTAATGCCGTCTCCGACCATGATGACACTGCCCTGCTTCTGAAGTTCCGTCACGATCTCCGCTTTTCCGTCCGGAAGGACATCCGAGATCACATCGTCGACGCCGGCTTTTTCTCCGATAGAAGCCGCCGTACGGGCATTGTCACCGGTCAGCATCAGAACATGCAGCCCGAGTTTTTTCAGCTGGCGGATACCTTCTTCTGAATCCTCTTTGATCGTATCCGCTACGGAAACAATGCCCAGAAGCGATCCGTTCTCCTCAAAGAAAAGCGGCGTCTTTCCGCCCCTGGTGAGATCCTCTTCAACCTTGGAAAAATGATCGTCGACCGTAGTCAATGCACGTATATATCTGCCGTTTCCGCCGTGAATATGCTTACCATTGATCCGTCCTTCCAGACCGTGTCCGGCATGTACTTCAAAAGCACTTACCTCCGGAAGCTTTTGTGTCAGATTGCGCTTGTCATACTCCGCTACGACCGCGCGTGCTAATGGATGCTCGCTGAGTTTTTCCAGAGCACAGGCTTTTGTAAGCAGATCTTCTTCCGAAACTCCCTTTGCCGGGAAAATATCGGTTACCTCCGGCTGGCCGGACGTGATGGTGCCCGTCTTGTCTAATAGTACGATCTGCGCTTTCCCCGCTTTTTCCAGAGCCTCGCCGGTCTTAACAAGCACTCCGTTCTTCGCGCCAAGTCCATTTCCCACCATGATGGCAACCGGAGTGGCAAGTCCGAGTGCGCATGGACATGAGATCACGAGGACGGATATCGCCCGTGCCAGCGCGAAACTCAGGGTCTCGCCGTATATCAGCCAACCTATGCAGACAAAGATAGCAATTCCGATAACCGTAGGAACGAAGATCCCCGAAACCTTATCGGCAATTCGCGCGACCGGTGCTTTTGTAGCGGCAGCATCGGAAACCAGGCGCACGATCTGTGACCAGGTCGTGTCTTCACCGATCCTTGTTGCACGGCACTTGAGAAATCCGGAAACATTACTCGTCGCTGCGCTGACTTTATCGCCCGGCTCTTTATCGACCGGTATCGACTCGCCGGTCAGCGCTGACTCGTTTACCGCACTCATACCCTCGATCACAAGGCCGTCTACCGGAATATTGTCACCGGGACGTACTACAAAAATGTCTCCCACCCGGACGTCTTCGATCGGAACTTCAACCTCGGTTTCCATGGCACAGGACGCGGCACGCTCCGTCCCCGCTGCACAGGCTTGCGGGCGGATGACTTTGGCCGTCTTCGGTGCCAGGTCCAAAAGGCTCTTCAGCGCACTTGTTGTGCGGCCCTTGGATAAAGATTCAAGAGTCTTCCCCACAGTAATGAGTGCAGGGATCATGGCGGCGGATTCGAAATACAGTTGCCCATGGTACATGTTCATCAGGGTTGAATTGGCTGCGCCATCCGTGATCTTTCCGCACATGGCAAAGAAAACATAAGTGCTCCAAAGGAATGACACGGAGGAACCCAGCGCGACAAGCGTGTCCATATTCGGTGAACCATGGCGGATCGCTCCGAATCCGTTGACGAAAAACTTCTTGTTGATAAGCATGACAATGGTGGCCAGGATCATCTGGGTAAGCGTCAAAGCCAGATAATTCCCGTGGAAATAGGATGGCAAAGGCAAGCCAAGCATATTGTGGCCCATCGATACATACATGAGAAGCAGTAGAAAGATGATCGACCGGATCAGTCTTCTGACCAGGATGGGCGTTTCTGTATCACGAAGCGCTTCCGCTTCCCGGTTCCATGAAGATGAGCCTCCGGATGAAACCTGTGACCCGGATCCCTCTCCATCCGAAGATTTCATTTGCGCCCCGTAACCGGCAGCCTGGACTGCTGCAATGACCGCAGCGGGATCGAAACTTCCCTCCACGCCCATAGAGTTAGTCAAAAGACTCACCGAAACGGACGACACGCCCGGGACCTTCGATACTGCTTTTTCCACGCGCGCGGAGCAAGCCGCGCAACTCATTCCTGTTACCTGAAACTGTATCATTCAATCTTCCATTTCCAGCCACTTTCGTGACGAATATCTGTACCTGAGCCGCTAATCGTGACAGCGCGACTCCCGCACAGTTTTTATTTCATCAATTTCTGCATGATCTTCACGAATTCATCGATTGCCTCATCCTTGCCCGCCCGGATATCCTCTGTCACGCAAGAACGCATATGGCACGCCATAAGCTCTTTGTTAAAACTGTTCAGTGCGGAGGTCACCGCCGAGACCTGCACAAGAATATCCGGACAATACGCATCTTCCGTGATCATTTTCTCTATCCCGCGGATCTGTCCTTCTGCCTTTTTCAATCTCGTCAGAAGTATCTTCTTCTCTTCCTCGGTCCGTAATTTCTTTCTGCTTGCACAGTGCGGGCATTTCTTGGTTTCGCTCATTTTCCGGTCACTCCTTGCAGTTTGGTTCATATACCCCCACAGGGTATATTTCTACCTGACATTCTATACCCCCAGGGGGTATAAGTCAAGCACAGAGATGAACTTTCATATATAAATCAAACAGATTGAGAAACGGGAAGATCCATCAAGCTTTGTTTCGCGCCTTATTTTTTCAGGATCGGCCTGATGCGTACCTCTCCGGAAGACAGGACCGTCTTACTGCCATCGTCATAACACACGACCAGATTGCAATCTTCTGTGATATCCAGGACCTTGGCGCGACGCGTGCCGGAAGCGGCCAGCACGTCCACATCCTTGCCGAGCACCAGGCTCTTTTCCTTATAGTATTCTTCGTAATGCAGATGCTCCACATCATCGTAGATCTCAAAGAAGTGATTCAGAAACGCCGCTGCGATCCGGTTCTTCGCGTCCGGCATCTTCTCGGAAAGAAGCGCGCCGGCGATCGTCTTCAGTTCCTCCGGGAAACCGCCTTCCGGCTCATACACATTAAACCCGATGCCAAGTACGGCAAACTCCAGATGGCCGCTCTCCATGCTCATCGACGCCTCGGTCAGTATCCCGACCACCTTCCTGTCTTCCACGAAAATATCATTGACCCACTTGATCAGCGCTTCTTTACCGGTCACTTCCTCGATTGCCCGGCTTGCCGCAACGGCAGCCATCGTCGTGATCTTCAGTGCACGCTCCGGAAGCATCGCATCCGGTCGCAACAGGACGCTGATATATACACCGGAATTTCTGGGCGAGAAGAACTTCCTGCCCATTCTTCCTTTTCCTCCGGTCTGGGAGTTGGCGATCACTGTCTTTCCCTCCCGTTCACCGGCCATGGCCAGTTCTTTTACAACCGTATTTGTGGAGGCAACCTCTTCCATTACTGTGATGTCGAGGTCCTTTTTCAAGTATTTCTTCACACCTTGCGAAGACACTATGTCAGTATCAGGAGAAAGACTGTAACCTTGCGATTTCACCGCCTCGATGGAATAGCCCTCCGCGCGCAACGACTCGACAGCCTTCCATATGGCCGTCCTGGAGATCTGCAGTTTTTCCGCGATCTCACCACCCGACAGGAACTTTCCTTTATTGCTCTCAAAAAGTTTCAGTAATTCGTCTTTTGTACTCATGTTTTGCCTCCTTTTGAAAGATACCACGTCCGCTCCCGCGAATCAACCTAGCCTGTTCGTATAAATACGCACGCGCATATTGTAGGCGAAAGTGCTTTTTGATAGAATACATAGACTTGCTGAAGGAGACTAACATGACAACGGATCTGACCAAAGAGAATAAGGGCTTCTACTCGAGGCTTCTGCTGATCGCCATCCCGATGATGGTGCAAAACGGTATTTCCAATTTCGTAAACCTGCTGGACAATCTCATGATCGGACGGGTGGGTACGAACGCGCTTTCCGGCGTGGCCATCGCTAACCAGCTGATCTTTATCTTCTACCTTGTCATTTTCGGTGCTACGGCGGGGGTCGGCATTTTTACCGCGCAATACCACGGCAAAGGCGATACAGATGGAATCCGTTATTCTTTCCGTTTCAAGATCGTAGCCAATACGCTTCTTTCCGCGCTCTGTGTCCTGATCTTCGCGCTCTTTTCCCCTTACCTGATCCGTCTTTTCCTTCAAGGCGAAGGTGATCCGGCCGATGCGGAAGAGATCCTGAAGATCGGTATCGACTACATCCGTATCATCCTCATCAGCCTCATCCCGATCGGACTTACGCAGGCATACTCCGGTACCCTTAAAGATCAGGGACAGACCAAAGTGCCCATGTTTGCTTCTTTATTCGCGATCTTCGTAAACCTTATCGGCAACACGCTCCTGATCTACGGATATCTCGGTCTTCCGGCACTGGGCGCGACCGGAGCCGCTATCGCCACTGTTATTTCCCGTTTCGTAGAACTTGCGATCCTCATCGTCTATACCGGTCTTCACGCCGACACCTTCCCGTTTATCCGTGGCGCTTTTGCCAGGTTGACCGTTCCACGTGAAATGGTCAGAAAGTTTACGTTCAAAGCACTGCCTCTTATGGCTAACGAGTCGCTCTGGGCGCTGGGCACCACGACCATGAACCAGTGCTACTCTTATCGGAGTCTGGATGCTGTGGCGTCTCTGAACATTGAATCCACCATCTGGAATCTCATGGGCGTTGCTTTTATCGCCATGGGTGAAGCCGTGGGTATCGTAATGGGTCATATCCTAGGAAGCGGGCAATTGGATCGGGCAAAAAAAGACGCGTACAAGATGCGTCTCTTCACTGTTCTTTGCGGGTTGATCTTCGGCGTCCTCATGGTCGTGATCTCTCCGGTATTTCCGTATCTTTATAATACTTCCGGCGCGATACGTACCACAGCTACTTATTTCATCATCATTGCCGGCATCATGATGCCCTTCTGTTCGTATACCCACGCGTCGTATTTTATACTTCGCGCCGGCGGCAACACATTCGTGACAGTGCTTTTCGACAGTTGCTACACCTGGGTCATCGCTGTGCCGGTTGCTTTTATATTAAGCCGTTATACCTCAATATATGTTGTATGGCTCGTGGCCATCGTCCGCTCACTCGAGATCGTCAAGTGCCTCATCGGCTTTATTCTGGTAAGAAGCGGGATCTGGATCCGGAACATTGTTAAATAGCCCGGCATACCAAGCCTTTCAGCTGATATGACGGGCTATTGTATTTCAAATCAAAAACGAAAGGAAACCGGATCGCTTAGATCAACTGTGCCAGATCCGCGCACTCCATGCCGAGTGCCTTCGCAACATTCTTATTGGTGACCTTTCCATCGTAGCAGTTTACGCCGGAAGCAATTACTTCGCTCTGCTTACATGCTTCTTCAAGTCCCAAAGACGCGATCTGCATGCCATAACGCAATGTAGCATTGGTCAGCGCGATCGTGCTCGTTCTCGGAACGGCACCGGGCATATTGCCTACGCAGTAGTGTACGACACCATCTTCGATAAAGACCGGATCATCATGTGTCGTGACGTGAGAAGATTCACCGCAACCGCCCTGGTCGATCGCTACGTCTACAAATACAGCGCCATCTTTCATTTCCGGCAGATATTTCTTCTTAAAGAGCTTCGGTGTGGAACCACCCGGGATCAGTACGGAACCGATGACCAGATCAGCGTCCTTCACGACGCGTTCCACATTGGAATCGTTACTTACGAGAGTCTGGATATGAGCACCGAACATGTTGTCCAGTTCTTCCAGACGCTTCAGGTTGACATCAAGGATCGTAACGTTAGCACCCATACCCACAGCGATCTTGCAGGCATTCATACCTACTGTACCGCCTCCGAGGATAACCACGTTCGCCTTCGGGGTTCCCGGAACACCGGCAAGAAGGATACCTTCGCCGCCGAATTTCTTCTCAAGATATTTCGCGCCTTCCTGAATGGAGAGACGTCCGGCAATCTGGGACATCGGCGCCAGACACGGAAGAGAACGGTCTTTTTCCTGGATCGTCTCGTAGGCAACCGCCTTGACCTTTCCGGCCAGAAGAGCCTCCGCCTGCTCCTTATCCGCAGCAAGATGCAGATATGTATAAAGGATCAAACCCTCACGGAACAACGGATATTCTTCCGGAAGCGGCTCTTTGACCTTGATCATCATGTCCACAAGATTCCAAACATCTGCGGCATTGTCGATCAAAGACGCGCCTGCGTCTACGTACTCATTGTCCGTAAAACCGGAACCAACGCCTGCGCCCTTTTCCACATAAACGTGGTGGCCGGCAGAAACGTATGCTTTTACGTTATCCGGTGTCAAACCAACTCGAAACTCATTGTTCTTGATCTCTTTTACACATCCGATCTTCATATCACACACCCTTTCCGCATTTTCATGCTGACAAAACTTCTTTTATTATATGTGAAAAGTTTCGTTCGTGTCTATGCGAAGTTTTACATTCTCCAGATCACACTCGGGTCGATGCTCTTGACATCTTTGGATGCCGTGCGGAGCATCATGGCAGAAAGTTCGCCGGTCATTTTCTTCAGAACGCCGAAGACACCTTGCGCGCCCTCATTTTTCAGCGGATCCATGAGGCACTTTCCCACAGTTACCAGATCTGCGCCCAGAGCCAGTGCTTTGAACGCATCAAAACCACTCTCGATCCCGCCATCCACGATCAAGATCAATGAATCGCCCACGGCATCGCGGATCTCCGGAAGAAGCATAACAGGCGGCACCGCACACCGCATCAATCCGTTATGGTGGCTCAGTATGATGCCCTTACATCCCAGATCCAGTGCGCTTTGCGCATCATGCACGCTCAGCGCGCCCTTGATGAAAAACGGCAGTTTCGCATATTCCACATACTCTCGAAGTTCTTCCAGCGTCGGAAGTTTCATCTCCTTGCCCACCACGATCGAGTCCTCGGCATCTTCCACATTAACGGAATGCTCGACATCCATGCCCACGGCCATAGCGCCGTTCTCCCGTGCGCAGTCCAGACGGGACAGGATCTCATCCTTATCTTTATAAGGCTTTATGATCTTCATGACGTGTGCATCTGTTGCCAGGACTTTCTTCATTTCCTCGTTGTCACCCATGCCGATGCTGACCGGAGCATGCAGCATAGCGGCTCCCTGCGCCATGCCCACCAGATCTATATGGCTCAGCGCGGCCGTCATGATCGGCGTATCAAACTCGAATCCGCAGAACTCCACTTTGGTCGACGGACGGGTGGCACCGATGATCCGGCTTTCCACCAACAATTGATCCATGTATTCTCTTGCGATCTTGATCGAATCCTCATTCATGTTCTTATACCTCCACTTGTGCTTGCTTTGCCGCTTCTTTCACGAAACAGAATGCCTGATCGTATTCTTCAAAACTATGCATATGCTCCAAAAGGATCGCGCCATCTTCCGGAAGATACCGGTCAATGATGCGAAGGATCGCCGGATAATTGAGGGTTCCCTTGCCTGGCGGGCATTCATCAATATGAGTCGTATATCCCGAAAGATCCATTCTGCTGTCTTTGATGTGGGTGCTTTTGATAAAAGGTGAAAGCTTGGAGAAGCACTCCTGTATAAATTCTTCCGCGCAGAGGAACCTCCGTGGCGACGAGATCATGTTTACAAAATCCATATGTGCGGCAAAATGCTCCCGGTCCACGTCCTCGATAAGCTTGAGATAACTGTCCGGGCCGTCCGGTATCATCCACGGCATCGGTTCGATCGTGTAAAAAGCACTCTTCGGGGATGCCTGGTCGATCACCCGGCGGATACTCCGGACTATGTCGCGATAGTTTTCTTCGGTATAATTCCCGGGATCCGCAGCATCCCAGGCAAGGGTACTCTTCGTGCCGGCAATATTCACGCAACACTCGATCCCCAGTTTGTCAGCAAGTTTCAGCTGTCCGACAGCATATGCCATATTCTTCTCGTCTCCGCCCAGAATATTCCGCCACACGCCGATCTCACTGATCTTGACCTTATTTCTCTCAATGATCCTCATGTATGTATCGATCGTCGCTTCGTCATCCTCACATGTAAAAGGAGCCGTAATGGCTTTAAATCCGGACCGTTGCAGAAGCGCTTCCCACTCTTCGGGACCGGAAAAGTTCCCTGTCACTGTACCGCCTAAGATCATGCTTTTTCACTCCTTCTCATAATCGGAATACCTTGATGATAACATATCCAAAGGTCGTTTCCTTCTCAAAAATCGCACTTATTCCTTGATATATTTCGTTCTCTTGGATCGGAAACCGGCAATAATACCACTGTATCTTTTGTTTCGAGATTTTTTTACATTTGTCCACATCTTCCCTCCCCTCCACCTTGAAATACTTCTGTAACATAGTATAATGTAGGGTGTAAATGGTTAATATTCTAGGGTAATAGCAGGGTGATAGTCATGGCAGGTTTTTTAGATGTTTTAAAGGGCAGGTCTGATGGGAAATTCAATCCGGCAGTCGAGATGTCCGGAGCGAATTCCGGTAATGTTGCGGGGGATGCAGCTTCAAAGACACCGGTCAATCCCGCAAAAGAGCGTGCTCTTGCTGCGAAAGCACAGATCGAAACGCGTAAAGCAATGGAAGAAGCTCGTAAGGCTCGTGCAGATGTACGTAAGCCTACTCCTTTCGCGGGCAGTACTCCCGCACCTGCAACCACTCCGGCATTTAAGCCGGCAAAACCGGTTGCAGATACAACAGCGGAGCGTTCTTCGGAACCCGTTGCCAAACCGGTATGGTCTACTTCGGCAAAGAATACCGAGGTAGAGAATTCCGATCAGCTCAACAGAAGATCCGCATTTGTCAGCAACAAGAATAAGTCTCCGGCTACGATCGCAGCTGAGAGAGCTCAGGCAGAGTTCGTACAGGCGAAGACTCGCGAAGAGAAAGCGGTTAAAGAAGCAGTTGATGCCGTATCCAAGTCTGAAGAAGCGAAGAAGAACGTTGCAAAGGCTCAAGAGGCTCGTGAGGCTGCTGTAAAGGCAGAAGCGGAAGCCACCGAAGCGATGAGTAAGGCTGAGCAGGATTACAATGCTGCGATGGAAGAAGCCAAGGATGCGCAGAAAGAGGCTAGCGAAGCAGAAGCTGCTGCTAAAGCCGCGGCTAAGAAGGCTGCCGAAGCTGTTCGTATCGCTCAGTTGAAGAAGACCGAGCAGGATGCGAAGTTTAATGCCAAGAGAGCTCGCGAGGATGCCCGCAAGGTAGCCGAGAAAGCTGAAGAAGAAGCAAAGGCCGCAGCTGTAATGGCCGAGGAACTTGTCCGTAGCACCGAGAAGAAGGCGGAAGAGGCCAAGATGATGACCCGTCGCGCCGAAGAGATCTACGAGAGTGCGAACAAGAAGAAGAACGAGGAAGATACCCGTATTGCTGCCGAGAAAGCGGAGGAAACCGCTAAACTTGCAGCTGCCAAGGCGAAGGAAAAGGCTGAGGCGGCTAAGAGACGTGCTGAGGAAGCTCTCGCTGCTGCCCGTAAGGCAGAAGAAGAAGCTAAGGCTGCTGCGGAGATGGCTGCGGAAGAAGCCCGTAAGGCTGAGGAACTTGCCAAAGAGAAAGAAAAACTCGTTGCCGCTTCTGCTACGGAACCTGAAGAGGAATCTTCCGAGTCCGAAGCCGTATAACAAGATAACAACTCAATATTGAGCTTTCCGGAAATCCTGTCGGGCATTTTGCATCGGCAGGATTTCTTTTTCCTCGGAGACAGCCGGAAAACAAAATGAATCACCGGATCAAGTGTTGACTCGATCCGGCGATCCATAGGTTGTTTGTGAGGGTTGTATAAAGTAAGCTCCTGTTCAGAGGCTTGCTTCCACTTCTTTTCGGACTTTGTCCATTTCTTCGGTAGGTTCAAAGCGGGCAATCACATTTCCTTCGCGGTCTACCAGGAATTTAGTAAAGTTCCACTTGATGTATGCTTTGTCACCGAAAGCCTTATTGTTCATGTCGGAAAACTTCTTCAGCGCAGCGTTCTTCAAGCCTTTTCCGAATCCGGTAAATGGTTTTTCCGTAGCGAGGAAAGCAAAGAGCGGATCTGCATTCTCCCCGTTCACGTCGATCTTTGCGAACTGCGGGAATTCGGTTCCAAACTTCATGGTGCAGAAATTATGGATCTCCTCCTCGTTACCCGGCGCCTGATTTGCAAACTGGTTGCAAGGAAAATCGAGGATCTCCAATCCCTTATCTTTAAGGTCCTTATACATCGCCTCAAGCGGATCATAATGCGGAGTAAAACCACAGCCGGTTGCCGTATTCACGATGAGAAGTACTTTCCCTTTATATTCGCTCAGACTCACATCATTTCCCTTCATGTCCTTCACTGTAAAATCATAAACTGTTGCCATGGTCATTTCCTCCTTACCAGGTGCTCTCTTTGCATCTCATTCTTCAGATTCCATATGTTTCAGAGCTTTATATGTCAGCATATAAAGCGTCTCAAACTCTTCTTTAGTCAGCCCCATCCGCTTGGCAATGGCCGGCGGAATATTGACGGCTTTTTCTTTCAGCTTCTTCCCTTCTTTCGTGAGCGTCAATGTAAGTGTCCGCTCATCATCGGAAGCCCGCTCTTTTTTCAGATAACCGGCCTGTTCCAACCGTTTCAGGACCGGGGTCAATGTCCCGTAATCAAGATGCAGACAGGAAGCCAGCTCTCTTGAAGAAGTCACTTCCCTTTCCCACAAGACCATCATGGTAATGTACTGGGTATAGGTCAGATCCAGTTCTTTTAGAAAAGGACCGTATTGACGGACCAATTCTTTTGAACAGGCATAAAGCGGAAAACATACCTGGTTATTCAGTTTCAAAAGCTCGTATCCATCCTTCTTCATGTCAGCATCTACTTTCGTTTTGATTTTGCACAATTTACTTGTGCAAAATCATTCTATCATCAGAGCAATCAATATGTCAAGCCTCGCCCGTCTTTTTTTCTCAGATCGCCGCCAGGCCGGGTGAGTATAAAGTTTTAGTTAAGGTTTATTTTCTGGTATTGACGCTCGGAAGAAGACTCTTGTACTATGCATCTTGTATCTTTCACAATTCATGCGCATTAGGATCCGAGGACGACGATTATGCTACAGATCAAAGACATTTCAAAAGAATACATCACAGGCGATCTCCATCAAAAAGCACTGGACAAGGTCAGTTTAAATCTTCGCGACAACGAGTTTGTTGCGATTTTAGGACCCAGTGGATCAGGCAAGACGACTCTTCTGAATGTTATCGGCGGACTGGACCGCTATGACAGCGGAGATCTGATCATTAACGGCATATCCACAAAGAAGTATAAACACAGAGACTGGGATTCCTATAGAAATCATACCATCGGGTTCGTGTTTCAAAACTACAACCTCATTCCGCATCAATCGATCCTTTCCAATGTCGAGCTCGCTTTGACGATCTCGGGCGTATCACGCAGTGAAAGAAAAAAGAGAGCCAAGGATGCCCTGACCCGTGTCGGCTTGGGCGATCAATTACATAAGCGCCCCAACCAGATGTCCGGTGGTCAGATGCAGCGTGTGGCGATTGCACGTGCACTTGTTAATAACCCGAGCATCCTTCTGGCGGATGAGCCGACAGGCGCACTGGACACTGAAACAAGCGTGCAGGTCATGGAACTTCTGAAAGAAGTTGCCAAAGACCGACTTGTCGTCATGGTTACGCACAACCCTGAATTGGCAGAGACTTATGCCACACGCATCGTCAAGCTTAGAGACGGCAGGATCGTATCGGATTCGGATGCTTTTGAAGTCGATGAGCAGGCACTGGATGATCCTCAGCATAAGAGGATGGGAAAGGCATCCATGTCATTTCTGACCGCGTTGTCTCTGAGTTTCAATAATCTCCGCACCAAAAAAGCAAGAACCTTTCTGACCGCTTTTGCCGGTTCCATCGGCATTATCGGTATCGCTCTGATCTTGTCACTGAGCAATGGTGTGAACAACTATATAGAACAAAAGCAGAAAGAAACTATGACGTCATATCCGATTCAGATCGAGGCGCAGGCCATGGATCTTTCTTCGCTTATGGAATTAAGAAGAGGCGGAGACGGACGTCGGGAGGACCTCGACCACAGCCTGGACGGGCTTTATGTCGATAACTCATCATTTGAGATGGCGTCTTCCATCTCGCTGAATATTAAACATAACAACCTCACCGAGTTTAAGAAATACCTTGACGATCCGGCCAGCGAGATCCACAAATATGTCGGAGAAAACGGTATCAGCTACTCTTACTATGTTCCGTTTTCCGTTTTTTCCTACGATCCGAAAGGTGAGCTGATCAATCTTGACGGAAGCAACTTGCATGAAGATAAGAGTCGTCGTTCAGGAAACAGAGGCATAGCTTCCGGTCTTATGGAAGTGCCCTCCATTAAAAACATGACCGAGATCATGACCGGCGCGGATGGCTCACTTATCAGCCCGACTGTTAAAGAACAGTATGAGTTGATTCACGGTAACTGGCCGAATAAGTATGACGAGATAATTCTGGTCATGGATCCGAATAACGAGATCAACGCCAGAGCGCTCTATGAGCTGGGTCTCCTTCCCAGAGAAGAATTCAGGGAAATTGTAAAAAAAGTCCTCAATTCGGAATCGATCGACTTCGAAGCGCAGAAACTGAATTACGATGACGTCCTCGCGCATACCTTCTATCTTATCCCGGCCAGCGCTTCCTATACGAAGCAGGAAAGTGGTCTTTACAAAGAGATTTACGAAGAGGATAAGGAGTTCTCTTCGGTATTGGAAAAGGCGATTCCTCTCCATATCACGGGTGTCGTGAGACTGAAAGAGGATGCGGATTTTGAGCCGCTGGATAACGCGATCGGCTATACACGCGGACTTACGGAATACCTGATCCATTACGCGGAGGAAAGCGAACTGGTCATCGAGCAGATGGCTTCTCCGAATAACAGCGTCATCAATGGCGCGAAGTTTTCACCTTCTGATGATGCAGCAAAAATCGAAGACGCCAAAAACTGGCTCACCAGGCTTTCTGTAAACGAGAAGGCTGACTTGCTGCGCGAGCTTATGGCAAGCTACACGTCCGGAGTACCGGAAAACGATTCACAGATGAACAACATGACAGACAATGATCTGGCAGCTATGCTTGATGAATTCCTGTCCAATTCCTCTCAGGAATCCGATCAGCAATTGCTTGCCATCTATAACACCTATATCTCGGTCGGTACTTTTGAAGAAAACATGACAAAATTCGGCTATGTGGATATTCAAACCCCGAGTTCGATCAATATCTACGCCGATAGTTTTGAGGGAAAAGAAGGCATTACGGACTGCATCGAAAAGTATAACGAAGCGGCCTCAGAGGGAGATGACATCGTTTACACAGACTATATCGGACTTCTTCTGTCCTCTGTCACATCCATGGTGAATGTGATCTCTTACGTCCTGATCGCCTTTGTCGCAGTGTCACTGATCGTCTCCTCGATCATGATCGGCATTATTACCTACATCTCCGTCCTTGAAAGGACAAAAGAGATCGGTATCCTCCGGGCCATTGGTGCATCGAAGAGAAATATCTCACAGGTATTCAATGCGGAAACTTTTATAATAGGACTTTTGTCAGGACTGTTCGGCATCGGGATCTCCCTGCTCCTTCTGATTCCCGGAAACATGATCATCAAATCGCTGGTCGATTCTTCGGATGTGAAGGCTCAGCTTCCTGTCACCGGCGCAATCATACTCATCGTTTTGAGCGTCGTCTTAACTTTGATCGGAGGATTTATTCCGTCGAAAAAAGCAGCGAAGAAAGATCCTGTCGCTGCTCTTCGATCCGAATGATCCATATTTCCAAAATTCTGTTATTGTTTTTCAATCAGATGATTCGATCCACAATACGGACAGTATGCTGTATCCCGGTCTCCGGACAACTCAAGGTTTGCTCCGCAGCTTCCGCACTTCATAGTCACTAAGCGCGTCTTTGCGGTTCCGGCACCGTCCGCATCATCTTCCTCGGTGTTCTTTATATTGGAGAGATATTTCTGGAAGATGTTAATGGCTTTCCGCTCATTCTCCGAGATACCATCCGTTGCCTCGGCAATACGCATGACATCTGTCCGGAACTGTTCCAGTTCCTCTTTCGGGACACGATTCAAATATCTCCTGACATTTGCAAAGTTCGTGCCCTTATCGGCAAGTATCATCCGAAGCTCTGCACGGTAATCCGGATTCGTGTCCGGATCGTCGAGAAGTTTGTTGCACATCTCATCGATGATCGCCTGTTCATCTTCAGATACCCCGTCAGACTTGGCAATGTAGTAGCAAAGGGCAATTCGAACAAGCTCAATATACGAAGGATCTTTGATCGGAGCAAGTGACGGGCGGATCACACAATCCTCATCATCACGAGTATATTTCTTCTCCCCGTATCTAAAACCGACATCATAACTTACAGGCGTACGGACATCCCTTTGATAATCCCTTGAAGCTCCTAAAAGACTGCGAATTAAATAACCACCGGTAAACATCTCTCATTTCCTTCCTTCTTACCTATTCAAAAGCCTATAATTCATTATAGTGATTTTGGCAAAGAATGAAAGAAACATTTCCGCAAAATAGGGTCATGTTATGATAAACCTATATCAGGTTACAAACGTGGAATCACGCTGCAATTCTTCACCCGTTTGCGCGTCAATATACACATATTCCATCTTATTTTTTACATATCCGTTCCAAATCAGATGGATCTCGTTATTCAATTCCAGGATCTCCAATGTGATCTTATCTTCATAAAGATCGTATTTTTGCATGGCCTCATCTTTGGAAAACTTCGGGTTCGCATCGAATCCTTCAGGTATCTGCAGAAGCCAACTATTCATGAACTGATTGGGGTTCTCGTCATAGATCATCAGTCGCACACCTCCATGTACCGGGACATCCTGATAATACTGCGCGAAATCGTACGCGATATCTCCCAGCCCCGAACTAACCCGATCATATCTGAGTTCACACCAATCCTGAAGGCCAAGTGCTTTTCGTGAAGCATACACTTGCAGACATGCCTCGTTGATCGTTTCAATATGTACTTCTGAAAGAATGCCATCGAGCTGAATCTGTCTTGTTTTGCCACGCATCTCATCCGTAAAGTAAATACGCCCTGCCGCGTTGTCGAAAAGATAAAACTGCTCCGGATCCTCCAGTTCATAGAACCAATGCCCAATGAAGCTCTCATCGATCCCTTCGTATTGAAAAGCTGCCGGATCATGGTACATATCTGCTCTCAGTATTTTATCCGTCGTAACGTCGGCATACGTATCTCTGGCCACACGTACAACTTTGCGGGATATCACCGTTCGGTTTTCTTTTGTAATGATCGCCGTCAAAAGCACATATCGGCTATGGTCATGTGGACACGTCACAGTACCGTCCGGTTGAATAATCGTTTCATCGGAACTTTCCCAAATGACCGTAAAATCATCGACCTTGGCCGGCATATCCAGATCCTTCGTAATATTCAACAAGTCATCACCTTCTGCATATTTCGGATAATCCCGTCCAATGTCAAAAGCTTCGCTCCACGCGTTGTTATCGTATTGAAAGTTATTCATGACAAAATAACTATTTGTCGAACTGGTAAAGTCATCAATTTCAATGATCTCATCAGTACACGCATTCTTCAGATATGCTCTTTTCTCACCGGTCTGATCTATTTCTTTTTTGTCGATCATACCGGAATCATCCTCTGCTTCTGACGCCGAAGAAGAAGTCGTATCCATTGTCATAACTGTTTCCTCTGCTTCCGTTGAGAACTCTTCGGAAGCAGATTTTTCTACCGTCTCCGTCGTTTCACTTACGGATGCCTGTGAAACTTTGGAGTCTTCATTCTTCGGCGAGCATCCGGAAAACGCAAGCATTGCAGCCAAAACAAAATAGCAGGATTTCATTCTTTTCATATCTTTCCCCCATCCTTTGATCCTCTACAGATAAAACCATTCAAATGCGAAAACGTTTCAACTAAAGGATTCATGAATATTAGATTTCTTCTATTCAAGCTTTCTCATATAAATGACGAGAGAACCTTTCGTTTTGTTGCAAAAAGGAAGGTGCCTCAATATCATGAAGCACCTTCGATTGATTTGTATAATATCAGAACTCCTGTCATACAGCTGCTTACATAAGCGTAACCATATTCCTTCCGTTATGCTTCGAAGCATACATTGCTTTGTCGATCCTGTTAAAAACATCTTCAAATCCGTCTTCTGCTTTCAGTTCCGTTACACCGACAGAGCATGTAATATGTTCGATTTCAGGGAATACATACTCTTCCACTTCTTTTCTGAGCTTTTCAGCGATCTCCTTCACTCCGTCCGCATTTTTGTTATAGCAGACAATGACGAATTCCTCACCACCCCAACGTCCTACCGCCGCATTTTCCTTGATGGCAAATTCCTTCATGATCTTGGCAAAATGCTTCAGTGTCGTGTCTCCGGCAGAATGGCCGAAGTTATCGTTAACCTTCTTAAACATATCAAGGTCAAGCAACATAACGGAAATCGGTTCATCATTATTCTGCCGGATCGATAATGCATTATGCAGTTGTGTCTCGATCTCGCCGTGATTAAACACGCCCGTAAGCGGATCCGTGATCGCCATTTCTTCGTATTTTTTCAGGGTGGAAAGAATCTCCATAGAGTTCTCATGAATATCCTGAACCATGAATACGAATCTGTAATCTTCATCATTATTCGTTTGCGCACGACTGAAGATAAGCTTTACCCAGATAAACTTTCCTTCCAGGTTTCGCATCATACAGTCATAAGAAGAGGTTCGTCCGGGAGTGAAGTTCTTCTTCAGATATTCAGGATCCGTACGGCGCAGGAACTGTTCCTGATCCTCCGGCCAGATCATATTAACGATCATCATTCTCCAATCAGAATACTTGAGGTTGTAATTTACAACATCCTCGGATATCTCCGTAACATTTATACTGCTCGTCGTATCCTGAACCAGATCAATATACATCGAGAACAGATAAGAACTCTGGATCGTGTTGATCTTCTTGGTGGTAAGCGACTCCTGCATAGACTCATTATCATCAAATTCATCCAAGACAAAAAGATACTTCTCTGTTGCCACCAACGGATAAACCGTCATCTGCACAAGATGGGGTTTTTCTTCGTTCTCAAGAACCAATTTCAATCTGCGGCTGTATTTTTTTGTAAATACACCGGTATTATCTGCGAAGATCTGATAATCTTCAGAAACCTTTTCATTGGAATCATTGAAATGGAACCAAAGATCCAGGATCAGATCATGATAACTACCTGTTTCCTTAAGAAATCCCTCAAAAAAACCACGGCGGATAACTGCTCTGTACTGGTCGATCGTAGCATCTACCAGAATTACTGCATCAATGTTTTTCAGGAACAATTCAGAAACATCATTAATAGAAAAATCAGTCAATTTCTTATCTGTCATAACCTTTCCCTCGCACATTTACAATCTGTTACTATTTTATCGCATGATAGTAAAATTCGATTTATAAAACCAAGTAAATTATAAAATGCAGAAAGGGCAATAATATTAACTAATTGAAAACAAACCGTTATGACGAAAAAAAGCACCGTGATTCAAGCTTTACAAAGATTCCAATGCGTCCTTTTTTTCAACAACAGACTTTCCAAACCATTTTTTCTTATACCAATAGTACATAACGATGAGACCGCGGATGCATTCGTCCGTAGCTGTTCCGGCATAAATGCCTGCTACTCCGACACTCAGGACCACTCCGACCGTATATCCTGTCACAAGACCTAATCCCCAGTTGCACAAGATTCCCATGATCAGCGGGAATACATATGCTCCGGCAGCTTTCAAACTGCTGACGAAAGTCATATTCAGACAACGACCCGCTTCAACAAATATATCCACAAGCATGATCATCTGTCCGAGTGCTATGATATTCGAATTGCTCGTAAACAGTTGCAAGGTAAACCTGCAAAGGACGGCATTGATCGATGCCATGGCAATTGTAATCGGCATGGAAGTTCGAAGTGTCCTAAATACTCTCTTATATGCTTCTTCTGATTTTCCTGCACCTACAAGATGACCGGTAATGATCTGCGTAGACATCGCACATGCATTTGAGAAGATCATCGCAAAAGAGATGAGCGTATTGCAATATGCTCTGGCGTTCACGGCATCATTACCCATTCCGTTTACGAAAGACAGAAGCGTGGTCTGGTACAGATTATAAGTAAGGTTCTCGCCGGCAGTCGGAAGACCGATCTTGATCATCTTGACCAGCAACTTACGCGGAAACGGTCTGAGATAGCGCAAGGATATCTTTCCTGTTTTCGTAGCGAAGAAGAATACAAAGATGGCGATCACCGCTATGAATCTTGAGAATACCGTCGCGATGGCTACTCCCTGAACACCCATATCCAGGAAAGCCAAGGGGCCGTAAAGGAAAAGATAGTTCACGAGAATATTAATGATATTGATTCCGAACGTGATCCACATACCGATCTTGGTATATCCATTGCACCTCATGATCTGAACCATTACATTGAACACTGCTATCAGGAATCCGCCGCCACCGACGATATAAATATATATCATTGAATAGGGACGCATCTCAGGTGACACTTGAAGGAATTTCATGATCAATGGATTCGCCGCACAGAAAGTTCCGCTGAGTACAAGACCGACAACAAAGTTTACAACGATGGCCAGCGTATAGATCATGTTCATTTTGTCATGGCGTTTTGCCCCAAGATACTGGGCAACAACTACACTGGTCGCCGTGGCGATAACATTGAAAAGAATGTTCATCATGAACATGATGGTGTTAGCATTTCCAATTGCACCAACGGCATAATCATTGTAGTGGCTCAACATGATCGTATCCACGTTATTGAGCATAGTATTCAAAAATAGTTCGATAAACATCGGTCCTGCCAAAAACAAAAGCGATGTCTTTTCATCTATGTTGATTGTCTTTTTCTTGCCCATTTGCCAGCCTTTATCATTCAAAATCGTCATTTCCGAATCGCAATATTAATATACGAGAGAATTGGAATCTACTCATTTTTTGCTATTTTTTCACACATGTTTTGTCAATTTGATGGATTTTTTTGCTCTCATCCACGCACATCTGTAATGCGATCCCATCAAGATCAGTAGCATCGCACCCCCAGATTGTATGTGCTTAAACCCGACTGTTATCACAGTTTTTCCGGAAAAACGAAATCAAAATCAGGATATATCAGATCGTTTTCGGAAGCATCAGCATACCAAGGATCGGTAGCACCGGCGCATCGAATGTGGATTCTCCGTACTTCATTCTACGATCCTCACAAATCCGACTTCTTCGAGTTGCCGCACATACACACACAACCTCTCATAAAGCGGCTCCGCTTCGTCACCGAACTTTCCCGAAACAAGCTGTCCGATATCGTAGACAGTGCTTTTGCCGTCGATGGATAAGAAAATGAAACTCCCCATGCCCTCGAGCTTGATGTGCGACACAGAAGGCTGCTTGAAGAACCGCTGCGCGATCCTGTTCGTAAAGCCTTTATTCTCCATATCCACCGTTACTTCGCCTTCTTCCGATGTGGAAAAAGCAACGCCGGGCATTTTCTCGTAAACACGATCCAGGAAATTCTCTTTCTTCGGCATGTAGCACCTACCTCTACATCTTACTTCTTAGTCTCTTTCGATGCCGCTTTGGGTTCATCCTTTGCTGCATCAGCAGAAGCATCCTTTACAGTCTGCGCATCCGCACCTTCCTTAACTACAGCTTTCACCGGCTTCTTCCCTGCCATGAGAAGTACCAGCACACCGATACCGATCAACACGATCAGCGATGTAACATTTCCGGAAGGTATATGTGAACTGATATCGATCTTCCCGGCCACATTCGTAACCGTCAGGATTGCAAGAAGCACGCCCAATATACCTTCGCCGGCAATCAAGCCGGAACAGAAGAGAATTCCTTTACCAGACTCATCCTTCTGCTTACCATTTCTCTTATCCACGATCCACTTAATAAGACCACCGAACATGATCGGAGCAGACAGCTCCAGCGGGAGATAAAGGCCGATTGCAACCGGCAGCGCTGAAACACCGAGGAACTCGATGACAATAGCGATAAAGACACCGATAAAGATCAATGCCCATGGAAGATTTCCATCCATGACACCCTCGATGATCATCTTCATCATCGTGGCCTGCGGCGCTGCAAGCTTATCCGTTCCGAAACTGAATGCAGAATCCAGAAGGATCATAACACCGCCGATGGCCAACGCCGCGGCGATCGTACCCATGATCTCACCGATCTGCTGTTTCTTCGGAGTTGCACCCAGAATATAACCTGTCTTCAGGTCTTGCGAAGTATCACCGGCCATACATGCCGCAATACAGATGATCGAACCGATTGCGATGGCACCGTGCATACCATGCACACCGACATCGCCGGTGAGTTTCAGACAGAAAGTCGCAATCAGTACAGTCGCGATCGTCATACCGGAAACCGGATTGTTTGAACTTCCTACAAGGCCAACCATTCTCGAGCTGACTGCACTGAAGAAGAATCCGAAGAACACGACCAGAAGTGCGCCGAAAATCGTAACCGGAATCGACGGGAGTACCCAGATCAGAATGATCAAAACGGCAATCGACAGGAGCACGAACCGCATGTCCAGATCCTGACTCGTACGATCCAAAGCACCCTTGCCCTTTGCTTTTTTCGAGAGACCCTGCATGGAGCCCTTGAACGCCTTCACGATCGTCGGGAATGTCTTGATCAGACTGATAATACCAGCCGCCGCAACTGCACCGGCACCGATATATTTGATATAGCTCGCCCAGATGGCGGACGCACCGCCCTCCGCGTAAAGTTCCGCAACGGAAACGCTCGCCGGATACATAACTATATCCGTGCCGAAATTCACGATCGCCGGGATCAGAACGAACCAGCCCAGAAGACCGCCTGCAAACATGTACGCTGAGATCTTCGGTCCGCAAATATATCCGACCGAGATCAGCGCAGGATAGATTTCCGAAGAGAATTCCGTCTTCAACGCGGAGATCTTAAATGTGACCACCGACTTCACCGCACAAAGTCCGTCAGCAAAAAACTTGACGACAGCACCAAGTGCCATACCTATAAAAACAGACTTAGCAGAAGATCCGCCTTCCTCACCGGCAAGCAGTACTTCTGCACAGGCAGTGCCTTCCGGATACGGCAGCACACCGTGTTCTTTTACGATCAGGGCACTGCGGAGAGGTACCATGAAAAACACACCCAGAAGTCCGCCCACCAGAGCAATGATCGTGATCGAGATCAGCGAAGGTTTGTCCATCACACCTTCCTTCGCCCAGATAAACAGTGCAGGCATCGTGAAGATCGCACCCGCCGCCAGTGACTCACCGGCAGAACCGATGGTCTGGACCATATTACTCTCCAGGATGGAATCTTTACGCATGATGATCCTTATGATCGTCATCGAGATGACGGCCGCCGGAATCGAAGCCGAAACAGTCAGTCCGACTTTCAGTCCAAGATAAGCATTTGCCGCACCGAATACGACAGCAAGCACGATGCCCAGAATGATCGAGGCCGGTGTCATCTCCGTCGTGACTTTATCAGCAGGTATATATGGTTTGAATGGCTTTTCCATGAAACTATCCCCCAACGCCTATAATACTTCGATTGTATCACACAACCACGATTCGTACATCTTTGCCACGTAGATGCCTCCGCTCAGGGAAAAGAAAACTTCAACAAAAAACCCGCGATGAGATAACCATCACGGGTCATGTATCCACGATCCACAAAATACCAGACTTAAAAAGACTGATGAACTCACAAGCATTCAGTTTATATGTCTACACAGATATAAATATCCATGTACTCTGTACCGTCTTTCTCATATTCGTACTCGAAACAGCCAAGAACGTTATCGTCCTGTCTGCCCTTGATGCTATTTGCTTCCAGGTATTCCATGATGTGCTTATACCCGACCGGGATACGCTCGAACGGCTGTACCATCGGATCTTTTACCGTGATCACCGCATAGCTGGCTTCCTTGTTATCGCAATATTCCACGCCTTCGCAATTTGTCCGGAAACCATCAGGAAGAACATATGCAGCCGCATATCCGTGCATGCCGAAACGCATGCTCTGTTCCTGGGACACAAACGGGAAATCCCATCCGATCCGCTTCGCCTTCGGATCCGCGGCAATAAGGCCGCTCTTCTCCGCCCAGTTTTTCATATGAGTCAGCACGTCATCTTCCGGCTCCTGGGAGATAATGGCATATTTCGCCATCCGGAAAGCAGGCACTTTTCGGATCGTGACATCAGAGTAGATCTCCCCTTTAGAAGTCAGATCGCCTCTGACCAGTTCATCCATACTACAGGAAAACAGGGAACACATCTCCACCAGCTTGGAAAGTTCCGGAGTCACTTCGTCCGACTCCCACCGGGAAATGGTCTGTCTGCTGACACCCATCTTCTCTGCAAACTGGTCCTGTTTCAGCTTATTGATCTTACGCAGATATTGAATATTCTTACCTAAACTCATGGTGTAATCTCCTCAGCTTTATAGATTCTCCTGTCGGCCGAAACAGTGTATCCGGATCTTCCCGATCCGTAATGTCATTATGTCATACGGAGATTTACAAGTACACCAATCAGAACGTGCAATTCAAGAAAATCATGTCGCACCGGCTTTACATTTTTCCACTAATAGAAAAATCCTGAACATCCACTGGGAGACATTCAGGATTTGTCTCGTCTATCCACAAAAGATACCGATCTTTGAGAAGACAGTCGAACGATCTCGCGCTGTCTTGAGGTCAAGATTTTTGACCTCAAGACTCCACCACTTCGCCAATACAGCAAAACAGGAAATGTTTTCGAGCAACATATGCGCTATCATAAACTTGTTGCAGCTGCAAGAAATTGAGAAAGGAGGTACCAAAGTGTATAAGGACTGTATCCAGAAAACATTGGATAAGATCGAAGCGAATCTTAAGGACGAGATTAACGCAGAGATGCTCTCTCAGGAAGCGGGTTATTCACTGTTCCATTTCTACAGAATATTTCAGGATGCCGTAGGTTTTCCTGTAATGCAGTATATCCTGAGAAGAAAGCTTCTTAATGCGATATACGAGATCGGAACTGGACGCAGGAAAGGTGACGTTGCATTCGAGTACGGGTTTGACACGTATTCGGGTTTCTACAGATCCTTCGTTCGGGAGACCGGCTATACACCGTCAGAGTACCTTCGTAAGTTCAAGGCCAAAAAGCCTTACAAGATCAATATCTTACAGGAGGAACACATTATGATAAATCATAAGTTGATCACGGAAGTTCTCTCTAACTGGGACCTTCAGGATCAGAAAGTCTCTGATATCGTATTTCCCGAGACTGGAGAAATAAGCGATACATCCAAGTTTGTCGGTGATGAATATGTGATCAAGTACACTGCAAATCTTGGCAATACGAAGAAAGCGATCGAGATAGCCGGAGCGCTTAACAACGTCGGATTATCCGCACCGACGATCATTCCGACTAAGGATGGAAGAGAATACGTACAGGAAGGCGAACTCTACTTTACCCTCAGCCGGAAGATCGACGGAGAAAGAGTAATGGCAGGCAAGCTGTATCTGGATGATTATGAGAAAAAGGCAAGGTATACTGGTGAGATCATCGGTTGGCTCGATAAAGCACTCTCTACGGTAGATACGGCAACAGACGAAGTTGATACTTACGATGCGGTCAAGTCATGGGCATTGCCAAAGGTTTCATCGGAACTAGGGTTAGACGATGACTTCACAAAGAAGTTTCTTTCTGAATTTGAGGAGCTCTACAAGTCACTTCCGAGACAGGTGATCCACAGAGATCCGAATCCGAGCAACATCATCGTAGCTGATGATAAATGGGGATTCATCGACTTCGAATTGAGCGAGAGGAACGTCAGGATCTTCGATCCATGTTATGCAACAACAGCCATACTTTCCGAGACTTTCGAGGACGGAAACAGCGACAAGTTCATGAAATGGTTAAGCGTTATGAAAGAGATGCTCGCAGGATACGATTCCGTCGTAAGGCTAACCGAAGAGGAAAAACTGGCGGTGCCATATATCATCCTTGCAAATCAGTTTATCTCTACTGCTTACTTCGCTGACAAAGATCGATACAAAGAACTCTATGAAACAAACAAGAAAATGACGAGATGCATTATTGATAATATCGAAAAGATGAGAATAGAATAACGTGACCGTGGCCTGTAAACGATATGTTTACGGGCCATTATCTTGAGATTCCATTTTGGAATTTCAAACTCCTTTTGTTCTGAAAGCTCGATTTGATTTTGCTGTATATTTTATGTATAATAATGATGTGAATTATGCACATTATTATGGAGGTTATCACATGCCAAATATTAGACCCGTATCTGATTTGAGAAACTATAAAAGTGTTTTGGATGAGGTGTCCTATGGTTCTCCGGTTTATCTTACAAAAAACGGTAGGGGTGACTATGCTATTGTAAACATGAAGGAACTTGACGAACTAAATGCCATGAAAGCTCTTATCTGGGAACTGGGAAAGGGTGAGGCTTCCGCTAAAGATGGCTGGATCTCTCTTGAAGATGTTGAGAAAAGGCTTGGCTTATGAAACACATAGTTTTTTCTCCACAAGCGCTCATCGATGTAGAAGAGATAAAAGATTACATACAGAGCCAGTTCGGCGAAAAAGCGGCTACTAAGAATATCGCTCTGATTATTCATGACATCAAATTACTAGAACAGTTTCCAATGTCTGGATCAGGTATATGGGAAAGGTATGGGATCGAGTCCGACTATCGCTACATCTATGCCAACAAAAACTATGTTTTTTATCGTATAGAGGATGACCAGATTAAGATCATCCGAGTCCTTGATGCAAGGCGCGATTTCCTGAACATTTTGTTTGGCATCAAAACTCAAACCGACGATTTAGAATAAACTGTGGTCAAAAACTGTCGTCAAATCAGTATTCCAGGAAAACAAAAATCCCGAAAGCCTTATATTTCGGACTTTCGGGATTCGTCATGTTTGGCGGAGAAGGAGGGAGTCGAACCCTCGCGCGGCTGTTACACCACCTAAAGCTTTAGCAAAGCCTCCCCTTCGGCCTCTTGGGTACTTCTCCATGCCGAAGTCGTATGCTTCTATCGAAGCGACATGTGATATTCTAACATAGAAACCAAAACATTTCCACTATTAATTCAATTTTTCAAAAACTCTTCCTCACCAACAGGTATTTGCAGTCGTCTCCTTGATCTCGCAAAAATGGTATAATATCCTTTGAAATTTCAGTACACAGATATTTAGGTGCTACATTAATACGTTATTACATCGGAGGAACAAACTATGTCTGAAGCACAATCCAATCCATCTAAGATCGATCTTTCTATCGTACAACCATATACGCCAACCGAAGCGCAGATCAAAAAGTATACCTCTTGCAAAATCAAATCTGCTTGTACCTTTCTTTTCGGATCGCTCATCTTACTGGTCGCTGTGATTGCGCTGATCCTCCTCTTTATTCACGTTTTCCACATCATTGTATATAGTGTCAAGATCATTATCTTTCTTTTACTCGTATTGTGTCTGCCTCTTTATGCGGTTTTTAATATCTTTTCTACCTTAAAGAATATTGGCAAAAAGAATTATTCCTTCTATACCGGCAAAATCCTTGGAAAGAATGAAAAAGGTTATATGGTCAGCGGAATTGCAGTTTCTGATCTCTCTTTCATTGATAAAACCGATTCTGATGCAGAAAGAGCACCTGGTGCACCTGTGATCATCGCCGTCATGAAGGATGATTTCGACCTGCTTGGAATGGATTGATTCAGTCCGAGTCCATATCAGAAACCACATCCGTCAGAGCCGGGACATCCTCCATTTCTGTGATGCTTCTAAGTGCCCGATTCACGGCGTTTGTGCGTGTTGTCCGAAGCGTCTCAAGGTTATTCGACGCCGCATCAAGGCTCTTCTTGACTTTATCTAAGGCTTTTTCGTAATTTCCGAACTCCTTCTTTACAGCACCAAGAGTACGCTCGATCTCGTGAGACTTCTTCTCAATCGCCAAAGCCTGGAAATAGTTCGTAACTGTGCTTAATATAGCCATGAGTGTATACGGACCTGCTACTGTAACGCGGAACTGATTCAGCTCTTCCAGAAGGTTTAAGTTTACGATCTCTGAATACATACCCTCAAACGGTACGAAAAGGATCGCATATGCTGTCGTATCCGGTACACTGATATACTTCTCAGAAATCGATCGGGCATCTTCACGTATGGCTACTGCAAACTCTTTCTTTGCTCGCAAAATTGCCTCTTTATCCCCAAGGTCGTAAGCCTGTAACAATGTTTCATATCTGTCCAAATGACATTTCGAGTCAATGGGAAGATAGGAAAAACCTTCTCCGTTACGTAATGGCATCTTAATAGCAATTTCGACATGTTCCATAGATCCCGGCTTGGTCGCCACCTCGACATCATACTGCTGGGGAGGCAGCACATCAGCAATGATCTGTTTTAGCTGGACCTCACCAAGAATGCCTCTTGTCTTGACACCATTGAGTGTCTTCTCCAGGCTTCCAACCTGACTGGAGATCCCCTTAAGTTCTCCCATGGTTTTCTGAAGTTCCGTCATCTGATTCAGAACACCCTTGAAACTCTTCTCAAACTGCTCATTCAATGTCTTATCCAGTTTCTCGTTAACAGTCTCTCTGATCTTCTCGATCTGCTGATTATTCTCTGTACGCATCTTCAGAAAATCCTCGGAAAGTACCTTCGTAAGTTCTGTAAGACGCGTCTCCATAGACTTGTTCAGTGTCTCCAGACCACTCCCTAAAACCTTGCCATTACCCTCCAGCATTTCCCTGTTGCCCTCTTTATCTTGTTTAAGGACCGCCATGATCTGTTTGTTCATGTTCTCCAGTTTCTGCATCTGGAGTTCTGATGCCAGATTACTCAGATCTTCATTATGCTTTCGGGTATTTTCCTGCTGTTCCTTCTCCACACGAGTCAGTGTCTCCTCCATCGAAGAAATCCTCTGATCGATCACTTTACTAAGGGAATCTGATAATCTCGCCGGATCCTCTCCCTGACGGGAGGCCAAAATATGTACTCCTGCGTATGTTCGCAAAAGAAGAATTGCCATGATCAGTACAATGGCCAAAACAACGATACTTAAGATCAGAACTGCAATATCCATACTTCCTCCTTCTCAAGATCCCATTCGCTCGGACTATAAAACGTCACGGCAGAGAACTCGAAACGAAAAATTAGTGTATTCATCTCCTAAAGTATCTAAAAAATGAAGTCCCATTTTCGGGTCTGCAAACAGTGAAAAAGCATCCGGTCCTATGCTCAGTATACGAAAAGGTATATACCGAACCAATGCGCAGTTGCTCCGAGAAGTACAAAGATATGCCAGATAAAGTGATCGCCTTTCTTATCTTTCACAAAAGGGATCATGCCAAAAGTATAGAGCAATCCGCCACCAAGGATCATGAAAAACAGCCAAAGATCGTTTTTGATCATGCCGGGAACAAACAAAAGACCGCTCCATCCGATAAGAAAATATAATGTGAAATGTAATGACATCAGACGGGCCGGACCGAATACTCCAATGAATGTAATTCCCATAATGATCAGTGCCCATTGGATACAAAACATCACCAGGCCAGGAGTATTGCCCCAGTATACAAGACAAAGAGGAGCAAAAGTACCGCCGATCAGAAGATATATGGAAGAATAGTCAAACCGTCTCCATAGTTTCTTGACAAAAAGTCCTGTTTTCCAGGAATGGTAAAGACAACTCATCAGAAACAGAAGGATCAGGCAGATCCCGTAGAAACAGGACGCCATGATCTTAAGTCCTGTATCCGACTTCAGGAGCAGAAGAACAAATCCGGCAATGGAGAGCGCTGCGCCAATACCATGCGTTATCGCATTGCCGACTTCTTCAAGAGTCGTCAGTACCGGGGGTTCGTTTCTCTTATCGATCTCTTCCTTTGTCAGTTTTCTTAATCTCATTACCATGCTCCTTGCCAGAGACCTTCTTGTCCGGCATTCAGGTCCCGGGACATCTTATTAGTCCAGTATAGTCTTTTTGACAACGCGTTCAAGTTGTTTTCAGAATGGTAACTTTTTTTCGGTTTTTTAGACATTTGAAATAGGCTGCTACATCGTATAATTAAATTGATTATTTGTTTGCGAGGTATTCTGTATGAGGATTTGTGCATTTATCGGGGATATGTATCGGGATTATTCATCTTTGATCATATCGAACCTTAAGAAAAAAGCACTGGAAAACGGGCATCGGATCGATATTTTCGGAAATTGCTCCGTTCCCAGTGAGAACCCTCTTCATGCCCAGGGACTACGGGGAATTCTTTCTTTGCCCCCTCTTACTATGTACGACGGAATCATATTATGTTCAGATACTCTTAGTCATGCCGGTCTGGATAAAGAACTCCTGGACAGGTTGATAGCAGTTGCGGATCTCCCTCCGACAGTAAGCATCCGAGTAGACGAGCAAGGTTTTTACAGTATCGTTCCGGATAACCGGATCATCATGCATGATATAGCTGAATATGTGATCAAGAAGTGTGGCACCGACGATATCGGATTTGTCACCGGACGTGATGAACTGAAAGACTCTGCCGAACGAAGAGCAGGGTTTGAAGATGCCATGCATGAAGCAGGATACGAAGTCCGGGAGGACATGATTTTTCACGGGAATTACTGGACTACCCAGGGCCCGCAAACTGCTGATTTTTTTACCAAGAAAGATGGCACTCTTCCCAAGGCTATCATCTGCTCGAATGACTACATGGCTCTTGCTCTGATGGATGAACTGATCGCGAGAGGATATTCCATCCCGAAGGACACCTTTATCACAGGAGTCGATAATCTGGCAGCATCTGCTCTATACTCTCCGTCATTGACCACATCGGATATTCCAGAATCAACTTTGGTCAGTGCAGCTATTGATTGTCTGGAAAGAGTAAACAGAGGTGAAACCATTGATATGACCATCACGGTTCCCGGTCGCCTGCTTCTTCGCGAAAGTACCAACGAGATCATGGAGAAGCAGGATGCGGACGAGATGCATCGTCTTCTTGAAGCAGCACAGAGAAACTATTATGACAAGACCCGGGCTTTCGTACTTATGGAATCCGAATATGAAGATCTGATGACCTTTCCGGATAACGTAAAGCTTACGCTTTTGAATCTCCAGGAATACGGCATTTTTGATGAATGTTGTTTTGTAGAGTTCTGTGAAAACGACAGAAGAGTTACCGGATATCTTACCGATGGAAAAGGAGTCACTGCAGACATCCACTTCCCGTCTTCGCTTCTTCTCCCGGAAGAACTGGACGATCAGGTTCCGGGCATCCACATTTTCCTTCCGATCTTCTATAAAAGTGAAGTGTATGGCTACGCGATGCTCTCTGTCGATGATAATGCCAACTTTTTCATCGATGAAAAACTGGAATTCATCATGGTGCTTATGGGACAAACGATCAACCGTCTCCGCCTTTACGAGAGACTCACGGAAGCCAACAACATCATGGATCTGTATATCAAAGATGCTCTGACAGGGCTATATAACCGGCGCGGTTTTGAGAAGATGATCTCGGAGCTTTTCCACGATGGCACATCGGAAAAATACTCCATTGCAGTAGTCAGCATAGATATGGATGGTCTGAAATACATTAACGATACTTTTGGTCATTCCGCAGGAGATGAAGCATTGAAATCTATAGCCTACTGTCTGAATTCTTCTGTAAACGAAAGAGAAATTGCTGCCAGAATGGGAGGGGACGAATTTGAAGCTGTATTGATTCTTGACAATCCGGGCCGGCTGGGGCAGTTTACCAGAGCTTTCAGAAGTGCTATCAAGAAAGCCAACGAGGAACAAAAAACAGAATACTCCATCGGTGCCAGTATCGGCAGTTGCAATGTTTCAAGCTGGGAAAATCTTATGGAATGCATGCACAAAGCCGACAAAATCATGTATATTGAGAAAAAGACTAAAAAAAGAGCGACCTGAGCCGCTCTTTTTTTCTATCCCTTATCTCGTCCTTGTACGATATTTGTGGCAGACGTCTGAATTTTGGTTACCACATCTTCTATGTCTTTATCGTCATAGAAATATGCTTTTGACTCCTCCATGATCACACTCATGATCTCTAAATCTGTTAAGTAGATCGTACTGACATTTTCGACCAGTTTTCTATAGGCTGTCTTATCTTCTTCCGTATATTCCACCATTACCATCTCCGGAATCTCCAAATTCACTTCTTCAAGAAATTTTTTTAACTGAAGATTGGATTTGATCTCGTCATCAATACACTTTTCAAATGCCGTTCTTGACAACGGAATAGATGAAAAAAACTGGGAATGAGTCACTTGTTCCTCATCATTAAACATAAAACGGATAAAGTCCCATGCTTCTTTTGAATAATCACTATATGCAGAAATTCCAAAAGTCATTCTCGCTCGGGCAGACATGCCGCTTCCGTCTTCAGACGGATATCCGACAAAGATAGCTTTCTGATTACATAATCTTCTGTTGACAATAAACTGTGTCAGGTTGTAGATGTATGTACTTACCAGCGCCAGTTTTCCATCTTCGATCTTTTTCCTTTCGGTTTCATCAGCCGGGTGATCTCCACTAAGGTCCGGCATGAACGATTCACCACCAGAATCATTATCACATCCGTATTTTTTTGCGATTTCCAGAACTTGCTTGAATTCTTCTCCATCGAAGAAGACTTCTTTTTTCTCGTAATCGATGAAACTATTCATAGAATTGGAGACGATTATCGAAAGAAGGTTCTCATGCGTAGTATATTCAAAAACCTCCACACTTTCCGGAAGTTTTCCGACTACCTGATCGAACTCGGAACAAGTCCAACCGGTCCTGGTTCCGATCAAATCACCATTTGCCACATATCCGGCTATATCTATGCAGACCGGGATCTGGTACATTTTCCCTTTTACTTCAAATGCCCGGAATACATTGTTGAAGTATTCGCTTCTATTTAATCCGTTTTCCCCATCGATAAAAGAATTGAGATCCAGAAGGATCTTGTCCGAATTAAATCTACCGTACTCGGAAAAATCCATTAGGATATCCGGTCCTGTTCCGGAAAGCATTTCGTTATATACCTGATCAATAGTGGAAACACTATTCTTTTCTCCTTTGTACATGACATCCATATAGTGATTGTCATAAAATCGGATAGCAATTCTGGCAAGACCATCCGGCACAGTATTGTATCGGACTATATAGTCAAAAAAAGACTGGTAACTATTCTCAAAAAGACCAATAGTGATCAGTGCTTTTCCGGCATGCGGATTTTTAGCCGCGCGTGTCATTTTTACAAGTTTGATCTGCCCATAGTAATTCTTTTCAAAATAGGATTCGTTAGGCAACTCCACGTTCTCGGAAACACATGCATAAATCTCATTATCAGATATGACCTTGATTGCGTTATCCGAAAACTTGAGGTAGTTATAGTCAATACTGTTCCAACTGATCACTTCCTCTTTCTTATCGCTCAACAGATCCACCCTGTAAAGACCACTCATGTCTTTAGAATAATAACCGTCCGAAAGATGTATCCTTTCTGAGAACACATCAGTATTTGGAATATGTTCCTTGCTTATAGTCTGATTCTGAATATCGATCTTTTGGAAAAAGCATTCCGAGATCTCATAATCTGAATCGAATGACAGTCCCCCGATATACCATTCTTTTCCATCATAATATAGACCATTGTCGTAACTGGTAAAATCCTGATTTATACACTCCGTCGACCACAGTATTTCTCCGGACTTGTTTATGCAGTACAACATGTCTATTCCTTTTACAAGGATATTTCCGTCCTCCATAAACCCGAACCCTATCGACCAAGTCTTCATATCATCAAGCATCAATGGAATATCTCTGACTACTTCGCCAGTAGGTGTAATCTCGCAAAGATGCCGGGAAACTTCGTTTAATTCATCTATCCCGTTCGCTGTCGGCGCATAATCACAATACAAGATCATGATTTCATTATTGGCACCACATAAGATATTCTCAACTTCTGTATTGAGGTCGTTCGGAACCATTGAGATCATCTCACCATTGCAGTCAAATACTGCCACAAAGTTTTGAAAAAAAGGGGATACGATCTCATCCGACGTCAGATTGCGTTGAAAAATATTACCATTGGTTACAATATAATCTCCGATAATTGTTGCATCATGTAAATCGCATGTATAATCATCCGTATTAAGACGTGGTTTTAATTCTATTTCCTGCACATCAAAATACGGGTCGTCTTCTTTTACGACTTTTGAAAAGGTCTTCTTCGTCTTTTTACATGCAGTCAGCGAAAACAGTATGGAAATAACCAGTAAGGCCGCTGCTGCACGTCTATATCCCGGCTTCATTTTCCGCCCTCCTCAGTCAAACCCATCGTATATTATACTACATTCCATGGAAGCATGTAATTGACTAAGGTAAAGGCGTTTGTCTGTCAGTGATCGTTCAGGTAATCACAAGCGCTGATCGCTGCATATGCACCATCGGAACAGGCCGTTGTTACCTGGCGCAAAGTCTTTTGGCAGCAGTCTCCGGCTACATATATGCCGGGAGTTTTAGTATGACAGATATTTTCCGGTATGAAGTATCCTCTCTCATCCAACTGTGCCCATTCACCGAAAGCAGTATTCTCAGGTACCAGTCCGACCGCAAGGAATACTCCGTCACAGGCAACTGTTCTTCTCTGGCCTGCTTCTTCGTAAGTAACGCCGGTAAGCACACCATCTTCGGAAACCTCATAAGCAAGTACCTTGGTTCCGACATGTGTTTCCACGTCTCCCTTAGATAGAACCTGATCCTGAAGTTTCTGATCAGCCGTAAACTTCGGAAGATCCTGCAGAATGATCAGTTTCTTCACTATACCTACCAGCAGAGCCGATTCAACAAAAGCGGAGTTTCCGCCACCTACCATGACCACGGTCTTATCCCGGTAAAAATCTCCATCGCAAACTGCACAAAAACTGATTCCGTTCCCAATCAGGTCATCTTCACCCGGAAGCCCAAGCGTTCTATGTGTAGTACCCGTTGCAAGAATAACGGTTTTTCCTTCATAAGAAGACCCGTCAGCTGTAGATACGATAAAGCCGGATTCTTTCTTTTCAATGCCGGTCACATCCTCGATCGTAGCTTCCGCGCCCTGTCCCATTGCCTGTTCCAGAAGCTTATCGCCGAACTCATCTCCACTAATAGAATCAAAACCCGGAATATTCTCCACCTTAGGAGAATTCACGATCTGTCCTCCAAAGACAGATTTCTCAATCACCAGGACTGTTTTTGCATTTCGCCGTCCATAGATAGCGGCGGTGAGACCCGCAGGTCCACCGCCGACTACAATAATATCGTACATATTATACTCCCGTAGATACTTTCTCAGAATGAGCCTTGAGCCACTCGGATGCAGCGTTATCGCCAACATATCTCGTTCCGTCTGCATCAATGATGGTAGGTGTCTGCAGGATATTCATCTCTCTTGCCACATCCATATTCTGGGAACAATTCACCATTGTGTACTGTACCTTGGCAAGCTTGAACTTCTGCTCAGCACCCTTGCACTTCGGGCAGTGATCTTTCACGTACATGATCGGGAAAACCGTTCCCTCGTTTTCGGAAACCGCCGGCTTCGGAGCCTCGGTTACGTTGATCACTTCTTCTGCACCGGAGGATGCCTTGCGTTCTGCTTCTTCCACTTCATTGCTGTTTACACAGGTAATCGGACCACTGTGGCAAAGGCAGCTATGCTCAATATCATATTCTCTACGATCCTGATATTCCTGTGCTTTGCCATCGTTCCAGTTCTGAATCGGACGATAGTAACCGGTGATTCGGCTATATACCTCAGTACGTCCTCCGCAATCCGGGCACTCGAAAACTTCGCCGGTGATATAACCATGGTTCTTGCATACAGAATATGTCGGAGACATGGTATAGTATGGCAATCTGTAATTTTCGGCAATCTTACGTACCAGAGTAGCTGCAGCCTTCCAATCCGGAAGCTTCTCGCCAAGGAAAGCGTGGAATACAGTACCGGATGTGTACAGTGTCTGCAAGTTATCCTGTACATCCAAAGCAGAGAAGATATCCTCAGTATAGCCTACCGGCAAGTGAGAAGAGTTGGTGTAATAAGGTGTGCCCTTCTCATTAGCTGTAATAATATCCGGGAACTGCTCCTTGTCGTGCTTGGCAAATCTGTATGTTGTGGACTCAGCCGGAGTTGCTTCGAGGTTATAAAGGTCACCATACTTCTCCTGATAGTCACTGAGCTTGTCTCTCATGTGATTGAGTACTTTTGCAGCGAAATCCTGAGTCTCCTTGTGAGTAAGATCCTTACGGAGCCACTTCGCATTCAGTCCGACTTCATTCATGCCGATAAGACCGATCGTTGAGAAGTGATTATCGAAAGTGCCGAGGTATCTCTTCGTATACGGATACAGACCTGTATCAAGAAGTTTCGTAATAACCGTTCTCTTTGTCTTCAGAGATCTTGCTGCCAGATCCATGAGTCTGTCGAGTCTCTTAAAGAAATCTGTCTCATCTGCCGCCAGATAAGCGATACGCGGCAGGTTAATGGTAACTACACCAACAGAACCCGTAGATTCGCCGGAACCGAAGAAACCACCGGACTTCTTGCGAAGTTCGCGAAGATCCAGTCTCAGACGGCAGCACATGCTTCGAACATCACTCGGTTCCATGTCGGAATTGATGTAGTTGGAGAAGTATGGAGTACCGTACTTAGCTGTCATTTCAAAGAGAAGTTTGTTGTTTTCTGTTTCATCCCAGTTGAAATCTCTGGTAATAGAGTATGTCGGGATAGGATACTGGAAACCACGGCCATTGGCATCACCTTCGATCATGATCTCGATAAATGCCTTGTTGACCATATCCATTTCTTTCTGGCATTCACCATAGGTGAAATCGACCTGTTTGCCGCCTACCCAGCACTGCTCATCCTTCATATCTCTCGGAACGACCCAGTCAAGGGTAATATTGGTAAACGGAGACTGTGTACCCCATCTTGAAGGTGTGTTAACACCAAAGATAAAAGACTGGATGCACTGCTTAACTTCTTTCTGGGAAAGATTATCGATCTTAACGAAAGGAGCCAGATAAGTATCGAAAGAGGAGAAAGCCTGTGCGCCGGCCCACTCGTTCTGCATGATGCCGAGGAAGTTGACCATCTGGTTGCACAATGTGGACAGGTGTCCTGCCGGAGAAGAAGTGATCTTTCCGACTACGCCGCCAAGACCTTCCTGGATCAGTTGCTTGAGAGACCATCCCGCACAATAACCTGTCAGCATGCTCAGGTCGTGGATATGGATCGCCGCGCTTCTGTGCGCTTCTGCGATTTCTTCATCATAGATCTCAGAGAGCCAGTAGTTCGCCGTAATGGCACCGGAGTTGGAGAGAATGAGTCCGCCTACGCTGTAGGTAACGGTAGAGTTCTCTTTAACACGCCAGTCGTTGATCTTCAGATAATTGTCCACGATGTCTCTATAGTTCAACATCGTATTTCTAACATTACGGATCTTCTCACGCTGTTTTCTGTAAAGGATATATGCCTTCGCGACATCAGAGTAACCTGCTTCGGACAGGATCTTCTCTACACTATCCTGAATATCCTCCACCGAAATCACTTCGTCTTTGATCTTATCTTCAAAATCACTGGTAACGCGAAGCGCCAGCATATCGATCACGCTCGGATGATACTGCTTGTCACATCCTATAAACGCTTTCTCAATCGCTGCACTGATCTTGGATACATTAAAATCAACGATTACCCCGTCTCTCTTTGATACTCGATACATAAATAGCCTTCCTCCCGATTTATTACTTCACGATGGGCACCCTTCTTAACCATCGCTCGCTACCCTTAACGGCTGTTATATACAAAGATATCATTACGGGCAAAAAAGTCAATATCTTGTGAGCGAAAAAATGCAAAACACAAGATATTGTATCTTACAATCTCATTACGTATTTGATTTTTATTTCAAATTCCTCGCAGGGCAGCCTCTTTTACACAAGGTGAAACAATGTCCAGAAAGGCATTCATCTGCTCTTTGGAACAGGCCTTCAACTCTTTGTCCGGCACAGTCTCCCGGCTCACAAAACCTTGCAGGAAGTATCGGTCCGCACCATGGATCCATTCCCCGATCTTCTTCATGGATTCTTCGTCATGGAACTGCGAAACGACCGTCGTACGGAACTCATAATCTACTTTTCCGCCAAGAAGGTATTCTACACTTTGATTAATTTTTGACACATTGAAATTCGGGATTCCTATGGTCTCTCCATAACGTTCTCTGCAATTCTTGATATCCATCGCAACATAATCCACAAGGCCTTCCTCTACAAGTTCGATCAAGCGGTCCGGATGATTCCCGTTAGTATCCAGTTTCACTTGAAAGCCCATTCCACGGATCGATCTGATCAGATCAGGAAGCTCCCGTCGAAGGAGTGGCTCTCCTCCTGTAAATACAACACCATCCAGTAAGCCGTGTCTTGTATCCAGGAAGCGCAATAATTCCGTATCTTCCATAAAAGCCGGCGCCTCCGGATCCAGAAGCTCCCAGTTATGGCAGAACGGGCAACGGAAATCACACCCTCCGAGAAATACGGTACAGGCGACTTTACCGGGAAAGTCCAACAATGTCATTTTCATCAAGCCGTGAATCTTCATGATCAGATACCTGCAATCACACCGGTGACAATAAAGGAAAGAAATACAAGTGCAGTTATAAATGCGAATATCTTTATGCCGCCCATGTATTCGATGGCATTGCGGGCACGCGACATAAGATCGTCATCTCCCTGTGGCAGAAGGGCAGTCTGGGCAAGCTGTTGTTGAAGCTGCTCAGGACTTTGACGGTCTGCCAAAGCCGGATTGAGTCTGAGCTCAGATTCATAAAGTTCTATTGCTTCGTCTATAGAAAAAGCTTCATGGGAACGCAACACATCCTGGAAAAAAGAGATTGCTTTACGGTTTCTGTATTCGATCGGGACATCCACTCCTCTGTAGGAACGGAGTTCTTTGTCATAAGCAATCAGTTTGTCTTCGCGCTCATCAATGGCAGCCGAGAGATCGGATACGTTCAGATGTGTATTTTGCTGGTACTGGATGATAATAGTTCCCACCACAAGATATGCGGCAGCAGCCACAAAACCGAAAAGTATAAAAACAAAGACAGGCGCCGCCAGAAGATTCAGTATAATGAGCAGGATCACCGCAAAAACCGATGCTATGCCATAGCAGATCAATCTGCCGAAGCTCTCGCTGATTCCGCCTCTCTGGGCCAAACCGTCTTTTTGCTTCTGCAGAGCTTCTTTCTCCGCATAAACTCTGCCATAGTTACCGAGAGGTTCACTTAGCTCTTCAAGTGCAGCAGCAAGTGCGTCTGCGTACTGTATATCTTCGTCGTATCCTGCCTGGTTGTCATTCGAATTGAAGTTCATGTCGACCCTCCTGAAAAAAACGAATTTTTCTCTTATTTATTATACATGAACGGAAACCATTGGAAAGCTCATCTCAAAAATCTCTCGCATTTCCTTCTTTCCGGTTCATCTCTTCAAGATCTTCTGCACATCCGCTTCAAGATACGGATTCATGCGTTCGATCAAGCCCTGCTGCTTCAGCATTTCCGAAAGATCATAGCCGATATCCTCCGACAAAGACACGACCCGATCCTTATAGTTCTGCCTGTTCGGATGGTAACGCGTTCCTTCCCAGGCTTCCTTGCTACAAGGAAGATCGGCAAGTTCCTGTATCCTCGCAGAAAATTCCTCCGCTCCTTCCAATTTGGATAATGCACGGAAAGTCCACTTATAGTATGGCGGATAGACACGCTTAAGAAGGAAAAACAGTTCCATCGCCGCTTCGGTTCCTCTACTCTTACATAATTGTGCAGCCACCGTATCTTTTCTCGTCATACATCTTGCGTAGTTCACCTGCAAAGCTGCAGAATACTCATGCATCTTCTCTGCGATCCGCATTCGCCATACTCTATCCGGGTAGTAATCCATAAGCAGTTTCCGGAATTTGGAAAAAGCACCCAGATCGTCTCTGTAGATCTCGCCATTTACAGCCGTCGCCAGACAGGCATGATCTAGGCGAAGCCATTGCTGTTCACTCATCGTGCATCCGACTGTATCGCAATCGATCTGCAGGATATTGGAATAAAAATCATGAATGGACATGACACCTCGACGTTCCTGCAATCTCGGCGTATAAAATGCCCTTTCCTTTTCTTGGACCAAAACTGTATATGCTTCATTCAATTTATGACCGTAAAGATGCATATCTTCATCTGTAAGCCATAAACACACACCTGTTCCGAAGTCATGGTCCCGTGAGATCTCATCGTCAAAACCGAAACAATCCGAACCTTCGCCGGAAAGACCTACTGCGATGCGGGACTCATATAAACCGAACCGGTCACGGATCATTCCTGCCACATGTTCTTCGTAAAAACGGCGGTTTTTCAGCCATACATTGCTATTCGGATCATCCATATTCCACCCTCCGGAAAAACTCAAACAGCCGACACGAAACCACACGTCGGACAACATTTCCTTCATTATACTCTTTCTGTTTTATACCGCGGCAGTGCTTTTTCATGACAGAGCCCCACAATCCATTTCGGAGGCAGTATAATAAATTAGAATTTATTTATAAGGAAAGTAATATGAAAAAAGCTCTTGCTGCTATACTAAGTACCACACTCATCATCACAACGGCATTCTCTGCTTCGTGTAAGAAAGGCGAACCTTCTGCTCCGTCGTTTCCATCCTCCGGCACTATCCTGAATAGTGAACGCCAAGGATCCGATGTCTCCGCGTCATCCCAGACTTCTGTTTCCCAAAGCGTTCCGGCCGGTGAAGTAGTTATCACACAAACCGATCCGTCAGAAGATGTTTTTGACGATACAAGCCTGGAATGGCAATATGATCTGTCTTTTCCGGACTGGCAGGACCGTTCTATGTATGGCGCCAATAATCGTCTGGGATTTTACGGATACCGTAATCAAGGCAAGATCTTCGTTCGTCCGGGTGTCGGGTCCGGAAGTTTTTCTCTCTACATAAATGATACACGTATCAACACCTCCGCCATGGCTCCCGGAAACACATACTGCATAGACATTTCAGGCATCTCACGTGATGGCAGGAACTCCCTTCAATTGAGCGATCTTTCAGAAGGCGTCGTAAAAGTACGCATTCCTTATCCGACTGTCATTCCGGGAACCCCGGAAGAAGTCGGCATTTCCGGGGATGCGATCCGTCTCATCGACAGTATCATCAGTTGCGATGTGAGAAACGGGTTTCCGAGTGCACAGGTAGCTATCGTGAAAGACGGGAAACTTGTCTATGACCACGCATGGGGAAACATAAAAGATCTGGACGGAGACGGCAATCGCATCGATGCTCCTCAAGTCACCTCGGACACGCTCTACGATCTTGCTTCCGTAACGAAAGTCTTCAGCGTAAATTATGCGATCCAGCATCTGGTTACCCAGGGACAGCTCACACTGGATACGAAGATCGTCGATATTCTGGGCAAAGAATTCTCCGAAAACACCATCGACATCGCGTATGCGAAATATGACCGGATCTCTTTGGAAAACAATAAGAAGTGGAAATCGGAACTGACGATTCGGGACCTGCTTCGCCATCAAGGCGGATTTCCGGCAGGACCGCAATACTTTAATGATACATACGACAATGCCACTCAAGGAAGCGCCGGGCACGATAGTAACATCCTTTATGTCGGCACAAACGCCGATCCGGCCACCCGACAAGCCACACTCCGGGCTATCTGCAAGACTCCGCTGATGTATAGACCGGGAACAAAACTGCTTTACAGCGATCTCGACTTCATGATCCTGTGCTTTTGCGTCGAAAAGATAACCGGCATGGGGCTGGATGAATATCTGAAAGAGACGTTCTGGAACCCGATGGGATTGACACACATCACTTATAATCCGCTTCAGAACGGATTTACCAGAGATAATTGCGCGGCTACAGAATGGATCAGTAATACCAGAAAAGAAACCTATCGCGGCGCGCGGAGCGAGACGATCCACGGTATTGTGCATGATCCGAATGCATATTATTGTATGGCCGGTATATCCGGTCATGCCGGCCTGTTTTCCAATGCCGCGGATCTGGCGATCCTGGGTTCGGTCATGCTGACAGGAGGCTACGGCAACCATCGGTTTTTCTCTCAGAATGTCATCGACCAGTTTACTTCTTTTCAGGACGAAGATTATCCCGGATATGCTTTAGGCTGGTGGCGCGAAGGCGACCATAAGCGCGATAACTATTTCGGCTCGGTCACCGATTCTCAAGCATTCGGTCATCAAGGATTCACAGGAACTTTTACCATGATCGATCCGGAGCACAATATGGTGGTAGTCATCCTGACCAACAAGCTTCACTCCAAGGTGGTCGACGGAACTTCCGCCGGAAATATGTATACGACTTCCACGCTCGGATTCATCGGTCAGATCCTCGAAATCGGTCTGTCCGGCGGTAAAGTGGATAAGGATATCTGGGCAAGTCTGGCTGGAGACATGGCCGCCGATACAATGAGAAAGATCGAATCGGAAGGTATCGAAGATCACGATCACCCGAGATGGAAGGCTTACGAAGCGCTACTGCAAGCCAAGGAAATGGTAAGTCAATAAAGATAAACCTGCTCTACGCGTCTGATTGACCATACTCAATGATTTCGATTACAATCTTTAGGACAGACAATGGAGGACATAAATATGAACCTGAAAGATGCATTTCATTCCAAATTTAAGATGGGAGCCGCTATTTCGCGGATGAATCTCAATACTCCGGCGAACACGAAGCTTCTTCTTGATCAGTACAATAGTTTTACTTCGGAAAACGACATGAAGCCCATGTATTTTCTGGATAACGAAGCAAACTGCAAAGAACCGGAAAAATATAACCTGGAGCCGAAACTCCGCTTCGATTTCGCGATTCCGTACCTCGAATTTTCGAAACAGAATCACATCGCCATGCGTGGTCACACTTTGGTCTGGCATAATCAGACTCCGAAGTGGTTTTTCTGCAAAAACTACGACGAGACAGCCGGTCTTGAAGACAGGGAAACCATGTTGGCCAGACTTGAAAACTATATCAAGGGCGTCCTGACTTTCGTGCAGGAGAACTATGCCGGACAGATCTACGCGTGGGATGTTGTGAACGAAGCCATTGATGAAGGTGCGATGAGAAAATCTTTATGGACTGAGACCATCGGCGAGGATTTCGTCATCAAAGCGTTTGAATTCGCCCGGAAATATGCATCCCCTGAAGTCAAGCTCTTTTATAACGATTACGACACGTTTCTGGAATGGAAAAGGACCTGCATCCTCGACCTAATCCTTAAACCTCTCATGGAGAGAAATCTTATTGATGGTGTCGGCATGCAGACGCATCTGCAGATGGACACGGATCTGCGGGAGTATCAGGCGACACTCCTTGCTTTTGGTGCACTGGGCCTGGAAGTCCACGTCACTGAAATGGATATTCACAATGCCGATGACTCCGATGCATCCATGGATGCACTGGCCGATAAGTACCAAGAGCTCTTTTCCATCCTGATCAAGGCGAAAGACGAGGGCAAAGCGAACATCACCTCGGTGACTTTCTGGAATCTCCTGGATGAGAATTCCTGGCTCACCAATTTCAGAAAAGAGGTCAGCCATCCCCTCCTCTTCAAAGGACACAGCGAGGCAAAGAAGGCCTATTACAGTGTTCTCGGGACGGTTCTGGACAAAGATCAGATCGATAAATGGAATCCTTCCTATCCGGAAGAAGATTACCATTGCAGCATGTCTCCGGAATACTTTAGAGCCATGCACCGATTGATGTATCACGAGGTCAATATTGAACCCGGGATCAACCTCTGTTACGAAGAATTCGGTTCCGGTGATAACTATATCCTCTCCGCCCAGATGGGCTTCTTCCCTTTCGGTATGCAACAGCAACTGGCGAGAATGGGTTACCACGTCATCTGCATTACTCTTCGAGGATTCTATCCCTCCTCGTATGTGACCGAGGATTACGGCGAAGCCTGGTACGACATCTTCGCAAGCGACGTTATCAAGGTTGCCGACAAACTCCACATAGATAAATTCATCTATATGGGTGCTTCTCACGGCGCAGGTGTCGGCTGGCATCTCATGCTTAATTCTCCATCCCGTGTGACCGGCTTCGTAGCATGTGTCCCCGGTCCGCACAGTCTCAAAGAAGGTGCGATGTCCATCCGTCAGATGGTCTTATCCGGAATCATCAAGGAACCGCCGCCGATGGATCCGCCGATCGATAATGACCCGCGAAGAGAGCAAAGACGTGCTTTCCGGTCCATGCAGATCTCCACGAATCCGGAACCGGATCCTCGCGAGAAGGCAATCGACTACGGAAGACCTCTTCTGAAGTATAAGACTGAAGAAAAACTCTGTGAGATGCTGCACACCATCGAAGTCCCGACTCTGATCCTGGGCGCCATCGACGACCCGATCAGCACGCCGGATCTCATGCTTCGTACGGCAAAAGCACTTCCACACTGTAAGCTTGTCCTTTACTCCAACTGTGGTCACAACATCGATACAGATCTTGTCGAAGAGCTCAGCGGCGAGGCGGACAGATTCATCAAGCAAGTCCAAAAAGATGGTCGCGTCTACGAGTGGAGCAACAACCCATCACCTATGTTCTGATCAAGTCAAAGAAAACTGCCTCATGATCAAACATGAGGCAGTTTCCTGAAAAAGCTTAATAGTGCTGTCCTTACAGAAGCGGAGTATCGTTGTACTGTTTTCTATCACACTTATTAACATGAATAAACATGTTGTGCAAAAGGTTTACGCTGGAGAGGATAACTTCGCCCTGATGGAGTTTTCTGACATGCTTGATTGCAAAATCATCAAGATGATTCTCCACAGATCGGATCTCATCGTTAAGCATGAGTCTGTGGATAAGAAGCGTACCGATCTGACCAAAGAGGACCGGCGAAACATCCTTCGGGTTCTGTGATGTCAAGTAAAGGAAGATACCCTTTCTACGGCCTTCTCTTGCAAGAAGTGTAAGACCGCCATGGAATTCCTTCTCGGAATATCTGGACTTCGCATATCTGTGTACCTCATCGATAAAGAATACGAACGGGTACGTGTTATCCTGCGAGATAACGAAATTGCTGACAAGCTCGATGACCATTCCACCGATACCTTCTGCCGCACCAAGTTTGGAAGTGTCGATATAAAGACTTACTTCCGGCAAATGCACAAACTCATCGATAACGTCGAGGAGATTATACATACTCGGATCGTTAGAGAAGAATGTCAGGAATCTCGTGTTTGTCATCTGATACTGGATCTTCTTAACAAACGAAGCATTGGAATTGGCTTTCAGAGAATCATAACGATATCTGAAATTATAGTTATTGTCACGATCCGGTTCGCAGACAGCCTCAGCCTGGATCTGCTCCGGGAGAAGTTCGATATTAAAATCCGTGTCGTCCTTGGATACCGATGCAAGATTCTCCTGAACCTCATCGATGTTTGCACCGACCTTAAAATAATAGGAATCATCACCGATCTTCTTCATAAAGCGAAGGGATGTGATCGCCTCAGAAAGAACGGCACCCTGACTGCTGTTCTCAGTTTCAAAAAGCTTCTCCCACTGTCCCATCGTGATCTTACTAGGAGAGATCGTCGTATCAACACCCAGCGTGATCTTAGTTACTTCATCACTGGAGAAGGCATCTCTATACTCACCTGTCGGGTCAATGATCAGCGTCTTACGCTTCGTAGAAACAAGTTTATCAAGAATGGCAAGTGCTGTTGTGGATTTACCACTGTTTGTAGCACCAATACACATAAGATGACGATTGAAAAGGGTACTCGGCTTAAGTGAAACACCGGCCTGAGATCTGTTGAGATATGTTGCAAATGGCGGAAGCGGTGTCTCTTCTTCATTGGAGAACTCAAGAGATTTCATGAAGATCTTGTAGACTTCATCGGTAGCAAGATAAACATTATCCGTAATACCGAGCGTCTTAAAACCGGCAAGGTCAAACTTATCCGAGCCAGGTGCCATAAGAGCGATCGTATCGATGCAGATCTCATGATATGCATCAGGGCTCAATTCTGTTGCAGAAACTTCAGCGGTCTTCTTTCTGGAAGCCTTGTTCTCAAAAACCTCTCCCAGGAAAATACCTGAGGTCGAATCGATTACAACAAAGTAATTGATCGAATTCGGCAGGAAAGATTTATTGAACTTGCTTCTGTCATTCATAATATCAAGGTTTTCGATCTGCGCGATACAGTTACTTCTGTATACCTGCGTAACCTTGCCCATGTAATAGTCCTTCAGTTTTACACCTTTATAAAGTGATTCTATTGTCATCTTGAGTCTCCCGATTAAAAATGTTTAGAGTCGTGTTCGATACAAACCCACATAATATTATACTCTATAAAATTATAGAATGAAAATATTTCTTCAAAAAGATTTATATCGTGACAAGAAATGCACTATTTTGCGAACAAATTTTAAGTCATTTCATTTGGGGTCTTCTCAAAAACGGTCAATGGAGCAACAATAGTATTAACCGATTCGGTCAACGGAGGTCACATCTATGAACGCGAAGTTTTACCAACTACCGCAAGAAAAACAATTACGCATCCTGAATGCAGGGTTTCGCGTGTTCTCGAAAAACTCCTACCGCAAAAGCCCGATGAATGAGATCGCCGGCGAAGCGGGGATCAGCAAGTCTCTCCTCTTCTTCTATTTCCGTAACAAAAAAGAACTGTATCTTTTCCTGATGCGGAAGGCCGAAGAGCTGACATCAAAGACCCTTCAGTCATCCGGCTGCTATCAGGAGACGGATATTTTCGAGATGATGTATCAAGGTCTGCTGGCAAAAACCGATATGATGCGCAAGTACCCGGACATGAGTGCTTTTGCATTAAAAGCGTATTACGAAGAGGATGAGGAAGTACGTGATGAACTTCAGAAGATCATCGCACCTTACACCAGACTCAGCACCAACAAGACGCTTCCTAAACTGGATCCTTCGCTCTTCAAGGATGGTATCGATCTTCATATGATGTATCAGGATATTTTCCTGGCATCGGAAGGATATATGTATCACATGCAACAGGGCGGAAATATCAATGTGGACAAGGTCATCTCCGACTATAGAAAACTCATTGATTTCTGGAAAACTCTGTATCTGAAATGAGGTAAGAATATGGAACGATTACTTGCAATCGAGGCTTCGGATCTAACGAAGTCATATGGAAAAAGCAGAGGCATCCGTAATCTGGATCTTAAAGTGGAAGCGGGTGATTTCTTCGGATTCATTGGTCCGAACGGTGCCGGCAAATCCACAACGATCCGCACGCTACTAGGTCTGATCACACCAAGCAGCGGATCCGCTAAAGTTCTCGGATACGATATTGTATCGGGAAAAGAGAAGATCCTGGAAAAGGTCGGATATCTCCCTTCTGAGATTCACTTCTATCACGGCATGAAGGTTCGTGATGTCATCAAATACTCAGCCGACCTTCGAAAGACCGATTGTAGTCAAAAGGCAGAAGAACTCTGTCGACGGCTCGACCTTGATCCCGGGAGAAAAGTTGACGATCTTTCACTGGGAAACAGAAAGAAGGTCGGAATCATCTGTGCCGTACAGCACCACCCGGACATGCTGATCTTAGATGAGCCGACATCCGGACTTGATCCGCTGATGCAAAAAGAGTTCTTCACGATCCTACAGGAGGAAAATGAACGGGGAGCAACCATCTTTTTCTCCTCTCATATTCTTTCGGAAGTTCAAGCCTACTGCAGAAGCGCTGCTTTCATTAAAGACGGGAAGATCCTGTTATCCGGCAAAGTCGGTGATCTTGAGCAGACCGGGACTCGAAAAGTATGTATTACAGGGCTTTTCGATAGGAGCGCGCTTCTTTCTCTTTCCGGTGTAACTCTTACAGACGAAGATGCCGGACAGAATCCCGACAAGTCTGTCACAAAAGCGGCCGATATCCGGCATTCATCCGTATGTTTTCTCTATAACGGCGACATAAACAAACTACTCTCCGTTCTTTCCAGGGAAAGGATAGAGGACATCACGATCACCGAGCCAAGCCTGGAAGAGATTTTCTTACACTACTACGAATGAGGAAAGAAAAATGACTATACTAAAACAAGAAATACACTCACAGAAAAAAGCCACTCTGATCTGGAGTTTCAGCATCGGACTTTTGGTTACCATGTGCGTACTGATGTATCCTGAGATGAAGTCGCAGATGAGCAATATCAATCAGATGTTCTCGAAAATGGGTTCTTTTACCTCAGCATTTGGAATGGACCGTCTGGATTTCGGAACACTTGTTGGCTTTTATGCCGTAGAGGGCGGCAACATGATCGGAATCGGCGGAGCACTATTTGCCGCCATCATCGCTGTCTCTGCGCTCTCTAAAGAAGAGCACGACCACACCGCCGAATTTCTCTTTGCCCATCCGGTTTCACGCGTACGCGTCATCTCAGAAAAACTTTTGAGTGTCTTTTCTATCATCCTTATCCTAAATGCAATCATTCTGATTCTTGCCATCGTGTCGATCCTCATGATCGGAGAATCTATCTTCTGGAAAGAACTTCTTCTTTTCCACCTCGCCTACCTTCTCATGCAATTTGAGATTGCCGGGATCTGTTTTGGTGTGTCGGCTTTTCTCGTACATGGCGGGCTTGGGATCGGTATCGGCATCGCCGGGGTGATGTATTTCCTGAACATCGTCGCCAACATCTCCGATTCAGCCGGATTTCTTAAATACATTACAGCCTTCGGTTATACCGAAACTGCTGACATCATCAACAACGGAAAACTGGAATTGAAGTATCTCTTTCCGGGTATGATCATGATGGTTATCGGAATCGTCTGCGCTTACGGAAAATACACGAAGAAAGATCTGCGCTAACTTACAAGCCTCCATCACGTATTTACTGTTGCAATCTTTAAAGATTCGGTTTGACGCATAAGTATCACACCGCAAGCAGCTCCTAATACTACCGTGGTGATAATGCTTGCTTCGATTCCGTACACGCCGCCGTTTAAGATGCTGCTTCCTATAGATCTCATGTCAAAGATGGAAGAGACGATCTCACCATTTCCGCTCAGGTTGAGTCCTAAGATGCTGTACAGTATATAATTCCAGATCGAGTGCATGCCGCATGCCGCCCAGATGCTCTTGAAGCGAAGAGTCAGAAGCGAGAAGATCAGCGAAACCAGGAAAAGATTGACAACTGCAATCGAAGCAATGGCAGGGTTTCCGAAGTCCATGCTCGAGAGGTGCGGGATAGTAAAAAGGACTGCACTTACGAAGATCGCAGAAGGGACGGAGGTCTTTTTCTGAAGGAGCTGCTGAACGATACCTCTGCAGAGGATCTCTTCCAGCGCGCCCTGAAGAACAAAGCAGATAAACATGACTGCCACCATCCTATAGTCGATGTTACCGAATACGCCGTTATACTCGATCGCTCCCGTGAGAGTAATGGCCGCCACGGAGATCAAAAGAAGGACCATGCCCGCCAATACTCCGGCAAAATAACTCGCCGCCGGCTTTGCAAATCCGAGTTCTTTCAGACCCTTCTTCTGAAACAGTTTCCAGAAAAGCGCGATGATACCGATCATGATACCGTAGCCGAAGTAAGTAATCAGCGTGATCGTGTTATTGCTGAACATTTCACCTTTCAGTGGGTTTTTCCCGCAGGCAAAGTGAAGTGCGATCACAAGGCCTTCACCGATCAGTTCCGCCCCGAATTTAAATGCCCAGAAGATCAGGATCACTTTGATGATATAAAGGATCTTCGGCATGTCGGTACGGTTGTTAAACGGGCTGATGTTCTTTATAAGTTCTTTTATTCTTCGCATGGTAAAACTCCTTTTTGAGCGCAGTAATAGAACAGTCCGGTCACAGATCGGACTTTCTATCATTCAGATCTGTATTGTAAAACGTGAATTATCCGGGGAATCCGTTTACGAGAAAATAGATGATCATCGAGATCAGATCTATGGCAAGTAAAGCGCCGGCTCCGAGCAGGAACCACTTCAGCGCGGTCTTCATGCGTTTGCCGTTCTTTTCGGTAAGTACTTTCTGGTCGATCACATCGGCCATGGTCTTATGCTCATCTGTCTTTACCGGTTCGATCCCTTTAAGAAGATAATCTGTAGTTACTTCGAAAATCTCACTCATGATCACGACCTTTTCAAGATCGGGAGTCGCCTGTTCACTTTCCCACTTCGAAACCGCCTGACGGGATACGCCGATTCTGTCCGCCAGTTCTTCCTGAGACATACCTTTTGACTTTCTAAGGCTCTGGATCCTATCTGCAATTGTCATTTCTTTCACCTCCAAGGTTTTGTTGTCTCAAGACTAGCAAAATCCCTCTTAACAAAACCACCAGCTGTAGCTTGAACTTTGTCAACCTACGGTTGCAGCCCTGTATTTTCAGGCATTTTGCGTTTCTTTTGATTTCTGTCCGGTCATACTCTTCATTGCTGTTTATTGTAGGCCACCACCGTTTTCGTTGGTATCATCCAACGATCTTGGTTAGATTAATTCAAGATTATCGCAACTATTGAAACTTTAAAATCATCATCCCGGCTACAGACAAATAATCATATAAACGGGCAAGTATGTTATCTCGTCTTTTTCGATCAAATCCGCTGTGTGCAAAACAAAAGCTTCATATAACTGCTCAGAATATTTTTTTCTGAATTTATTCAGAGAAGACAGTGTATAATTCTTTCCGGTCTTTACTTCAAGCGGTGAAATATTGTGCCGACTAGTTGTCTTGCTCTTTGCTAGCAGGAAGTCTATTTCCATCCTACTGTCCTTATCTGTTCGCGATGAATTAGAATAGAAGTATAGGGCACGACCATTGGCAACAAGCATCTGAGATACTATGTTCTCAAAGATCATTCCTTCATTGACTTCCAACTTTCCAAACAGTAACTTCTTATATATTTCCTCAGAAACAATCCCGTTCTCGTCAAAAGCGTGACTGATCAGAAGTCCGGTATCTCCCATGTACATCTTGAAAGCAGAATTGTCCCGATTTAGTTTTAAGCCTATATTTGGCTCGGTTGAATTGAAACACACATTTGTCATCATTGAATCCTGAAGCCATAGGAATGCGCTCTCATAATCTCTGAATCGTGCACCTTTTCCCAATGAAGAGATCGTAAACTTCTTTTCATGCTTTGAAAGCTGAGCCGGAATCTCATCAAAGATACTTTCGACCTTTCCTTCGTAACCATTCGCATGTTTCTGAATATCCTCTCTATACAAATTCAGGATATCTCTTTTGATCTGATCAACCGCTTCGAAATCCCCGGTCTCAATATATTCATTGACAGCTTGAGGCATGCCGCCAACGATAATGTATTCACGAAAGAGTGTCATGACCTTACGATGCAAAGCCTGTCCTAATGGTTTCCTTTTCTCAAAGCAATCCCGTATCATCGGCATGATCATATCTTCACCCTTTGCCCAGAGAAACTCCTCAAAGTCCATAGGATACATCTTAATATGCCGCTCTTCCGAGGGGATCACAATGCCCTTAACATTTTTCTTGATCGACATCAGAGATCCGGTCTCAATATAATCATATCTGCCATCCGCAACAAGGAACTTAATCGCCGCTCTCGCTCGCGGATATAGTTGAACTTCATCAAAGATGATCAAGGACTCTCTGTTATAAAGCTTCACATTAAATGCGGCCGATAGATACATAAAGAAACTGTCGAGATCTCGAAGGTTCATGTCAAACAGATCTTTGATCTCAGAACCAACCTGGTTAAAATCTATCAGGATATATGTCTTATAGTTTTGCTTCGCAAATTCTTCAACAATAAAGCTTTTTCCGACTCGTCTGGCACCGTCGATGAGCAGGGCAGTCTTTCCGTTGCTTTTCGCTTTCCAGTTTAGGATCTTTTCCTCAATCTTACGCTTCATAAACGCTTTGCACCACCATATCAAGATTTTTGTTCTCTTGAATTCACACCGTTTCAAACATTTTTATTGTAACACTCGATTTGGCACAAAACAAGATTTTCAATCCGCAATAATTACACCATATCAAGATTTTCTTGCCGAGTATGTACCTGTCAATAAAAGTGGACACGAAAAATATTTTCCTTTAATTCTTTTTTCTGCCGGTAGACACCGGCGATATTTTTTGTACTGATTCATTTCTGAAAATAGACACTTTCATAATCAATGTCCTTTAGTCGTATGGATAATCCGGTTCAATCTTAAAGCGAACCTGCTCTTCTTCCAGAATCTCTTTCATTTCGTCTATTTCAAGGGCTTTACCCTTGAAAATAACTTGTGGCGCACTCTCAATCAATTCTCTGGACTTTTTGAGATTGCGGTGCGCTACTCTATTTACAGCTCGTATCACTTCAACAGATGTATTGTTTCCCTCCAATAAAGTAATCTGATATTCTGTCTGATCTGTGACAACTGGATCAAAGTATGATGTTGCAACTCCCCATCCACACTTGGGACAGGATATGCTATATCCACCACCGTGACCTTCCGGAAGATTTCTTATCATTAGAGTTCCACATTTCTCACAAGGCTGTGGAATATAAGTATTTTTAAACTCCTTGTCATCCTTAATGGCGATCAGTTTATTAACAAAATCATCAATATACTGTGCTTTCTGGTCGAGATTATCCGGCACACCATGAAGATCAAGGATAGAGAATAGGCTTAAGTTTCTCCACCATTCCGGAACTCTAAAGCTTGCATGAGAATAACTATGACAATTGCTGCACCAAACCCAAGAGCCACCGTGATGTTCCTCGTCATAACGATGCAAGTAGATATGACCTGACTTGGAACCACAGACAGGGCAAACAGCCGGAAGAGGATTATAAATCTCATGTTCCTCCAATAAGTTGTACAGCTTCATTATGTCATCATTATCGTCATGCCACATATGTTCTTCCTTTCTAATATCAGTATCCATTTAAATCCTTCAATACCTGTTGTGCCATATTGCCAACGGACCATCCATAACTTTTATTCTCCGTGGAAGGAGGACATTCTCTTATTGAAATCTGTTTTTTGATCAAAGGAACAGCAGACTTTAATCCGTACTCTCTTGCTAGGAGTACGCCATCGTACTTAATCCGAAGATCCTTATTTTCGATCAATGAAAATATGATCTTCTCATGTAATCCAGTCTTATCTTTAAGCCAGATCCTGAAATACGGATAGAATTCCTCATAATCATCTTTCAGGATAGAGATATAGTTCTCAGTCCAATATTCATCATTGAAATCCATCTTGTCGCGGGATAAGACGAAATAACTATCTGTTAGTTTTCCTTTTGGAAATCTTATCTCGCATTGAATTACAAGTAGATTCAAATACTTGATTTCTCTCGTCCTTTACTCCTTGAGGACAGGATAAATATGAAACAATTTTATTGTTAAAACTCTCTTTATTCAAACTTTCTAGATTATTAGAAACCTCATTTCTATTCAGTACAAGCATTTTTTGAAAACAGCATCACATTTATCCAGCGGAATCTTATTAATTCTGCCGCGTTTCCGCCAAACAAAACAACTTCATCTTACTTCTCAAATAGATCATTCATGGTCACCACATTGGTAAAAACACCACCATATTCATTATTTTTTAGTCCGAATGTAGTAATCAAAGTGCTGTGGATTGCAATCTTCGGAGATACTTTCTTTGTCAATATCTCCTGCCTTCTCAGGATTGTTCTGTAATAGTCTTTGTCCACCGCAAAATCATCACCGAGGTATTTGATCTCACACATATTCAAAACATTATCTTTTCTGGATATAAGAAGATCTATCTGCGTCCCTTCCTGATCATCATCCTTGATAGACCAAGCAGATTCCGTCGATAAAACACCGCCTACTTCAAGGGCACGCTTTATCTGCTTTACATGGTTAAAACAAACCTTCTCAAAAGCAAAGCCGCGCCATGATACAATCTGACCACTCGATAATCCCTTTTGCCAAAAAGTCTCATCCGCTCCATTGATCTTATTTCTAAATTGAAGATAGAATAAACAAAACGGATCTGTTAATCGGTAATACTCACATTTCTTGCTCATCCCGAATGGCTGATACTTAACGATGTAATCACTTGCGATCAATGCGTTAAGATGTTTCGATAATGATCCTCCGTCCGTTATCTTCAATCCTTGCAAAATATCTTCTCTTGTATATCCTGCGTTTCTCTTTGAAAGAAATTCGACAATACTTTTTATAAGTTCCGGCTTGCTGAATGCTGATGTGAAAAGTCGATCATATTCGTCTTTAAGTTTCGAGTCTTTGGCAAAGAATAAACGATCAATATTCTGAGCCAAGCTTTTTCCTTTTTCAAAATATCCCATGTAATACGGAATACCACCAATAATCATATAGCTCTGGACGATATCATATCTGGTAATCTTTATTCCTTGGCTCTCAAAGAATTCCTCACACTCCGTAAGTGTGAAAGGGGAAAGTTTTATCTCATACGTAACTCGATTATATAATCCACCGTGATTGTTGATCAGATTATCGAGAATCCAAGAATTCGCACTGCCACATACGACAACCATCAGATTCTTTCTGTGACAAGCCCAATTATTCCAAAAAGATTCAAAAGCAGTTATAAATCCGGATCTTGGTGTATCGAGCCAAGGAAGCTCGTCAAGAAAAACAAGCTGGCGTTCACCGGTATCCTTCTCCTTCAGAAATTGTTCAAGCATGAAAAAAGCATCAAGCCAACTGCCGGGAATACGGCTTTTCTTCATCCCATGATCCAAAAGGGAATTATAAAAGTTCTTAAGTTGCATTCCCAACGCACCCTTTTTCGTCTCCACAGGTGACAGACCTGCATGACGAAAAGTGATTCGTCCCTCGAAGACCTCGTCAACTAAGAAAGTTTTCCCTACACGACGGCGCCCGTATATGGCAACAAGTTCTGCTTTCTTGCTGTCATAGAGTCTATTTAATTCTTTTATTTCATTATTTCGTCCTATCATAAACATATTATAAACCCGTTTTATTTAGCGGTCAACGCAAATTTACTAACAATTCCGCCAGATAAAACAAGCTGTCTCTTTATCCTTTTATCTCACTTTTTCAACTAACAGTGCTAAGAATAAAAATCTGTACCCAAAACGTACCCAAAAAGGCATAATAAAACCCCGAAAGCGTTGATACCAAAGCGTTTCCGGGGTTGTAATATTTACTCGAGTTCTATGCAGGTATCTATATATGGGTTCTCCCATAAAAAGCATACACAACATATTGTGGTAAAATCCATCCATTCTTATTATTCCGCGCCGTTTTTGAACTTATTGGGAACATTTTGGGAACATTCTTTTTCTCTGCCCCACCTACGCATCAAGGCGTCTTGGATGGATTACTTGAATAGAAAATCCTTGTACACCTATTTGTGTAACAAGATGTCTATTCAATTGTCAAAGAACAGTACTTGTATATTATATCGCAAATCCAATCTATTATCATTAAGTTTATACATATGTCCCTTTAGATTTTTCAATACGGCAATCGATATTATGACTATGCAAAAACATTTTAAGATCTGCTAAATCTGTATTGTTCTTAGGTCCTACTATAATATGCTTAAGAACATACGGTTCAAATTTCATATCAAAAAACGACACAAGAGTATTTCCTCGTGTTTTGAAACCCAGTTCGTATTGTTCCGGCTGTCCATTTTTAACAAGAATAATATCCTTAGAATCTCTACTAAATTCTTTATATGTCCATAAACACATTCTCCATTCCTTTTCTTCCTTGAAAAAAGGATTTTTAATGAAAACAGCAAGTTCTATCAGTTTCTGAAAACACTTGTTGAGTTCTATTCTCACGTGTTCTACACTTGTTTTTCCACTCTGTGCATTCTTCAATAGTTGATCAAACAACTCTTTTATTATTCCGCATACATCAGAAATCTGTTTCTCTTCCAGATAATTCACTTCCCCTGAATGAAGCGAAAGAAGCTTAAACCCACCTGTACTATATTGTTCAAATTCATGTCTATCAAATCCAATACAAAACCCTTTTCCATCATCTGCATATCCACGCCACTGACTTAACATGTCACCTTTCATAGAAAAGCAAGAAACATAAAACCAAAAAAACTTGTCTTTGTCCCTCAACGCCTTTATAAAATATGCATCTTCAAAGCTAAGAAAGCATCTGTGTAAATCAATCGGCTGATACGATTTCATAAAGATCAGATTATTATTTGCACACCTGAGTTCTTCCGTGAAAACCGAATCTAAGTATTTTGTAATCCATCCTATTTCAGCAGAATCGTTTGACTTCGTAATATCAGAGAATCTAATCGTCTTATTGTTAATTATCGAGTAAAAAACGTCGCTGCTACAGTAGTGGTACACTATATCATTACTTCTCATAACTCGCTTTTCCTTGTTACCTATATCATTAAAAATCGTCCATAGTTATTTCGTTTGTAAAGCCCCTTGATATTCATTATTTGACAACCCTCAATGTGTTATCTAAGTGCTTTGAACCAATGCTTTACATGGCAACATAAAACATATAGTATTTATGTTATCTAATATATTTTTACTTTCCAGCCATTTTTCTGCATTCGTATCAACTTTACTTTGACTACTTAGAAGATAATTTAGAAAAAGGCTATTCATTGGCTTCTTGGCATTGTTCACCTTTTACACCTCAACCAAAATTCTATTCATAATCTCAACTACAGCTCTTCATTTATCTTGTCAATCCAATCGGTATTACTATTGGATAGGTGATTCATAAGGATATTGAAATTACTGCTGTTCATATCAGTATCAGAACACGGAAGTCTATCAACCCTTTCAACCATTAATTCATAGTTTTCCTTATTGATCAGGCGCATCAGAGCAGTTCTCTGCTCCTGTTTTGCCTTGTAATCATTTATTCCCGTATATTGTTGAATAACGGTCGAGTTGACTTTCTTGGCAGGAGATTTCAGCATTACTTCTGCAAAATGCTCAATGATGATTTGCATTGTGCAGGGATTTCCGAAGTATATCAGTCTGTTACTAATGCCATCTACGCCGTGAAATCTATCAATTTTCGCCTTTATCTCCATATACTGTTCATATGGCTTCTTATCTGTATCACAGAAAACAAGGACCAAATCATACAAACCATTCTGATACTTGTCCTGATAACGTGCAGGAAGATTGCCATTTCCTCCAGCATCAACCAGATCAACACGATACTGTTCATTCCAAACATTTAACTCCTTAAGTCGCGACATATAGTCGTACTCTTCAGAGCCTTCACAGATAATACATAAAGCAACCTGTTCAAGAATTATACGCTTCCCTGTCATATTCAGCTCCTGTCTTCCTTGATTTCAAGAAGCGAATTAATCAGTTCTGGCTCAGGTAATGCGCCCAATGCACCTTTCCGGTATTTATCAATTACATCCGTTGTCTCGCGAACACCATCCTGTGCTGTAAAATCTGCAAGTGAATAGACATAAACTCCATCATTATCTTTACTTACAAACCAAATCTGCTCCTTGCGGAACAATTTCTTGCAGTCCATAAGATTAACATCATGAACGGTAAAAATAAGCTGCGCCTTGTCATTCAGAGCATTATTAAACATAGCAACTATTGCTCTAGTTAATTTGAAATGGATGCTACTATCAAGCTCATCAATAATAAGGATTCTTCCTGTTTCAAGGGCTTCGATAATATAACTTGCCAAAGCCGCAATCTTTTTTGTTCCTGTCGAGTCAAAAAGAAGACTCGGAACAGCAACACCCTTATAAACACTAGTAAGCCTGATTTGTTCTTCCAACTGATCTGGTATATTTAATACGTTCTCTTGAGGCTGTTTTCCATCAATCGATGTCTCTATCTTAAATTGAGAAGGAGAAGCAAAAAAGTAGTTATCCATGTAAAGATCGGCATTCTTGATAAAATTAACCACTTTCTGCGTCAGAGGATTTCCAGATTTTAGTAGTTCGATTGTTTTTCCGATAGGTATATTATTCAAATCAATAATATCAATCTTTAACGCTAATCCTGTCAGAACACGCTTCATTTCATCCATGTGTTGAAACTGCTTTGTATCAACAAGATACATAAGAATATTGTTTCTTGCCACAACACCAATCATAGCTTCCATACGGTCATCTAAAGATTTAAACTCATTATTTACAATATCTTTGAGAAGCCAAGTTTCATGCCTCTCGTTTCCGTATGTGTCTTTTATAATCTCCTGAAACTCTTCAAATATATACTCATTTTTATTAGTATCGTACTTGAAATTATATGAGAATTCCCGACCTTCAAACAAAAATGTGATACCCAGTGATACAACTGGATCATTAGAAAACATATTTCTATTAGCAACAAAACCTCTATTAACCAGTACATTCCAAATAGCTAAAATGCATTTAATCAGATTTGTCTTTCCTGCATTGTTAGCACCATATATCCCGGCTGTCTTAAGCACATTAAAGTTTCCTACAACGGCAACATTATCAGCAAGACGCTTGTTTCGCATATCCGCTTTAAGCGAAAACACAATCTTTTCGTTAAAAGCATAACAGTTCTGCGCACGAATCTCAGTAATCATAAGACATCCTTCTTTCTGGTTCATGTATGCATATGATATCACCATCTAATTTTTTGTGCAACTATTTTACACTAAAAATGCGATTTGTCGAGAGTTGTTCTACGTTCATTATTGTAGCTAGAATAAGTCAGATGTTACTTTCTCATGCTTCATACTTATCGCTAACTGCGTCGATGAAGGATTGGAATTCTTCGAGAGTCCAAAACGGTCTTTTGTCTGCTTGCGACTTTTCCATAAAATGGACAAGATTTCCAAAAGAAGTCTGATTCTTAATACAATTCGTCTGAATTTTATAATGATACGCACAAACAAGGCTGGCATTTTGCCAGCCTTCGTTAGTACATTATATTGCTAAGATTATTCCGACTGAGGACTGACTATCATCGCAGCCCAAGAGTATTGTTGCTATACGACAGTAGCTTTAATCTTTACTTCTTCCACATCCTTCGCAAGCTTCTCGACCAATTCCAATAACTGTTTAACTTCTCCTCTTGTAAATTCTGGAATGCTTTTATCTTCATGCGTCCCTTTATTTAGTTTAGACCACGAGGATGCTTCCATTAGTTTCTTCAAGTCTTCGTTTATTTCTTCAGCATCCTGTATGTATTTTCCCTTTGTATGGTCATAAAGCGCAGAAGTAATACTAAACAAATCCGGTTGTCCCTGGAGGTTCCTGAGCTTAACTGATATCCCCCCGATACAAGGGCTAAGCTTTTTCCACAGTTTACCAGTAGTACATTCAACCGCTCGCCTGCAACTCATTGCACTGTCTTTTAACTGGTTTTCCTCATATTTCTTCTTTGCAACCTCCAAAGGAATAGATGGATCTTGATACTTAATGAATACGCCACGTTCATCCAAAGTATCTGCCGGCAAAAACATGTACCTTGTCATAGAATTAGAATTAGAAACATATCCTTCTAGCATTGAGACAAACATCTCTCCATGACAAGTAAGAATCATCTGCGTATTCGCAAAATCCGTATGTGTTATTAGCAGTTTTGCCACTCCATCCCTATGATCATCGTCGACAGAATTTACGATATCATCAAATATCAAGAATGGAATACCTTCGGAAACAGCCTTTGCAAGAAGTATTGAAAGACCTAAAATCTTTACATGGCCTTCACTTAGTATAAGCAATGCATCTTGGCTTACTCCATCCTCCATCTCAATAGTTATTTTCTCATTGACAGCCAATGGAAGATGTAGTTCCTTTATCAATTCAAAATCTGCATCGTCTTCATTGATACAGTTATAATACTCGAGTGCTTTTTCCGATAGATTCTGAGCCAAAGCAGTGGGAAGGGTTGCAACATAAGTAGAAAGCTTCTCAACTATACTTTCGTATGCCTCAACCATTTTTTTGTTAAAATCAATCTCCACCTTTTCGGAATCGACTTTTTTCTTTAACGCCTCTACTTTTGCTTTTGTGTCCTTTACTGATTTTATTAGAGCATTATATCCATTCTGCTTTTCTCCAACTGAACCATTTTTCCCAACTATTTCTTTATACTCTTTCTGAGCCTTATCGAGTTTTTCATCGTATTGCTTGTTATGATTTGCAGCTTTGGTATTATACTCTTCTACTATCTGAGCGGTATCTTCTGAGACTAAATTAGCCTTCAGCTTCTTTAATTCATCAAACACTGAAATTATCTCAGGAGCCAGGCTTTCTACCTCTATCTGTTGGAATTTCTGGTTTTCAAAAAGCGAATAGTTAATCATTCCAAGTACATTTGCTTGCTTTATAGATTCAATCGATGTAAATATCCGCTCATAATTATCGATTATTTTTTTTGCGTTTCCACGCACTGTGTTTTTGGCTAGTTCAATTTGCTCAAGCTTCTTCAATTCTTCTTTTGCATTTTCAAAAGGATTTACTTTAACAGCTGTCAAAGGAGTATTGCAAACAGGGCATTTATCATACTCATCAGCATTCAATTTAGCTATTGCATTAAATAATGTAACAAGATTTACCGCTCCAACATCTGATAAAATCTCTGAATTACTCTTCAATATATCTTCATAGTAGCCAATAAAAACCGTCAAATCAGAAGCCAACAAATCCAGCGTATCATTCTTTATCACAACCCATTTATTCTTGTCGGCATCTAAAAGATACTTCGTTATAAGACCATTATTAGGATCCATGAAATATTTTTCAACGTCATCTACTGTTTTGATCTCCGGATTATTTAAGGCATTGATTAAAATCGCCAACTCTTCTTTTTCGGTTTTAAGTTTTTCTTCAGCTTCCTTAACTTGAACCTCAATCGAACCCAAAATTCCGTTCTCTTTTTCATATTCGGTTTGAATAACTGCATTTACTTTTAAATATTTGTCGTTTCCAAATACATCTGCTGATGTAAATCCCTTAACAAATTCCTGAAATTCAGATAAACCAAACAATGCAGCCAACCGCTCAGTCTGTGTCTTGGTAGTGGCTGCACTTATATGCGAAAAACCATCTATCCTATTTTTTTCAATAAAACCAAAACGATACTTTGAATAATCTGGCTGACACTCATCGATCTCACCAGACGAGAATTTGCATTTCAAGGTAGGTTTATGCGCCTTTTTCTCTCCCGCATGAACAATAAACTTTTCTGTTGCAATATTTCTAGCGGTTGCTTCTTCAATCGTCCCTAAAATACAGTATTCAAGAGCTTCACAAAAACTTGTCTTTCCCGATCCGTTAGGACCATGAAAGAAAGTATACTGTTTATCAAAAGTAAAGCTCTGAATCGCTCCGAATCCTCGGAATTTCTCTACATCTAAGCTCTCGATGCGTTTAATAACACTATCAGACATCTCATTTATTTCGTATTGAGGTAAATCTTTAACCGTACCCTTATTTAATTCGGTTATCTTTTGACTAAGTAACTTTGCTCTTTGTCCTGATGCCGTTCCAACCGATGCAACCTCTTCAAAATTACTTATTAGAATTGAGAGCATTGTAATCTCATGTTCTGAAAGTTGTTCAGTCTCAAGAGTATCTACCCAGGATAGAAATTCGTGTTTTGCTATTTCATGCATAAAAATGTAATCCCCCTATATAAACTACTCTTATTATGTAATAAATTTACGTTTAACTCGTATTTAATTCGTCATCTTAATTGAGTTAAAACGAGTTAAACTTTATTCAATAACCTTATATTTCGTATATTTTCCGCCGTTTAGCAAATATATCTTATTCTCTTTTTGAAGTTTTTAATTAAAGAATACGCCTGAGATGGAGTTATCTTTAACAAATCACATATATCCTGCTTCGTGATAATTCCATTCTGAGCACGGGCCAACTTCAACACTAGCTCAGGATAACGTATGCTATCAATATCTGTCTGGCGCACATATTAAATAGATTCATTAATCTCACGATAAATCTTCTTTCCCAAAATATAAGAACGGTTTTTACCATTGCCGGGTGCTTCTACCAGTCCCATTTCAATCATATTTTCAACCGCCGACCGCACCTTATTCTCACTAAGATTAGTAATTTCAATCATTCTATCATTATTTGAATTCACAAGCAAAAATCTTCTTATCGCGCTGCAAACGTGTTCTTAGTCGCAATTCTACATATTTATGTCCCTTTCATCTCCGGATCCGGTCGCTCAAGTCTCGGGTCATTCAATGAATACTCTTTCGAATATAGAGACTGTCCTGTAATAGCGTCGATTGTTACACAAAAGTACGGACAGTATTGTCCTGCCTCAAAATAGAGATTCCAGACCGGAACCAGATATGTTTTGCCATCTTCCGGAAAATCCAACGTCTTATCATCAAAGTTGCTAAGTGGGAGATAGACCAGTTCCGCTGCATAGAAATGTACATCTTCAATCGAATAATAATATGGTGGAACATTCAACAAATAGTTTAAGGAATCCTCGATGCCCTCTTTACATTCAAACACCGACTTGATCGGCAAATCTGCTTTCACTTCAGATTTTATCGAAAAGTCTCCCGTTCTTGTTAAGATAATTACAATGTTTTCGTTCCTATATGGAATAGTCTGTTGAGACATTATACCTATTGTCTCTGCTGTCTGGAGAATGTCTCCGTAATCGTATACTCCTGTCGGAATTGAAAACATATTCAAGGTACCCAGAACCGGTATTCCGTCAATATACTTGTCAACCAGACCGATCAATTGCAACTCATCATATTCTTTCGGGAAATACGTTGGTTTTCCTGGTTCAAGGCAAGCTTCTCGTGGGAAAATAGTTCCATCCAAACTAACGAAAGGCACTTGTATCTGTGAGTCTACAGGTTCCTTAACCGTAATAAATGGTAATTCATTCCAATTAGGAATACTGTTTATGGTTGTGCTCCTCATCCTTTTTGTGGTATCGGCAAAAGTATCCTTCGGAGACCTATATGTGATCTGTGGATTATCTTCTTGTGGAACTTCATCCTGAGGATTTAGATAGCATTGAAAAGATTTCCCCAAAAACCACTCTTTTACAAAAATAAGGTTATCATCTCCTATCCAGTTTTCTGCTTCAAACCAAGACATTTGGCGGAAAGTTTCACCGTTATTTTCTTCCCATTCTCTTGTGTAGTGAAATGGCGCGGTTACATCAATTTCATAGATATTTGCCTTACCGTTGCTGTTATCGAGAATAATGAAATTGTCCGCAAATAACTTCTCCAAATCCTCGGGAATCTCTATCCTTGAAGGATTTACAGATGGCAAAGAGTATGTTTTATCCGGTTGGGAATCAACAGATTCTTTTGACGTAATACTAGTAACAATAGGCGTAATATCATTTGGCCTCGACTGCTCATCGTTTTCAACAGAAGAACTCGAATGACATGCCGTCACAAATAGTAATGAAAAGACCAATACAACAGATATACTCTTTTTCGCTTTCATATAGATTTCCTCATTTAATTAACTGTAGTTTTCCTGAGCGTACAAGCTAAGTCGAGCATCCAAGGTATCCGCTATCTGTTCCACAGAACGGTTTTGTGTATAATAAGATGCTATTTCTTCACATATAATATTGTATACTCCCCAGTCCATAGTTCTTATAGTATCGATCGAATCAATCATTCTTTTGTATTCTTCAATCGTCTCTGCACTTACAGCACTCTTGCCAAGAACAAAGCGTCGCATATCTTCATCAACAACACTATTGGGATCCATAGCGCTTTGATACATCATTTCAAGAACTTCATTTCTAACCGGAATATTCCCGGATTGAACAACCTTTTTCTGGATATCCGGAAGAATCAGTTTTCGTATGAATTCCCAGCATTTATCTTCATTCTCTGTTGAGGAAGAAATACCAACTAATCCACTTGGAACAAGAAGATGAACAGAACCGTTTATTGACGGATACCCGACATAGATTAATCCATTTTCTGCTTTCTTTGTCTCCCTGTCCCAAGAGAAAATATCCGAAGGCCCTGCGGTAGACAGATAACAAATACCGTCATAGACATCATTCATATCGCATACACTTCCCCAGGAAACTGATGGATCTATTCCTAATTCAATCGTAGTGTTAACAAAATCTATAAGGTCTTCTCTCGAAATAGATTTCTGTTTTCCGTAGGCTCCCCATAAACTGACAAACCTGTATGTTAAAGATTCTCCGGCAATACATGGAGCTGAGAGTACTGCAGTAAATCGTTTGTCACCAGTCTGGCATTTGCTTCGTATTTCATTCAAACTGACTTGATCACTTTGAAAGTCTTTTCTCTGACCCCAGTAACCATCCATGTAATATCCTGAAAAAACCGAATAACAGTGCACTCCATCCGGCATCAATATGCTCTGGATTCCGGGGGTGAAATCCGAAAACAGAAGTGACTCATCTTTTTCAAAGAAAGGCGTCATGTCCTTAAGCATTCCTGCATGGCCGAAGTAATCATAATCAAAACTATCGCCATAGAAGATATCTGGCGAATGTCCATCATTAAAATACTTGATCAACTTAAGATTAGCCATCTGCGCTTCTTGTGGCGTACCATATGAAAACTCTTCAGAATAGTCCTCCAAAACTACTCTATACCTATCATTGTTAACGTTGAATTCATAGATCGCCCATTGCAGCATTTCATCGTTATATACTCCGTATCCACCTACAACAATAGGCGTATAATCATTTCTGATCGTATTATCATAGGAGAAGAAACCAATTTCACCAGTTCCGTCCATATATATGGTCTTCTGCGCAAAGTGAGTATCATCCAAAGCAATAAAGTTTCGTTTAGCATTACTCATTTTCTTCGGTCGAATATCTATTTCATTCCAAAGAGCCATAGGTTGAATCTGCATATTGGTCAAATCGACTCTATATTCTCCCTTTTGTCCGAAGAAATACTGTCCTGAACATGTGTCAACATCCGAACTCAAGCTATCCGATCCGATGATGTATGTTGCTTTTCCTGTCTCAAAATCCAGTTTGTAATAATCATATATCCACTCATTATTACTTGTCATTAAATAGACAGAACCGGAATCTTCGAAAATAACGCTTTCTCTAGGTATCATAGAAAAATCAGTTTGCAACGTGGATAGCAGTTTTCCGTCAGAGGTATACTTGGAAATACTCCGATCTCCAACAATAACGAACCCTTCCGAAATAACAAATACTGCATCCGCATTAAAATCCGGATGAATGACTCGGGTCGTTTCACCGGTCTTTTTGTCAAAGAAAACCAGATCTGCTTTGAGTTGTGATTGGTCCTTCTCGCCATTTTGAACAGCTATCAGGTCCTGGTTTGAATATGCAAAAAAAGCATATTCTTTCTCGAATACTGCGCGGACTGCCTGCGTTTGTGAAATCTCAAGTGTGTGCTGGATCGTACCATTCATATCAACAGAGAAAATGTCTGTAATATAATCACTAATCATACCATTATCATCATAATGACTATATACCGCCGATAAACAGTATCTATCATTATCAAGGAAAACATCTCCTAGACTTAATAGAAAATACCCTTCTTTTGAAGGAATATCTATATAAGTCCCTCTATATCCATATTGTCCGGATGCTCGAGTTAAAGAATTATCTTGTTTTTTCTTTCCGCATGCACAGAGACAGGAAGCACACATGAAAACGCCAACAATCATAGTCGCTATTGCTGCCATGATTCTTTTATTCGTATTAGCTGAAACCATAATGCAGTCCCTTCAAAAGAACTGAGAGGTAACGATTGCGCTACCCCTCAGCCACCATTCACCGCTTGTAAACACCATCTTATCATATACTAACTTGCAGGTGACGCCAAGTAAAGATACCATTCACACGTCAATCCACATCCAGCAGATTCATAATATGAAGTATTAGTCTTCATAGCAAGGCTTTTGCCACTTACAGCACAACCAGAATATGTCTCACCATAATCCGAATCATATCGATTAAAGATATGTGCTACATCAGCAGCTGATTCATGTGAGGTCTTTTTAACTGGGCGGAAATTGAACCGAACATATGCTGGCTTGTAGTTATGCGAATAGCCGTCAAACCGAAATGCTGTCAACTTAACGTTATAATACGTATATGTTGTATTCGAACCTGGAACATATAAGTATGTCGGAGAATAGGCCGTATCCGAATATCCAGAACCACCTGCAGAAAAATAAATGTCACTCGTTACAGTTGATGTTGGCGCCGCAGAAACCGGCAACATCACAGAAAAGAGTACAACTAATGTGCAAATAGCACTAATCATTCTTTTTCTCATAAACATTACCTCCTAATTTCTATTTGTGATTAACTACAATCTAGCACATGATTGAGACAAACAAAACAAGTTTCAACACATTTGGCAAGTTTGGTGAAAAATAGGCAAGTTCGGTTGCAAACTGTTGAAATCTGCGAGTATATCACTCATTTGCTAGGACAACACTCTGTAGCTATACGGTTGGATCTGGTACGAATTGTCCTGCGCTCGTCTTCTTTATTCTCATAGAAGGATTCGAAGAGTCTTCTTTTGACAAAACCCATACTAATTGCTATTTACTGGTAGTTTTCCTGCATGTAGAGAGTCAATCTTTTATCTAAAGTCTCAGCTATCTGTGACGGTGTTCGATTCTGAGAATAGTAGCTATTCAGCTCGTCTGTAATTATGCTAAACAGTCCCCAATCATACACAGCTATTGTATCTGCTGTTTCAATGTTCTCGAGAAACTTGTCCAATATATCTTGATTTCCCGATCCTCTATTTCCAAACATCTCTCTCCATGATTCGATTGGGCTTTCTTTCGGGTTCAATATAGATTCACACAGAGTGTTCAATGCCTTTTCTGTCACCGGAACATATTGCGAAACAACAGCTTGATTCTGAACAACCTCTGAGAATAGTTTTGACACTACCTCCCAACACTTATCCTTATTTTGTGCTGATGTGGATATTGCCATCAGGCACTGTGGTACTGCAAGATGAACGGAACCATGTACAGAAGGATATCCAATAAACACATAGTCACCGCTGTATGAATTGGCTCGATCCTCCTCGTCATAGTAGCAACTACAAATGCTTGGAAAAACCAAAACACGCCCATTCTCAACATCATCTGCCACAGCCAAAGTGTTGTCGGAACTGGGAATCGATATCACTTCCGAAATCATTTTCTCTAGTTCTTCTCTGGTAATTTTCCTCTCCCCATCATAAGCACCCCACAAATCTGCAAAGTCATATTCTATAGCCTCATCAAACGTATTGGCTGCCGGATTAGAAGTTAGAGTGATACTGTGCTCTTGTGAATACGAATAAAGTGAGGATAGTGATAGATCGCCAACCGAATTGACTACTTCCTGACTTGCATAATAGCCATTTAAATAATAAGAGGCAAAAAGTTGATAACATGCACCATTCCCATCAAACAACAAGTTTTTTGCTGTTTCTGTCAATGCTACATCAAAACCTGACTCCTCTTTCAGATAGTCTGACATATCTACGACCATGCCATTTCGGCCCATATACTCATAATCAAATTGTGTTCCGTAGAATATGTCCGGTGAATTTCCTTCGTTGAAGTACTTCATCAGATTGAGTTTCCCTTTTACGGTATCATCGAGATTTCCGCCACCTCCAAATCGTTGGGAATAATCCTCCATGACCACACGGTAATCAGTATTCGAAGTATTAAATTCATATACGACCCACTGAAGCATTAAATCATCGTATACTCCAAAACCGCCTATTTTAATTGTCTTAGTCTTAGATCTATCTATGGATGGATCAAAATGATATATCAGCACTTCTTTTGATCTGGCACGATTATAATACTCGTAGCTCATTGCAAAACAATTGTCGTCCAAAGCATATCTCTTACTTGGCGTGTTTAGCGATGTTTTAGGAGGCCGGATATCAATACTATTCCAATCAGCAACACTGCCAGCCTTCATGTTAACTAGATCAACTTTGTATTCTCCATCTGGATTGAAATAGTACGGACCGCAGGCAGTTCCAGGATATACTATTCCAATATCCTTACTTCCGCATTTTCGGGTACACATACCCTTTCCAAAATCGACCTCATGGTACGCAATAGTATCCAGATCAATTTCTTCAATTACAAAATACCGCCCATTATCTTCAAAAAAGCCCGGAGCATCGTTAAAACAAGTGAATCCTGTCTCAATCTTACTCTGCAACACACCAGATTCAGAGTACTTACAGATTGTTGTTTCTCCTACTAGAACAAATCCATCAGAAACAGGAACAATATAGTTGGGAGAAAACTCATCATCACTTTGTATTACTCTGGTAAGATTTCCTGTTTTTTTATCTAGGAAAACAGCTACTTTTCTAGCGGAGTCATTTGTGATAGCAGTTCCTGAGCCTTGATTATCACTTGTTGAGTACCCTAGATAAACATACTCATTGTTAAGTACCGCTGCAGGTGGCTGCGCGCCCATAACCTCCAAAGTATAAATGGCTTCTCCACTGAGGTTTACAGTATAAATATCTGTTCGAACGTCAACGGTTTCGTTCAGACTCTCATCAAACTTCACATAAACAACCGGAATGCAGACATTTTCGCCATCTTTAATTATATCCTTTACAATCGACTCATATCCTTCTTTTTCAGGAACATCAAAGGAGCTAAAAGTATACGCGCCTGATGTGTATTCATACTTGTTCTTTTTCCCACATCCACAAGTATTCATGGTTATCGCAACAAGAAGGATAAGAGATAATATATTTCTTGAACAATCTTTCATTTAAATCTCCTTCGCACCAGGAAACAAAAACTCGTTCTCCTCCGGTCCGTATGTTTCAGAATATAAAGACTCTCCGGTAACTGCATTGATGAATACTTCACCGCAGAATACAATATCCGGATTGGCTCTATCTGAGTTAGTTACTGTATAATACACTTTCCAAACCGGAACTAACGTCAATTCGTGAGACTGGCGATTTTCATAGTCTACAGGGTTTGGATCCATAACAGCATATGACAGTTCCATACAGTACACTTCTACATCTGTCCCATTAATAGAAAGCAAATCCTGCTTGGTCTTATCTGCAGATGTTCGAGAAACATAATTCGGTGCATATGATAAAGCTTTGCCTATTCCGCCTAAACATTCAGAAGGATTCTTAACTACCAGATCTTTCTCAAACGCTTCGGAGATTGAGTACTGACTATATCCGATATCATATATACAGGTTCTGCTTGGATTCACCATGATACAGCCTTGATTGGCTGCTTGTCGCGATGGTTCTATCACTCCGTCCCATTCATATACCGCTCCTAAAACGCCACAAGGACGATTCTGGATCGGAACTCCATCGACATGCTGACTATTGACCAGCACATAATCCACCTGTTTCATTTCAGAGGGAACTTGAAACCATTCTTCATTTTCATAGTTTTTCCATGGAAACTCGCCTAAGCTATATGTCCAGCACAGCAATTCAGTATCAGTATCTGATGCAAGAACTGAAGTCGCTTCCTGATAGTCCACAGTACCACTAACAGGAACTTTTCGTACACTCGCAATGTTATTCAATACGAGGTCTTTATCTAAAACACTATATTCAGCAACTTGATGACCATCGCCTTGCAAATTGGATATCAGAGGCTGACCTTTGCACCACTTGCAAACATCATCCATACCTGATACTATCCAGCCTTCTTCGAAAGGGGTTCCATCGTATAGCGGATACTTTGCATGATAGAGATTTACAGTAGTTTTACCATAATCTAATACCAACATGTCTTTCTTAAAAGACAAACGAAAATCCGGGACAAATTCATCGTTCGAGCTGATCTTCTGGCTTTCACTAGAATCATTACCCACACTTGATTCGTTTTCGCGCGAAGTGATTATATCCGTGTATTGCACAGAATGACTGACTTCATGTGGCGTTGTTTTTCCACATGAAGTCAGCATTACCAAAACCGATAACAAAATACAAATATGCGCCTTATGCACGTTTCTATTCATATAACTTGATAACTCCTTAAGAATATCAATTTATATATAATATACTAAATTTCCAAAGGATTAATATGGTTCGGTCTTCCATTCAATTACAGCATTGAAAGCAAGACTGGACGTGCTGTTTGTCTTCGCTATAAATGTTTGTCCTGCTCCGCCATAGCCTGCTTGAAAACTGTAGTTGTATTGCCCTACAGAGGTCGGAGCAGTAAATGTTGCAACAGTTGTAGCCGGATAGTAGTTACCACCATTACTGACTAGATAGAGACGAGATGCAATATGACACCCATTTGGCATAACGTTTGTGCTGTATCCGTTGAATCTAAAACTTCGCATTCTCATATAGCATTGTGAATGGTACGTTGACTGAAAACAGGTCTGTTGCGAATATTCACTTCCACCAGCACTAACTATGAATGTACTGGAAATAACCGACATTGCGCTCACAGAAATGTAGACGCTCGACAGAATACTCATTGTCGTCAACAGAGCCAAAAACCGCTTCATTTTCCTCATAAACAAAACCTCCTAACCATTTTTGTGATTACCTACAATCTATCATGTGCTTAATTCACAGAAAACATGTTTCCAAGTATTTGGCAAGTTTGGTAGAAGTTTGGCAAGTTTGGTCTTTAACAGTAGATTAATTAAAGCTTTCCCAATCTGCCGTACTATATGACGGCAGATCAGGAGTTTTTCCTCGGACGTCCACGTGGACGCTTTGGGTTTTGTACCTGCGGTTCCTTCTTTGGTCGGCCACGTTTTTTCTGTTCGGGCTTTGGAACCGGTATTGATAAACCAAGAGCTTCGAGCTCTTCGAATACGCAGTTGATCGTATGCACCCATGAACCGTCATCGGATCTTGGCGGTTCCGGCGCATCCACCATTCGCCATGCTGAACTGAGGTCAT
>JAFWDK010000021.1 GCA_017513085.1 Clostridiales bacterium | reverse complement strand
TCGCTTTAAGTTCGGTGTTTTATTTTATTCTGAGGCTTTATTCTTTTTCTGTTCGTCCTTGATACGGTAGTAATCTTCCAGATCCACATCGATCTTTACTCTCGCATCTGGTTTTCGGTTGCTCAAGAGGCACACAGTCTCAACATGGCTCGTAAAAGGAAACATATCCACAGGAATCGCGTATTGCGGATCATACCCTCTTTTTTTGAATTCTTTGAGATCACGAGCGAGAGTTTCCGGATCGCAGGAAACATAGACGATCCTTTTAGGGGAAAGTTTCTCACATGCAGAAATGAACTCGGGCGTGGTTCCGGATCTTGGCGGATCGAGGAAAACCACATCATACGATTCTTTCCGCGCAGCGGCATCCATCATGTATTTCGTAGCATCTGCCGCTATGAAACGCGTCTTTTCCATGCCGTTCATTTTGGCATTTTCCTTCGCATCAGCGATTGCCGCGCGATTCAATTCCACACCGGTAAGCCGAATGTCCTTGCAGGAAGAAGCCGCGCATAACCCGATCGTGCCGATCCCGCAATATGCATCGAGGATCTTCTCTCCTGATTGAAGGCCGGCAGCTTCAATTGCCAGAGAATAGAGTTTCTCCGTCTGATCGTGATTGATCTGGTAGAAGGACTCGGGAGAGATCTTGAACTTCACACCAAGAAGTCCGTCCCGGATAGACCCCCTTCCGAATTCGCAGATAGTCTTGTCTCCGAGGATCATGGAATCAGTACGGGTATTTATGTTGATCAGCATCGTCTTGACGGACGGGTGCTTCTCAAGCAGAGACTTGATAAAACCTTTCTTACCGGGAAAAATCGGAGATGCCAGCACAAGGACCACCATCACTTCACCGGTGGCCATGCCCTTCCGTACGAGGACCCGTCGCAAAAGTCCACGCTTCGTCCGCTCATCATATGCCTGCATCTTGAATTTTATGGCCAGATCTCTGATATCGGAAAGGATCTCTGCACACTCCTTATCTTCCAAAAGACAGTGGTCATTCTCGATGATCTTGTGTGATCCCTCCGCATAACGGCCGGCAATCAGATGTGGCCCTTGGTGTCCGAACGCCCAGTGGACTTTGTTGCGGTAAAAGTATGGATCATCTGCACCGACGGCAGGACGGACCGGGCAAAGTGAAGAAAGCAGATCACGGACTCGTTTCTCTTTTGTCTCAAGTTGCTTCTTATATTCCTGGGATATGTATTCACATCCGCCACAGGTTTTTGTTACCGGACACGTCATCATGCGGTCTCTTTCTCCTTGTATATAAGTATGTTCTCATTATAACAAATCCTTTTCAAGAAACCTCTCTGTGTTGTATGATACAAAAGACGAACAGAAAGAGAAAGGCGCGAATGGAAAATAACACGACTACAATTGAAAAACGTCCGTTCTGGAGCAAAAAGATGACCGGTATTTTGAAATCGGTCGCTATCATCCTCATGTTCATCCATCACTTTTTCTCGATCCAGAGATATCTTCCCTCTGACCACCCTTACGCGTGGGCCGCAGATTTCGAAAAATACTTCACAGCTCCGACGAAAAGCTGTGTGGCGATCTTTGCTTTTATTACCGGATATATGTATTTTTTCAGCAAAAAGAAGTCCTTTGAAAGCTCCTTAAAAAGCTGTGGGAACTTACTTATACGCTACTGGGTGATTGCCTTTCCTCTTTTAGCTCTTGCCGTGGTAAGCGGAGTATATCAGGCGTCCTTTTCCAACATCATTTTGGAATTGTTCGGGTTACAGGGAAACGTCATGTGTTTTGCCTGGTATGTATATTTCTACCTTTTCATCATGCTTTTCCTTCCGTTGATGGTGAAGCTCTTCCGCAACAAAACTTGGCTTCTTCTTTTGTTGCTTTTTCTGGCGTTCAACTTTCTCTTCAGTCCGATATACGCGCTTATCAGCAATGACCTGCTATCTTTTAAGACCATTGTTTCGAACTGTTGGATCACTTTGTTTCCGACCGTTATGGGATATGCCATCGCCGGATCCGATCTTTATTCCCGAGTCAAGAAGCAATTGGACAAGGTCCCTTCTTTTCTCCGTGCCTTGCTCCTGATCGTACTGCTCGGCGCGTCTTTTATGGCTCCTTATCTATTCTATTTTGATTTCGTTGAACTATTCCATGTGGGAAGATTCACATTCGGACTTGCCATTAACGGATATGCATTTTACATTCCCGTCTTCATTTTCTGTCTGGTCGAACTACTGTCTTTTCTTGAAAACAAGAAGGCGATCCGTGTTTTCGAAATACTCGGTAAGTATTCTGTCTATATGTGGTTTTGGCACTGTATGTTTTTCGGCGCCCTCAGCCGCTATACCAAGAGAGTCCTTTATGCTCCGAGAAACCCGATCCTTGTCCTGATCTGGGGCATTCTGATCTGCCTGTCATTTTCCGTGGTTTCTGATCTTGTGGCCCAGGCGATCCTTTCGCTTTTCAAAAAAAATGCGCACCCGAAGGATGCGCACCAAGACAAAGCCGGATCCAAAGAAGAAACCTGATCAAACTTCTTCGTTCATCTGCTCTTCCTCGTGGATCTTCTTTTTCATCTCATACATGGCGGTATCGGCCATGCTGAAGTACTCGTCAAGCGCAACATTCTTATCCGGCTCCACCAGTACCGATCCAACACTGACGCTCAGAGCAAACGGCAGCATCAGCGCTTTTGCCTCATTCTCCACGGCAGCACATAGATGCCTCTTCAGGATCGTTCCATCATCCACAAAGACTTTCTCACCGATCACAACAAATTCATCTCCACCATAACGGATACCATACCAGCTCTCCGGGACAGATTCCTTGATGGCTTTTGCGACAAGACGGATGGCCAGGTCTCCTTGAAGATGTCCGTACCGGTCATTGATCCTCTTCATATGATTGATGTCCACTACCATCATCATGGCCGTCTTCTTCTCACTCTTGATCTTTTCCAGAAGCGGGATGCCTTTTCGCTCATATCCTTTTCGATTAAGAAGGCCGGAGAGTTCATCCATCATCGAGACCTCTTTTAACTTCTCATTCATGTCGCCCATGATAATATTCTGACGGCATCGGAGAAGTCCTGTCTTAAGATGCCTGAGCCAGGAATAAAGAAAAAAAGTCTCCAGCACGTTGCTGAAATTTTTGAAAACGGCGTAGCCGATAACGCTGCTGAAATTATGAAGCGGAGCAATAAAATATATATTCGCCGGCTCGTTCGGAGCAGAAAAGACCGGAAAGATATAGGATGTCTTGATCTTCTGGTAAGGAAGGTGTTTGCCGTCTCGCTTTCCATAGAGAACATGCATCTGTTCGCTGTATCCTAAGCATCTGGGTTCCACTGATTGGTAGATCGACTCCACAAAGTTTTCATCCAGGCAGATACAGAATGTGTCTCCTTCATATTTCGACACACCATCACCGAAGAATCTGGCCATACTGTCGTGGACAGCTTCCAGAGTGTTCATTCCTGTCGTCGCCTCGTCCAGACCTGTAAGGTGCCAGTCAAACAGCGTTCTCTCAATGGGGGCCGTATATACCCGATTGATGGTACGGAGCTGTTTCATTCTCAGATCGGCAGAGATCTCACATCCGCAGCTTTCACGGACCTGTTTTCTCGACGGAAAAGAAATCATGCCTTGCTTCGGCTTACCATCCATAAGCCCGATAAGGTGCTTCATTCCATCATAACTTCTGTCCGTCCACTGACGGTCCACGGTAGAAAGCGCCGGAACAAACGTGGCCGACGAAGTGATATTGTCGAATCCTGTTACGATCACATCCCGTGGCATATCATAACCCATCTTAAACAAGATGGTCATCGCGCCCAATGCCATAACATCGTTGGCGCAAATAAACGCATCCGGAAGAATATGGGTCTCCAACCATTGAGGAAGAATCTGCTGGATCGCGTAAAAACTCCATTCTCCAGGAATAATGTCGTCATCATTCAATGTCAGGCGATGCTCATAAAGCACATCTCTGAGAGCCCGAAGTCTTTCTTCATTCTCTTCGTTTCCGCTCATGCCGGAAATATACACAATACGTTTCACGCCATGTTCTGAGATCACATGCTCGCACAACTCACGCATGCCGCTGTAATTGTCAGTACAGATGCAATCTATGTCATCAATCTTATACTCCAGGCAAACCGCAGGAATGTCTGCTTTCAGGATCCTTTCCCGAAGGATGTCCAGTTCTCCCGCATTGTTGAGTGTATTTCCCAAAAGAAGCACGCCGTCAAAATCCTGAAGTCTCGCAAGATTCAGGATATTGACCTCACCTTGAACGTTGGCATCTTGCCTGTTATTGGAAGAATAATCGATAAAAAAATACACATCCACATTTTCTTCGCGTGCGCATTTCTTTATTCCTTCCAAAGCAACCAACAGATACTCGTCGCTCCATCCATTTGCAAAAGCTGCGATTTTTCTTTTCATAATACGTCCTCGTCTGATGCGATATTACCTGGTCGTGTCTCTTCTATGAGAAAAAATACATTATCATCATACTTGCCATTACATACGTTTTCTCGTTCTTTTTGAAAACAAAGCGTAAATTACTTACCGAAAATAATTCCGTAGATCATTACAGGCGGACTTGTCTGTTTCCGATATACTCGACAAGCGCTCTTGCGGAAGTGGCCTCATTGATAAATTCAAGGAAAGATTCCTTCTCTTCTTTTCTGCAGGATACAGGCAGCACAGGTTTGTCTTCGTACCGGATATCCCCAAGGATGTACCCTTTCTTGCTCACCATATATTTCAGTTTTTCCGCCAAAGCGTAATCCACTTTCACATCAAAAAGCTCCCGCAATTCCATTTGACATGGGTGTGCAGCTTCTATTCCCATCACGGCAGCAGTTGAATACGCACGTGTTAATCCTCCGGTCCCCAGAAGGATCCCTCCGAAATATCTGGTCACCACACAGATCACGTCGTCCAGTTCCTGATGCTTCAGCACTTCCAGAACCGGCATACCACCTGTTCCCTGAGGTTCTCCGTCATCGCTGTAACGCTGCTCAACCGTCTCACCTCCTACACGATAGGCATACACATGATGACGGGCATCGGGAAATTCTTTCTTAACCGCGCGCAGAAAATCCGTTGCTTCTTCCCCGCTTGTCACAGGTGCGCAAGAAGCAATGAAAACGGATTTTTTTACTTCATATTCAATACGGGAAACTTTCTCTATTGTTTTCCAACTCTGCCGTTGCAATTACACAAGCTCCTTATATCTCTGGTAGGCCATCATGAGCAGAGAACGATCCTGACTGTAGGTAACCATCTCCAGAGCCTGATCGATCGGAAAAAAACCACCGTCGGAAAAATTCTGTGCGGGGTTCGGAGTAACCGTGTCTTTTTCCGCCCGCATAACATACCAGACGATCTTGTTGCATACCGGTTTCTGTCTGGTGATAGAGTAAAACTCGTAGTTCGTCCGTCCTACCGGGAAAAGGATCTTCGCTTCCACACCTGCTTCAAAAGACACTCTTTCCAGTGCCACTTCCTCAGGCTTTTCCACTGTCCGGATCACACCCTTCGGGAAACACCATTCTGCTTTTTCATTCATCAGAAGCAAAACCGAATCCCCGAAAAAAACGATGCCTCCTGCACAATTACGTTCGAGCATGATAATCACCTCACCCTGTGTCAGATTTTTTATAATTTTATCATGACTTACTGTTTTCACGCAACGAACCGGAACGCTCAAACAGCCTGTTTCAGCATCGTGTAACAGTTGAAATATCCATGTAATATAAGCGTTTTCTCACATTCTTGCATCGTGGTTGCAGAATCGATATAATGATTCCGTCGTAAGATATATTAGAGAGGAAAATATATGGGAACTTCAACTAGTAAAGCAAAAAAGAGAGCCCAGATCCGTCTTATGCAAAAAGTAATTTTTGCTCTTTTCGCTCTGTGCCTGATCATGTTTGTTGTTGATGTCGTCTGTGTTATCGTTTTGATCGTGAAGAACGCTACGTCATCCAAATCAACGAAGGTACCTGTCATTTCATCGATCACATCCGTGGCAGATACATCGGAGGCATCTACTTCCGAGACTACTGAAGCCACAACCGAAACAACGTTGCCCGCCGCTACGATCAAGGAACTTCTTGCTGACAACAACCTTTCCAATGACTATTGGGGACCACTTCCGGATGTAGCCGAAGTCAAGACCGCGACTCACCATGACGTTCGCGGAATCTACTGTGCCGCAGCCGCCAAGCTGGATGCCAATATAGAATTAGCCAAGAAGACCGATATCAATGCTTTCGTTATCGATCTGAAAGATGAGACTAACGGAGTGCTTTTCAACAGTGATAACGAGTTTGCCAAGTCCATGAAGCTTTGGAGTTACAAGCGAGATTCGGACGGCAATGAAACCTGGAAAGATATGGGCAATTACGTCCAGTCCCTTTATAATCTCGAAAACGTAGTGCAGAAGTGTCACGAGGCCGGCATCACGGTAATCGGCCGCATCGTATGCTTTAACGATCTGTCTTTGGCGCATAACCATCCTGAGATGAGCATCAAGGACGAGAGCGGCAATTCAATGAAGTTTAAGCTGGAGAAGTATCATCAGTTCGCCAATCCTTATGATTCCAAAGTCTGGGACTTCCTCATCGATCTGGCCGTTGAAGCCATCAACAAAGGTGTTGACGAGATTCAGTTCGACTATGTACGTTTCCCGACGATCAGTACGAAGAGTGGTGAAAAACCGTATTTCGGACCGGAGGATTCCACGCCTACTCGTATTGATGCGATCAACCGTTTCCTGCAGACTGCACGCCGTCGTGTGCAGGATACTTACGGCATCCCGCTGACAGCTGACGTATTCGGTATTATTCTTTCCAGTGAGCTTGATGGTAAGTTGATCGGTCAAGGCTGGAGTACCATCGGACTTACCGGTGTCGATGCAGTTTGCCCGATGGTTTACCCGTCGCACTATGCTACCAATACGGTTCTGAACGGCAAGAATTTTGATAAGCCGGATCTTTATCCTTATGAGATCATGTACAATGCTCTGATTATGGGTAAAGATGAAGCCGACCAGAGTGGTTTTGCTGTTGTACGTCCGTATGTGCAGGCTTTCACGGCCAGTTATCTCGGCGAAGGAAAATACCTCAGTTATAAGAATAATCCGGAACCGGTCAAGGCTCAGATCAAGGCTATTCAGGATGCCGGATACAGCGAGTGGATCCTTTGGAATGCATCCGCAGACTATTCAGGAAAATATAACTGATCAATGTTGGTTTTCCACCTCTCCTCTTTCACGAGGAGAGGTTTTTTATGTCCACTTTTTCTTCAGTTCTTGTAGCAAAAAAGATATCTTGGTGAAATGAAAATCATTTCGTCACTTTTTCTTAATTTGTGTTAATATGGTTATATGAGACTTGGGGAAAGCAGGATTCTGCAATATGCGTTCGTTACATGCTTTTGCCGGAGGTGTGCATCCTCTCGGAAATAAAAACACCGACGTTCTACCTTCCATTCATCTGCACGGTTTTCCCGAGGTGGAGCTGCTGATGCAACAGCACATCGGTCCGCCTTGCACCTGTGTTGTGAAACCCGGTGATCATGTGGATGTGGGCACCCTTGTCGGGCGTGCCGATAAACCTATGTCCGTGCCGATCCATTCAAGTATTTCCGGAACCGTCAAAGAAGTCCACTATGTTGTATCTGCCAATGGTGCGCCGGTAGAAGCTGTCCGGATCGAGTCCGACTTTAAACATTCCATCAACCCGTTTTGCCGGCCTCCGAAGATCGAGTCATTCGAAGACTTTATTCAGATGATCCGTGATTCCGGTCTTGTCGGTTTAGGCGGCGCTGCTTTTCCGACATACATTAAACTGAATCCGCCGAAAAACAAGATGCCGGATACCCTTATCGTCAATGCAGCAGAATGTGAGCCATATATCACAGCTGATTATCGTCAGATCTGTGAACATCCGGATGATATCATTGACGGCATTATTGAAGTCATGAAGTGGCTGGAGATCCCGAAGACCATCATCGGCGTCGAGGACAACAAGCCGCTTGTTACACGTATTTTCTCGCACGAACTGAAGAAGCGTGTTTTCAAAACAGGAAGACATCCTGACATTGAAGTGCGTACACTGAAAACGATTTATCCGCAAGGCGCGGAGAAGATGCTGATCTACACCTTGACCGGTAGAAAAGTACCTCCGGGAAAACTCCCGATCGATGTGCATACGCTGGTCATGAATGTCAGTACGCTTCGTTTTATCGGTCTGTATTTGAAAGAGGGAGTCCCGCTGACAAGAAAGCGTATGACACTTGACGGTAGCGCACTCAATACTCCCGGAAACTTTATCGTGCCGATCGGTGCACGTATTCAGGATATTATTGCAGCAGCGGGCGGCACACGCGAAGAGCCTAAAAAGATCATCATGGGTGGTGCTATGATGGGCGTGGCTCTTGACCGTATCGACCATGGTATTATCAAAGCGAATAATGCTATCCTGGTCTTCGGAAGTGAAGAAACGACACTTCCTCCTGAATCTCCTTGTATCCGTTGCGCACGTTGCGTCGCGTCTTGTCCGATGGATCTGATCCCTTGCGGCATTGACAAAGCTTCCCGTCTGCGCGATCCGGCTATGCTGGAAAAGTATCATGTTATGGACTGCATCGAGTGTGGTTGTTGCACCTATGCATGTCCCTCCAAGCGATTCCTGACACAGAGCATCAAGAACGGCAAGGTCATGGTCCGTGCCGAGCGTGCCCGCGCGAAACAGGAAGAAGCGCTTCGTGCCTCATCCGAACAAAAAGGAGGTTCTGCTCCATCATGAAACTTCAAGTTTCTCATTCCCCGCACGTCCGGGACAAAGCGACTACAAGCTCCATCATGCGTGATGTGATCATTGCGCTTTTGCCGGCAACTTTTGCGGGTTGGTATTACTTTGGTGTAAGAGCGGTGTTTGTTACACTTCTTTCCATCGTTTCCTGTATCGGCTTTGAATACATCTGCCGGAAGATCATGAAGCGGAACAATACTATTACAGATCTTTCCGCCGCAGTGACAGGTCTTCTCCTTGCCATGAACCTTCCGGTAACGATACCTTTTTATATGGTCATCATCGGAGCATGTTTTGCCATCGTCGTCGTCAAGCAGATGTTCGGCGGTATAGGAAACAATTTCGTAAATCCCGCCATCGCTGCGCGTATCTTCCTGGTCATCGCTTTTCCGAAAGCAATGACTTCCTGGACACTCCACACCGGTTCCTGGTTCAGTATGAAATCCGTAGATGCCGTTTCTTCTGCTACACCGCTCACCATGGTAGGAACTAAAGAAGCGCCTTCCTTGTGGGATCTGTTTATCGGAAATAAAGCCGGCTGTATCGGAGAAGTCTGTATCCTGGCCCTTCTGATCGGTGGTCTTTACTTATTGATCCGTCATGTCATCCGTCCCTGGATCCCTGCTGCATATATCGGGACTTTTCTGATCCTTGTTCTTTTATTCGGACATACGAATCTGCTTCATGCACCTTCCGGTGACTATACCACTTTACAGGCATGGACCGATCTTTTCTACGAAGCCTGCTATATGCTCTGCTCCGGTGGTCTGGTGCTGGGTGCGATCTTCATGGCGACCGACTATGTCACCTCACCGCTTACCGTAAAAGGAAAACTGCTTTTCGGTTTTGGCTGCGGTGTCCTGACTTTTCTGATCCGCTATTACGGAAATATGGCTGAGGGTGTCTCCTTCTCCATTATCCTTATGAATATCCTGACTCCTCATATCGATGATTGGACGATGGGCAAGCCGTTCGGGGAGGTGAAAGAAAATGCAAAAGCTTAAGGGTTTTCTTCCTGCCATCGTTCTGGCTTTGATCTGTTCCATCTGCGTTTTCCTTCTGGCCGGCACCTATGCCCTCACCAAGGATAAGATCGCTGATCAGGAAAAAGCCGCTGCTCAGGAGCGCAAGTTGACGATTTTTCCGGATGCGCGTTCGTTTGAGCCGTTACAGTATTCGGACAGCATCCGCAATGAACTGAAGTCGCAGGGCATCGATCCGGATGAAGCCTTTGTGGCCTATTCCGCTACCGGCGACGCCCTTGGCTACATCTTTGTCAACACAGGATTCGGATATGCCGGCAACATCGTCACCACTACGGGGATAGACAGTAAAGGCAAGATCATCATGGTCATTGCCACCGCTGCTTCAGATACACCGAAGCTCGGCAAAGAAGTCGAAGGACGTCCGTTCCTTGATGGATTTACCGGACTTTCCACAGAATCCGAGATCATCTTAAATCAGGACGTGGCTGCCGTTTCCGGCGCCACCATCTCTTCACGTGCGGCCACAGCGTGCGTGAACAGGGCCCGTTCCGCTTACCGGGTATTTGTGGAGAAAGGATTGATCGCATGAGTGAAAATAAGATGAAAGACGTCACTTACCGGTCTCCGGATGAACGTCTGGCTGAAAAGAAAAGCAAGTATACTCCGAAGTACATCTTCCTGAACGGTGTTCTATTTGAGAATCCGGCTCTTCGATTGGTACTCGGCACATGTCCGCTTCTGGCGGTCACGATCTCCGCCAAGTCATCGCTCTTTATGGGGCTGGCAGTGCTTTTCGTGCTGACAGCGTCAGAAGCCATTATTTCCCTGCTTCGGAACGTCATCCCGAACAAGGTACGTATCCCGGCATTTATCACGATCATTGCCACATTCGTAACGATCGTACAGATGCTGATCTCCGCTTATTTCCCGGCGCTCAATGAATCTTTGGGCATATATATTCCTTTGATCGTAGTAAACTGTATCCTTCTGGCCAGAGCGGAAACTTTCGCCAGTAAGCAGAAGATCCTGCCGAGCATTCTGGATGGGTTTTCCATGGGTACCGGTTTTACACTCGCGCTGCTCATGATGGGTACGATCCGTGAGATCCTCGGATGCGGTACTTTTTTCGATATGAAGGTTCCGCTTTTCGGGACAGTTATTGAGCCCATGATGTTCTTCATGCTTCCTCCGGGAGGGTTCTTCGTTTTCGGCATCTGCATCTGCATCGTTCAGCTCCTCATGAAAAAACAGGAGAAGCATTCTTCCGGCAAAGAACCTTCGCCATGCGGTACGAGCAGTTCCAGCGATTGCCTTGCTTGTGCCGGATGCAATCTGTGCAAGGGAAAGGGGGATGACAAATGAGCAATACCTTTCTGATCATTATCTTCTCTGCCATCCTTGTCGATAACTTCGTTCTTTCGAAGTTTATGGGAATCTGTTCCTTCCTGGGTGTGTCGAAGAATCTGAAAACAGCCATGGGCATGTCCGGAGCTGTAGTGTGCGTCATGCTGGTAGCCTCTGCCATCACATGGCCGATCCAGCATTTCCTTTTAAATCCGCTGAAGCTTGGATATCTTCAGACTCTTGTATTTATCCTTGTAATTGCGGCATTGGTCCAGATGATCGAGATGATCATGAAAAAATCCATGCCTCCGCTTCACAAAGCGCTGGGCATTTATCTTCCTTTGATCACTACAAACTGCGCCGTACTGGGTGTTACGATCCTGAATATCAACTCGAACTACACGTTTATGGAGTCCATGGTCAATGCGTTGGGCGCCGGTATCGGCTTCACCCTTTCCCTGTTCCTTTTCTCCGGTGTGCGCTCGAGGATCGATAAAGCCGATGTCCCGGAAGCTCTGAGAGGACTTCCGATCACTTTGATCTCGGCCTCCCTGGTTGCTGTTTCTTTCCTTGGTTTCAAGGGTCTTGTTGAGAATCTGTTCGGAGGTTAATGAGTATGCCACAATCTCTTGTCGATATATTAATACCTACCGGAATCATGCTGGGCATCGCTCTTCTTCTGGGCATTCTTATCGTAATCGTTTCGAGAGTTTTTGCCGTGGAAAAGAACGAGACCAAGGAAAAGATCCTGGAAGCTTTGCCGGGCGCTAATTGCGGTGGTTGCGGATTTGCAGGATGTGAAGGCTACGCGGATTACCTGACCAAGCCAGGCGCCAATACAGCATTATGCGCCGTTGGTGGCGTGGACTGTGCTCGCGAGATCGCGTCGATCCTGGGCACTGAAGCAGCCATTCCGGAGAAAAAGGTCGCTGTACCACGTTGTCAGGGTACTTGCGAGCAAACCAGCAAAAGATATGTATATCTTGGCACCAGCAGTTGTCATGCGGCCTCCGGCCTTCTCGGAGGACCGAATTCCTGCACATTCGGTTGTCTCGGTTTCGGCGACTGTGTAGCGGCCTGTGCTTTTGGAGCAATAACCATCAAGGATGGCATATGTAAGATCGATCGTGCGCTCTGTCACGGTTGTGGTCAATGCGTAAAAGTCTGTCCGAAAAAACTGATCGAGCTGATGCCGATCACTGCAACTGTTGCGGTCCGTTGCCAGAATGAATGGCCGGGCGCCAGGACGCGAAAGAACTGCAGCATCGGATGTATCGGGTGTCAGAAGTGTGTCCGTTCCTGTCCGCAGGGCGCCATTTCCATGAGAGAATCCCTGGCCGTCATTGACCAGAGCAAGTGCATTCATTGCGATGCATGTGTAAACGGATGTCCGACCCATGCGATCGCTTTTTTACGAGGTGAACCAAAAAAACAAGATAATCACTCAGAATCTCTTGCACAAGAGAAGTAATTGTGTTATCATTTTGTCTGCGCGTAATTTAGGTCGCGTATTTAGTAGCACATAGGAGGTGTTTACATGGCAAAGTGTGAGATCTGTCAGAAAGATACTCATTTCGGCAGAAAGATCAGCATCACGCGTTCACAGGTTTCCCGTCGTGCGTTGACACAGCAGCAGCCGAACGTTCGTAACGTTAAGGTAGTTGTTGATGGCACCCCTAAGACTATGCATGTTTGTACGCGTTGCCTGCGTTCCGGTGCTGTAGAAAGAGCGTAAGTTCTTGTCACCGAAACAGATCAGCTAAGATGAAAATAATCCCGTTTCTTCTTGAAGAAGCGGGTTTTTTCAATTTATTCCCGTTTTTCCTTTATACTACATAGATTCTCGCTTCTCTCCTTCTTCATATATAATAGAAGAAACATTATTAAGGAGAATTCTTATGAAAAACCCGATTATTGAGACAGAAAGACTGATCCTTCGCCCCTTGACTTTAGACGACGCGCAAACCGCTTTTGATACATGGGCTTCCGATCCGGAAGTAGCAAAATATATGCGCTACTATGCCCACAAAAATATCGAGACAACGAAAGAATGGCTAAAATCTGTCGTTGCCAAAGAAAACAGCGATACGGATTTTGATTGGGGATTCGTTCTTAAGGAAACAGGCAAACTTATCGGTTCCGGTGGAATCTACTATGACGACGAGGACGGCATGTTCGAAATCGGCTATAACTTTGCCAAAGCACAGTGGGGCAAGGGACTTGCTACGGAAGCGGCCCGCGCAATGATCGATTTCGGGAAAAATACACTTCACCAGACACAGTTCCGCGGACGCCACGACATCCGAAACAACGCTTCCGGGAATGTCATGAAAAAACTCGGGTTCGTCTATGAAAGAGACTGCCTCGACCATATGCTGGAAGATGGCGCCGAGCGCACCGTCAGCATGTACCGTCTCTCCACGCCCGGCACACCTCAAAACTTCAAGTTAAGTAATGGAATCGAGATCCCGCCTGTAGGATACGGTTCCTATAAGTCTACACTTACTGATGGAAAAGCACCTATCTTAAAAGCTTTGGAAGTCGGTTACCGTTATATCGATACAGCCTCCTTCTACAAGAATGAAGAAGTTATCGGCGAAGCACTGGCCGAATCCGGCATCCCGCGTGAAGATATCTTCCTTGCTACCAAAATGTGGCCTTCGGAAATGGGCTACGAAGAGACCAAAGAAGCTTTTGCGCGATCTTGCGAGAAACTTCGTACAGACTATATCGATCTTTATCTGATCCATTGGCCGAAGAAAAATCCTCAGGATCTCCAGTGGCGGCAGTCGATCCGCGACACCTGGCGTGCTATGGAGGAACTCTATAAGGAAGGCAAATGCCGTGCAATCGGCGTTTGCAATTTCCAGCCGCATCACCTTCAGGTGATCCTTGATGACTGTGAGATCAAACCTATGGTCGATCAGCTCGAACTTCACGTAGGCTATCTGCAACAGTATACCTTGGATTTCTGCCGGGCAAACGGGATCCTCCCGCAGGCCTGGAGTCCGCTGGGAAGGATGTACTTTTCGGAAGAACCATGTCTTCAGAAAATGGCGAAGCAGTATGGCCGTCCGGTTTCTCAACTTCTCCTTCGATTCCTGAATCAATCGGGCATCCAGATCATCCCGAAGAGCACGCACGAAGAACGCATGAAGGAGAACATGGACATATTCGGATTTACGATCAACGAACACGACATGCACTTTCTGTCCGTGTTACCTCAGATCTTTTTTTCCAAAGAATTTCCAGACTGGGCAACCAGGGTATAGTATCCATATCCTTTCATAACATACAGGGCATTGGACATAATGATTTCCTTTTTCCTATTTTCTATTCACATGTTTTTTCTTTTGAAGTATAGTGGATGTAATAGTTTCAGGAGGGACAATATGTTTTCAAATTTGCTGCATTCCGATGCCAAAAGCCTGAAAATCATCATAGTCGGCAATGGCAAAGTCGGCCGTACTCTTATCGAGCAATTAAGCAAAGAAGGAAATAACATTACCGTTATCGAGAAAGAGCAGAGTCTGATTTCAGATCTGGATTCACAGTTTGATGTCATCGCAATCAAAGGGAACGGTGCGAGCTATAGCACCCTTCAAGAGGCCGGCATTGAAGATGCCGATCTTCTCATCGCCGTGACCGGTTCGGACGAGCTGAATCTTCTTTGCTGTACCATAGCCAAACAGTTCAGTAAATGTGCGGCCATTGCTCGAGTCCGCACTCCTGACTATAGTAAGGAAGTCAATTATCTGCGCGACAGGCTGGGGCTTGCCATGATCATTAACCCTGAACTCGAATCTGCGCGGGAAATGGCTCGCATCCTCTATCTTCCTTCCGCATTGCAGGTCAATACATTTGCGCATGGGCAGGCGGAAATGATCAAGTTTAAGATCCCCGAAGGCAATATGCTGGATCAGATGACTGTTGCCAACCTCGGCAAGCATATTACAAATAGTATTCTGATCTGCGGCGTGGAAAGAAATGGCGAGGTATACATTCCTTCCGGCAATTTTTGCCTGATGACCGGTGATACGATCTCCTTTGCCGCCAAGCGCGATGAAGCCAGAAAGTTTCTCAAGCATATCGGCATCTACACCAAGCAAGTTAGAAATACCATGATCGTCGGTGGAGGTCTTTCTTCCTACTACCTTGCTAACGAACTTCTACATGCAGGTATCGATGTGCACATTCTGGAATCCTCTCTGTCCCGTTGTCAGGAACTTTCCACCCTTTTGCCGGACGCCATTATCGTAAATTGTGACGCCTCCAGCGAAGAAGGACTTCGAAGCGCAGGCATCCAGGAAATGGAAGGCTTTGTTCCGTTGACAGGAATCGATGAGGAAAATGTCCTTCTGACACTCTATGCAAAAAAAGTTTCCAACGCCAAAGTGATTACGAAGATCAACCGCATCAATTTCACGGAAGTCATTTCCGATCTGGATCTCGGTTCCGTTATATATCCGAAGATGATCACTGCAGAAGCCATTATTGCATACGCTCGCGCGCTTCGTGCATCCAGAAGTTCAGATATCGACACTTTGTATCACCTTTTCGATACTAAGGCCGAGGCGATTGAATTCCGTGTCACTAAAGATTCTCCTGTCGTCGGTCAAGAACTGAAGAGGCTTTCGCTGAAAGACAATCTTCTAATAGCATTCATCAACCGAAAAGAAAAGATCATTATTCCTTCCGGTTCGGATACCATTGAGATTGGCGATACCGTCATGATCGTCACGACACACACCGGGTTTACAGAGATCCGCGATATTCTGAAGTAAGGAGCAACAGACATGAATTATCCCATGATCATCTCCACACTGGGTCATGTCCTTCAGATCGAGGGTGCCTTCATGCTTCTTCCTGCTTTTATCGGACTCTTGTATCAAGAAGATAACGGAATCATTTTCGCTATACTCGGCATTTGTACTTTTCTTCTCGGAACTCTTTTTTCTATGAAGAAACCCAAAAGCGCCACTATTCACCTGAAAGAAGGCTGTGTGATCACCGCGTTTTCCTGGATCGTTATGAGTTTAGTCGGCGCACTTCCTTTCTATATCAGTGGCGAAATACCGGGGCTTCTTGACGCATTCTTTGAAACGGTCTCCGGTTTCACGACCACCGGTGCCAGCATTATGCCCAATGTCGAGATCCTTTCTCACGCCTCCCAATTCTGGCGGTGTTTTACTCACTGGCTGGGCGGAATGGGTGTTCTCGTTTTTCTTTTGGCCGTAATTCCTATGAGTGGCGGTTCAAATATCAATCTCATGCGTGCTGAGAGCCCCGGACCATCTGTCGGGAAACTCGTTCCCAAGATGCGCCAGACCGCCCGGCTTCTCTACCTGATCTACTTTACGCTGACTGCAATGGAGACACTTCTTCTCGTCCTCGGCAAAATGTCCCTGTTTAATAGTATATGCAGTTCTTTTGCCACGGCAGGCACAGGCGGATTCGGTGTCAAAAACGACAGCATGGTCAGCCAGAGCGCATATATCCAGTGGGTCGTGACCATTTTCATGATCCTCTTCGGCATCAACTTTAATTTCTACTTTTATCTTCTTTACCGTCACATCAAAAAAGCATTCCGAATGAGCGAAGTACGTGTGTACCTTCTGATTATTCTGGCATCGATTGCGATCATCACGACAAACATTCTTTATCAGGTCGGGAGTTTCTGGGCTGCCCTCCGTCACTCCAGTTTTCAGGTCGCGTCGATCATCACGACGACCGGCTTTGCTTCCATGAACTTTGACCTTTGGCCGGAGACCAGTAAGGCGATCCTTGTCACTCTCATGTTCATCGGCGCTTGTGCCGGAAGTACAGGTGGTGGTATCAAGGTCTCCCGCTTCATAATCCTGATCAAATCCCTTGGTCGTGAACTCAAGTCTTATGTATATCCGAAATCCGTCTCAAAGATCAGCATCGATGGAAATCCTGTCGAGCACGAGGTCACGCGCTCGGTGAATGTCTATATCATCACATTTCTGATCCTGTTTACTGCCTCCTTTCTTCTCGTTTCTATCGACAACAAAGGTCTGATCACTTCTTTTACCGCCGTAGCAGCTACGATCAACAACATCGGTCCGGGTCTCGAGCTTGTCGGATCCACACAGAATTATTCGCACTTTTCCGACCTGTCCAAGGTCGTTCTTATCTTCGATATGCTGGCCGGTCGTTTAGAGTTGTTCCCGCTTCTGATCCTTTTCCATCCGAAGCTCTATTTCAGAAAACCATTGATTGCCAAAAACGTTCATATGGACAAATGATTCTCATTGTGGATAAACACTGCTTTTTATGGTATTCTCAAGATAATCAGATTAGAGGAAAGTTATATTACAGATCGTCTCCATCAGTACATCTGATGTGCGATATATAAAGAAGAGAAATGCGGTGATCGCACCTGCGATGGATCAAGCCTGTATCTTTAGGGAATTTCCCGGTTTTGCAGGTAACCGGTACGGGTTCAGATCCGGTAAAACAAGCATGCTTGTTTCAAAGCTGTTTCTCTTCTTTTTATTTTGGAAGGAAGGAACTTGGAATAACGCATGCCGCCGATTCTGGAACAACTCTTGCTTGAAACGACCTGGCAGAATTTTCTCAAATATAAACTGGATGGTCATTACGTTTCCAAACGGGAACGGGATGCACTCTCTTCGTATGTTGGCGAGAAGCGTTATTTACCTATCGCCGAGGCACTATGCCGTGGAAACTATTGCTTTTTTCCTCCTATGAAAAGGACGGTAAACAAGAGCGGCACCTCGAAAAAACGCGTAATTTATACTTTCTCGGATGACGAGAATCTGTTCTTGAAATGTCTGGGATATCTACTCTATCGTTACGACGAGAAGCTTTCGCCCAAGTGCTTTTCCTTTCGGAGATCCTGCTCAGCGAGAGATGCCATTTTTGCGATCCTCAGCCAGAAGGACCGGGATTCCCTCTACTGCTTCAAAGCAGACATTTCGAATTATTTTAATTCGATTCCGGAAGAATCTCTTGTATCCGTACTTCAGGAGATCGTCGACGACGACCCGTCTTTGATGTGGTTTCTGAAAACGCTTCTGCTGCAAAACGAAAGCCGTCTGGAAGACGGAAGCATCATCACCGAACACCGTGGCGCTATGGCCGGCATTCCCGTCTCTCCGTTTTTCGCCAACGTGTACCTTCTGTCTATGGATCGTTTTTTCGAAAACAAAGGAGTTTCCTATTTCCGCTATTCCGATGACATCCTGATCTTCGCAAGGACGAAAGAGGATCTGGATGCTCACATATCCGATTTTATGGCTATGGTCTCTGCAAAAGGACTCTCCGTAAATCCAAGTAAGATCTCCATCTCCGCGCCTTCCGAACCATGGGAATTTCTCGGATTTTGCTACAAAGACGGCCAGGTGGATATATCATCCGTGACCAAAGCCAAACTCAAAGGGAAGATCCGCCGGAAGGCCAAGGCTCTCCTTCGCTGGAAGACAAAGAATGATGCGGACTACTCCCGTGCAGGACGTGCTCTGATACGGACTTTCAACCGAAAATTCTATAACGAAAAAAACGAAGACTGCTTTACCTGGAGCCGTTGGTTTTTCCCCGTGATCACCACAGATAAAAGCCTTTCGGACCTGGATGCCTATCTAATCGAATACGTCCGCTATCTATACCAAGGACGCCACTATAAAGGCAATTACAGAATCACATATGAAGATATCAAGCGCATGGGCTTTAAAAGTCTGAAGCACGAATACTATCTCAGCAGAAAAAAGTGATCAGGAGAATACTCTTCGAACGGCAATGATCCTCTTGACGATGTCTGAATTCGCCGTAAAAGAACGGAGCTTTACGGATGTCCCGCTGTCGGATCTCATAAGGATCACACCGGTATCCGTGCATACACCCACTTCATAGACTCGCTTGCTCTCCGGATGATACGGATCCGACAGGAATACCAGATCACCTGGAATAATACTGTCCAGAAGAAGTTCGCCGGTCACGGCATCATACTGGAGTTGGACAGGTTCCCCGCTATTCATCTGACCTTCCATATCTCTCGGAATATCTATACCATTTACCGCAGCGGAAACAAAGGCCAGACCTTCCATAGAGATGCCTCTCTCAGTAAGCCCGCCCTCGAGATAGGTAGAATTCACCATCGTAAGGATCGAGCTGACGAAATAACGCACACCGACCTTTTCCGTCTTCTCCGTAAGACCGAGTTCCACTACACCGTTCGAACTGATCCAGCCGGTCTCTCCGTTCGGCAGGCACACCTGATACACACCGTCTCTCTTTACGTCGGCGTAAAGCACGGTATTCATCATGACCTCTGCGATCAGTGTTCCGTTACTTGCATGGGACATTACACGCTTGGATCCATCCGCTATAACCAATTTAAAAAGATGCAGATCCGGTTCACAGGATGTCATATCCGCGCTGAGATCCTCTGCTTTAACATATCCGACAAAGTTATCCATGGTCCGGACCAGCACGTAACCGTTTTTGCAGTCATCAGTCAAATAATGCACCGGCTCATTCATCAGAAGTTGTGTGATCCTGTGACTGGTCACATCGTCCTTTTCCATTAAGCTTGTACAATACGAGGTCACGACGCGATAGGTGTCGTCGTAAATATATACCGGATCCACTTCCACAAACAGCGCAATATCCGTGTTTTTGAAAAAGCCCGGCAGGATCTTCGGCAACAGAAGGAAAACCACCAGCATGATCGTTGCGAAAACACTGGCAGCGATCACGATCTTCGGCCATCTCTTCACCTTATACTCAGAAACATTGGAGTCTGAACTGTCCAAGGACCAGACATTTGCCAGATCCTCTGCCTTACCGAAGGAGCCTTCGGGTTCAGAAAAAGAACTTCCCTTGGAGATCGAGACGCCGTCGTCCTTTCTCTTCTTCTGGAAAAGCTTCTCAAACTTCAATTTGATCTGCTTGAATAACCGGGAATCCTGCTTCATTCTTCACCTTTCATCTTCATATTCTATATGGCAGACTGCCACGGCAAATCCACCGTCATGGGAGATCGACACGGATATCGAACGCCCTTTCTTTTCTTCGTACACTTTCGCCGCCTGCCCGGTCAAAGAGACACACGGCATTCCGTAAGGATCCGCCAGGATCTCCATATCCTGAAAAGAAACACCTCTGGTACCGATCCCCGTTCCAAGTGCTTTTGACACAGCTTCCTTGGCAGCAAAGCGGCCGGCAAAACTCTGCATGGCATTGACTTTTCGGCTTTCACAGTACTCGATCTCCTTGTCCGTATAGACACGTTGAAGAAAAGATCTGCCTGATCTTCCGATAGATTCCTCTATGCGCCCGATAGCGACAATATCAATTCCACTTCCTACCATCGTTTAACCCGCATTCTTCGGAGACAACGAATAACACTTGTAGCTCCGCTTGATCCGTTCATAAATGCGCGCGCCATAACGCTCACGCAAAGTGGAAAGATCGTAATTCGTCGTAATGATCGTCTTTTTCCCCAGTTGCGCCCGGGAATCCAGGATATAGAGCAGATCTGCCTCACTATTCGGCGTCTTCACCTCTACACCCAGATCATCAAGTACCAGCAATTCCGCATCCACGATAAGATCACGAAGCGCCGTGACTCTCTTCTCTTTATCCGGCACCGTATAAAATGCCTGCACGATCTTTCTGTATTCCATCATCAATTCCTGCGCATCGGAAAGGCGTATCACCATGGACGGAATGCCATGCTCAGCATAATAGCGGGCGGCACTTACCGCAGCAAAAGTCTTTCCCTGTCCGGAAGTCCCGAAAAGCACCATATCCGGGATCTTGAAGCGCTCAGCCAATATTTTGACGGCAGAATATACTTTTTCTCCCGCCGGATTCTTGGCAAAGAAAGAAGTTGCGCCTTTCTCAAATGACATATCCGGATACTTACTGATGCCCCCCAGCGAAAGCAGCGTCGGCGCAAGGATCTCACAGATGCAGGAACACGGACGACGGATGGTCTTCCCGTCTTCATTCACTTCGACCATGCCTGTATCTCCGCAAACAGAGCAATACGGCTGCGGACGGAAATCCGAATCACACAGCCCATACTTCATTCGAAGTTCCGCTCTCTTTTCTTCCAAAACCTCGATACGATCCGGAATATCGGTCACATTCTCACCGTTTAATGACTTCAGGAGCTGCTGCTGGGTAAGATCAGAGATCTCTTTATCTATCGATGCCAGCTCCGGGAACTTCCGATTGATCTCGTCAATATGTTCCTGCAGACGAACTTCACTATCGATCCTTCTATTTTCAAGGGTAAAGTTCGCTTCTTCAAAAATTTCGCTCATGCTCATTCTTCTCTACCCTCATTTCTCAGAAGATCCTCAAGATCCTGCATCGGATCGCTTTCCAATCCGTCGATCTGTTCCTTCGTATACTCATTCTGCATATACGGAAGATCCAAAACGCCGGAAGATGTGCCTGCAGCATGCCGTTGCTGATACGTCTCTTTATTCTTCTTCTTGCACTCCGCCTCATACTGCCGGGCTTTGCTCACCGAAGCAACCCCGTTTTCTTTCCATAGACGAAGACGGTCATCCACATTCTGAAGCGTGATCGTGGTCATATATTTATGCAGCACCTCATACGCATATCGAACGATCGGCTCCTCCCAAAGGTCCTCCGTCGCCCATTTCGAAATAATAGCAAGGTCCATGCCATCGAGTTTTTTTCTGAAAAGCTCTCCGCAGAATTCTGTCATGGCAGAGGTCCTGTCCGCGGCTTTTTTCTCTAATTCAAAAGCTCTTGCTTCGTCCACGGTGTGGATATTATGCGCGAACCACTCTTGCAGGATCTCATCCATATCCGGGAAAGTTACCTTCTCTCGGTTCTTCTCCTTACGAAGGAATGTATAAAGATACGGCGGAACATCCGGCTGCATCTTATATTTCATGATCCAGGTCGTTATATAGTCGATCGCAACACCATCAAGGCTCTTGCGTGTCCTCTTTCCCATAGCGGAAATACAATCCTGTATATCTTTTTCTTCCTGAAGAACCTTCTCCAGATCAGCAGAAGTCTTAACACCACGCTTGCACCAGTTTTCACGCAGTTCCTCTGCCGGCTTGATATTCTTGACCAATAGTTTCCGCTTCTCCTGAAGTGTTCCGAAAAGGTAATAGATCACATCCGGTTCCATCTTGTGGACACGGGCACTATCATCAATAAAGCGTTGCCAAATGTAGCTCATACTGCCCATAAAAAACGTATCGCTGATGCTTCTCGACAAGCTGGCAAGTTTCGGATCAGTATGTTGCGGAGGAAGTTCCAGTTCCTCTCCACTCTTCGCTTCAATATATCTGTCGACCTCTTTCGCCTTAATGTCCACCAGATAAAGCGAGGAATCATCTACGCACTCTACCAGGCCTGCCGAAGTTAAATAGAAGATCTGCTCATCCAATTCCTTTCTGGACATGCCCATCTTCTGGGAAAGACGCTCGATAGTCATAACCTGACGGGAGGATTTCTGATTCAGAAGCATCAACAGGTAGATCTGGATGCTGCTGCCGGTCAATGACGACATATACTGGGTAATGAACAGATCCGGAACTTGCGTGTCCGAAAGCAGAAGCTTATTCTTATCTTCCGTCGTCATGATCGACCTCCTAAAAATAGTGTGTATATTATAGCACCTTTTCCCTTTCGAAAGAACTCCCCAACAAGCGTCGGCGATGGCATTCCTCCCCGGCTCAAACAGTTTGCTTACGCAAAGCCCGCCTTATCGGGATCCATCGCAGGCTCTTATTTACTGGCTTCATTTCGAAAGAAAAGGAGCGGTTCCCGGATTGATGTGTACCCAGGAAACTGGACACATAGATTAATGAATTTGTTTTAACAGATGGATGTCTTCCTGTAAACAGCAGGAGGCATCCATCTTGTTTTGGCTTGAATTCTTCTGTTGTTGTAATAGTCTATATACTTATCTATAGCTT
>JAFWDK010000020.1 GCA_017513085.1 Clostridiales bacterium | reverse complement strand
GCGACACCGGCACATTGATCTCCTTAGCAAGTTTATACGAAGACACACCAAGCGGAATCATAAACTCCTCTTGCAAAATCTCCCCAACTGTTGGTAGCTCAATCATATAATCTGCCATACTATCACATTCTTTCTCTGTTTCTTTGTCGGCAAAACTTTTAATCATGTATAGCATTATACCCGTCTCGCGTGTATACGTCAATCAGGCATAGTGTTTTTCTACAATTCCAAAACAAAAAAGGGAAACTCATCCTTTAGCTCATTTATATCAAAACAGCCGAAATGGTCTTATCAAAAAGAACTCGCGGTTAGCGCTTTTGGCAAGATTGTCGCAAATGCGCTAACCAAAAGTTACCCCTGGTTAGACCACATGACGAAAAATCGCGAAATGCGCTAATCAAAGGTGACAGGACATGAGGATAAGATTAGCTCAAACACGTTGAATATACCCACTTGCGCTAATCGGCCATGGAACTTGGTTAGACCATGCGATACAAAACCAGTCCAATGATCTAACTCAGGCTCGAAACAGGTTAGACCATACGATACAAAACCAGTCAAATGATCTAACCCGGGCATGAAACTGCTTAGTTCAGTTAGATTAATATCGTCCATCGAGTGCTTTCGAGATAAATCCGTCCGGCAACATGCAAATATGAAAGCTCGCAAATAAAAAAACACCCCTTGCGACGTGGCGTCCACTTCGCAAGGGGTTCATTCATCTCATTTTATCGAATGTTTCGTTAGCGCCCGTTCAGATCTCGCCGCGCTCGATACCGTATTTCTTGCAGATCTTAGTGAACTCTTCACTTTGACCGAAGAAGCTCAGCACGCTGTCGCGGGTCTGGCGGCCGGCATTGATTTCTCCGACCCAGTAAGCGACTTCGGATGCTTCCGGCTCTCTATCCATGAAGGTCTTATACAATCTCTTCACGTACTCGTCATCCTTAAGTTTAAGGTTGACGAACTCTGCGCTCTTGAAGAATTCTTTTGCTGCGCTGCAACCGGTCTGTTCGAGATTGGTAAGTGCCAGACTCCAGTACTTCAGGCCGGCATCCTCCGCCGCACGGCCGAGGCAGCAGGTGTAGAGGCGTGTGGCGAAGTTGATCGCGTTCTTAGAAGCGAACTCGGCTTTGTGCCACTTCGCACCGGAGCGGACGCCGTAGGTCGCGCAGATATTGCACCATTCGGTGGACTCGATGAAGTTCTCAACCACGAGTGCACGTGTCATCTTTCCGGACTTGATCGCATCGACCCAGCCCTTCTTTCCGGCCGCATCGGATGCACGGTCAAAGAATGTCCTATAAAGGATCTCGACAAAATCCTCATCGCCGAGGCCACGGTTCATGAACTCCGGTGCTTCGAGAAGGAAGAAACGCGCGCAGTCAGCGCCATTGTATTCACCGTTCTCAACTTTTGAAACCCAGAAAGCTTTACCCTCCGGCTCAGAGGCACGGTTCAAAGCAATGACATACAGTCTTTCCACAAAGTCCTTAAACGTCGGTTCTTTTGACGGAGCCTCTGTCGGAGCCGGCTTGCCCGGAACCGTCGTTGGAGTCGGCTGGCCAGGCTGGCCAGGCTGGCCCGGCTTCGGTGTAACTGTCGGATCACCCGGTTTGCCTGGATTTCCCGGTGCAGTGGTCGGAGTAGGCTGGCCCGGCTGACCCGGCGTGCCCGGCTTCGGTGTGACTGTCGGATCACCCGGCTTGCCTGGATTTCCCGGCGCAGTGGTCGGAGTCGGCTGGCCAGGCGTGCCCGGCTTCGGAGTCGGGGTAGCAGGCTTAGCTGTAGGTGTCGGCGTTGCCGGCTTGGTTGTAGGCGTCGGCGTCGCCGGTTTTGGAGTCGGAGTAGGTGTATTGGTCGGCACCAGTTTGGCGAACTCGTACTCGACCAAAGCCAGCCGATCTTCCAAAACGGTAACTTTTGAAGGATTCTTTCCATTGATCGTAAACTTTGTTGACGAACTGAATTTATATTCATTTTCTGCCGAAACAAGGATGTTCACGGAATACTGATGATTCGCCTTGAATTTTTCATTCGCAGTCACGTTCAGAGGTGTGTTGGCAGTTACATCGATCCACTCCACACCATCCTTCATTAAATCAGGATCAACAGTATTGGCAACAGTATAGTAATGCACATCATTCGGAAGCACAGAAGAATAATCCGGCTTCTCACCTAAGGCAGGTGCTTTTACATCGACGGAAACATCCGGGATCAGAGTTCTCGCAAACTCGAAATCAAAGGAATCAAGCTGGAGTTTTTTCAGATCCTCCTCACCAATCGAATACGTTCCTCGGATATTGGTCGTCGGAAGTCTCTTCACCATTGTCGAATAATCCAGAGACCACATAAAGTCTTCGTTGCCGTCCTTGTCCAGATCGATATACAAAAATACACCTTCTCCGAAACCAGGTTCAACTTTGTGTTCACTACGGGACGTCACGACCTCGGTAAGCACTGCGAGGAAGATCGATGTTGCTTCAAGATTGGAGATCTTGGCCGTTTGTTCGCGAAGGTCAATATAAATACTTCTCTTGTCGACAGAAATCTCGCACGGTTCACTCGCGTAATCCGTCTCATACTCGCCGTTCACGTCTTCCGCAATAAGGTAAACGAAATAATCATCACCACATGTACCGGCAACCGTATCCGGAAGTGTAACCGATACCTCGCCCTTCTTGGCAAGAGCGCCTTCTTCATTGACTTGGCCGTAAAGGAGGATCTTCGCGTCTTTTTCCGTGTACTTTTTATCCGTAACCAAAACCGAGAGCTGCGTCGCTTCTCCAGCGCGGGCCCCACTGATTTCATACGGAATCGTGATCTTGTTATTGTCCAGGACCACTTTTTTGTCGGAAGGAACGGTAACCTTCAATCCGCTATCCTTGATCGTGAGCTTATAAGCGGCTCCGACCTCCCCGGCATTTCCGGAAATCAAAGAGGAAAACAGGATCGAGCCTCTGGTGATATTCATCGCCGGAGCTACTCCAATAGGAATATTAGTATTATTTGTAGCACCGAAACTACCGACCTCACGGACCAGAGTAGAACTTGCACTATAGCAGGCCGTTCTCAGCCAGTAATTCAGTTTCCCACCCGTAAGTGACCGCTTCACACGGCCATTTGATGAAACCAGGCTGTTTCCGCCGTTGTAGACTTTCTCATATCCATATTTCTCTGTCATAAGATCTCTGGCGTCCAGAAGGAAGATCTTGTCACCCTTTAGTCCCATGTAGTTCTTAAAAATCGACATAGGCGTCGGATCAAGTCCCTCCAATGGTGTCGTTTCAACTGTACTCGATAAAATAGCGTCTCTTTCCGCGTCTGTGAAGACGCCTTCTTTTGTGAGAAAAGAACTTCCGTTGAGGGCGTAGTGCAGGTCACTTTCGTCCCAGACGGTCAGTTTGTAAACGTTGTTATACTTTGCATCAAAAAGGATCTTATCGCTGTCCAGAAAGAGCGATTCTGCTCCGAAGTCTGTCGCATCGGTATCCAGTACACGGAACATGATCGGCTCCCCGTCATACTTTCCGTAATACACATAACTTCCCTTCCACGGATCCGTAAAATCTGTCGGTACTACCGGCTCCGCAATCTGTGTCACGCCTAACTGCGTGTTCTGCTCGTTCTTTTCGGCTGCGCGTACTTTCGCTGTCTTCGCGATCCCAAGCATTGAGATCATCGGCAGGCTAAGTGCAGACGCAAGAACCACCGAGGCGAGTCTGACCCGCCTCAGCGTCGTCATTTTTCCTGACTTCATTCTTTCCACCTCCACATGTTTCACATTCATTCACTTTTTTGACACACTGGCTTATTGTAGCAAATACAGAAAAGAATGCCACATGGGAAATTTATGCTTTCATATTTTTTTTGCAGATATACAACCTATGTTTTTGAAAAAATTTTCAAGAAGCCCGCGGATGATCGGGAACATCCCTTTCGCTTCTTTTTGGCAAAAAGGTAAGTACCGGAAATATCGTCACAAACCCTCATTCATACTTTTGCATCGTTTTTCTTCAAATAGTATGAATCCGCCCTCTCCCGAGCACCTGGAATTCATACCTTTTCAACATTTTTCTTTCAAAAGTATGAATCCGCCCTCTCCCGAGCACTAGGAATTCATACCTTTTCAACTTTTTTCTTCCAAAAGTATGAATCCGCCCTCTCCCGAGCACCAAGAATTCATACCTTTTGACGTTTTTTGCCCCAGAGGTATGAATCCGTCCTCTCCCGAGCACCAGGAATTCATACCTTTTCAACTTTTTTCTTCCAAAAGTATGAAATCACCCTCTCCCGAGCATCAAGAATTCATACCTTTTGACGTTTTTTGCCTCAAAGGTATGAATTCGAGAGAAAAAGGTATAACCCCGCAAAAAAGGTATGAATCCGAATCCAAGAGAAGCGGTTTAGTTCTTCGTCCTCACCGCGAAGTAATCTTTAACAGGCATCGGACTTCTTGTCCGTCCGGCGTGCTTGCATAGAGATAAGTATTTCCAAGCAACTTGGCCTTAACATAGCCGTCTGCGCTTACCGTGGCGATGGAGGTGTTACCGACACGCCAGCTTACCTTCTGCCCGGCTGTATGCTTCGCTTCAAACACGAAAGCATCTCCTTCTTTGAGTGTCTTCTCGGTAAACGTAATGCTTAGCTGGCCGCGAACTACTTTCACTAGGCACTTGGCGGTTCTTCCATCTTCAGTCGTCACCGTGAGGTACGTGTTTCCGACGCCTACTGCTTTAACCGGAGCCCCCGGACTTGTGATACTGTCATGTCCGTCGATAGTTGCCACTGCGGTGTTTCCAATCGACCATGTCGGATTTATTAAGATGCCGGTGTTTTTGGCGTAGAATGTAAAGCTCTCACCGAGATAGATCGTCTTCTCCGTGTAGCAGACAGCGAGTGTTCCCGGGTCGATGATCCTCAGCAGGCACTTCGCCTCACGACCGTCAGCCGACTTCGCGTAAAGCCAGGTGTTCCCCGCACTCTTACCTGTGACTTTGCCGTTCTGATCTACTTTCGCCACAGAAGTATTTCCGACTCTCCAGGTAATCGTCTTTCCTGCCGCTCCGTAAATCGGGAACTTGAATGTCTGATTGATATGCAAAGATTTCTCCGTGTACCTCACAGAAAGCGTCGGATAAGTCACCTTGATCAGGCACTTCACTGTCTGTCCATCCGGTGTACTCACGTAGAGATAAGTGTTGGCAAGGCTCTTCGCCGTAACCAGGCCATTTGCGCTAACCGTAGCAACAGAAGTGTTTCCGGTTCTCCAGCTTACCTTCTGGCCGAAAGCATTCACTGCCGTAAACTGGAATGATTCGCCAAGTTTGATGGTCTTTTCCGAGTATCTGATACTGAGACTTGGTAGTTCAAGCTTTACTTTCTTGTCACAGTCGATTTTTGCGGAACCCGCATATGCAGAACCAGAAGCTGGTGTATATCTATATCCGGATGTCGACTGATTTGTCCCCTCAAAAAGCACCTCTTGCCTATTCCCTTCGGCACAGGCTTTCAGGGCAGGAATCTTTCCAAGGTTCAAAGCACTGAACTGGTTTCCATAGCACACCACGGAACTAAGGCTGGTATTCTGATCGATCGTAAGCGAAGTAAGCGAATTGAAGCAGCAGTTTAGTTCCTGAAGAAGCGGTGCTCCTGTTGTATTCAGGCTCGTGAGATAGTTATCGCTTACATCCAAAACTTTCAGCGAGTCCGCACCGGCAAGTTTCACTGAAGTCAAGGAATTACACTGGGCAAAGATTTTTTCAAGTCCCCCGCATCCCGACACATCCAAAGAAGACAGGCTGGTATTGACGCACCTGAGATCGGTAAGTGATGTAGCCGTGGACAGTTCAAGTCCTTGAACGGGATTATTTGAAATGGTCAGTTCTTGCAAATAGAACAGGTCCTGCGGAAGCGTAAGATTTGTGATCTGATTGTCCGCACAGTCCAAAGAAGAAAGCATCGTTGCTTCTTTCAGATTTAGAGACGTCAGTTTATTGTTAGCGCATATCAGCTTCTGAATCAAATTCGTTTCCGGGAAGGAAATAGCGGTAATACCAAGCGAGCTGCAATCCAGATAAATCAAATTCTGGTTTTGGGTCAGATCCAGTACGCCGATCGCGAGATTATTTTCTTTTCTCGAGTAAACCAGCGCTCTCTTGAGGTTCGGGTTTTTAGTAAAATCAAGCGTCGAGCACTTATGGTGATAGGCCTCGAGCCTCTCAAGAGCCGGTGCCCCGGACAGATCCAGTTTCGTCAGATTTTCATTATCGGCACATCTGAGTTCTTTTAAGGCCGGATTGTTAGTAACGGACAGGTTTGCGATATCGTTATTGTTGACATTGATTTTCTCCAGCGAAACTGCACCGGCTAAGTTCAAGGACGTAAGCACCAACTTAGCACCATTACGGCTTTCCACATTCGCATCTAGAGTCACCAGTTCTTTATTGCCGGAAACATCCAGCGTCGTGATCCTGTTGTTGCACACGGTCAACGATTTCAGTTTCAGTGAATTGGACAGATCCAGCGTCGAAACCAAGGTATCATCCAATATCAAGGTCTCCAGATTGGTCATTCCCGCCAGGTTCAGCTCCGTAAGCAGCGATCTCTCAATCTTCAGGTAAGTCAACTGCTCAGGATGATTCAACGAAAACGAATTGTTCAAGTAAAACGACAGGGAAAGCTGCGTCAGTTTCGGATTCGCGCTCAAGTCAAGTGTTCCCATCGTACAATTCGACAAAGTCAGGGATTCCAGGCCCGAAAAATACTGAAGGCCTTCAAATGACGAAATCTCAGCATATCCGAGCGTGATCGTCGTTACCGCTCTCTCACTCTCCGAGAGTTTCCCGTTGGCGTCCTTGTCACATGCCTCACTAATGGCCTCGCGGAAAGCGTCGTCCGGAAAATTGTTTTTATCGATACTCACCGACCCGTCCGCGTTCACACCTGCGCGCACTGTCGTGTTCGTTAATTTCGCCGCACCAAAAGCACCCGCTGAGATCGCTACTGTTATTCCGCATACTAATGCCAGGAGATTCTTCTTCATGCTTCTTTCCTCACTACAACCGATAAAATACTCTAAACAACCAATCCACTCAGCGCTCAACACTGATACTTGAAATATACCACAGTCAGGGGCGCGCATGAATAGGAATCGGCGCATTTTTCATATTCTATTGTTAGTAAGGAATTACGTCACTTTCGCGAAAGCAAACGCTCAGATCTCTCCGCGCTCAATTCCATACTTCTTGCAGATCTTGGTGAACTCCTCGCTACTTCCGAAGAAAGCCATAACGCTGTCCTTCGTCTGTGTGCCCTTAGCGATCTCTCTAACCCAGTACGCAACTTCACTTGCCTCCGGATCACGTCCCATAAAGGTGGTATAGAGTCGCTTCACGTACTCATCGTCCTTCAGTTTGAAGCCGATGAACTCGTCGCTGGTGAAGAATTCCCTCGCCGCGCTGCAGCCGGTCTGCTCGATGTTAGTCAGAGCTAACGACCAGTATTTCAAACCGCCTTCTTCCGGTTCTCTTCCGAGGCAGCAGGTGTAGAGACGTGTGGCAAAGTTGATCGCATTCTTGGAAGCGAACTCGGCTTTGTGCCACTTCGCACCGGAGCGTACGCCATAAGTCGCGCAGATGTTGCACCATTCCGTGGACTCGATGAAGTTCTCCACTACCACCGCGCGGGTCATCTTACCGCTCTTGATCGCATCGACCCAGCCCTTTTTACCGGCAGCATCGGATGCACGGTCAAAGAATGTCTTATAAAGGATCTCGACAAAATCCTCATCGCCGAGGCCACGGTTCATAAACTCCGGAGCTTCCAGCAGGAAGAAGCGCGCACAGTCAGCACCATTGTATTCACCGTTCTCAACCTTCGAAACCCAGAAAGCTTTACCCTCCGGCTCAGAAGCACGGTTCAGGGCAACGACATACAATCTCTCCACGAAATCTTTGAAGGTCGGTTCTTTCTGCGGGTTCGGTGTCGGCGTCGGATCTCCCGGCTTCGGAGACACGGTCGGCTTGTTTGTCGGAGCACCTGTCGGTACTTTTGTCGGTGTCTTGGTCGGCGCACCGGTCGGGGCCTTGGTAGGTGTTCCTGTTGGCACCTTGGTCGGCACACCGGTCGGTGTCTTGGTAGGTCTTCCTGTCGGCGCCCGTGTCGGTGACTTGGTAGGCGTCTTCGTCGGAACACCGGTTGGCGCCTTCGTCGGCGTCTTTGTAGGTGCTTTTGAAGGGGTTCCCGTCGGTGTCTTGGTCGGCGCACCGGTCGGAACCTTGGTCGGAACCTTGGTCGGTGTCTTGGTCGGAACCTTGGTCGGAGTCTTTGTCGGAGCCTTCGTTGGTGTCGGTGTATTGCCCGTCGTTATGATCAGAACGTCCCTGTCGCATTGGATCATGGCCTTGCCATAGTATTCGGAGCTCTCAAGAGGAACGAAATGGTTTCCCAAAGCACCGTGCTCTCGACCGGAGAAGAAGCATTCTGTCTTGTGCCCGTTGAAGCATGCATTCATGTATGGGTTTACCCCAATCTTCAGGTAGCTGATCTTATTTCCGAAACAGCTCAGCATGGAAAGCATATTGTTCTTATCGATCGTAAGCGAAGTGATCTCGTCGTTGAACGAGCAATCCAGCCTCGTTAGATTCGGTGCTCCGGTCGCATTCAGACTTCTGAGGCTGTTATAGCTGCAGTACAGCTTTTCCAGCGAAGGCAGGTTGGACAAGGTCATTGTCTCAAGTTTATTATCCTCGCAGTATAGTTCCTTCAGTTTTGTCAGATCCTTCACCACTAAGGACGTAAGCTGGTTTTTTTCCACATGCACTTTTTGCAGAGATACTGCTCCGGTCAGCGTTAACGATGAAAGGGAATTCACTTTTGCTTCGAGTGTTCGAAGTTTCACACAATCTGAGACATTCAGAGAAGTAATGCTATTATTGGAACAGTTGATCTCCTCGAGTGAGACACATCCTTTAACGATCAGCGTCTTAAGCTTATTGCCCGCGGCAATCACTCTATTAAGCTTCGAACAACCTGTAAGATCCAGGTTTACAAGATTGTTACTCGAACAGCTTAAGCTCTCAAGATTCTTCACATTTGTCAGATCGAGTACACTGATCCTGTTGTTATAGCACCATAGTGTTTTCAATGACGTATTATTGGCCAGCACCAGTTTTTCGGTATTGCAGTTTATACAGTAGAGTTCTGCGAGCGCCGTGTCCCCGGAAAAATCCAGCGTTGCGATATCGTTGCCTTCGCAGGATAAGTACGTCAGATTCGGAAGATTCTTTGCCTTCAAAGTCTTGATCCTCGGAGAAGTATCGTTTTCACCGGTACTTCTATGCACACAACGCACTCTCTCGAGCAAGGTATTGTTGGAAAGATCCAGAGATGTAAGTTTTGTATAACTGCACTCAAGATTGGTCAGATTCGTATTCTTCGAAAGATCCAGCTTCGAAATGCCGTTACTATCGCAATGAAGCTTGTACAGGTCTTTGCAGGCGGTGACATCCAGTGAAGAGAGATTGTTTTCGGAGCATCCGAGGGCCCGAAGTTTCGTTGCGGTCGATAGATTTATTGAAGGAATCGAGTTCTTTTCTATATCTACGTATGTCAGGTTGGGCATATTCTTCGGCATGATCAGAGAGGAAATATTGTTATCGGCACAGCCAAGCTCCTCAAGATTAACCAGATTACTCAGATTCAGGGATGTCAGCTTGTTATGACTACAGTGAAGATTCGTCATCTTGCTCGTGCCGGAACTCGGGAAGGTGAGCTCCGTGATACCGAGATTTTCACAGTTCAGGACCTGAAGTTCCGTGTTCTTGGACAGATCCAGTTTTCCGACGGACAGGTCTCTGTCGTCATAAGAATCAATTTCCGCAGATACCAGGGCCGGGTTATGCGTCAGATCCAGCGAAGCAAGCTTGTTGTCTTTCGCGGTCAGCGTGACCAGGGCCGATGCACCGGACAGATCCAGTTTGGTCAGATTATTATTGTAATTGCAATTGATCTTCGTCAAGTTGGGATTATCCGTAAATGCCAGTTCTCCGATATCGTGATGACTCACATCGATCGTCTTCAGTGCTGTTGCACCGCCCACGGTAAAAGACTCCAGAAGCGCATAGTCTGATTTATGACGCATCTCGTTGCAGTCTATGGTCTCAAGTTTCTTGTTTCGGGAAATATCAAGATCGGTGATCATGTTGTTGTGAAGCTCCAGCGTCTTCAGGTTCGACACACTGGACAGCCTCAGCACCGGGATCTTGGTATATTCCAGCGTCAGTTTCTGAAGACTCAGCATACCCTGCAGGTCAAGCCATGTGATCGGCGTGGATTCGATCTTCAGATTCTTAAGAAAAGCCTTGGTTGTGATTGTAAGATCGGTATTCTCACCATCTCTGATGTAAAGGTCCGTCACACCCATGGCATCCGTCAGATTGATATTCGGCGCGTTACAACCGACCAGCGTAAGGGATTCCAGATCTGGAAAATATTGAATACCTACCATGGACGTAAATGATTGGTTTTCTATATACATATTTTTCATGTCCCGCTCTGAAGGACTTAAAACACTATTATTATCGGTGTCATATCTTCTGACTCCGTTACGGAACCCTTCGTCCGGGAAATGCGACTCGTCGATCGGTATATCATTCTTACCGGGGACTAACGCGTTGGCCAGTACTTTTCGATCCGCCTTCTTCGGCGCCAAAAGCACTGCTACCGCCATGCAGGCTGCAATCGCGCAGCAAGCGACTGTGGAAAATTTCTTCATAAACCGTCTCCTTCTTCTAAAAGCTCTTCTTCCTTTCCGAAGTATACCATGTAAAGAAGGGGAACAAAAGGAATTTTACATTCTTTCACAAAAACTTTGAATTCGCCTCATAGAGCGCTATCTGAACGAGCAGAAGCGCACGGATCGCGTAGGTCTCCCGGATCCGTCTCAGAGCTTCTTCACAGATGCACCGAAATCGATGACGGCTTTCAGCCGGATGTTTCTCGGCGCGCCTTCGTACTCCCCGCGCATTCTTTCGAGAAGCATGCGCGCTGCGGTCTGGCCGATCTTGCGGATGGGCTGGATACCGATCGTGAGCGTCGGGTTGTAGACGTGCGCGATAGTCTGATTCTCAAAGCCGACGAAAGAAAGATCGTCCGGTATCTTGATATGCTTCTCGTTAGCATACATGACGGCTCCGCAGGTAAGGTCGTTACCGCTGGCGAAGACCGCTGTCGGCGGATTTTTGAGATTCATGAAACGCATCATGGCGAGATATCCGCTCTCTTCGGAGACATTTTCAAGATGGATCAGTTCCGCAGAAGGCGTAATGCCGGCCTTTTCGAGAGCTTCCTGGTAGCCGCGGACACGGTCATCCGTGGTGTTGACGCCTTCCTGGCCGCCGATGAAGCCGATACGCTTGTGTCCGTTGTCGATGAAATGCTGCGTGATGCGGTGCGCGATGTCAACGTTGTCGATCGTGACGGAATCGCAGGCGATTGTCGGATCTTCAATATCGACAAAGACGATCGGCACGTCCGCTTTGGCCGCACGATCGATGTCTTCCTGATGCACGTTGATCGGTTGCATGATGATGCCGTCGATCTGCTTATTGATCAGAAAATTGATCTTGTCGGAAGCACCGGAAGGATCCGTCTGAGAATAGTCGCATATGATCGTGCTGTAGCCGGAGTTATAGAGCTCCTGGTCGATGCACGAAAGAATGGAAACGCCGTAGTAGTCAGCAAGGCTCGGGATCAGGACTCCGACACTCATCGTCTTTCTGGTCTTCATGCCGCGCGCAACGGTATTGACCTGGTAGTTCAAGGTCTCGATGGCGTTCTCGATCTGCACACGATTCTCCTCCAGCACGTTACCACCGTTAATGAACTTCGAAACTGTTGAGATGGACACACCGGCCATTTTGGCCACATCCTTGATCGTCGATGACATACGCCTTTCCTCCCGTTAACTACATAATCAGAACATCATCCAGTACAGGCACGCATAAAGCACTACCGAGAGCACATCCCCAAGCGCGCCCCGCTTTGCGATCCTCCTTAAGAAAGCACTGACCAGCAAAGAGACGGACAGGATCATGATCTGTAAAGAACATATTTCCTCATCCATTATAATCGAGAAAAGCAAAACAATCACTATCGGAACGAAACGTATCGCGGAAAATCTTATCGAATCCAGGACCCCGTTTCCCTGCCCTTGCGTTTTCATGTAGAAATTGTCGGTCAGATCCAGCATATAGATCGAGACACCGAGCATCACGGAAAGAAGCACCGCAATCACCGACAAAAGGCTGAATTTCAAGAATCCCGCGCCCCTCCATAACAATGTTAAAAGGAAGATATCCAGGATCAAAGCGGCCACATAGACGATCTGAAGCGGGAACATCGCCCGGTTCGCACGCGCCTCTTTCTTCGGTAGCTTGCGGATGTATCGCAATAAGAAAAAAGCACTGCTGAAGAACGATACAAAGATCCAGATCAAGAGTACGTGCTTGACATTTTGTACTCTTCCTCCTACGAAAAAAGCACCGATCACGGCAAAGATCGCGCCCAGAAGTAGTTCGAGGCCCAGAAGATGGATCAGCGATGCTTTATATTTTACGAAGATGGAACGGTTCTTGAGTTTGAGGCGCCCGTCTGCTGTGCGGCGGGTCTCTTCTTCCGCTTTCTCGACTGCATCTTTCTCGTGCGTTTTCTTCTGTCCGGAAGGAAGTGTCGCGACATAAACAAAAAAAGCTACGACCACAAGTGTGGTGCAGAGGACTTTCATGACCCAGATCCACATCGGTGCACGGGACAGTCCATCCTGCTCAAGGCAGTGATTCTTCAGGTAATTGGCCAGGTACGACTGGACCACAGGGTGATTCAGCGTCGCGGAGGCCGAAAGAGCGGGCGACTTGAAGAAACCGGAATAGGTCCCGAAATAACGCGTCGCATCCGGGGAAATATATAGGCACATCCCCTGCGCGTCAGCAAACACGCCCTGGGTAAACTTGGTATCCTCACCCGACAGACGCTCATACAAACTGTTGGCGTGTGCTTTTTTCTCCGCGAAAATGCATATATCGGTCTTCGGCACCTGTGTGCCGAGTTCGCTCAGGTCGGCTTCTTCCGGGATCACCGGCGTCATCAGGACCAATGTCTTGATCTTCGGTTCCTCTTTGGCCAGGGCAAGTCCGGATTCCGCATAGCTTCCGTCGCAAAGAAGAACGATCCGGTCCGCTTTCTTCTCTTTCGCCACGTCGTCGACCCGTTCTCTCATCTGTTCGAGGGAAAGTCCCTCCCCGACTGAATAATCGGACGAAATGTCCAGTGCCGAGAACAGCTGGCTGTAATCCATCTGCGGGAAAAGCCTGTCTTCGTCGATGAAGCATACGGCAGTAACTCCCGAATCCGAGTCACCTCTTCTTGGCAGGAAAAGGTAAAGTGACATTGCCAGGAACATCACGATCAGAACAATAACGGAAACAAGGCGTACGACCTTAACTCTCTTCATGGATCACTCCATCGCCGCCAGTCTGTCACCCAGCGAACGGATATCCTCCGGTCCCAGGATCAGGATCATGTCATCCGGCTGGACGCACTTGGAAAGTTTCTCCACGATAGCATCTTTGGACGGGAAGAAGATCGCGTTACCGCCTCTTCTATTGATCTCGTCGGCAATGTCCTTGGAAGAGATCGTGCCGGGATTGATTTCACGGTCAGAGAAGATCTCGTCAAAGAAGACAGATTCACAAGGCAGAAGCGATGTTACGTAATCTTCGAAAAGCATCTGCGTGCGGTTAAATGTCAGTGGCTGAAAGACGACCCATGTCTTCTTGTGCGGGACATGTGAGGCGGCATCGAGCGTCGCTCTTGCCGCGCTTGGATGGTGGGCGTAGTCGGTAACGATCTTTGCACCCTTAAAAGTACCCTTGATGGTAAAACGTCCCTCCGCGCCGGTAAACTCGGCGAGCGCGCGCTGCGCCGCTTCTTTTGTACCGCCGGCAAGAGATGCGCAAGCGATTGCGGTCAGGGCGTTATAGACATTATGTTTTCCGGGGATCGCCAGCTGGATATGTGTATACGGACGGCCCTTGTAGAGCACGTCAAAACCGGCGCATCCGTCTTTATATTCGATATTGTCCGCGCAGAAATCCGGCTCTCGTCCATACACATCGACGCCTTCTCCGGCAAAACCGGTCGTCGTGATGTGCGGCATCGGAAGGCCAAGCGCGTCTCTGTATTTCGGCATACGCTTCACGGACTCGGCGACATTCTTGTCCCCGGCCGGAATGACAAGGTTGCCGTCAGCGGAGATCTTCTCGGAGAACTGCGCAAATACATCGATGACATCGTCGATCGTCGGATAGCAGTCCACGTGGTCGTGGTCGATATTCGTGATCGCAGCGATCGTAGAGTAGAACTCCAGGAAAGATCTATGGTATTCACAGGCTTCGGAAACCAGGAGCTGGTCCTTGGATCCGAGATGTACGGATCCTCCAAAAGCACCCAGTTCGGCGCCGAGATGTACGGTCGGGTTCAGGCCGCTGGCCAGAAGGATCAGCGACAACATGGATGTCGTGGTCGTCTTGCCGTGCGTGCCGGAGACATTGATCACGTTCTGGAAATTCTTCGTGATGAGGCCCAGGAATACTGAGCGCTCCATGACCTCCAGGCCATGTTCTCTTGCGTATGCGAGCTCAGGGTTTCCGGGAAGGATCGCTGCTGTATGGACTACGATGTCCGGAGCAAAAGAAATGATGTTCTCCTCACTGTGCTTGCCGAAAACGGTGATGCCGATCTTCTCCAGCTCTGCGGTACGCTCCGACGGATGCATATCCGATCCTGCGACCACAAGTCCGTAATTCTGTGCGATCCTTGCCAGACCGCTCATACTGATTCCACCGATTCCTACAAAGAATACTTTCTTGCCCGAAAGCAGTTCCTTCATGCCCATGTTTCATTATCCTCGCATCATTATTTTTCCTATGCTATTATACCCTACTTTCTCTTTTTCTAAACTTACCGTTTTTTTACAAGTGAAAAAGTTGTCAAATTGTGTTATGCTTAGTCTGTGTTAACATGGGGTTGTTTAATACGTCGTTCCTAAAGGGGGAGCAACATGGAGATTACTGGAGTTGTTGTACGAAAGTTAACCTTTGAAAACCGTATGCGCGCAGTCGTGTCGATCACACTTGACGATATGTTTGCCGTACATGATATCAAAGTTATTGAAGGGGCAAATGGCCTGTTTGTTGCCATGCCCAGCAGAAAGACCATGGAGGGAGATTATAAGGACATCGTCCATCCGATCAATTCGGAGTTCCGCGAGAAGATCTCTTCTGTGATCATAGAGAAGTATAAGGAAGAGTTGGCCAAGTACCGGGCAGAGCTTGATTCTGCCGGAGAAGCATCGCCGAGCGATTCAGAAGATTAACCTGATCAACCATTTCTTTTGGAAATAACACCGGTCTTCATGACGCCATACGTAACACAATCGGGAACATGTGAAAGTATAGGAGAAAGAATATGAAGAAACAAATTGCGCTGATCCTTAGCGCGGTTTTGGTGTTATCCATGTGTTCATGCAGACGTGAACCTTCCGGCACCAGAACTACACGCGAAACCAAAGATCCGGAAGAATCTTCCACCTCCAAGACGGAGACTACCGAAGAGACCTCCGAGGAGACCACGGAAGAGACTACCGAGGAAACCACGGAAACTCCGACCAGTGCTTCTTCCGAAGATACCACAAAAGAAACCTCAGGATCCGAATCCGAGACATCCGAGACATCCGAAACGTCAGAGACATCGGATACATCGGACACTTCAGACACGTCGGAGTCATCCGGTACGAACCCGTCGGCAGATCCGAATGAAGTCCCCGCTTATCTTCTCAGTTATGTCGACCATATCCGGAAGGGCACTGTCGTGAAAGACAAGACTTCCGATAACGGCAAGAGTGCGACAAGCACGCTGGACTGCCCGTTCCTTCACTTCAACGACAAGAATTATTCCGACTTCGAAGAGAAACTCTACGAGGAAATATTCGATCCGCTTATCGCTTCGAAAACAAGCGAGTATAACAAGTGTGTCGAAGATCTGAATAAAGCGGACGCCGCAGGCACCAGCCCCGAATCCGACACCTTCGACTATTCGCTCGATCGCTTCCGCACGGACAGTCAGATCGTTTCTTTTGCCATCATCAACTGCGGCGAGATCTACACTTATAACTACAATACCAAGACTCAGGCCCCACTCACGATCGACGACGTGGTCAAAGACAGAAGTGCTTTTGCAAAGGTCGTAGAGGAAAGAGTTTTCGCCTCCTTTTTCGGAAGCGATACGGCCAAGATGATCGCGCACGATTTTTCGGACGGTGAAGCCGCCTTCGGTCTTACTTACGACGGCATCTATCTCTATAATCCCGATTTGTTTTCTTCCCAGATCTGGCTCAAGATCCCGGTCGCCGGCCACGAGGACCTGGTGAACATGGACTATTTCGGCAAGACGCCGGATGTTTACACGCTTTTCTTCGATGTCGACCAGACGCTTTCCAAGGACGTGACGGGCGACGGCAAGGCGGATGTTTTGAAAGTCAGCTTCGAGGAGTATACCAAGGATGGATACGACTTCCCTTCCGCCAAGCTTGTCATCGGGATCAACGGACAAACGTACGAGTTTACAGATCCGGCTGATAACGATCTGACAGCCAACTTCGAACGTGCTTTTCTCGTATTTGACGGCAACAACTACAACCTGTACTGCACCTGCAAAGCGACCGATGCCGAAGAAGACACGTATGTGTACCGTCTGAACGGTGAAAATGAGCCGGAGTTCTGCGGTTTTATCGGAGAATTCATCGAGGATAAGTATTACATGGATCCGAGTTTTTGTAACACTTACTATCGCTCTTTCATGCTTTCGTTCCATCTGAACTATATGCCCGTCTCGCTCACACAGGGCGACGGCCTGCCGACGAATCTTAGCGAATACTACACCTCCTACGCACCGGGGCCGATCTCGAAGCAAGAGCTTGCCGGCGTAATGGCAGACTTTCTCGGCAAACCTACGGATAAAAAAGTCACCGTTCCGGCAGAGACGACTTTCGCTATCGTCGGCTATTCGCCTGAGCGCGGCGAGATCGTGCTGGAGAAACTCCCCACCACCAACACCATCGGTGAACAGTACGTTTTCAAGGTCACCGAAGATGAAGACTATAACACACTTATCGCAGGCGTTCCCGATTTCGAAGCATTCTACGGCATCGAGCAGGATATGTGGGGATGATATTGACAGATCAAATTATTTGAAAGGATGTATTCGACTATGAAAAAAGCACTTGTTCTTCTCCTTGGCATGTCGATGGTTTTGTCTTTGGCGGTTACGGGCTGCAAAGACAAAGACAACAAAAAAGAGACCCGGACGATCCGGGAGTCAGCCGACAAGACTAAGGTAACGACCACGGAAGAAACGGACGATACGGATGAAACCGACGATCCGTCCGAGACCACCGAAGAAACGACCGAAGATACCACTACGGAAGAAACATCGGAGGATACGACTGAAGATACAACTGCAGATACGACCACGGCCAAAACACCGACCAAGAGTCTGACCTCGGCGACTTCCGATACGACATCTGAACCTTCGGATACTTCCGCGCCTTCCGCCCAGGTACTCCCACACAAAGATTCGTTCAAGGTCGACCGAAGTCTGGAATATGTCGACTTCGAGGTATTCCCGATCTTCTATGTGTACGGCGCGACGCACAAGAATAGCGGAAAAGACATCTTATCACCCGATTACGTCCGCTGCTACATCGATGCTTTTGACTTAGGAAACGACGACTCGTATGAAGATCTTTTCAATGTGCTCGACGGCGCGATCAACCCGAGGCAGAATGCGGTCGCTGACCAGTACGATGCGGCCCGCGAAGCATTTATCGCACAGGAAAAGCAGGACATGTCCAAACTCGATTCGTCTGCTTTCAACTACTTCTTATACCCGTGCCGCAATGACAGCCAGATCATCTCCGTGATCGGCGAAACCGCAGTCGGCGACCACGACGATTACGTTTACGAGTCCTTCGCTTTCTACACGCAGACCGGCGAAAAGATCAATTACTCGGATGTCGTTAAGGATCCAAAAGCACTTGCTTCTCTCATTTCGGGTCTTCTCCATGATCCTGCCAATGAAACGCAGATGCTCAGTGATATCGAGAGCGGAAACGTTGCTTTCGGTCTGACTTATAACAACTTTATCATTTCGAATGCCTACTACGATTTTCTGATCTGTGCGGCAGACCATCCGGAGATTTTTGACATGAGCTTCTTCGGTTCTGCGCCGGAGCGTTTCAATCTGAAGCCGGACAGCGTTAACGAGACCATTACGTGGGATTTCGATGAGAATGGCACAACGGATACCGTACGTGCCGTATATGACGAGGATCACTACTATGAAATCAAGGATATCGAGCTCAACATCAACGGTACGATCTTCCATGCGCCGAATACCGACATTTTTGAAGGTAGCTCGTACGAAGATCTCGTCGTCTTCAACGACGGCGAGTCCTATTACCTGTATTTGTTGTATTGTCCGGAAGATGTCTATACGTATGCGTATGTCTACAAGATCACAGGCAACGGCTTGACTTTCATTCAGGACGAAGTTCCGGCTGACTTCACGGAGGCTTTCTGTATCGACCCGGCCAACTTCACTGTCGGACTTTACAATTTCGGAGTTGTCGGCACTGTATACATGAGGCAGTACATGTCCTTGATCGGCGGCGAGGGCATCCTGCATCCCTTGTATCCTTATCTGGAAGGTAGCGCTACTGTATTTACGACCAAGCAGGAGATCAAGGGTAAAAAGGTCGATATCTCGACCGGCGAGGAGATCGAGGATGTCACGATCGCGCCTGACACGACCTTGTCACTGTATCTTCTTGATTCCAATTACTCCGCCATCTATTTTAATGTCTGCACAGAAGTCGAAGACGATGGTTACTGCGTCAAATTCGATCTGGTCCAGGATGGTGACTATTCCTACACGATCCAGGGCATAGATGCAGATGAGCTTTTCTACTACGTCTCTCATGCCGGCTGATGACATTCTCAGTTTTTCCGGCATTGCCGTAGGACTTGAACATATAACTTGAACGTATAATTCGAACATATAATTTGAACGCATAAAGGAGAAGGAGGCGCTTCATGAAAAAACTGATTTCGGTCATTCTCGGATTATCGATGGTCCTCTCGTTAGCGGGCTGCAAGTCGGAACCGAATGGCACACGTACGATCCGTGAAAGCGGAGAGCCCAAAAAAAACACGACTGAGGAAACTGAGGAAACCGAGAAGCCATCCAAAACTTCGAAAGAAACGACCGAAGAGACCACAGAGGAAACTACAGAGGAAACCACCGAAGAGACGACGAAGGGAACGACCAAAGCTACGACTGTGGCAACCAAACCGACCTCCTCTTCCACTTCGGATCCTTCTGACCCGTCAGGCAGCGACCCGTCTTCCGCGCCGGGCAGTGTGGATCCTTCTACTCTCCGAGGCCCCGTCCTGGACGATCTGGAAGCCGAGCGCGACTACGATTTCGAATGCTACGCCGTAGATAACGAAAGCACTTACGACAAAGTCGGTCAGGCCATGGTCAAGCTGATCTGCCCGTATTATGAGATCTATAACGGTGACGATAAGTATAAGGATTTCTCCGAAGAACTCGACAGCATGTACGAACAGATCATTGACTCCTACCGGGAGAACTACGACAAGAACGTAGAAGAGTTTAAAAAGACGGCCGCCACAGCGCCGGACAAACTCGAGTCGAAAGAAATCTTCTACGAGACAGAGCTTTTCCGTGCGGACCAGCAAATGCTTTCGCTTGCGCTTATCGGGGCCAACCGCAAAACCGGTAACGCCGAGAGTGTGGTCATAAATGTGGATGTGTATACTGACAAATCGATTGAGATCGACGACATTATCACGGACAAGGATGCGTTTTTCGAACTTGTCGGAAAATACTGCAGCGACGAGACCAAGGCTGACCTTCTCGGAAAGTATGGCGAAGATTTCCCCTTCGGACTGACTTACGACGGCATCTTCGTCTTCGACTCGATCTCTGATCCATACGAAGGCGATTGGGTCAAGATTCCTCTCCAAGGTCTCGCCCTTGCGGATCAGAAATATTTCCAGGCGACGCCTGCCAATTTCACGGTATTCTTGGACCGGAACATGGATCTTCTTTGGGATCTCGACTATGACGGCCAAAACGACACCTTCCATGTGGATTCCAAGTATAACGACGACGGTTCTTTTGACATACAGATCACTATTAACGGCAAGACCACGGACCTTAAGGATCTTACCGATAAAAAAGCACATGGTGTCGTTAAGCATGCGTTCATCATGCATACTGAGGATGGCGATTTCCTGTACCTGATGGCGGAGTCCGGCGATGGTTACAGTGAGATGTTTGTCTTCGAGATCAAAGGCAAGGACATGTCTCTTGTTTTCCGGGACATCCTGTTTTTCTGGAAGCCGGTCTCCTATACCTATCTAAACCCGGACAGTTTCACGATGTGGACTGACTACATGCTCCTGGGCAGCAATCGTATGGAAAATGAGTTCTTCACCACGGAGGGCGAAGGTGTTCCCTACCAGATCTACACATACCACTACGGATTCAGTGGTCCGTACATTCCGGCCGTTGACCTGAACGGGCAGAAATACAGCGACGACAATACGAAGATAACGATCAAGCAGGGCACGCCGGTTATTGCTTACGCTTATAATCCGGATACATCCACTCTCGTTTTGAAAACGATCCCTCAGGACGACAGTGATCCTGAACTCGTGTCATTCAAACTGGAATCCGTGGATTCGGAATTTGATTACTACGAGATCGACGGACACCTGATCTCTGAGGCTTTCAAACACATCGTATACCCCGGCGGCTGATGCTCGCAGTGCCAGTGCGGATTCAACATTCGATATGCCGCTTCGAAGAAAAAGGTGTATAGTAAAAAAGGTTATTCTTTTTGATCATAAGAAAAGGAGTATTAATTCAAATGAAAAAAGTTATTTCTGCATTACTTGGTCTTACCATGTGTTTGTCCCTGGCAGGCTGCCGCAGATCGACAAGATCTTCGACACGCACCACGCGTGAATCCAATACGGCAACAACAGCTGAAACCTCTGATACTGAGGAAACTTCAGAATCAACGGAAGAAACCACAGAAAAACCGACAGAATCTGCTACAGAGTCTGCTACGGAAACGGAAGAATCCTCTTCCGATACCTCGGAGTCTTCTGAATCTTCCGAAAGCTCCGAGAGTTCTGAGAGTTCCGAAAGTTCTGAGAGTGCTACGCCGACTCCGACCGCTACGCCGAAGCCGACATCTGCGCCAACTCCGACGCCTGCTTCCAAGCCGTCCGTTTCTGACAAGATGTTCGATACGGATCTTAAGTACCTCAACGCAAGCAATCCGCAATACGACGGTAAGGCATACACCTTTAACGACGGCCAGTCCGAATATGGTTTCGGTCTGGCAGCAAGCTTGCGAGCGGAAAATATCACCTTCTACGACGATGAATACCCGAACGTCAAGAAAGCTGTCGAAAAAGCTCTCAGTGAGCACATTTCCGATGCGGAGGCCAAATACAAAATTGCTCTGAAGAAGTTGTCTGATTATATCGAAAAAGGCACCAAATATGAGTCACAATACATCGATGTCATGATAAACCGCTATCGTTTCGACAACCAGTTCGTTTCTTTTGTCGTAACCGAATCCCCGCTTCTCGAAGATGGCACGGTCAAGTCGTACAACTTCCTTTCCGATACCGGAGCGGATATTACTCTGGACGATGTCGTTAAGGACAAAGCAGCTGTTACGGATCTCGTTCTCCAGGGCATCCAGGCTCTTGATCACTATACAGATGATGAAACGAAAGCGGAACTGACCGAGTATGCCAAGAAAGCGATCCAGGATGGTTCGGTCCAGTTCAATCTTACCTATGACGGCATCACCTTCCACATTTACGGTAATGACTCCTGGGCCCGTCATAGTATCAAGGTCAATGCCATCGCCAACCCGTCATTGTTCAACATGGATTTCTTCGGTCACACGCCGCAATATTTCTCTCTGGTTTCTCCGGATGGCCAGTTCTGCTGGGACTTCGATGGTGACGGCAAAATGGATACGCTTTCTGTCAACGCAGAGACCGACAGTTATGACTGGGGATTCTCTTTCACGATTTCTTTGAACGGCAAGCAGCTCTACAGCAGTTCCAAAGATCTTCCGGATTCCTACGGTGACTGCGATGGTATCTATTTCGTTCAGACCGACGACGGCCAGTACATCTATCTTTCCGTTTGTGAAGAGGATGCCTGGTTTGCCTGCTATGCATTAAAGCTGGAAAACGGCAAAATCAAATACATCGACGATGTCGTGAAGGCTGATGGCTCTTCTTTGGATGAAGAAACATTCCTGAACCCAAGCGAGTTTGTATTCTCTTTCATCGACGATGTAGCCGGCACGCACGTTCTTTATTCAGATATGACGCTTCTTGGAAAGAAGGGTATGCCTACGGCAACAAAGACCTTCCTGACCACTTTCGGCACAGGTCTTGAGACCAAGCGTTCTTTCAAAGCATATCAATACAACTACAATTCCGGTGAATTCAGTGATGAGATCGAACTTCCGAAGGGAACCTCTCTGGCGCTTGTTGCGTACTACCCGGAGCAGGCTCTTGTCCAGTTCAAAGTGCTGAGCCTGGATCCTTCGGCGGAAGATGTCTATATCGCCTGCTCATATAAGAGCGATTATCCCGGAACCGTCAGTGGCGTTCCCTGCGATGAGCTGTTCTACCGAGTGAACTTTGGCGGCTGATATAGAAACGGCAAGTGCTTTGCTTTTGCTGGGAAATATGGAAACAATGAAAGGGTGCCTTCACAATGGATGTGAGGCACCCTTCTCTTATGGGTGAGGTGTTGTGACCGAGCCAAGTTCGCCCAGCCGGGAACAAGTTAGCCGCCGCTAATCGGCGAATTTACGGGTGAATCCGGCATTTTTTCATTTTCACCCGTAATCGACCCGGCGTCACGGAAACGGATTACGGGTGAATTCGGCATTTCTTCATTTTCACCCGTAATTGACCTGGCATCACGGAAACGGATTACGGGTGAATTCGCAATTTTTTCATTTTCACCCGTAATCGACCTGGCGTCACGGAAACGGATTACGGGTGAATTCGGCATTTCTTCATTTTCACCCGTAATCGACCCGGCGTCACGGAAACGGATTACGGGTGAATTCGGCATTTTTTCATTTTCACCCGTAATCGACCCGGCGTCACGGAAACGGATTACGGGTGAATTCGCGATTTCTTCATTTTCACCCGTAATCGTCCTAATCAGACCGGACTTTCCTGGTTTCCGAAAGACTGTTCGGTGTTGTGTTCGTCACTTTTCTCTCTTGATTGCGCGGATAAACGAAGCTGTGCCGCTCAGTGCGGTGAATCCAAATACGAAGACCTGCATCATGTCATGTTTACAGATTCCTATTCCGATCAGAACCAGCGATACGGCCGCACCGATAAGTCCTACTGCACCGGTAACTGCTTTTCCCGTCAGAACGGCGCTTGTGCTCTTCTTTGCTACTGCTTCTTCAATAATGGCTCTGTTTTCACTTGTCATGTTCGTACCCTCCGTGACTTTGTTTTCTTTATGTCTCTATCTTACACAGCGCAGATTAACCGATCGCTAAGGCGGGTTTAAGAAATATACTCATAAAATAAAGAAAGTGCTAAGTTGTGAACGGAGGAAAGACAGAATCAAGCAAATGAAGGATCCGGTCCGGCATGCTTCCAATCGCGGCCATGCCCTCTGAACCATGCAAAAGCATCAGGCCACAATGTCCGCCGGGAATCCACCTCGACACCCGAACCGCAGCCACAACGCAGCCACAGCGCAACCACAACACTATCACATCACAAGCACAACAACAACGCCCCATAGCAAACGGCCATGCCCGCGTTTGGCGAACATGGCCGTTTTCGTAGTTTCGTTGTTAGAAGCGCTTAGCTCTTCGGAGTGTCGTCCGTGATCTCGGTCGGAACTGCGGAGCCTGTTGTCGGCTCTTCCGTTGTTTCCGGTGCCGTCGCGGTAGTCTCGGAAGCGGTATCGTCGCTCTCCGCGTTTTCGGATGCTTCAGAAGCCGGCGTGGCAACTGCATCAGACGAGGAAGCGGAATCGCCGACCGCGTCGGAAGAAGCAGAAGAAGCAGCATCGGAAGATGATGTCAGGAAAGCCGAACCGGCCGGGAGAACACCATCGTTGACGTAGAGTTCTTCGAACTCCGGACCTTCGATCTTCTCTTTTTCCAGGAGTCGCTGCGCAACACCGTTGAGGATGGAAAGTCTTGCGTTCAAGAGATCCAGTACATCCTTATATGCCTTATCGATAATATGGCAGATCTCCTCATCGATCATTGCCGCGTACTTATCGCTGTAACTCTTGGTGTGACCGTAGCTCTTACCGATGAATACCTCGTCGTCGTCATCGAAGACTACGTTCGGGAAGCTCTCACTCATACCATAGCGGGTGATCATCTCACGAGCTACGGAATTGCAGTGCTGCAAGTCGGAAGAAGCACCGGTGCTGATCTCGCCGAGGATGATCTGTTCGGCAGCACGGCCACCAAGAGAGATCATGATCGAATCGATCAACTGCTTTCTGGTTGTGTAGTAGATATCCTCATCCGGCTTATGCGCGGTGTAACCGCCGGCGCCACCTGCCGGGATGATGGAGACACGCTCGACGTGCTCGGTCTCGGAAACTGTACGCAGAACGATAGCATGGCCGGCCTCGTGGAACGCGGTCAGGCGCTTCTCCTTGTCCGTGATCACACGGCTCTTCTTCTCCGGTCCGATCATGACCTTGAATACAGCCTCGGAAACCTCCGCTTTAGTGATCTGCTTAGCATTCTTACGGGCAGCCAGGAGAGCTGCTTCGTTCAAAAGATTGGCCAGATCCGCACCGGTATAACCGGGAGTGATCTTGGCGATTTCCTTCAGATCCACATCCGGAGCCAAAGGCTTGTTCTTCGCATGAACTTTCAGGATCTGCGCACGGCCCTTGATGTCAGGACGGGCAACCTGCACACGACGGTCGAAACGGCCTGGACGCAGGAGTGCCGGGTCAAGGATATCGATACGGTTGGTCGCCGCGATAACGATAACGCCCTCGTTCGGACCGAAACCATCCATTTCGACGAGTAACTGGTTCAATGTCTGCTCACGCTCATCGTGGCCACCGCCCATACCGGCGCCTCTGTGACGGCCTACGGCATCGATCTCATCGATGAACACGATACATGGTGAATTCTTCTTGGCATTATCGAAAAGATCTCGTACGCGGCTTGCACCGACACCGACGAACATTTCTACGAAATCGGAACCGGATATCGAGAAGAACGGAACGCCCGCCTCGCCGGCAACAGCTTTCGCCAGCAATGTTTTACCGGTACCCGGGGCACCATTCAGAAGAATACCCTTCGGGATCTTCGCGCCAAGTGCGGAGTACTTCTTCGGATTTTTCAGGAAGTCCACGACTTCGGCGAGCTCTTCCTTCTCTTCGTCTGCGCCCGCGACATCGGCGAAAGTCACCTTGTTCTTGGACGGATCGTGAAGCTTCGCTTTGCTTCGACCGAAATTCATAGCGTTTCTGCCCTCACCGGCGTTACGGGAGAAATTCAGCCATACGAAGAAGATCATGGCGGCGACCATCAGGACGATCATAATGCCTGACATGATCGCGCTTACGTCTGTCGGCTGCTTATATTCGAATTTCTCGATCGCACCGGATTTCTCCGCATCGATCAGGATCGTCAGCACATGGTCCTCAGAATCGTAAGGAACATCCTTGCTGACCTCGGCCTTCTTACCTGTGGTTGAATCATAATACTTGAATTTCAGCGTATTGCCGTTGAGCACGACGTCCTCTTTCACTACCGTCTTGTCGCTGATCAAGTTCAAAGCCTCCGATAGGGATGTCGACTTCTTCGAAGTAGTATCGAAGAAGAAGATCGAAGTCACTACCAGGATCACCACAAGGACCAGGTAGAACGGAAGACCGCTGAATGACTTCATCGGCTTTTTCTCAATTTGACTCATGTTTCGTTACCTCCATCAAGTTCAAGTACACAAACATCGGGAAGGTTTCTGTATTTTCCCGCATAGTCCAGACCATATCCGATGACAAAAGCATCCGGGATCTCCATCCCGATATAGTCTGCTTGAAAATTCACTTTACGGCGGCTCGGCTTGTCAAATGCCGCGCACACCTTGATGCTCTTGGGATTTCTTGCCGAAAGCTCCCGAAGAAGACTCGTCATGGTAATTCCGCTGTCGATGATGTCCTCTACGATCAGGATATTCTTGCCTTCCAGATCAAGATCGACATCCTTGCGGATCCGGACGTTGCCGGTGGAAACGGTGCCGTTGAAATAGCTGGAGACCTGCATAAAATCAAGGATCACCGGGCAGGTGATCTTACGGATCAGATCCGACAGGAAAACACAAGCGCCCTTCAAAACGCCGATCACGACGATCTCCTCGCCGTTATAGTCTTTGGAGATCTGTTCTCCCAGGCGGCTAACAAATTCTTCGATCGTCTCACGGGAAATAAGTACATCTGAAATCCGTTCCATTCGTGTCCCCTTCTTCTATGTCAAAAGCTCCAGCCGGTAAATCTTCTCGTTTTCCGGCTTGCTGTCTGCGGATAATTTCTCCGGGGAACCCGCCGGGTCCGCCCCGTCGCGCACGGACTCGAAGTATTTCTCCCTCGACGGCGCATCGATAAAACCTATTGCGTGAAGATGTCCGGGCACCCAAAGAACCCGATCCTCTTCCGCAACCAGAAGCAGTTGGTCTCTCTCATCTGCCGGAATATGCACATCGTTCATAAAACGCCGCAGATCCTTGTTCAAGGACGTGCCGGCCCGACAAACGGTATCTCCTTCTTTTCTGGTCCGCAACACGGCTCTTCCCAAGACAGATTCGGGAATAAACCATGTCGTATCATTATAAACTACCTCCGCCTCTTTCTCAATGGAATCGAGCCTGATTCTGACGAAACTTTGAAAAAAATTAACGTTTTTTCCGCATGGAATCGACGCCAGCGGCAGTTCACGACCGGCATCCTCCTTTTTGACCAGAACCCCGACGCCTTCTCTCTTTCCGCCGTCCATCAACGACGCATCCGCCCCGTCCCGCTCCAAAAGCACTCGCCCTTGCTGCATTCTCGCCACCCGGCCGCCCGGAAGGCTGAGACGCTTGTTGCTCTCGTTCTTCTCCATCATGGAAAGGATGCTTTCCCAATGGCACGCCTCGATATCCACGATATCGCCCCACGCCCGGAGCGCCAGTTTCTTGAGGATACGGAGCCTGAGCGGATGCGCAAGGATCTGACCCGCAGACACGGAAAAACCACCACCCGGGCACACCTCGTCCAGTGCTTTTGAAGCAAGAAGATCAAGATAATCGTTTTCCTCGCGGATGCGGTCGCTCAGGCCGCAGAGCGCTTCGACCGGGGACTGGTGCACGCCGCGGTCGATCAGCGGGAAGACTTCGTTGCGGAAGAAATTGCGGGAATACGCGGTGTCGAGATTGGTCCGGTCCTCGCGGAACGGAATATTCTGTGAGGCGCAGAACGCGCGGATATCGGCCTTGTGCAGGCACAGGAACGGCCGGATCACGTTGCCGCTTCGGGGGCGCATGCCGACGAGGCCCTCCATGCCGCTTCCGCGGAACAGATGCATGGCGACGCTCTCCGCCTGGTCTTCCATGTGATGGGCCACGGCCACGACGCCGCCGTCCTGACTGAGTTCGGCAAAAAGCGCATAGCGCCGGATCCTTCCTTCGGTCTCGAGGCTGTGTTTGTTTTCTTTGGCCAGGTCCGGGATGTCTAAGCGGTAACTCTCAAAAGGCACGCCTAGTGTTTCGCAGTATTTTTGCGCTACGGCTTCGTCCTCGTCCGCTTCTGCGCCGCGGATGCCGTGATGGATGTGGATAGCCTTGATCGGAGTTTCCGGATATTTTCTTGTTAGGATGTCGTGTAAGACAAAAAGAAGCGCCATTGAATCGCACCCGCCCGAAACCCCGACGAAAACAGGGTTTGAGGTAAGAAGCGAGTGCTTCCTGATGTACTCTTCAACCGTGCGGATCAGATCTTCCACTTAAAAACTACCACTCTCCGGCGGAGCTTCCGGGGCCGGCGGTTCATCGAAACCTAAGCCGGACTCATCGTAGCTGACTTCATCGAACTCCATTTCAGACGGCTCGCTGAAGATCGCATCGAAATCGGAAAGCGCATCGTCGCTCGACGAGCCGGAGAAATCCGGTGGGGCATCCTGGTCGGAAGGACCCACCACGCCGTCTTTTCTGTCCTTTTCTTTCTGGAAGAAAGTCGTACGGGAACCGTTCCAGTACAGGTACACCGTCTTGGTCGGACCTTGACGGTTCTTGGCAATGATGATCTCCGCGCGCTCGGCTTTCTCCTCGTCGACCTGCTTGATCTGGGTCTTCTCGCCCTCGTCGTCCTGCGGCTCATCTTTCCTACGATAGTACTCCGGACGATGGATAAACATAACAAGGTCGGCGTCCTGCTCGATAGCACCGGAATCACGCAGATCGGAGAGGACAGGCCTGTGGTCGTCTCTCTTTTCCGACTCACGCGAAAGCTGCGAAAGCGCAATGATCGGCACGTCCAGTTCTTTTGCCATAAGCTTGAGAGAACGGGAAATTTCCGAGATCTCCTGCTGACGGCTGGAATTGGTGCGCTGGGCCACCGGCTGCATCAACTGCAGATAGTCGATACAGATCATGCCCAGCTCGTTATTGCTAAGTTCTTTTAACTCACGGCAGCGCGTAAGCATCTCGGCCGTATTAAGGCCCGAGTGATCGTCGATATAAAGAGGCGCCACGCCCAGTGCCGGTAATGTCGAGGTGATGCGGCCGAGCTGGTCTTTTTCCAGGCCTCGGGTGGACTGGATGGCGCTGGTCGGGATGTCGCAGCGGGAGGAAAGGATACGGTTACCGATTTCCTTGGCGGACATCTCGAGGCTGAAGAAAGCGACGGCTTTCTTTTCGTAGAGTGCGACATTCGTCGCGATGTTGATCACAAATGCGGATTTACCCATAGCCGGTCGGGCGGCGACGATCGTCAGTGTGCCCGGACGGAATCCGTTGGTGACGTGATCCACGAGGGAGAAGTGGCTCTTGATCGCGCGGGTGTCCTCCGGATGGAGAATGTCGCGCAGAGAGTGCTCCAGTACGTCTTTGAGGGCCAGAAAGGAACTGTCCTGGCGGTTGATGTCGCGCATCTCGGAAAGTCTTCCGATCGCGAGCTCGATCAGGCTGTTGATATCCATCTTGCCTTCATACGACATCTTCAGGATCTCGTCGATATTCTTGATCATGCGGCGGGCCTGCGCCTTCTGCCGGACGATCTTCACATATTCATCAAAATTGGAAAGAAGCGACCTGGTATCCACGATGGTACTCAGGTACGTCATGCCGCCTACCTTTTCGAGTTTCCCCTCACGGCGCAGGCTGTCGCCGACCGTGATGAGGTCCACGGATTTGGACTGGGAATAAAGGGTAATGATCGTGTCATAGATGATCTTGTGCGCCGGTTCATAGAAATCCTCGGCAAGAAGGATGCCCATGGCTTTCTGAAGGACATCCTGACTTTCCAGACAGCAGTACAGCACCGCCTGCTCGGCATCTTTGCTCTGCGGCGGTACGCGCTGGATCATTACATTATCGCTTGGTTGTGGCATGCTGCGGCTCTTCCTCGATTCGATTCGTCTACTTTACTGCGCCAGGGCAACGACTTCCACGTTCACTTTGACGCTGACCTGCGTGTGGAGCTTCGCGGTAACTTCATATGTGCCCAGGTTCTTGATCGGGTTCTTGATCACGACGTTCTTCTTATCCACGTCGAAACCGGCCTTCTTGATCGCATCGGCCACGTCCATCGCGGTCACCGCGCCGTAAAGACGTCCGCCCTCACCTGTCTTGACCGCAAGTGTCACGGTCTTTCCGTCGAGCAGCTTGCCGTTCTTCTTCGCCTCTTCGAGTTCCCTTCTGGCGTGCTCCGCCTCGGAACCCTTCTTAAGCTTGTTCTTGTTCATATTATCCGCGGTCGCTTCCACGGCCACTTTCTTTTTCAGAAGGAAATTTCTGGCATAGCCATCATTTACCTCAACAACATCATCTTTTTTGCCCAGACCCTTGACGTCTGCCAATAAAATGCACTTCACTTGTTCGTCCTCCGGTAAAAAAATTGAGCACCCGTTTCTAATAACGGATGCTCAATATTATAAACTGTTCGTGTGATTATCGCAATGTTACTGATGGTTGAATCGCATCGGATCCGCCCATCTTTTTGCAAAAAGCACTGCCACGCAAATTACTCTGCTACGAAAGGCAGAAGTGCAACGTGTCTTGCACGCTTGATAGCGATAGTCAGCTCTCTCTGATGCTTCGCGCAGTTACCTGTCATACGCTTCGGCAGGATCTTGCCGCGCTCAGAGACAAACTTACGAAGACGAGCCTGATCCTTGTAATCGATTGCTTCGATCTTATCAGCGCAGAAAGCACATACCTTTCTTCTGGAACGTCTCTGCTTCATGCCACGATCGCCAAACTCGCGAGTTGTAGCCTTAGGTGCTCTATTTTCAGCCATGTTATGTAATCTCCTTTCAGATAAAGTCACGGACTTTGATCGTCCGGTTCATGCAAATTTGATTCGAAAACCGAATCTCGCTTCAGGATTCAGGCGTATGTATCCCACCCGCCCGGATACGGTTCTTCGCGACTCGTATCCCTTAGAATCCTAATACGTCAAAAGGAAGGGACGAACTGTCGTCAGAGTCCATCGACGCCTCAAATCCAGGATCGATCTGCTGTGCCGGCGGTGGTGTCTGCGGAGCCATCTGTGCCGGAGCCGGCGGTGTCATCGGAGCTGCCTGCTGCGCAGAAGCTGCGCCGGCACCCTGATATCCCTGGCCGTCTGCCTTGGTATCGATGAACTCGATCTCGTCTACCACAACTTCGGTAACGTATCTCTTCTGACCATTCTGGTCATCGTAGCTTCTCGACTGAAGTGTGCCTACTACCGCAATACGGGAACCCTTGTGGAAATAATTACCCAGGAGGGTCGCCTGCTGACGCCAAGCCACGCAAGAGATGAAGTCGGTCTGACGCTCACCATTCTGGCCCTTGAAACGTCTGTCGCAAGCTACCGTAAAGGAACAAACCGCAATATTGCTCGGAGTCTGCTTCACTTCCGGATCCTTCGTCAATCTACCCATTAAAATAACTTTGTTCATAGTCGTTACTTCCTTTTCGTTAATTACTCCTCAACGCGGATAACGAGGAAACGCAGCACGCCTTCTGTGATCTTCAGTACACGCTCGATTTCCTTCGGGAAATCAGCTTCAGATGTGAAGTTGAACAGAAGATAGAAACCGTCTTTCTGATCCTCGATTTCGTAAGCCATACGCTTCATACCGAGGGACTCAAAAGAATCGATCGTAGCACCGGTCTCGACCTTAGCCTTGATTGCATCGGTAGTGGAAGTAATACCTTCATCTCCGAGAACAGGGCTCAAAACAACCATCATTTCATACTTGTTCGCCATGATTTTCACCTCCTCCTGGACTAGAACGGCTCTCATACCTGTTTCGATGAGAGCGAGGATATTTCATTAACATATTAGATATGCTTTCTGCATCCTTCGCAGCACGAGATAGCATACCACAAGACAAAAGGTCGCGTCAAGCCCTATTTTTCCGTTATTTCGGATAACAGGTCCTCTTCCTTTCACCTCCGACGAGGTATCATAATCTGAAGCACTCAGGCATTCGGAAATCATATCACGTCACCCAGCGTGAGGGCTGAGAATAAATATGTCTTTCGACCAGTTCATTATACTACCTATCGAACACGCGCGAAAGACAAAAACAAGAAAAAACAAAAAGAAACAGTGCTTTGGGCGCAGAAAAGATCTCACCGGCGAGGCTGAATATTTTCTTTATAAATCGTGCCCCGAATATATAAAACCTTAAACATGCCTTAACCACTTCTGAAACGGCGCAATGGTAAGATATCGACGAACAGAAAGTGAGGTGTCCTGTATGTTAAACAACATCAACCGAAGCATTGAAATCTTTGAGTCCAATTTCCGCGCCGCCAAAAGCGCCTACGTCTTGAACACCAGTTTAGAGGCATCTGCCTGTGCCGCTGCTTTTATCGGGCGAAATTTCGTGGTTTCACCGGAGAGGTTGAGAGATGCCAAGAAGGTCGTCCGTTCGAATACGGGCATTTTCTCCACGCTCGGTCATGGTAATGCCAGCCAGGTCATCGCGGCCACCGTAAGCATGAGCGAGGAGCCGCAAGTAGCGATGGACACTATCCGTTTCATCCACAGTGCGCTGGACGAAAAGTTTTTCAATTCCGATTATCTTGTCCTGGCCGCCAATATGATCTACAGCAATGCGGATCCCGCGGACTACAGCCGTATCGTTTCCAGAACACGTGAGATCTATAAGCTCATCCGTAGAGATCATCCCATGATCACCGGACGCGAAGATCTTAGCAACTGCGTACTCATGGCGCTTTCCGATTATAGCGAAACACAGATCGCGCGCCGTTGCGAAGATGACTTCCGGGCTCTGCACGACTACTACCGTCTGAAAAACAGGATCCAGTATATGGCTTGCATCACCAGTATTTTTGACGGACGTCCGGAAGACAAAGCTTTGCGCGTCGTTTCAACTCAAAAAGCACTGAAGCAGGTGGGGCTGCGTTTTTCCGGGGATGCGTTCTCGGTTATTGCTTCCATCGCTATGCTGGTGCGCGAGGAGGATCTTCAGGAAGTTGCTTCTATGATCCACGAGACGAGTAAAAAGCTGAGAAAGATCCGTGGCATGGGCGCGATGGGCGCCGGCAAGCGTATCCGTGATCTGATCGCTTGCGCTCTTGTGATCGAATCGTACACCGATGCAGGCAACAGCGCCGTTCGCGACAGCGCGATCAGCACCATCATCTCAGCTATCATCGCCGTCGAGATCGCGATCATCGCCTCCTCGGCAGCCGCCGCCTCCGCAGCCGCCGCTTCATCATCGTAAAAAAGGAGAAACTTGCCCCCCGGGCGGCGGCGCGGGCCGGAACAACACCATCTCAAACCCGGGCAGGACTGCCCGAGCGGCGGGCCCCGCCGCAGCCGCATCATCATACCGTAAAAACGGAGAAACTTACCCCGAGGCGGCGGCGCGGGCCGGAACAGCCGGGGCTGGAACAGCACCATCTCAAACCCGGGCAGGACTGCCCGAGAGGCGGGCCCCGCCGCAGCCGCATCATCATCGTAAAAACGGAGAAACTTGCCCCGGGGCGGCGGCGCGGGCCGGAACAGCCTGGGCTGGAGCCGGGGTTGGAGCCTGCAAGGCGAAACAACCCGGGCGGGAAGCCGGGGCTGGAGGGCCCTATCGATCACCCCGTAGCGCGATCGAGCGCTGCGGGGTACCTTTTTGTTCGCCCCTACACCCGAAGAACACCTCAAGGGCACGAAGACCGCCGCGCGGAAGTGCTTTTCGAGAAAAACGATGTGCACTTCAACAAAACAAATTCATCGATACATTACGGTCAAAAAAACTCCTTTTTCCGGATCAGACCGTAGTCCTTCTGTCGGTTAGTCAACACTAACCATCTCTATTACGGGCAAGATCGACAATATTGGCAAAATAGCCCGTAATATTCTACGTTTTTTGCATTATTTCTTTGATATTTACGGGTTAAATCAACGATTTCTTCATTCCAGCCCGTAAATCCCATGAAAAAGCACTTGTTTTTACGGGCTAAATCAACGTTTTTAGTAATCTGGCCCGTAAACAGCAGAGTTAGCCAAGACTTACCACCCCCAATTTACGGGCCAAACGATGCTTTTCTCTGTTTTAGACCGTAATCACACCTTAGCCAAGGTTGCTATGGCTCCCCATGGCTCCCCTTCTGGGATTATTTCAGAAACAGTTCAATCGTATTTTTCCGCAAAGTGACCAGATCCAGAGGACTGTCCTTTGTTTCGTGAGTGAGTATCAGGTTTTTGCCGGTATAGATCCCTATTTGTCGGTATTGGGAAAGCTTGATCATATTGTCCTTTCTGTAGCCGGAATCGTCGAGCAATCCGAGGTGCTCATGAAAATACACTTTTCGGGTCACTTTGTTGAGTAGGGTAAAGTCGGGATACTTTTGCTTACCATTTAAAAGTCGGACTGGACACTCGTACTTGTATGGGACTCCGAGATCATAATACATATCCGCTATCAGGGCCTCGGCCTTGGTCCGAACGCGCTCTCCACGGCGGGTCGGATAGATCAGTTCCTCGGGAAATGCCGGATTCGGATCAAAAGGATGCTCGAGCCAAAGCTCTGCAAATGTTTCATTATCAACCATGTACGGAGAAATCAACGATTTACGGTGCGGGTGACTTTCACGGAATACTTGCTCCGCAGCCCCAAGATGATTCTTCTTCATGAAACTACTGATATCCTGCAGTTCTTTTTTTACCAAAGGAATCAACTCGTTCAAATAGTTCTGTTGCGCAAGCTGATTCACTAAATCTCGTTTGGAAGAAGGAATATACATCTTCTTCTCGTCACCTGAACGAGTATAGTAATATTGCAGTTTTTTGTTGCTGAAGGAAAACTTAAGCCTTCCCTCCGGCAGCTTCGCGAGGTCTTGTTCCGCCTGCAAAAGCACTTTCTCGAGTTGGGCTTGCCGTTCTTTCAGGAGTTGGATCACGTCTTGCATAAAAATATTCCTTTCGATGATGGTTTTCATTCCGAAGCGGGCGTGCCGGCAGGATCAACATGGCATCGGCATCAACAGCATTAATCACATCATCTGATCGGAATATCAAAATGCTTCTATATGAATGATGGGTCCATTATACACCCTATTGACAACAACAGTATATAATTGTAGATATAAATTATTCTAGTGAATGATAACCTACTTATCTTTAAGAGCATGCAAGGAGGACACACATATGAAGACAGCACAAAAACTGGTAGCCATGCTGATGGTTTTCGCAATGGTTCTTTCTATCGCTGCGTGCAAGAAAAAGACTAAAAAGATTTCTGCCGAGGAGTTTCGGACGAAGCTTGAGGCTGCGTCATACGATGTTTATGGCGATGAGGTACCACCTTCAGATAATGTTAATTCCTTCCTGATCGCCGTCAATAAAAACATATTGTACTTCATGATCTCTCATCTTACTTACCTGAGCAAAGCAGATGCGAAGAAGAGTTTTGATGACATGAAAAACACCATGCAGGTGGGGAAAGAAGAAGGAAAGATTACCAACCTGACCATTTCCGACAACAAGATCGTGGCTGAAGAGAGCACTTCCTACACAGTTTTGATTCTTGCAGATGAGGTCCTTATCATGGCAAGCGGCTCTGATTCCACCGCTGTTAACGATGCACTGAAGATCCTGGGTCTTTGATCCGGCTTACCAAGTCTGCGCACGCGCACGCACACTCGCGTTTACTTCAACGTCATCAGTTTGCAGTTCGGGATCCCGTCCGCCCAGAACTCAGAACGCGGGCGATTCTTCACCTGACAGACGATAGCGGAATTCATAGCGCCGTGACCGACGATCAGCACGTCTTTTCCCGCTTTCAGATCCGGCTCGACCACTTCCTCTAAGAAAGCACCCGTCCGGGCCATCAGTTCGTCGATGCTTTCGCCGTTTTCGACAGGCACGTTGTAGTTTTCGGGATGAAAGAAAAACTCGTTGATCGGGCAGTCCGGGATCGAGAAAGAGTTTTCGATCCCTTCGTATATGCCAAAACACATTTCCACCAGGCGGTCGTCGTAAACGATCGGCACATCACGGCCGGCCAGCAGGATCTCGGCAGTTTCGCGCGCACGCACCAGCGGCGAGCAGTAGCACACATCGAAATGCACGTCGCGGTATTCTTCCGCCGCTTCACGCGCCATCTGCCGGCCGACGTCATTTAGCGGAATGTTTGTCCGCCCCTGTATTTTGTGGCGTTCATTCCAGTCTGTTTTTCCATGTCGCATTATATAAAGCATCTCTTCTCCTTCAAGCCGGCACCGCCACCCGCGATCACGTCATTTCCCACTTTTTCAGGATCTCCGGCAACACCGCACGCAGGATCTGCTCGATCTGCCAAGCCGTCTTCTGGTACACCTCGTACTCACGGCCATACGGATCCAGCACTTCCCCGTCGATGCCATCGATATAGTTATCCTCCAGGAGCTCCTCAAACGAGAAGATCTTGTCGCTCAGATCCGGGAAACGCTCCCGCAGAAAATGCGAATGGTCATTGGTCACACAGATCACCAGATCCTGTTCTTTCAGTATATCCTCGGTCAGCATCGTCGAACGCTCACCGGTAATGTCCTCATCGTACTCATACTCCGCGATCTCCTCGGAATAACGCGTATAGAAGCACCCGTCCGAAGTCGCCACGCCCGCCGAAGAAACCTCCAGAGACGCCTGAACACCCGGCTGCCCCAGCATCACATGCGGCTCCGTCGCTTTCCAAAGATGCCGCATGATCGCTTCCGCCAACGGACTCCGGCACGTATTTCCCGAACACACAAAAAGCACTTTCCGCTCGTTCTTCGGCGCCTCCGCCTTGCTGACCTTCTCGGCCGCCGCTTTTTCCAGACGGTTCATGTACGCCACGCCCAAGCCTTCTTTCGGGAACGCCGGAGCGAAAATGATGCCCGCGCCCTGCCCGTCCAGGACCCGAAGGCCGTCGAACAAGTGCTGCGACGCGGCCTCTACGTCATCGGTCTGTCCGTAAGTATAAAACAGGATCTTGTCTTTTTGATCCTCAAAAAGCACTTGGATCTCAGCTGCGATCGTGTCGGATACGAAGAGGCCGACCGGAGTCCTGCTGTCGATGATCTCTCGTTCAACCGCTTCTTTATAGTATTCCTCATACTGGTCGAAATCGCCCTGACCAAGGATGTGCACCTCGCAAGAAGGCGCATAGTGACGGTACTTCATGCCCGGCGCACGCGGGGCCTCGCCAGCTTTGTTCTCAAGCGCCACGACCGTCTCCGGCTTACTGATGCCCGCCGCGGCAAGTGCCTGCTCCATCTGTTCCATCGTAATTGCGCCGGGGCGGAGAATCTGCGGCCAGTTTCCGGTCGCATCGACTACGGTCGATTCAAGGCCGACCTGGCATTCCCCGCCTTCCACGACGTACGGGATACGCCCATTCATATCCTTCATGACATGCTCGGCTTTAGTCGGCGACGGGCTCCCGGAAAGATTCGCCGAAGGTGCGGCGACCGGCACGCCCGATGCTGCGATCAGGGCCTGTGCCACAGGATGGATCGGGAAACGGATCCCGACTGTATCAAGCCCGGCGCTCACACATGCAGGAATGACGTCGGATTTTTTCATGATCACGGTGATCGGACCCGGCATAAAAGCATCCATCAGTACCCGGGCAACCGGTGTGATCTCGGAAACCAGTTCCGGGATCGATTCTTTACTAGCCACATGCACGATCAGCGGATTATCGGAAGGACGGCCTTTTGCCTCGTAGACTTTCGCCACCGCCTCCGGATTTCTCGCATCGCAACCGAGACCATACACGGTCTCCGTCGGCATGCCTACGACTTCACCTTCCGCCAGGGCACGCGCCGCCGCAGCAAAGCCGGCTTGATCCTCGATACCCACCAGCTTCGTCTCAAATCTTGTTTCACCCGCTCTAAGAGCATTTTCAAACATTTTTCTCGCCTCTAATCTATATATTCGGCCAAGTAACACTGTTACAAAGGCTGATTTTTCAACATTTCAGTCATGCCGCCCGATGATCCGGCCGCACGTCCTCACGCGCTCTTTTCCGCACGCACTTACTCGTCCTCATCGTCGGCACCGGATGTTCCACCGCCGAGTTTATTCGCGCGATCGGCCAATGTCAACTGCCGCACGATTTCTTCAAGATCACCGCCAAGGATCTCCTCAAGCCGGTACAAGGTCAACCCGATACGGTGATCGGTCACACGGCCCTGGTGATAGTTATAGGTACGGATCTTCTCCGAACGGTCTCCCGTTCCGACCTGCGAGCGCCGCTCCGCCGCGATCGCGCCGCTCTGCTTCTGCTCCTCCATCTCAAGAAGCCGGCTCTGCAGTACCGCCATCGCCTTCGCACGGTTCTTATGCTGCGACCGCTCATCCTGACACGTCACCACCAGTCCGGTCGGAAGATGCGTGATACGGATCGCCGAGTCCGTACGGTTGATATGCTGACCGCCCGCGCCCGAAGCACGGAAAGTATCGATCTTCAAGTCATTCGGGTTGATATTGACCTCGACCTCATCGACCTCCGGCAGCACCGCCACCGTCACCGTCGAAGTATGGACACGCCCGCCCGATTCCGTCGCCGGCACACGCTGCACACGGTGCACACCGCTCTCGTATTTAAAACAACTGTACGCCCCTCGGCCCTCGATGGAAAACACCAGCTTCTGGTAGCCGCCAAGCTCCGTATCGTTACTCTCGATATACTCGATCTTCCAGCCCTTGGTGGCCGCATACGCCGAATACATCTTGAAAAGATCCGCCACAAAAAGCGCTGCTTCTTCGCCGCCTGCGCCTGCCCGGATCTCCATGATGACCGACCTGTCGTCTTTCGGATCTTTGACAGCCAGAAGATCCTCGAGCTGCTCCTCGATCCCGGCCAGCTCCGCCTCCAGCGCAGACACTTCCTCCGCCGCCATCTGGCGCATCTCCTCATCCTCCGCCGCAGTGTGAAGCTCCCGCGCATCCGCAAGTTCCTGTGAGACACGCTCTTTTTCATGGATCGCATGCACGATCGGTTCAAGATCCGCAAGCTCCCGTGTCATCTTCAAATATCTCGCCTGGTCCGAAACCACCGCCGGATCTGCCATTGCAGCAAGCACCTCGTCATATCGGTTTGTGACCTGTTGCATTCTCTCTTGTTCGTGATTCATTTTTCACCTCATATCCTTTTCCAAAAGCACTTGTCCCGGGGGAGGTCCCCGTCTCTTTTTTCTTCTTCGGTCCTTCAGAGACTACCTAGTCTCAGGCCGCTAGAAGTAGTGCTTCTCGACCATTTTCATGACCATGACAAAGGAAGGTATGCGGCCTGGAGTCAGGGACTGAAGCACCACATCCGGCAGGATCGACGGATTGTCGGCAAAGCCCAGATCGTAGCTTGCTCCGCGGTTCCAGAGGATGATGCTTCGGGTGGTATCGGAATACACATCGAAGAAGAATCCTGCCTCCTGCATCTGCGGCAGTTTCGCCGAGCCGAAATAGATAACGATATAATCATCGAGAGTAAGAAGGTCATGTACCTTGCCCCACATCTCTTCGGTCATAGGCGCTGCGCCGGTTATGTCGTTGATGATCAGGACGTGTCCGTAATGCACGAAATCCGGATCCGGACCGACGAGTGAATCCTGCTCTAAATTGTGGATCTTGCGGGTGATCAGGTCCTTCGGGCCGTCGAAATTCTCGCCGTAGACCATGATATCGTACTGTCTGGAGTTCACATATTCGACAGCAGCCGTCACATCCTGCGCTTTTTCCCGCCACAAGCGGCGCTTCCTGGAGGCATCGTTAATAAAGACCCCGATGATCCATACGAAAAAAGCAATCAGGATCAGTGTAAAAACAGTAAATACGATCAGTCTCTTAGCGTTCAAAATAGCAACTCCGTCATCCGTTCTTCTATCGTATAAGTGTACACCAAAAATGCAGAAAGCGGTACGCCTCCCTTACGCGCCCTTTTGTGCGGGTACTTCTGCCGCCTCCGGCCGGAGACCAGGTCAGTTCTCAGGTCATGTCGCATGGCGAATGTCCGGCACAAAAAAATCAGGCGGGGTCCTCATTTCCTTGGACCTCGCCCGTCTTTTCAACGGTTATCCGTTTTTCGTTTTAAGCTTCGATCGCGCCTCGTTCGATGCCGTAAGAATTGCAGAGTGCCGTAAACTCAGGGCTCTGGGAGAATGCAGCCAGGACCTGCTGTCTGGTCATGCCGGCCTTCATTCTGTCGAGCCAGTAATTGCCACCTTCAACATCGGCTTCACGGCTCAAAAGAGTCTTATAAGCACGGAGGATAAACTGCGCATCACTCAGATTCATGTTTTTAAACTCCGGAGAGTTGAAGAACTCGTCTGCGATCTGGGAGCCGGTACGCTCCAGATTCGTCAAAGCAAGACTCCAGTAGTCCCAGCCGTCCTGATCCGGCATACGGTCCAGGCAGTTGAGGTAGAATCCCAGTACGAAATTGACCGTAGGGTCAGAAGGCACTGTCGCCTTGGCCGTCGGTGCACCGGACTTTACCGCATACATCGCGCAAACATTGCACCACTCGGTGGAATCAATAAATCCGTTGATCACCTCGTTATGGCTTGCGCCATTCTTCAGGCGATCCAGCCAGAATTTCTTACCGTCTTCTTCGCCTTCACGGTCAAAGAAAGTCGCGTAAAGAACATCGACAAGCTGTTCATCGGACAGTTTTCTGTTTTGGAACTCCTCACCGGTCAGGAAGAAGCGTGCACAGTCCGCACCATTCTTTCTGCCGCTCTTGATCTCGTTCATCCAATACTCTTTACCGCTCTCCTCCGATTCACGGTTTAAAGCAATCACATAGAGTCTTTCAACAAACTCAACAAACGTATGTTGCTCACCCGGATCGCCCGGATCGCCTGGATCACCCGGATCACCAGGATCCCCCGGCGTGCCTTCCTTGATCAGTTCCACATTACTGTTCACGCTCAGAAGCCAAAGGTCATCGCCCTCTTCTTTTCTGTATTCCACGATATCGCCTTTCTTTTCCGGCGGTACGTTATTGACCAGATCAACAAGCGCATAGCTGTAGGAGATATCCAGCTTCTCGAATTTATTCTCCTCGCAAACCAGGACGTCAAGATCGGACAATCCTTCAAGATTCAGTTCACTAAGCTGATTCTCAGAGCAGGCTAACTCAATAATATTCACCTGCCCGCTGAGATCCAGAGCAGAAAGCTTGTTCTTCTCACAGTGCAGGTAAGTCAACATATTCGTTGTGCCAAGATTCAATGACGTCAGCTGATTTCCCGAGCAGAACAATTCAGCAAGTTTCGCATTCTTACTGACGTCCAGGGAAACCAAATGGTTTCCGGAACAATCCATAGCGGCAAGTTCCGCGTTTTTGCTGACATCCAGTTCTTTAAGCTCAGCATCTGCGCAAGTAAGCAGACTTAGATTCTTCAGTGCTTTTAGATCCAGAGAAGTCAGCTTGGTCTCATCGCAACGAAGTGCTTCGAGATCCTTGTTTCGGGAAAGATCCAGCTTATCGATCTCAGACGCGTTGCAAGCCAGTGTTTTCAGTCCGGTGCAGTTTGTAACATCTAAAGAAGACAACTTAGTCTGATCCACCAGAAGCATCTCAAGTTTCGGGTTCTTCGAAACATCCAGGGACTGCACCGGGTTGTCGGATACCGCAAGATTCTGCAATTCCGGAAAACCGGAAACATCGATCTTCTCAAGCTTATTGCTCATCAGCAGCAAATTCTTCATCTTAGGATTTTGAGGAAGAGTCAGCGTCTTCATCTTGTTCGAAGAACAATCCATCTCCTCCAGAGCAAGATTGTGACTTAGATCCAATTCTGAAATCTCGTTGTTATTGCAGGCAAGAGACACAAGCTTCGTATTGGAAGACAGATCAAGCTGTCTCAGTTCATTTTCCGAGCAGACCAGCATCTCAAGTTCCGCATTGTTTGAAACATTCAAACTCGTAAGGTGATTCGCCATGCAGTACAATTCCCTGATCTTCGGATTCTGCGAAACGTCAAGACTCATCAGACGACCACCGTTAACGGTAAGGATCTCAAGATTCGGGAAGAACTTCACACCTTCAAGTGAAGTAACATCCAAATCATCGAATGGTATCTCCTTTACACTCTCCCGTTCCACTTTCGAGAGCTTGCCATCTCCGCTCGTGTCGACCTCATTTTGTACATAGCTTCGAAACAGCGCGTCCGGAAAATTGGTCTCATCGATCGCCACGTCCTCTTCATCCGCCAGCACGCCGGAAAAAGGGACACTCAAAGCAAGGACCGAAACTGCAGCGAGCAATCCGGTCCTAAATACCTTCTTCTTCATCATAATACTCCTTCACCTTCTAACAAAAAATTCATGCCTTTATGCTAGCATATTGCCCCTCGAACCAAGGTGACAAATTAGACACAAAAACGTCATTTATTCGTAGACAAAAGCACTGAAGCGAGCCGTCCCTCCGCATTCCAGGCTTGCGGAGTAAAATAATCCGAACCGGCATCCCGTGAAGTGGTCCAGACGGAAAGAAAGCGGATGAACAGGTCCGATCTTTCTCCACTTCTTACCGGCAAGGAAGAAACACTCCGCTTCATCTTTTTCGCCGAATCTTGCTTCGAGCCTGACACGTAGTTTCGGCGGCACGAAATCTTCGGTTGCATCCAATTTCACGCGTTCACAGATCTCATCGGCTCCGTCTTCCGGTTTTTGTCCGAACACGGCAAAAAACCGATCCTCCTCGCGCATGATCCCCACATAGCCGTAATCACCCTGAAAAGCCGCCAGGCCGGCGACATCTCCGTTTTTCATGTCCGTTCCGTCGATCGTTACTTCCGCCGCGCATTCGGGAAGTTTCATCCGCTGCGTCAACGTGTTATGCGCGGAAGTGATCCGGTCGCACACTTTATCCGTCGTAATCGCCAGCTCACCATTTCCGAAGCACACATTCTCCGGAACCGGTTCGTGATTGAACTGCCAGAAATCGCGTCGTGTAGCAGAAGAAAAATCATCGCTTCCGTAAAGCGGCGCATATTCGTAACCGGGCTTCAAGTCAGTCGTCTCAAACTCTTCGGATGCGATAAGTTCCACACCTTTATCTCCTGTGATCCAGGAGACCCCGGTCACGACAGGGATCCTTCCGACCGCTCCGTTATCTCTAAACAGCACCGCGTGCCAGACCCCTTCCGGCCCTTCGACCACGCCACCTTGAGCGAACCCGTCCGGCCGGTCGGGAAGCGAGAAGTTCAGCACATCGCCACCCTTGAAATCATCTTCAAGGGATCCGGCATGGAACGCCGCTTCGACCCGTTTCCAGTGAGAAGCCAGCGAATGGATCGAGAACAGCCAGTATTCCCCATTGATCTTATACATATGCGATCCTTCGTAGCCGAGGATCGGGTTATCTTTATCGCTGATCAGAAGACGGTGCAGGCCGCCCTCTTTCGGCCCGGTCAATTCGCTGTTCAGCTCCGTGATGAACACCTCTTTGTGTCCGTGGATCATGTATACACGATCCTCATCAAAAAGCATCGAAAGGTCATAGTAGAAATACCCTTCCACGATGTTTTTGCGCCATGGTCCTTCGATAGAATCCGCGCGGTAGAGATATGTCTTTTGCGTATCGTTGCAGGAAAAAGCGACGAAGAACTCACCGTTATGGTATCTTATGCAGCCGGCCCACATTCCTTTGCCGTATATGTTTTCCTCGCCCGTGAGTTTCTGAGCGGGGGTTCCGTCAATGCTGTCAAAAACATAGGCAGCGTGCTCCCAGTGCACCAGATCGTAACTTCTCAGGATCTGGCCGCCCGGAAAGAAATGCATTGTGGTGCTGATCATGTAGAAACACCCGTCCGCGTAGATGACGTCGGGATCCGGGAAATCCATTCCCAGGATCGGGTTTCTTCCTTTTACGGTTACATTTTGATTCTTTCTATTCACCGGTGTTGCATCTTTCATTCCATTCTGTCCATCCGTTTTTCTGCTTTATGCTTCAATACTTCAATGCTTCAACGCTTCTATTATCGCATGATTTCCGCCCGCGTTGTCAATGAATTGCTCGTATGCTATCATGACAGAAGAAATTTCACCGGAGGATGCAGCATGGATATCGACGTAAGCGGTCTTACATTCCGCGACGCTACCAAAGACGAGAAGAAAAAAATATTTCTTCTTATGAATCGGCGCAGCTGCATCATGCTGATCTGCGCGCTGGTGCTGATCGTCGTCGTCCTCGTTTTGCCGGTTCCCAAGAAATCTCTCACGGTCTTCGGGCTGATTCTCTCATTGGGAGTGCTGATCTACACAGCCATCTCGGATATGCCTGCCTGGAAGTGCAAAGTCTGTTCCGGGATCGTAACCAACAAGCGTGAGGTCACCCCGAACGAAGAATCGGGTCTTTACTATAACGCCGTAACTTTCCGTTCCGAATCCGGCGAAGTCTTGGAGGCCATGCCGATCGTGAGCAACCACACGCTCGACCTGCTTCACGAGGGTTCCCAAGCCACCATCGTCTGCTACAACAAACGCCATCCGGTGCTTTTTGCGAACGAACAGATCCACAAATGATTTGATCTATAATGAAAGACAAAAAATGGGAGCCGCCTCGATGAGGCAGCTCCCGCGAATTGCTTGCGCCAAGACGGCTTAAAGTTTGAACAAGGAATTTCGCTTGGAAGGATTAATAGGTAGGCTCTATTAGACCATATTGACCGTCTTTGCGCTTATACACCACACAGACGTTCCCGGATTGCGCATCCAGATAAACCAGGAAGCTGTGTCCAAGCATCTCCATCTGCAAAATTGCTTCTTCCGATTCCATCGGAACCAGTTCAAACGATTTACGCTTAATGATCGTCGGTTCGTTGTCTTCTTCTTCGTAATCTTCCTCTACGATATCGTTGAGGTAATCGTTAATGATCGTATAATCCTTCTTCTGACGCTGGATTCTTGTCTTCTGCTTTCTGATCTGGGACTCCAGCTTATCCACTGTTCTGTCTACTGCATTCAAAATATCTTCGTCGCGAGCCTCTGCCCGGAAAATATGATTTTGAAGTTTTAATGTGATCTCCACCTTTTTCAGTTCTCTCTCCGGGTGGATCTTGATGTTAAAAGAACCCTCCTGTCCGAAATACTTGTCGAATTTTGCGAGTTTACTTGCAATTTTCTCTTCCAAGCGCTTGCCAATCTTGATACCGTTTCCCTGTGTCGTGATCTTCATGTAATCACATCCTTCCGCTTGTTCATTTTTGTGGACCCTTGTCCGTCCACATCTTTATTATAGTGAACAAAGATTCACAGAATGGTAACACACGAGACGGAGCCGATCCGCAAATTATGTTATAATAAAAATGTTGAGGCTCTGGAAGACGAACGTCCTTCAGAGCCTCTTGTTTTTTGTTTCATTTCTATTCGCGCTTCTTAAGAAAAAGCACTCATTTTCAGTCTTCTTCGGATACCCGGATGGTCTCTTCTTCCGTAAGTGCCGTACCGGCTGTCACAGAAACTTCTTCCGCGCCCGCTTCGTTCTGCTGTGTCTCATCCGAAGCAATATCTTCCGGAGCTTCCGCGCAGACATCACCGGCGAGCATATACGGTTCCTCTTCCGGGGTCTCTTCCGAACCCGCAGGAGCCGGAGCATCCACATTCGTCAGCGTCTCCGTATTCACTTCCGTCGGTACACCCTGATATTCCGGCTGACCGACTTCCTGTGCGATCGCTTCCGCAGTTGTTGTCGCCGCAGCAGCCGCCGCTGCAGAAGGCGCTGCAAATACCGGAACGGTTGGAACATCGTTCGCCTTAAGGCCTACAGGTCCCAGTGTGACCGGATCCACACGGGTCACCACCGATACATCGTTCGACTCCGGGAACTTCTGTCCGCAAGCGGAGCAATAGGCATGTTCCAGAAGATTCTCCTTCTTGCAATATGCGCACTCCTTAAAACCACGCTCATAGAGGATACGCAAACGGCACTCCTCGATCTCGATATACAAGTTGGAGATATTCTCGCAACGGGAATTGATCTCCTTGGAAACATCCGCGTTCATATCCTTATACTGCTTATAGTAAAGCAGGCCGATCTCGTTGTAATACACACCGATTGCACGGTTCTTGTCATCGATCGACTTCTGCAACGCCGTGATCTGATTCTTTTTCGGGTCAAAAAGCGCCATTTCTCATTCCTCTTTCTCTTCGCCTGGTGCGCCGGTCGTCCTGCGCATCATCGCTATCCAAGCGGACTTCTTAATACACGAACATTATATAAGGGAGAAGTGCTTTTCACAAGCAACTTTTTCTGACAAAAAGCATTTCTCTCCGGCCGACGGTTACTCCCGGCTCTCCGGTTTCTCGCCCATGACGGCAACACACCGCTTGATCGGGATCCCTTGTTCGGCATATTTGCTTTCAAATTCGGTACGGATATTCTCCTCGTCCCACTCGCTGTGATGCAGGTCGCGCGTCACACAAGTCGTCTCCCAGCCGGATGCGGTAAACTCTTCCAGGCTGAAATCAAAGAGCGCATCGTTGTCGGTCTTAAAGTGGATCTGCGCTCCCTTCTTCAGGACCTGCCGGTACATATCCAGAAACGCGCGGTATGTCAGGCGGCGCTTCGGTTTATTCTGCCGGGTCCACGGATCGCAGAAATTAATGTAGATCCGGTCAACTTCCTCTGCGCCGAAAAATTCGAGAAGATTGGTGGCATCGCCGCGGATGAAGAACAGATTTTTCAGGTTCTCGCGCGTTGCTTTTTCCATGGCAAGAAGACAACAGGAAGGTTCGCGCTCAATGGCCACGTAGCAGACATCCGGATACTTCTTCGCCATATTTTCGGAAAAGAGCCCTTTGCCGCAGCCGATCTCCACATACAGTTCCTTCGCTTCCGGCATGCCGCAAGCCTCCCGCCACTTTCCTTTATTCAGCGTCGGATCGTCAAAAAAGTGCTCCGAACATGCTTCGGTCCTCGGGATCAGATTTCTCTTCTTGCGCATTCTCGCCATCGTATATTCCTCTTCTTTTCATGACCCGCCTCGTGCGGGCACAGTTTCATACCGTCCCTCCTGCCTCGGGTCCGGTGGCTTTCTTTTCGGCCGGCACCGCCGACAGGACATGTGCACATGCCATTTTACCGAAAAAAAAGCACTTTGTTAACTCATTTGCATTTCACGGAAAAAGAAATATACTATTTGAATAGAAACAAAGGCCTTCCGACCAGGGGGCGCAAGAGGCAGGATGATCTATGAAACCCACGTCTGTATCTATTTCGTTTTATCAGCATAATATGCCGCACACCGTGGAGTTTCCCGGCGAGGAAGCCGAGCAGTTTTTCGATGCTGAATACATCTTTGATTTCGATCACTTCCGTTTGCTTCTCAAGCCTAAAAAACCGGTTGAACTGGAAGAGCTGAAAGTTGTTTTTCCCTACACTTTTGAAAAAAGCGACTGTATCTTTATGAACGGCTACCAGTCCTGGACCGTTGCGAAGGAATATAGTGTGGATACGACTAACGTTATCGCCGAGCGGATGGCCAAACTCATGAAGCATGCGCCACAGGACAACTGCGGGGACCGCTACTTTACCGAGTATCCCAAGCAGAACCGCTGGCTTCATGGCGTCAGTTACGGGTATGTCCGGCAGGATGAGGATTTTCGGCTGTTCGGCTCCCTTTCGGAGAAAGACGGCTTTACATTCTTCGACATCCATACGGAAGATAACACGCTTACGATCCGCAAAGACGTTGCCAAGCGTATCGTGGATGATAGTTACCTTGCTTTTGACATAGTTTTTTTGCAGGGCACGGAAAAAGAAGTCTTCGACGAATACTTCCGGCTCCTTCATATCGGGCCGTCCAAAGCCAAGCCGGTCACCGGCTACACGACCTGGTACAGGCACCAGCAGGATATCAACGAGAAGAAACTTCTGGCCGACGTCAAAGAGATCACCGATGCTTACGCCAAATACCCGTGTAAGTTCTTTTTCATCGACGAAGGCTATGAGCATTCTATCGGCGATTGGCTTGTCCCGAAAAAAAATCACTTTCCGCATGGTCTTTCATCCGTCACGATGAAGATGCTCGAAGCTTCGATTCAGCCGGGTATCTGGATCGCGCCTTTCGTGTGCGACAAAAAGTCCCATATTTACAATCATCACCGCGATTGGCTGTTGCGCAGTCCCTCCGGCGACCTCGTGGAGGCCTGTAAGTCATGGAAAGAACTCTACTGCATCGATGTGACGAATGTTGCTTTCCGTCATCACTTGAAAAATGTGCTGGTCACCATGCGTGACGATTGGGGGATCTCGGCTTTCAAGTTTGATTTCCTGTTTGCGGCCTGCGCGCTGCCGTCGCCGACCATGACCCGTGGCGAGAAAATGTACGATGCCGTGCGGTTCCTGAAAGAGTGTGTCGGGGATTCCGTCACCATCGGTTGCGGTGTGCCGTTGATGGCTGCCGCCGGTGTTTTTGATTATTGCCAGGTCAGCTGTGACTGTTCGCCGGACTGGTTCCCGCCGCTAACGCTGGCCAGCCGTGAGCAGAACTCGACGTATCGTGCACTGGTCGACCTGATCTTCCACCGCCAGCTGGCCGGACGTGCTTTCGGATTATTCAACAATGTGTTGCCGCTTACCAACAAAGCTTTTCTTTTCGATGACGACAGGCGTTCTCTGATGGCCCGTATCCAGGGTCTTTCCAAGGGAATGATCCTTACGTCGGATGAAATCAGCAAATACACCGCCGAGGATACCGTCGCCTGGAATGTCGTTCACTCTCTGCAGGAAGCCGAGATCACGAAAGTCTATTACCAAAACCGTCAGCTTGTCCTGGAATACAAGCTTTTCGATCAGCCCCAACAGCTGATCCTTCCGCTTCATGAATGATTTTCAAGAATCGGTTGACAAATCAAGTCAAAGCAAGTACAATTATTCAGCATTGTAAAGATGTGATCAGCAATGGAGAAGTCGCGTAGCCTGGTCGAGCGCGTACGACTGGAAATCGTATAAACCCCATAAGGGTTTCGAGGGTTCGAATCCCTCCTTCTCCGCCAGAAGCAATGAAGTTACCCCCATTTTTTGTACAGCGATGTACAATGAATGGGGGTACTTTTATGCTAATAACAAGAGAGACCAAGTTAAAAATCGTAAAAAAGCATCTTAAAGATGGTGTAACTTTGCGTGAATTGTCTGAACAATTTCACATCCACACGTCGAATATTAAGTACTATGTGGACCTTTATCTGGCACATGGAGAGTCTGTATTCGTAAACGACGGGGAATTAAGAGCATATACTCGCGAGTACAAACTCAAGGCAATCAAAAGGTATATGACCGGAAATGAGTCGCTACGAAAGATAGCGGTAGATCTTGGGCTAACAGACTATACAATACTCAAAGATTGGGTGGACAAGTATAAGAAAGACGGCGAACAGAGTCAGGGACCGATTATGATGTAAAGTGCTCCATTTTTCTAACCACAAAACATCATTACTGACAGATATTTAATTCAAAATCTCAATTGTTCTGTTAATAGTTTTAATCATGTGTTTCTGTTTTTCGTGGTCAGTGTCAAGGGATACAAATTCTGACATCAGCATGATATAATTAGATTGATTTTAGCCACAAAATGGCTAAGGCGAAAATTTATATGATTAATCTCGAGTGTCTGTATGACAAAAAGCATCGTTTTCAAATCATCTATAGTGCTCCTGCTTTTTTCTGTATTGATCGTGGGCTATGTATTCATCTGCACAGATGCCGAGTATAATCTAAATCAGCAGATTGCACGTGGTTATATTTCGAGAGATGCGCTTTTTTTCAACATAGTTGATCTTTCTCAACCTACAGCGAGGTGGGGATGGACAGATTTCGATCCAGAAACGGGAGAGATGACAGTAGTAGGTAACGTTGCCGTCTCTGAGTCAGATGGCACGTTGACTCTTGATTATACCCCCATCGATCCTGTGGACCCGAGTTTTGTCCTCACAAATCCCCTCCTTTCTGATGGTAGTACTGCTGTTGAGTCAATTCTTTCTTCGGGAAAAGGTGCGTACTTTTCTTCACTGCATAACGGCACTCTGCGGGCAGTGTACTATCAGGGTGATACATCTACCGTTCCTCTGACGAGCGGTCGTTTCTTTTCTTCTGAAGAATGTCTTCAGGACGAACCTTTAGCTGTTATTGGAAGAAACGTTTCAGACTCTGTCTACAAGGAAAACGGAGAAACCTACTATGACTATTTGGGCCGCAAGTACCAAGTGATTGGGACATGCGGCCTAACCGGTCCCTCTTCTCTTGATTCTCTTGTATTTGTTAATTTGGGAAGTCTTTCTCCAGAAGAACAATTGAATGGGATGTTCTACATTGATAATACTCGTTCAGCTGAATCCATATTTAAAACCATGAACACCACGTGTCTAGAATTACTACATACTAAACTTGCACCAAGGCGAACACCCACCGCTTTGATTGATACGGTTTCCGGTGGTATGTATTTAAAGGAATATCTCAAAGTAAGTATTATCTGCCTCTTCCTGTTTTTCAGCGGAAGTATTGCTATACAAATCGTACGACGCCAGTCTTCCAAAGTGGCAATAATGCGATTGTGTGGTATTTCATTCTCAAAGATTCTACAGATTACTGGTCGGGAACTACTGATATGGGGAGGGATTGGACTATTACTTGGTACATCTCTCATCGCGGCATTTGTAGCTAATTCCTTGTTTTCCCTTTCGGTTTCATTTGTCGTTTCCACCGCATGCAAATTGATCCTTCTTGATATATGTTTGCTTGTACTCCTTCTTTTGGTCATTGCCATTTCAGAGTACCTTATCAATCCCAAGAACCTTGTGGCAAAAGTATGAAAGTAGTATTACGTATCACAACTCATAACCTGTTTAAGAACATGCGAAGGAATCTAACTATTCTTCTGAACATGATACTTTGCACATTTGTGATCTTCATTCTTCTGCAAAACTATCATTTCCTCCGAAAACGCCATAGCGAGTATTTTTCTTCAGGGAAAACAGCTTCAAACTATGAGGTTGCTTTTGCTGTTGATGAGGATGAGATCACTTACGCCAACGACAAACTGAATCTGACGCATATGTTCCTAGTTGGTCAGAAAGTGATTGAAGATATTGAAAGTAATTCTAATTTGTTTGTCTATTCATTTGCGGGAAACTCTACCCGGTTATCCGGCATTCAAAACAAAGTAGATCTATCACCATTCATCGAAGAAACTATAGTTTTTGATGAGAGTAGTATCTCCAATCCAGTTCTCTCGTTGAATGCTTTTGAAGCATATCACCTCAAAATTTCTTCCGGGCGTTTCTTTACGGAAGAAGATTATAATCTTGAAAGCGGGCAGCCGTTACCGGTGATTCTCGGATATGAACTCAGCTCTGTTTTTCAACTAGGTGATATTATAGAATACAAAGACAATGAGTACTCCGATCAAGCAGTAGTTGTTGGTTTTTTGGAACAAAACTCAGGGTATGTTATCTGGAATGCCTATTACCCGTTGGATAGGGCCATACTCTCACCGTTTGAGTTTCCCCGGATGTTTGATCATTCAAATGAATACCGCAGAATCCAGTTTATTTACACTAAAAGCGATGATGTGGATGTTCAAGCGGTAGTAAACAATGCTACAGCCAAAAACGGATTTTATACTCTTGAAGTATCTCCTGTTGATGGTGTTCAGGTTACCGAAACGAAAACCATTTCCGAAAAGAACGTCAGGATTATCGGTTTTCTGGCAGTGATTTCAACCATAATGTGTCTGTCTTCACTTAGTATGATTCTGTATCACCGAGCTACAGAAGATCTTCCTTCAAACTGCATTTATCTGTGTTGCGGAATACCGCTTTGGAAGATTAACATATCCGTAGTATTAGAAATGATAGTCTGGATCATACTTTCACTCATCCCAACCATCGCCATTTCATTCAGTATTTACCACGCAGTTTTAGTACCAATGTGGTTACTGATCTTTTTTGCGATGATGATAACAGGTATTGCTCTTGTTCCTGTTTTCATGGTGAACAAAAAATGCAATCTAGATATGTTTATACGAGAAAGAATCGTGTTTTGACAGGAGGAAGGTATGCCGTTTCTAGAATTAAAAAGCATCAATAAATCGTTTGGAAAAGCGGACAAAAGTGTGCAGGTTCTGACTGACTTAAATCTTGTAGTTGAAAAGGGGGAACAACTTGCTATCATGGGAAAAAGCGGCTGTGGAAAAACTACTCTGCTTAATATTCTGGCCGGCATCGATTCCCCGGACAGTGGCGAATACTATCTTGACGGAAAGCTTATTCAAATCAAGAGCGCTTCCGAAGGCGTGCGATTCCGCAGAAACACTGTCGGTATAGTATTGCAGCAATTTGCACTAATCAATGATTTTACTGCATATGAGAATATAGAGCTTGGTTTGTGGGAATCCGGTCTTTCCAAAAAGGATATGAAGACACAGGTATCAAACATGCTAGAAAAACTCGGAATCACTGAACTAAAGGACAAATACCCGCCAACGCTCTCTGGCGGAGAAAAGCAGCGTGTTGCTATTGGACGCGCTCTTGTAGGAAATCCATCATTGCTCCTTGCTGATGAACCGACCGGTTCTCTTGATGCTGGAACAGAGCAACACATAATCTCGTTGCTTTCTGAATTAAACAAAGAAAGCGGTGCCACTCTCATCATCGTCACACATGACGAAGAAGTTGCACAAAAATGCAATCGGGTCTTTCATCTCGAGAAGCATTAGAGTAAGTAACTGCTATAAGTCGGATACGAGGCGATTCTGGCAGTATTATTCTGACCCCAAATCTGACCCCAAATAGAATTAAACGCAATGTAAGAAATAGACCGGTTGATGTAAAAACACGCTGTTTTCGCTCCTAAACATGCGATTTTTGATGTATTTTGATGGAATCCGGCAAGAATCCTACTCTTCGAATCCCTCCTTCTCCGCCAGAAGCAATGAAGTTACCCCCATTTTTTGTACAGCGATGTACAATGAATGGGGGTACTTTTATGCTTTTTTCTTCTTAATGTTCTTTCCAATCAGGAAGCCCAGGCAGACAAGCCATACCAGAAGGCCGATCTTTCCGCCGAGAGTAGCTGCGTTCACATCGGCGATGCCGAACAGTTGGCATGAGATCCAGATTACGAAACTGCTCAGGATGATCGAAACGATTAAACATAAAGTGGATAAACCGAGGAATTTCACTGTTTCTATCCCTGTGATCACTGTCTTGTTGTCTGCATTCTGAATATTTGTCATTGTTCTTACCCTCCGGGACTTTCCCTTGCTTGATGTCTCTATCTTACCGACAAAGAGTAAAGCCATCGTCAAAAGACAGTTAAGATAATCTAAAGGCATCTAAATATCTTCTTTAGATTATGGCAAAAAGAAAAAAACTATTATTGGGCAAAAGAATGAAGCACCCCATTTCGAGATGCCTCCTTTTTCTTGCTCGAAGAAACGGTAAAAACCCGGATAGATTTTTACTGACACCCGCTTTGCTCTATGTGTCCGATATTTCATAAAAAGATCAAGAAAGTTCGAATTTGTGGGTATCAGAGATTTTTGTTTTCATGTATAATAAGAACATAACTAATTTGGAGGTGTTGTTATGACTTTTGAACAATTAATGGATTATGCAGTCGAGCAAGATTGTTCCGATGTGCATATTACCGTAGGCTCGAATCTCGCGGTCAGAAGATATGGGGTTCTTCACATCCTCGATGAGCGTCCTACAGCTGAAGAATCTCTGGCGATGATCTACACGATCCTCACCGATGAAGAGATCAAGCGTGTGGAAGCAGGAGAAGATCTTGATCTTGGTCTTATGATCGATAACGAGATTCGAATCAGAGCAAATGTTTATCATCAGCGTAACAATCTTGCCTGCAGCATCCGCCTCCTTATGGCTCAGATCCCGGAGTTTGAAGATCTCGGTCTTCCTGAGGTCATCAAGTCCTTGGCTTCCGCCAAGAACGGTATCATCCTCGTCACCGGTCCTACGGGTTCCGGTAAGACCACTACGATGGCTGCCGTTGTTGACTATATCAACAAGAACGAAGCGAAGCACGTAATCACCATCGAGGACCCGATCGAGTACATCTATCCTCATGACCGTGCTATGATCCACCAGCGTGAACTTCACCACGATACGGATTCTTTTGCTAATGCACTTCACTCTTCACTCCGTGAAGACCCGGATATCATCTTCGTAGGTGAGATGCGTGACTTTGATACGATCGCTGCCGCTATTACTGCAGCCGAGACCGGTCACCTCGTTCTTTCCACACTCCACACACAGAGTGCGGCACAGACTATCCATAGAATCATCGACGGATCCCCTGCCGACAAGCAGGAAATCGTCCGCTCCCAGTTCGCTACCAATATCCGCGGCGTTATCTCCCAGCAGCTTCTTCCTGTTGCTGATGGCACAGGCCGTGTACTGGCAACCGAGCTCATGATCGGTACCAACGCGATCAAGAATCTCATCCTTGAGGATAAGATCATGATGATCCCTGGCGCGATCCAGTCCGGACGCAGCATCGGTATGCATACTCTGAACGATGATCTTCTCAGACTTTACAAGTCCGGTTACATCAACTGGAAGACAGCTGTAGAAGCTTCTTACGATCCGATCGATCTGGAGAAATCCCTCGGTGTTACACCTCCGCCGATCGACAACAACATGATGAATTACTGATCCCATTCCGATCGTCAGATAAAAATAGAGAGCTGCTTCTTCGTGATATGTACCCAGGAAACTGGACACATAGATTAATGAATTTGTTTTAACAGATGGATGTCTTCCTGTAAACAGCAGGAGGCATCCATCTTGTTTTGGCTTGAATTCTTCTGTTGTTGTAATAGTCTATATACTTATCTAT
>JAFWDK010000019.1 GCA_017513085.1 Clostridiales bacterium | reverse complement strand
GTATCATCTGCACAGGTCATTCTGAGATGGGACTTGCAAAGAGGCATTGTGGTCATACCGGGATCTGGAAATCCGGATCATATAAAAGAGAACCTCGATCTGTTTGGGTTTGAACTGACAGAAGATGAAATGGAGCAGATTACTTTGCTGGATCGAGGCGAAAAGCATGACTGGTATTGACTGAATAATTTATAAGGTAATCGCCTAACTTAAAGGTTTCCCTGACTTTTATCTATATATTCCAGCATCACACAACGAAGCAAATAAGATACAGATGAGTGCTCCGGTGTGCAAGCATGTTATGTGAGGTCATAAATGGATAAAGTGGCTCATAAAATGTGATGAACTAGCTTAAAGTGGCTCATAAAATGTGATATGTTGCGGAGTATTCTTCTTGAAAGTGTAGATCGCTGTTGTAGCTAACACATAGAAACGGGGGCTACCCGTGCGGAGAAAGAAGTATTTTAATGGCTACAACAAGACGAAAAGACAACAAGAACCGCATAAACTCGAAAATTGTACAAGACTTTGGAAACTGTTCTGTGTTGAAGACAATTTGATTCTTGGATTAGATACACGGACTTTGTAGTTAAAACAATCATCTAAAACACATTTGCAAGACATCGGATCAGTTGTTGATCTCCATATCCTCGTCCCAGTATTTTTTCTTTTGGATGAGCATAAACATGATGTCGTCGTCGCTGAATAACCTGAAGTGATTTAAGTCCACGCCGACATTAAATCCGAAAGACTTCCAAAGCCCACCGTATCTGTGCGTGTGGCCGAATAGAGTCTGACAGTCTTTGGCGTGATCAGTAGGCTTATGCGTAAGGAAAAACTTTTCGCCCTTTATATCCACATAATCATTCATCTTTACGTCATCGAACTTGCATGAAGGATCAGTCAGACAGTATTTCCGGAACTTTTCAAAAGACCCGTCAAAGCACTCGTCGATGGCTCGCTGTTCATTGTTTCCGATAATGAGGATGATATGCGCATTGATCCTCTTGGATACGGCAAGACCGCTTCGGAAATTCTTTTCGGTCCTGGGACCGCAGTTACAGAAATCTCCGATGACATATATAGTGTCATCCGAAGATGCCTGTTCATTCCAGATCCTTACCTGCGCTTCCGTATACTCATGAATGTCCCTAAACGGCCGGTTATCCCGGATCATGACCTCTTTCGAATCCGAACCAAAATGAGTATCCGCAGCATACCAGTTGCTCATAGAACGCTTCCCCCATCTTCAATAATGTGAAATCAAATTAGTGTGACAAGAACCATTATAGTACAATATGCCAATACCCATCCCAAAGCACTTGTCAGTGGTGGCTCTCTGACAATGAAGTCCATCGACAAGTAAAAAGCCTGAAATCTCGGGATTCTTACTTCTGGTATTTTTAGGACTTACGACCAATTTACGACCATAACTTGTCGTAACTACGATAAGTTATGACAAAGAAAAACGTAAAACGACGCATTTGCAACCCGCACGAGCTACGCAAAAACAAGATATCCTACATTGTTGAACAAACGACCTGTGAAAAACGTAAAGCTTCACAGGTCGTTCTCTTTTCCGACAAATCTTGATATATCAGCGTTTGATGGGGGGACGCAGCTCCAAGAGGCTTTTTGTACCACCAGTGAGTTGGTCGTAAAAGACGGATGACACCAAAACCGTTCAAATGCCTTAATATAGGCGTTGCTGGTCGTAAGGTGTGTCGTAATGTTAACAATCGATGAATATTACAGCCTCTAGTACCACCGACGATATTTATTAATAAATTTATACTATACTGTACTTAGTGTAAGTTGGTCATGCAGCTTATGCACTTCTCTTTATGGCGACGACCTATGCGTGCTTCGGAATTGGCGAGAGATTCGGCTCATTTGTTTTCTTGATCACACATTGATCAAGTGATGATATATCAGGAATTCTGGAACCAACACCTCGGATCATATCAGATGATCCGAGGTGTTTTGTATCTTCAATAATGCCTCTGCTATAATACATGTGTAACTAGTCCATTAAATCATCAGAATACATGCTGTTGAGGAGTGAATGGAAATGTGTGTAGTGTGTGATAACATTCAATTAACTAAATGGTTTGCTTCTAATAAAGAATACATGCAGTGCCTGAACTACATTCAAAAGCTTCTGGATTCCGGTGACTTTGAGATGGAATCGCAGACGTGTGATTTGGATAAGGTCAAAAATGATAGTGGCTACTGGGTTGATGATCTAATTGCACACACAATAAGGTGCAAGCACTGTGGACAGGCTTATACGTGTAGCGTAGATACATATCATGGAAACGGTCGTTTCAGAAAAGGTCGCTAGTATTGCACATATACAGTTATCAAAACTGATGCATAGATAAATTCCAATATGTCTAACAGTTAGATAAACATGAATTGGTTTCAGCGAAGGAGGATCAAAATATGGAGCGCAACTACATACAAGAAGCGTTAGCTCATTACAATATAACTGTGCCGGAAATAGAATTACTGAGACACAATGAGAATCTTACCTATCGTGTGGGAAACGAGTATTTGCTGCAAATCTATGAGCCGGTAGAAGGGTTTTCTACAGATTTTTTTTATGAAGGAGTTGAGCGTATCGAGATATATAAGGCAGAACTTGCGTTCCAAGCGCACTTAAAGAAACAGGGCATGCAGATACGTGAAGCAGTTGAAAATTGTCATGGTGAATGCATTACGAAGTTACAGAATGGTACGTATGTTACGGTTTCGAAATGGCTCGAGGGCGAATCGTTAGACAATCACTGTTTTGTAGAACAGTTAGAAAACTTTGAATAGGTCGAAGAGATGATTAAGAATTTGGAGAATTACAAATGCTGAGCAATATTGATAGAAAAATAAATGCTGACCGAATATTATATGAATATGGTCTGATGAAGAAACTTGAAGAGATTGGAAAGTCACATATAATTGGTAGTTATCGAATGGATATGATGGCGTGGAATGATTTGGATATTGATATTGAAAATGATACTATGTCATTAGATAAGATGTATGATTTATCGACATTCATCATAAATACATTTCATCCCGTATGGTATGAAGCAAAAGAAGAGGTGAATGACGATGGAAAAATGGTTTGGTTTCATGGATTTGAAACAATGATTACAGGAGAACTGTGGAATGTTGACTTATGGTTTTTCGATAAAGAAACTATATCCAATGCAGAAAGGTATTGCGATAATATCGCAAACAATACAAACCAAACGCAGAAGGACATCATTGTAAGTATTAAAAGTGAACTAATTACAAGAGGATTGTATTCTTTCGAACAGTACAAGAGTATTGATGTATATAAGGCAGTTTTAGAAACTAATGTTAAGAATGTAGATGAATTTTTATTGTTATTCAAAACGTCAAATTCCAATTTGTTGGGATAGCAGAAGAGATTGCCGGACGCTTTATGAATGTCATTAGCTCCACTTCCTGTAATGGCTAAATGAAGTTATTTCAAGTCCCCTCAGCAGATGCTTAGGTTGCTGAAGGGACTTGTTTTAGAAAACTCTGTATTCCTCTAGATTATCCCGGCCATATGGCTTATTATGGAAATAGGTATCGGCCGTTTATTCACACATCAGGACTGGGGGAATGTTTGTGAGTAGGAAGAGTAAAGAGTTTAGTTTACGTAAGGTCCGTATCGCGGGATTTGAAATAAAGTGGTTTATTATCATCTCGCTTATCATAATCATCGGCTGTGTGTTGGGTGCATTTCCTACTGGAATGGTAGGTGCGTTCCTGTTTCTTATGGTGTTCGGTGAACTTCTCAATCAGACAGGTAATATCACACCATTTGTGAAAACCTTCCTCGGAGGCGGTGCCATTGTCTGTATCTTTGTGGGTGCAGCGATTGTTTACTGGCATCTTGTTCCGACAGATATTGTGGAGAATTGTTCCACCTTCATGAAGGGAGCAGGGTTCCTGGATTTCTATATTGCCGCCTTGATCACAGGATCAATCCTTGGCATGAACCGTAAACTCCTTATTCGTGCAGCTATAAGATATCTGCCTTGCATTGTCGGAGCTGTTGTTGTAGCCCTTGCAGGAGTTGCCGCAGTTGGTTATCTCTTCGGCATGAGTGCCGGTGAATCGATTGCTTATATTGGTATGCCCATCATGGGAGGCGGCATGGGAGCTGGTGCGGTTCCGATTGCTAAGGTATTTGAAAGTGCATTGAGTATTCCTTCGGAGACTATTCTCAGTCGTCTGGTTCCTGCAGTTGCTCTGGGAAATGCTTTCGCTATTGTTTGCGGTGGCCTTTTGAACAGACTGGGAGAAGCATGTCCGTCCCTTACTGGTAATGGATCGCTCATGCGTTCGGATGATCCCTCGCTTAAGGAAGAGAAGAAAGAGCCTAAGGATAGAAGTGTAGAGAGTTATGCCAAAGGCGTGATCGTCGCTACATCATTTTATGCTTTTGGCTGCTTAGTTGCTTTACTCGTTAAGAAGCTGGGATTAGATATCCATCCCTATGCCTGGATGATCATCGGCGTAGCATTAGCCAAGTGTTTCAATCTTGTCCCAGAAGAGTATGAAGAGAATGCTTCTCTCTGGTATTCCTTTGTGTCGAAGAACTGGACAGCTGCGCTGATGCTGGGTATCGGCATGGCCTATACCGACATGGGACAGATTATTGATGCATTTAACCTCCAGTACATCGTGCTTGTACTTGTAACAGTCCTTGGCGCAGTTCTCGGATCTGCTCTTATCGGAAGACTAGTCGGATTCTACCCAATCGAAGCGGCGATTACCGCCGGACTCTGTATGGCGAACATGGGCGGAACCGGAGATGTAGCTGTTCTTATGGCTTCCAAAAGAATGAAACTGATGCCGTTCGCCCAGATATCCTCAAGACTTGGAGGGGCGGTTATTATTCTGTTTGCATCTTTCCTGGTGCCTGTGTTCTTTGGGTGAGATTTGTATGTTTCATCATCGTTTTTGTTAGTGGTGGAGGATCAAAATGGCTAAGAAGAAAGTGGAACATGTTGTTTTCGATGGGATGCGAAAAGTACGAAAAGAAATCAACATCAGTGAATTCAATAAGAATGCCCATGTTGAGAAGCGGAAGCAGCGAGATGCCGGAATCAATCCGCGTTTGCCCACTTTAGTAGAACATCATAAAGATCGTTGAAGGGACAAAGCTATGAGATATTACATTGCCAGCTGCGTATTTACTTCACAGTTTTCGGAACTGAGCTTCAGGATCTGTGACATTGTTCAAGAGCATTACGATCTTAGAGTTGTGCGTTGCTGCGTGCCCAAATATAAGATCAAAGATTTTGAGGAAAGAATGCCGGAGGGTAGTTTCAGGGAAAGATGGGCTTCACTGCCGGATTCGGCTGATTTTAAGCCCGGAGATGAAATCTATTCTCTCTGTCATAACTGTAACAATATCATTGAAGAGATGCACCCCGGAGTAAAAGTTCAGTCGTTATGGGAGCTTCTTGATTCTGATGCCGGCTTACAGCTGCCCGATCATGAGGGATTGACAGTAACGGTTCAGGACTGCTGGCGTTCCCGCGACCGGAGCAGCGAACAGAAAGCCGTGAGAAGCCTGCTGGCAAAAATGAATATTTCATATGTTGAAGCAGGTAAGAATCATCAGGATACTGATTTCTGCGGTGTATCTCTTTATCGTCCGCAGCCGCCCCGCAACCCCAAACTGGCTCCGAAACATTATGTGGAGGATGCAGAGGGGCTGTTTATTCCGCATAGTGCTGAAGAACAGGAAGCGATCATGAAAGAATACTGCAGGAACTATAAGACATATTCAGTTGTCTGCTATTGTCATTATTGCCTTGAAGGTCTTAAGACCGGTGGTGTTGACGGAATGCATTTAGCAGAAATGATCTTCGATTTGTCATCTGATTTATATGAAAAAGAAGCAAACAACTAATGAAGAGAAGCCGGTTTCCGCTGAGATCCGTAGGCTTGAATCGCAGATTAAGAGAAATCATGTCGCTGTAGTCATTATCCAGTTCTTTGTGATTGGAATCGTGGCAGGAGCTGTGTACGGACTGATCAAGGGCGGGATAGGCGTGTTTTTCGGCATTTTGTTTTTTGCTTTAATTCTTGAAGGAATTGCATTCAGTCTTATCAGAGAGAACAAGGGCGTCAAAAAACGTCTCGAAATAGAGAGAACGCGCCCGGTATTTTCACCCATGTTCGCTGTTTCTTTATACAAAAACAAAGGCTACACTTACGATATTGCACGCGAGTTGTATTGTAAGCAGACAGGCAAGAGGGCGGAAGATCTTTCGAAGGAAGATGAGTCTGTCATATGGCAGTATTCGTATGCTGATTTTGCGTATCTGCTTATGTGGATCATAGAGAATAATTATTTTCAGCCGACGAAAGATTTTGATGAAGACGATGCGCTTGAAGCCAAAGATCTGGTCTCTAAAATCAAGCGAAGAGAAGAATTTCCGACCGCATATCTGGAAGCGTATGAAGGATACTTTATGGAGGATTCGGTCAAAAAGAAGGTCCGTGCTTTTGTCATCGCATACTATAAGGATTCCTACGAGAACGAGGTTGGAAAGTTTGCGAAGGAAAAACTAAATTCTGAGCTGTATGGTTTTCCGTTCCGTTGGGAAGATTATGATGCATTCAAGGTGCATATTGATGAAGCCTATCAGAAATGGACGGATGCAGTATAAAAATCAGATGTTAATCTCCCTAACCAAAACTTCAATATGTCCGGGTTTTCTTTATCAATTCTTTACCTCCGTTTGACGATGTCTTTAGTTTTCATCGGCAAAATAGAGTCATAAAGCAGAGAAAATGCATCAGGAAAGAGGTATTACACAATGACAATGCAGCTTAGAAAAACGATGAAAAGAACAGAAGACCTGATCAGAAACAATAGAAAAGTAAGATATGCAGCTTATGCACTTCTCTTTATGGCGACCGCCTATGCAAGCTTTGGTCTTGGTGAGAGATTCGGCGCATTCACTTATATTCTTACACATTGAGTGGAGAACAAACACTATGAAAGCCTCAACTAGGAAAACACTGTATTTAATCGGACTGCTTATAGCGGTGGCTGCACTTGCGGCACTTATCGTCTCGATAATCATAGATAATACTAGGCTCATGCACATTGCTCTTGGAAGCAATGCTCTTCTGCAGGTGATCTTGTGGACTATTCTTCGTGGAACAAAAGATTCAAAGAAAGAACTAACTAAAGAGGAACAAGAGAAGATACAGAAAGAGAACGACGATATGACGGTCATAAACATGAACATTCATAACATGTGAAGGAGACGTACAGACACTAAAGTGGGAATGCCACTGCATCGGTGTAAAGCTTTTGAAGAGTCTTTATGAAGATATTCAAGCTCTTTCTGTTATCTGTTTTGTGCGTGCAAAGAACGAGGTGAAAACATTCCTCACAATCAAACGGTATCCACGCAAACTGCCCACTGTGATCGTTAAGAAATCCGGGCGCGAGGCATATTCCTTTCCTCGCAGCCACATTCGTGAGAGTGCTGTCGTGATCCGGACTGTTAAAATATTTAATCTTACCTGAAGAAATAAGACGTTGCTGGACAGATCTTAATGCTTCCGGGGAACCTCCTCCGACCATAAGTGTCCTGCCGTAGATATCTTCTTCCGAAATCGTATTCTTAGCCGCAAGCGGATCGTTTTTGTCTGCTATCAAATAGATACGCGAATCAAACAACTTGTGTACGTTTATTCCCGGAATATGCTTTGTCTGCTCTGTGAGCGCGAAGAGGATGTCCGCTTCGTTTTTCAGGAAGAACTCTAGACCATGACCGTAATTGAACATAGGTGTAATCTGCACACCTGGCTGCTCCTTTTCGAATATGCGTATTGCTTCAGGAAGAAAATACAAAGCTTGGCGGACAGACATTACGATGGAAATGTTGTCAGCATATTTGGCACTGAAGTTCTGCCCCTGTTCGATTGCACGCTTCATCTCTTCGCGCATACCGGTCAGAAAGGAAACGAACTGCTGTCCGGCAGGCGTAAGCGATGCACCTTTTCCGTTCCTCTCGAAGATCGAAAATCCAACCTCTTCTTCCAATAGCCTGATCTGGTATGAGAAAGTGGGCTGGCTTACAAACATATTTTCAGCGCCTCTGCTGAAGTTCTGTGTCCTGGCAAGTTCTATGCAGTAATCTATCTGTTTTGTGTTCATGACGGCTCCTGCGCTATTTAATTTTTAAATCGGATATCTAGTCTTTCTATTGGATATTTTATCGGTTTGGTGCGAGAATGTAAACATAGAAAAACAATAACGGAGGCAGAATATATGGCAAAGACATTGATAGCATTCTTTTCGAGAGCGGATGAGAACTACTTCGGCGGAGCGATGAGATACGTGAAGGTCGGAAACACCGAGATCGTTGCAGATATTATGAAGGAACTGACCGGTGCGGATACTTTCAAGATCGAGATGAAAGATCCATATTCACCTGTCTATATGACCTGCATCGACGAAGCGAAAAAAGACCTTAAGGAAAATGCCCGCCCTGAGCTCACATCCTACATCGACAGCATCGACGGATACGACATGGTTGTTCTTGGTTATCCCAATTACTGGGGAACGATTCCCATGGCTGTTGCAACCTTCCTCGAGAGATACGATTTCACCGGTAAGACGATCCTTCCGTTCTGCACCAACGAAGGCAGTGGAATGGGATCTTCCGAACGCGATGTTAAGAAGTACGCAAAAGGCGCTGATGTTAAAAAGGGCCTTTCGATCACCGGAAGCAGAGCAGCTGAATCAAAAGATGCTGTTAAGAAGTGGCTTGCAGCGAATGGACTGATCTAAGGAGGAATCAAAATGGAATATGTAACACTTAACAACGGGATCAAATGCCCTTCAGTAGGAATCGGAACTTTTATGCTGGCGCCTTCTGACGCTGAGAAGAGCGTCAGGGAAGCTCTTAAGATGGGATACTCACTTGTGGATACTGCTAACGCTTATGTCAACGAGAGAGCCTGTGGAAGAGGTATCAAGGCAAGCGGCCTCAACCGCGAAGATGTCTTTCTCTCCACCAAACTCTGGCCGAGTGAATACGAGAATCCCAATGCGGTCGATGAGACACTCGAAAGACTTGGCGTAGACTATGTCGATCTACTCTATATCCATCAGCCCGCAGGTAACTGGCTTGCAGGTTACCGTCAGCTCGAAAAGGCATATAAAGAAGGCAAAGCAAAGAGCATCGGAATCTCGAACTTCGAAGGTAAATACATTGATGAACTTCAGACAAAGTGGGAGATAGTACCTCAGTTTATCCAGGTAGAAGCACATCCCTACTTCACACAAAAAGAGCTCCGAAAAACACTCGATAAGTACGATATCAAGTTCATGAGCTGGTATCCGTTGGGTCACGGAGACAAGTCGCTTATCAATGAACCGGTTTTCGCCGAGCTTGGAAAGAAATACGACAAGAGCCCCGCTCAGATAATCCTTCGCTGGCATACCCAGATGGGCTTTGTTGTTATTCCGGGAAGCAAGAATGTCGATCACATAAAGGAGAATCTAAATATCTTAGACTTTACGCTTACAGATGAAGAGATGACGAAGATCGCAAAGCTCGATAAAGATCAGAGATACTATCACCGAACAGAAGAACAGCTCGTACATTTTGCGGCTTGGAAGCCATCTTTCGAGGTTGAATGAACAGACTCTCAATGAATAAATCTATTATAGGCAATATGAAACTGATCCTCGATACCATGGTGTCCTGGATAAATCTTACGACTCTGCTATAATACAACTGTATTTAGTTGATTGATTCAACAGGAGCATCGATTGAAAGGAGAAATGAATGAATATAAAATTGAAGAAGAATCTATCTTTGTTGCTATCCATAATTATTGTATCCACTCCGATCGGCGGAGTGAGCGCAGTTTCGGATTTTAGCGGATCTTCAGATAAAGCTGGTGAGACCGTGCCGTTGAAGAAAGTCTACATCCCTATTGATGACGAACACTTTCCGGATCCGGCGTTCCAATATTACCTCGATACTATAGACACGAATCATGATGGCCGCTTTAGTGAGGCCGAAATCGATTCTGTCGTAAAGATGGATTGCAGTAATTATAACATACATGACATTACGGGAATTGAGTATTTTACCAATCTGAATACACTTTGGTGTTTTGGAAACGCGCTTAAGAATCTTGATCTTCAAAAGAATTCGAAATTGACTCAAATAGTATGTTCCGGCAATCTACTAGAGGCTTTGGATGTAAGTTATTTGCCTGAATTAGATTATCTCGAATGCACTTCTTGTAAGCTGACAAGTATCAAGTTTGCTTCGGATTCGAAACTGACGATGCTTAACTGTTCGAATAATTCGGATTTAAAAGAACTAGATCTGAAGTCTCTTCCGTCTTTACAATCCCTCGATATCTCCAGTACAGCTTTTGAGAATGTTGATCTTTCTTTGCTACCGAAACTGAAGTATTTCAACTGCAAATATTCGAATATTTCTTCACTGGATACCAGTAAAAATCTTGATCTGTATAATCTGAAAGTGGAAGGTTGCGAACTCTCTTCTTTAGACGTGAGTAAGAATTCAGAACTTGGTCAACTTTATGTAGCGCATTGTGGATTGTCAGAGTTGGATCTGAGTAAGAATCCTGCAATTGAGCTTGTTTCTTGTGAGCATAACAAAATAAGCAAGCTGAATGTGAGTAACAGTGATATCTTGGAACATCTGAATTGCAGTGATAATGATCTTTCAGAACTGGATCTTACTTCGTGCAAATTTCTCTCCCAGATGATAAATAAGTACGGATTGAATTACGAGGGAGAATATGTTTCCTGTGAAGGCGAACATCAGCTTTTTTTACGAGCCGATCGAGTAGTCAATATCCTCTATGATGAGTCCCAGAAACCGGAACCAGAGCCAGAACCGGAACCAGAGCCAGAACCGGAACCAGAACCGGAACCAGAACCAGAGCCGGAACCAGAGCCGGAGCCGGAAGAGCCTTCTTTTGAGGATTTCGTTGAGCGCCTTTATACTGTTGCGTTGGATCGTGAATCCGAACCGGAAGGAAAAGCCTTCTGGGTCAAAGAGATCGAAAGTGGTAATCGTACAGGTGGTGACTGCGCTCACTTCTTCCTGATCGAAGCACCGGAATTCCTGAACCGCGGATTAAATGAAGATGACTTCGTGGAGACACTGTATCTTACATTCTTTGATCGTGAGTCTGAAGCAGCCGGAAAGAAGTTCTGGGTCGATGGACTTAAGAGCGGAAAACTGACGAAAGAAACCGTCATCATGGGCTTCATTGACTCGACCGAGTGGTGCAATGTCTGCGCAACTTACGGAGTTAAGTCCGGCGCGCCGAATGCGAAAGCGGAGTTCGCTTCTAAGAATGCGATCAAGTTCGCAACACGTCTTTATACCGAGTGCCTCAGAAGAGAGCCTGAGGATGGAGGTCTGAAGTACTGGTCATTAGCTCTGACTAACCTTGAACAGACAGGCTGCTCCGCTGCGAAGAACTTCTTCACGAGTGCCGAGTTTGTCGGCTTCAAGCTGAAGGACGACGAGTATGTAACAAGACTCTACACGACGTTTATGGGTCGTGATCCGGAAGCAAGTGAAGTTGCTTACTGGGTTGGCGAGATCAATGCAGGCCGCCAGACGAAGGACAGCGTTATGGCGTTCTTCGGACAGAGCGAAGAGTTTACGACGATCTGTAATAAGTATGGCATCGAACGTGGTGAGATTTGATCGTTTGATCAAAGTTGAGAGCAGATAAAAATGCCCAAGGTCCTCTGAAAGGATCTTGGGCATAAACTATTTGTTTAAGGGTGACCAAAGCATATGAGAATATCAATATCCAATAAAGAAGAATTGAAAATGCTGTCTATAGAGACGAATATCTGAAAAGTCTGCAGGACGATATCGTCAATGCGTTTCATCACTTGTATTCCATCGACTTTCAGAGATGCTATGAAGGAGTCCATGTCTTTCTTTTACATCCCCACGAGGGGAGAGATTTTGTATACCCCCCTGGGGGTATACGGGCGCTTTTGACGAGGCATTTTAATACCAATTGGATTTTTTCTGGCAAAAAGTATGTATTTTTGCCGTTGAAGATTGTCTCAAAGGACTTCAACCACAGGAAATAATGGAGTTTTCTTTCGTTTTGAGGACGCTTGAGGCAGATATCTTATGGTTTTCTCGATTTATAGGGAGAGGGGTATAGGGAAAAAACATACTTTTCCCAATTTTTTTGTGGATTGGTATGAAATCGCAGAAATCCGGCCAGGCTTTCTCCCCCCTCCATGTTGCGATCGCATATGATCTATTGACAGGTCGTGATATATCTCACACAATGATTCATGAAGAGGATACTTTTGGTGAAGGGAAGAATCTTATGGGATTATTTGATAGAGCCAAGAAGGAAAACAACGATGCGCAGGTGCTCCTGGAAAGGCATGAGAGAAAAGAACTGGGCGATACAGATTTCTTAAAAGCTTTCCGAGGAGTGGTGCTGTATTACACGACTCCGGTCGGCGACCATAAGGACGGCGGCATGAGGCTTTTCGCGATCCCTGGACCGGACAAGACCGGGTATATGCCTTTGTTCCTCTCGGAGGACGACATGCGGAAATACTACGATCAGGCGGGAAGAGAAAACTATCTGATCATGAAAGCTTCGTTTCTTCCTATTATCGAGACTGCAGCGCAGGCCAACAGCGGCAATGCTACCGTAAAACTCGGATTGATGATCGATCCTATGAAATATAAGGTGACACTGGACGTCCCGATGATCGAACCGGTGATCCGGCTTCTGCACGAAGGACAATGCTAAGGCGATAGCCAAAAAGATAGAGGAAAGCAACCAAGAATAACACACAAGATAAGCGTGGAGGAACAAAGTTTATGATCGAAGATTTTCGCTGGATAAGAGAACCGAAGACTTACAAAATTGAGCCTGACAGGATTGAGATCGTGACCGAGCCGCATACTGATCTGTGGCAGCGGACATACTATCATTTTCAGAATGACAATGCTCCGGTTCTTCAGATGGAAACAGAGGAGAAGCGCTTTTCGTTTGTGGTGAGAACGGATTTTACGGAAAGTCATCACCGTTTTGATCAATGCGGACTTGTCATGTACCTGGATAGTGATAACTGGCTGAAGGCCTCTGTCGAATATGAGAATGAATCCTTCCAGCACCTTGGATCCGTAGTGACCAATCATGGGTATTCCGATTGGGCCACAACACAGATCCCCACTGATGTGAAAACCATGTGGTACCGGTTCAGCCGCAGAGACGATGATTACTGTATTGAATGCTCCTATGACGGAAAGACCTTCTGCCAGATGAGGCTCTGTCATATGTGGGAAGGCGCGGGAAAGATACGGTTCGGTGTCTATGCATGCAGTCCTGAAGAATCCAGTTTCAAAGCGGTTTTTACGGATCTAAAGATGACAGAATGTGTTTGGGAAGAACATGATGGACAGCAGCCTGACTGAAAAAGGAGACAACCATGATCGATGAAGTGAAAGCAAGATGTGAACTTTTGGCTGCAAATAGTATAGCCGTGCGTAAGAAGTTCTTTCTCGAGAAGGACCTGATGGGTATCGTTTCCGGGCTGATCTTTACTTCTGCCGGCAGGGAAGCGGATACGGCTAAGATGAAAGAATGCAGAAAGATCCTGAAGCGAAGGACACGTCTTCTATCGAATCTTCGCGCTGTCGTGGAACTTGCGCTCCTAAGTAAGATGGCGCTCGCGGAAGATCCGGCACAATATTTTTCCGACTTCATGGATGTATATAAGAAAGTCAGGAAAGGCAAGCTCCTGGAAAATGATTATATGGTGCTCGCATCCCTTCTGATCTTGGAACTCGACCGCCAGGAAGAAAGCACGGAGATCGTAAAAAAGGCAAAAGTGCTTTTTGAGAAGATGAATAAGGATCATCCTATACTGACGACATCGGAGGACACGTCTTTTGTTATGTTCCTTGCGCTCACGGATAAGACTGTGGAAGCGATCATGGAGGACCTGCGGGAGGGGTATTCCTATCTCAATGACACCTGCAAGTTCAGCGCGACAGGAAATGCGATCTACGAATTGTGCGAGGTGCTTGCGATCTCCTATGGCGACATGACGGAAAAATGCGACAAAGTCATGCGCGTCTTTAACGCTTTCAAGAAACGCAAAGCGGAATATGGAAAAGCACAGGAGTTATCTTCGCTTGGCGCGCTGATCGATCTGGATCTCGACACTGATTCGCTGGTGGACGAAATCATCGAAGCCGAGGCCTATCTCAAGACGCAAAACGGATTCGGCGACAAGATTATGGAGAAGACGCAGCGGCTGATGTATGCCGCCATTGTCGTAGCTGGTGTATGCGGGCGCGACACTTCCGCAATCGGCAACGCCGTCATTACGAACACACTGTCGATCGTGAAAGCAAAACAGATTTCTACGATGATCTCCATTATCGGATCCGTTGCCCCATCCCTGATCAGCTCGTTCCTCAAAGGAGAAGACGAGAAGAGCGAAAGTGCCGGTGAGGGCGAAAAGACAGATGACGGCACGGAAGAAAACGGGAAATGATGAGAAACGTATGGAACGCGATTTGTTTAAGCCTATTAAATCTTTCTTCGAAGAACAGGGATATGTTTGTGACGGTGAGGTCAACGACATTGATATTTTCATGCAAAAAGAGGAGGACTCTGTTGCCGTTGAACTGAAGCAGACGCTTGATTTCCGGGCGATCCAGCAGGCGGCGCTCCGGCAGAAGATCGTGGAAACGGTGTACATCGGTACATTTATGCCAAAGGATCGAAATTCCAGTTCTTTTCGGGATAAACTTTATCTTCTGAAACGACTGGGTATCGGGCTGATCGCAGTCGGCAAGAGGTCCGGCACGGTGACGATCCTTTCCGAGCCGGTCGTGAGTGAACTATCGGTTTTTCAGGCGCGGAACAAGGGGAAGAAGAAAGCACTGGAGAAGGAGTTCCAGAAGAGACGTATCAAATCCAATACCGGCGGAGTGACCGGAGTAAAACTTCTGACCCGGTACCGGGAGGATGCACTTCTGGTTTTGAATGCTCTGTTTGTGCTTGGCGGAGAAGCTTCTCCGAAAGATGTGAAGAAGCTTTCTTTTGTGGATAAGACTGCTAATATCCTGCGTGATAACCATTACGGGTGGTTTTCCCATGTCAGGGCCGGAGTGTATTCGATCACGGATGCAGGCTATCAGGCGATCGATGAATATCAAGACACGATCGATCTGCTGAAGGCCACGCCACGGGATTGAAAAAAAGAGAGGCGGTGCAGCATGAAAAACCTATATCGAGAGGAGTTGCTTTTCCAGAATACGTATTTCCTCAAGCAGGGTCTCACTTGCCGACTTTAAATCTTCTTGGGATATATTTGCTTTGTCCAGGCGGTCGACGGCGGTTAAAAAAGCACTTGCCGTATTCTTTTTCGGTTCTTTTGCCTGCATGTAATTCTTCTTCACGGCTTCTTCTGCCATCATACGCTGTTCGCGCGCATGCTTCGCCGCCGCGGCTCTTGTTCTGTAAAATAACGGTCTATTATCATAAGTGAAATCGTTATCAACAAATAAAAAGTCGAGGACATCGAGCACTACATTCAGTCCTGTAGATCCGGTATCCACCGAAGCCATATGCGCTCCGCTACTTATAACAGGATCGCGTGATAATTGCGCTTCATACTGGTATTGCCGTTTCTCGGATTCAAGTGCGAATTCCATCTCCTGGGCTCTTTTAAGCTGTTCCATTCTTTTCATGGTATCCATTTCTTCCTTGTCCATCTTTGCAAAAGACGACGACACAACCGTTTTCTGTTGCCGCTTGTTTCTTGCCTGGAGTTTTTTTGCATCGCCCAACAGAACGACAGAGATTGCACAATACTCGATCACATCTTTTACAAACTTCTGCTGGTCCGAAGGAAGCGCCAATACCATTTCTTCCCAGTCCGCCCGTTCAGCAAGCTTTTCCAGTTTAATAGAACTGTTGGAGATGGAGCGTAAAAGTTCTTCGGTCGAGCTGGCTTTATAGCCGCAAAGCAGGAGCAGAAGATTCATTTTTGCATCATATATATGATTCTTGCGATAATCAGACAAAAGCTCTCCCGCTTTTTCAAACTGCTTATTCAAAATAGCATTATGGGCTTCTTCAAGCGAAGAAAACTCCGTTGCTTCCGTTCTTTCGGTCGGAGCTTCAATCTGAGTTACGGCAGGTTCCTCGACGGGGACTTCAGCCTGGTCTACGTCCGGTTTTTCGGATGGAACTTCAGTCTGGGGTACGGCTGGCATTTCAACATTCAATTTACCTGCAGCTGGTTCACTTTCTCTTTTATCCGCTATACTGTTTCCGCAAACCGTACAGACCCATGCGCGGGTAAAATCATCATACTGCATTTCAGATCCACAAAGATCACAAGCTTTCTCTGTCATATCGCACCTCGGTATTATTCAGTACGTTGTTCGTATATTTGCTCAGTTCGGTCACATACTCACTTATCACGCAGCGCCGTTACGTTCATTTTAACAGATTTGCGTATATTATTAACTAAAATGAATGACATCCTGGATGGTATAATACATCTATGATGTTTTTTATGTAATGATAATAGAAGCCAGAAAACACGAGAATGATGAGGCGGAGGATTCATTATGGTAAAGGTTTACTGCTATAGCCGGTGTACAACATGTAAGAAAGCGCTTAAGTGGCTGGAGGAGAATAATGTTGAGCATGAGGTGATCGACATCAAGGAGAAGAATCCGGATGAGAAGGCACTTCGGAAGTACCAGAAGATCAGTGGCCTTCCGCTTAAGAGATTTTTCAATACAAGCGGGATCCAGTACCGGGAACTCGACCTGTCCAGAAAACTTCCGGACATGAGCGAGGACGAGCAATTCAAGCTTTTATCGTCTGACGGGATGCTGGTCAAGCGCCCCTTGCTTGTCGGAAAAGACTTCGTGCTTACCGGTTTTAAGGAAGAAGAGTGGAGAAAAGCACTTGGTGCAAAGTAGGAGCAGTGCAGTATCAGTGAGAGGTGAAGATGAATTTCGATGGTACACAAATTCTGATCGGTAAAGGCGCGCAGGCTGAGGTAGTCAGTTATCAGGGATATGCGTACAAGATCTATCGGTCTTCTTATCCTTCTGAGTGGATCGGCTTTGAGATGCGTCAGCAAAAAGCACTGAATGAAGCGGGCTTAACTCCGGTCCGATACTATGGGACGGATGACGATCACATTCTCAAGATGGACTTGATCGACGGCACGACCCTGGAGCCGTACGCGCTCGCCCAGGACCCGCTGAGCTTTAAGATGCTGGCGGGTGCTTTTGCCAAGATACATGAAGTGGATCCTACGGGTGTTGATATACCGCCACTGGCAGTAACTGCCGGGATGGGATTGACTGAAGAGAATCAGGGGATCGTACTTCCGATCATTGAACGTCTCTGCGCGAAAATGCCGAGCCGCATATGCCACCTCGACATGCATTTCCTGAATGTCATGGTGCCGCGTGGATTGTCGCACCTCAGTGAAGACACGGAATTCACGATCATCGACTGGATAAATGCCAGGCTTGCTCCGGCGGTTTTCGATTACGCCAGAACGTACGTGATCTTCGAAGAGTTTTCGAAGGAGGCGCTTGCTGTCTATAAGGATCAGGTGCTCCCGCAGATGTGGACCCAGGGAGTCACGGAGGAAGATTTCGCCGACGCCGTCAAAGCGTGCTTCATCATGCGGCAGAGGGAAAAGAACTAAAGAGAGAGCATGGCCCCTTAGCAATAAGCGCTTTGTACGTTATAGAAATACTACGGTTTAAGGGATGTAATTGGGACGATGAATACCCCTGTCTTCGGATCTCGCATTACAGCATCACAATACCCGACAATAACACACATATACGTCGGCTTTTTCTCAACATTCTCGTAGAATCTATTGAGGCTCTCGATTGCGTCGTTGATGCTCCTGTTGCTTAGCTTGATCTCAAATGCCGCATAGCGGCCATCCTCGAACTCAACGATGGCATCCACTTCATCACCTGAACTGTTATCGCGGAAATGAAACAAGTGCCCATTTAGATAATCTGCGTAGATCCGCAGATCTCTCTCGACAAGTGCTTCAAACAAAAGCCCAAAAGTCTCGTGATCATTCAAGAGTTTCTCAGTTGTAAGATTTAAACTTGCACAGCATAATGACGGATCAACCAGATGTCTTTTCGATGATTTCCCGACTCGGGAAGAGGATCGATAGTTAACGTTGAAGGCTTCCTGATCTGCCGTTAAAAACAGTCGGTCAAGAACACTCGTATAATCCGCTACAGTATCTCTGCTCTTGATCAGTTCTTCGCCACCCTCGTATTCCTCGATATCCTTGACCAGAGTTTTATCTCCCGCCAAAGATGATTCATTCCTCGATAGTGAACGAATGAGCATCCTCATCTTATTCGGACTTCGTTTTTTGTCCTCTTCTTCGTGCATATCTTTGGTCACGATTGATTCGATATAACTCTTAGGAATCACTCCAAAGTCTTCTGGTGGCACATCTAGATTCTCCGGCCAACCACCTCGGATAATCAGTCCGGAAAGCTGCTCTAGCTCAACCTTTCTAACAAAACCATCCTTAATCTGACCGTTCAGCATATCAGTAAGAGAAGCTTCTCCAGATGAGTCTCCTGATTCATAGAGGCTCATCGGATGCATACGAAGAGGAGCGATCCTTCCGGTTCCCGAGTGAAAGATTGCCTTTTCCTTTTTCTCTTTCTTTAACGAAGTCGACCCGGTCAGGATAAACTTCCCACGTTTCTTATCACTATCGCACTCATGTCGAACGGCATCCCATATCTCCGGAACGATCTGCCACTCATCTATCAATTGTGGCCGTTCTTTTGTGAAGACATATTTCGGGTCGATGCTCGCCAGATCTCTCAGTCTCTTTTCCGTCAGATAGGAAACACTATTGGCATGGTTCAGGCTGGTCCATGTTTTTCCACACCACTTGGGTCCCTCTATCGAGACCGCCCCGAATATCTTGAGATAGCGAGCTATCTTTTCATCTATCAGTCTCGGCAAATAGCCGTCTCTAGTCAGCGCCATAGAAACACCTCCGTTTCCTATATTGTGCCACCTCGCTCTGCACTTTTCAAGAGTTTTGTTACGCACTTTTTCGGAAATTCGCTATGCACTTTTCTGGAAGTATACTCTGCACTTTTCCGAAAATTTGCTCAATTTAAGACAACAACATGCAACTGATTTTTTGTATAATATTCATGATATGACTTAAGGAAGCGCTAGGCAAAAAGGATCAGACAGGAGGTTCACTTGATCTACGATTATAAGATATGGCTGAAGTCGAGGCTTGTGTAAAAGCACTTTTGTAACGTGTATATAGCAAGGCATCGCCTATACTTTTCTCAAGGATACAGTTTTTAGGATATGGACAAAGAACGGACAGGACAATTGATCACAGAGATCCGCAAGGAGAAGGGGATGACCCAGAAACAACTTGCGGATGCTTTGAATGTCACGGATAAAGCCGTATCAAAATGGGAACGGGGACTTAGTTTCCCGGATATTTCAATGCTTGAACCTATTTCGGAAGTTCTCGGCATCTCCATTATGGAGATCCTGGCCGGTGAGCGGAAGGACGAAAGTGAGACGATCTCGCGCGAGGAGGCGCAGAAACTCGTCGATGCTTCCGTCGAGTTAAGTGATGAAGAAATCAGGCATAAGAAGGAGAGGAGCAGGCTGATCATCATCATTCTGATCGTGTTCTTGCTGCTCCTTATTTCGCTGACGCTGAATGTCATAAGTCTAACAAGGTCATAAGGAGTACAGAAGGTGGAGTTTACGATCATATTCTATATCAGTATAGCTTTTCTGGGGCTGATCCTGCTACCGGGTGCTTCTTCGCGGGACTCAGTTGGCAAACCGTTTTTTGACAGAGTGGTTAGCAAAGAACTGCAGGGATTTCTTGCTGTCTTTATCATCTTGCATCAGACTGCCATCACTCTTGATCATTTCGGTGTCGCTAGCGAGACTATGCAGCCGTTTTTTAACTATTATTTCTACGGAATTCTGCCGGTGGCATTCTTCTTCTTCTGTTCCGGATTTGGTCTTATCAAGAGATGGATGACGGATCCTTCTTACCTTAAGGGCTTTATGAAAAGAAGGATCTTTACCGTACTCGTTCCTTTCTTTATCTGTAACTATATCTATCTGACCGATGCGATAATAATGAATATTATGAAAGGCCAAAGCTTTGACTTCGTCGAGGTCATCTGCAGTTTCTTCGGCTTGTTCCTCATCAATAACCAGATGTGGTTTGCTGTTGAGATCATGCTCCTCTATGTGGTTTTCCGCATCGTGTTTGCACGAGTGAAAAAGCCGTTGACAGGCATTTGCATCATGAGCGGTTTTGTCCTTCTTCTGATGGTGATCGGACTTTTGGCCGGCCACTCTGAGTCGACCATCATGTCCTACTGGTTCAAAGGCGAATGGTGGTATAACACGATCCTGATGTTCCCTTTGGGTATGCTTTACGCGTATAAAGAAGAGCGCGTGAATCGGATCATCCACAGTGCTTTTGTCTCGGTACTGATCGCATCTGCTATCCTTTTCGTGATCATGGACTTTGTCCACAGAGGTCTCATTCAGGAATCGATCTACTGGACGGAATTTTCGGGCTCGAAGTATCCGATGCTGGATAAGCTTACCGGCCTCGGCTCGGAAATCGTCTATGAGATAGTATTCCTCATCCTTGTTGTTGCTTTGCTCTCCCGTTTCAAATTCGGAAATCCGGTCATGAAGTTCCTGGGCAAGATCTCTCTGGAGACGATCATGCTCAATTACCTCATATGCAATAAACTCTACTTCATCTATACGCGGTTTGGTATCTACGCATACTTGCCGGCGGTCCTTGCCGGAACTGTAGTTGCGGCTTCGGTGGTGTACGTTATAAAGAATATCGTCCTTGAAAGACGGTCGGGCCTTTTTGACGGGAAAGTGAAATAAAAAGGCTGCTTGTCGGTGAAAACGGAGAGCTTTCGGAGGGAAAAGAACATGAGATATTATGCTGATCGATCATACGTAATGGGCACGTTTGATATCAAGATCAAGGATGAAGAAGGAAACGACCGCTATGTTTTTTCGAACCAGGGAAAAGTGGGCTACAACTATGCGCTTTGCGATACTTCCGGAAAGAAGTATGCGGATATCAAACAAGTGATTTCTTTCAGGAATAAATTCCGTATACAAACAGACACAAAAGAGATTGAAATGTCTTTCAAGTATCCGTTTAAGATCAATCCTGATCCGTACTGCAAGTTTAAGGGCCTAAACTGGATCACGGAGGGAAATATTCATCATCACGAGTATTGTGTGCACGATGGAAGCAATGTAGTTGCGCGGGTAGGACTGACCGGCACTCAGGATGTGGATGCGAATGCATTCACAAAAGCACTGAACAATATTCACCGGGATCTAAAGATCGAGTGTAGTGATGAATACGATACGCCACTGACACTCGCGGCGGTCATTGCGATAGAACTGGCAGAGTGTTCAGCTGGGACCCGTAGCTGCTCCTAACTTTCAAGTGCATCTTCGATCCGGTCGTAGTTAGGATTGCGCAAGGAAAAACTGGCTTGGATTCTGTTTGAAAGAAGTCACACATAGAAAGACGATCGGGCCTGAGATAAAAAAGACTTCTCCAAAAGCACTTGTCCCCCCTTTCTGCAATTCACCACGTGTGAGATGCATTCCACCACGGCTGGCGCGCACGAGCGGATAAGCGGTGGTATTCTCCCATCAAGACACAAGATGAGGAGAAAAACACAATGCGTAAAAGTGAATGGCTCAGTTTGATCCTGGCGGGGACGATGACGATTGCCGGAAGCGGCTGTGCGAAGGTGGAAAAACCGGTGCACGTGCCGACGGCAGCGGTGACAACGGTGGAAGAAAAAGAGATCCGTCCGCAGGACGACTACTATTATTTCATCAACAAAGAACGCGTGGACAACGCCACATTTGAATACGGCGAAAACACCGCGGCAAGTAGTTTTGACGAAGCAGACACGCAAGAAAAAGTCAAAGCGATCATCCGAAAAGTGGCAAATGGTTCCGGCTACAAAAACGGCTCCGAGGAGGACGTGATCCGTAAGGCTTATCAGGCATTCAGGCACTACGATTTCGAGAATGGAAAAGCGCCGCAGGATCTGGTCGATCTTCTCAACAAAATCGATCAGGCAGCGGATGTGCAGGAACTGATGGACATCGATGCGGTGCTGGTTCGGGACTACTCGCTGTCTTCCATGCTGGGCGTCGGAATCAACGACGACATTTTCCATTCCAGCAAAAAAACGATTGCGTTCGGACAGATCACGACGGTGCTCAGCGCCGGATTTGCCGACATCCGCGAGGATGATGACGCACTTGATACACTTCGAAAGAACGGCAAACTGATCCGGCGCGCGATGGGTTATGACACGGCCCGCGCGGATTCCGATGCAAAAGCACTTGCCTACTTGGCTCTCAATCTTTTTCAGACGACAAACCTTGAACAGATGGACGAGTTGTTCGGATATGACCACTATGAGATGCTTTCGGCGGACGAAACATACGCGAACTTCGAAAGCTTTGACCTGGAAAAATATCTCAGCGACCTCGGCTTTCCGACGAGCATTTTTGAGACGGTCAACATAAAAGATAAGAAACAGTTTCTGGGCCTTGCGAAGATCTTCGCGGAAGAGAACCTCGAAGCACTCAAGACCTGGGAAATGGGCCGCCTCATGAATCAGTATGCACGGTTCCTGACAGTGAGTTATCCGGAACTAACAGGATTGGTTAGTGTGGACTATTCCGAAAAAGACGAACAGGCTGTGATGGAGATCGGGCAGGAATTTATCCGCGAGACGGATCCGATCTATGTCGAGCAGTACTACACTGACGAGATGGATCAGGCGCTGCGCGCCATGTGCGATGATATCAAGGACGGCTACAGGAAGTTGATCTCGCAAGCGGCCTGGCTCACGGAAGCAACGCGAAAAGACCTGCTCTCCAAACTTGACAGCATTGTCTACATCACGGGAAAAGATATCGTGCGCCACGATAATACTTGGTTCGAAAAGCTCGATGACAGTAACTATTATGAGTTCCTGAAAAACTACAGGAAGATCTTACGTCAGAAGTCGCTGGCCGGACTTTCCGGAACGCAGGAACGATCGATCGACATGCCGATGCAGATCGTCAACGCCTGCTACAATCCATTCGCGAATACGATCACGATCACGTGTGCGATAACCAACGCGCCGTTCTTCGACGCAAAGGCCGACTATTTCACCAACCTCGGCGGTCTCGGCATGACCATCGCCCATGAGATGGGCCATGCCTTTGACAGCACCGGCATCCTCTTTCGACAAGACGGTGTATACGACCCCGACTGGCTTGACCAAGCCGACATGAAAGTGCTTAAAGAAAGAAATGAGAAAGCCGCGGAATACTTCGAGAAAAACTTCACGGTATTCGGTTTATACCATGTTAACGGAAGGCGAACTCTCGGCGAGAACTATGCTGACCTGGGCGCGATGGAGTGCATCACGTCTCTGGCGGACACAAAAGAAGAACTGACACTTTTGTTTGAAAACTATGCGAAGACCTGGTGCGAGATGAAGACGGATACGGCGATCATTGATCAGCTTGCGTACGATGAGCACAGCCCGGAAGTCATCCGCGTCAATGCGATCCTTTCCACGCTGGATCCGTACTACGAGGTGTACGGCGTGAAGGAGGGCGACGGCATGTATATCGCGCCGGAAAAACGCATCTCCAGATGGTATGAGTGAGGTGAGAAGCATGAGGATCGTATTGAAAAATTCGTTTAAAAACATATTCGGAAAACCGTTCCGCACATTGCTCATCGTGTTTTCTATCTTTGCCTGCTGCTTCTGCGGGTATCTTAGCTTCGACATCGGAAGTACGATCGAAGACTTGGCTTCGGAACTGGTCGGAAAAACATCGACAGCGGACCTCATGGTCACGTCGGGAGGTATGGACATTTCGGACATGGCAGAAATCCTGCCGGAGGCTGAGATCCTGACGGTCAGTGCGAAGAACGAGAAATTCTATCTGAAGATCAAGAACGAATATAACTATGTTACAACCGAAGAAATGAGCATACTCGGACTGGACCCTGTGCAGGCGACAAAGCTCGGCTGTACCGACATCACAAACATCCGGGATGACGAGATCCTGATAGGAAGTGCTTTTGCAGAAAAAACAGGATACAAAACCGGCGACAAGATCACAGTACATGACCTCGCTGAGGACGAAGTCGAGCTGACGGTTGCGGGCTTGATCCCGAAATCCACGAAAAACGTGATGCTGATGGGCAGCCGCGGCGTCGTTAATGAAGCGACGGCCGGACGATTGATGTGCGGCGTGAAGAAGATCTCTTTTGCGCAGATCGATCTTGCCGACGACAACAGGATCGATGAGGTGGAGGCGCTCCTTAAGGAAAAGTACCCGGACGCGGATGTCTCGAAAATGGCGCTTTCGAAGCAGGAACAGAAAACGCTCGATGAACTGAAAGCCTTCTTATATCTGCTTTTTGCAATCATGTTCCTGCTGGTCGTTTTCGTGACCGCATCGATCTGCAACCGCATCGTCAGCGAGAGAATGAGTTTTATCGGCACGCTTCGCAGTCTCGGCATGAGCGCGAAAAGGACGGGACGCATCCTGATCCTGGAAAACGTGCTCTACGCGCTTCTCGGAAGCATCCCGGCAACACTCCTGTACCTTCTTTTCCGCGAGCCGATCCTGGGTTCGGTTTTTACGATGGAAACGAGCGCGGGGGAGAGCTTGCAGTTGACCATGCCGGCAATGTCGCCGGTCCTTCCGGTGGGCATCGTCCTGGGCGCGATCCTGATCGAGTGCCTGATCCCGCTTCGTGCCATCCTAAAAGCGCTGAAGACGTCCATTCGTGACATCATTTTTGATAACCGTGACACGGAGTACCGTTTCAGCCGTGCGCTCACGATTGCCGGCCTGATCCTCCTGGCGCTTTCGATAGGGACATTCTTTCTGCGGTCTAATCTTCTCGGCGCGACTGCGTGCCTGCTGTGTACGGTGATCGCGCTGGCACTGCTGTTCCCGATGATCCTTCGCTTCGTGACTTTTGTGGTTTCCGGGATTGCATCGAAGATTGGAAGTGCAAGCTGGTCTCTGGCTTCGGCCGAAACCGTCTCCCGCAAAAGCACTGTCGGCAGTGGTGTCCTGCTTGCCACTGCGGCGTCGATGTGTGTGATCGTTTTCTCTATCGCCGGGGCCATGTCTGAATCCATGCGTGAAGTGAGTTTCAACTGCGATGCAGTCATCACGTGCTCAAAACCGGGAAAGTATTACTCCTATGTCGACCGCCTCGAAGGCGTGACCGGGACAGAGCGGATATACAGCCTGCTTGATGATGTGATGATCGGGAAAGCCGACGCCGCAGAGAAGACCCGTGCGACGATATATGGTTTCCCGGAGGGTGGTTACCACCTTTATAAAGGATACGAGATGCTTCCTTCCAAAATCAGATCCGGCACGGTCGTGCTCGACAGCCGATATGCGAAGAAAAACGGATATAAAGAAGGTGATTCACTTGATATTACGATCCATCCGGACGGACTTCTACCGGTGACAAGAACGTACACCATCGCGGACATCGTCAAAACGTCACCGCTCGAAGGCGGAGAAGTCACAGTGTTTTTCTCCGAAGAGGAGTTCATCACGCTCTTTAAGGACAAACCGCTCTACATCCTGGTCAACTGCACGGATCCGGTAAAACTCGTTTCAACGATCCGGACCTACGGCCAGGGCACGTTCTCTTCCGTTCGCACCTATGGGGAAGAAGTGGAGAGCGCAGAAGAAGATGCATCACAGATCACACTCATCCTGGGCATCGTCATCGTCCTCGCGATAGCAATGACATGCATCGGTACGGTCAGCAACCAGCTTATCGGTTTCACCGGAAGAAAGAAGGAATGCGCCGTGATGCTTTCGACCGCGATGAGCAAAAAGAAACTGTCCGGGATCCTTTTTAAAGAGGTCCTGATCACCTCGGTTGCCTCGGCCGGTATCGGCGTGCTCATCGGACATTTCCTGACAAAAGTGATCGGTGCCGCCGTGGACAGCACCGCAAGTATCGGTCTCGTGGTCAACGCTGACGCAGGAAGATCATTTCTGTTCTTCCTACTTCTCACGATCGTATTCACGGCGACAGTGCTTTTTCCGATCCGAAGCCTGAAAAAAATGAAGATCGCTGAGCAGATCAAGTACGAATAAAAGATGTGGCCGCCCGCCGGCTCAAATAAAACACAACAACAAACGGAGGACTATCAAATGAACACGATCATCGAAGTCAATAATGTCAGCAAGTTTTTCGGCAAAGGCACAAACATCAACCAGGTGCTGGACCACGCATGCATGTACGTCGCGGAGGGCGAATTCGTCTCGCTCATGGGCGCATCCGGTTCCGGTAAATCCACGCTTCTGTACCTGATCGGTGGCCTCGACAGAGATTTCGAAGGCAACATCGATCTGTGCGGCGAGAACATCGGTTCACTCAAGGACAGTGCGCTTTCAAAGCTCCGTCTTGACAACACCGGTTTCATCTTCCAGTTTTATAACCTCGTCATGAACCTCAATGTCGAGGACAATATCCTTCTGCCACTGACCATGAACGGGCACAAAAAGTCGGAACTCAAGCGTGAACTCGATGAGATCCTCGAGATCACGGGACTGACCGAGAAGCGCCACGCCATGCCGGCAAAACTTTCCGGTGGCCAACAGCAGCGTGTCGCGATTGCGCGCGCGGTCCTTGGTGACCCGAAGGTGATCCTCGCCGATGAGCCGACGGGAAATCTTGACTCGAAATCGACACGCGAGATCATGGAGCTTTTTACCCGGTTAAATCAGGAAAAGGGCATGACTATCCTGCAGGTCACCCACTCCGAAGAATGCGCTTCGTACGGCACCAGGATCGTCACGCTCGACAATGGAAAGACTGTCGGATAAGTGATACACTGAATACGACAAGTGCTTTTGGGGAGGAGTAGCGATGCGGATTGCCGTAGTAGATGACGAGAGTGTGTTCCGGCAGCAGGTTGCCGATATGATTTATTCGCTCTACGGCCGCGAGAACGTGAACTGCTTCCTTTTTTCGGACGGCCGCGAGCTTGTCAGAAGTTTCGAAAATGATTTCAAACCGGACGCGATCTTCCTTGATATCGAGATGCGGGAACTCGACGGCATGAGTACGGCGAAGGTTATCCGTGAGTATTCGAAGAAGATCCCGATCATCTTTCTGACGAGCCACACGGAGTTCGCGATGGATGGATATGAGGTCGACGCGTTCCGCTTTTTGGGCAAACCCATCGATGTGAATAAGCTTCGCCAGACGCTGCAAGATCTCGAGAAGAAGCTTAAAGTGGAGGAGAAGATCGTGCTCCGAAAAGACGGGGAAAACCTGATCTTTCCGATCTCTTCGCTGCTGTATGCCGAGGCCGCGAACAACTCGGTAAGGTTTGCCTTCACTAACTCGACAGTAGAACAGCGCATGAAATTCTCCGAGGCTGTGGAGAAGATCGATGCAATCGAAAGCGGGTTCGCCAAGATTCATCGTTCGTATTACATCAACCTCGCACATGTGGTAAAAATGGGCGCCACAGAGGTGCTTCTCGATAATGACGAGGTGCTTCCGGTCGCGCGCGGAATGGCGGCCGAGGCCAAGAAACAACTCTTCGATTACATAAGGAGTAATGGCCGATAATGTGGTACAAAGCACTTTACATTATGCTTCCGGTTATTTTCTCGGCACCATTGACGGTGTATTTGTTTGACGGCGTCCTGAAGTACCGTTTCACGAACCGTAAAGCAACGTTCCTTGCGTCATGGGTGTTTTCGGTTTTTGCCGCGATCTTCACTGTGCATCTTTGCCTGGATAAGAACGGGGAAGTGATGTTTGCGGCCGGTTACGATCTGGTGGAAGTGGTGAAGATGATCTTTGTGCTGATCCTCATGCTGGTCAACATGAAGTGCAAACTCTGGAAAAAACTGGTGCTGACCTTGGTCGGCGACATGCTCTTGATCTCGTTCAATGAGATATTCGCAACGATCCGCGAAATCATCTTCCTGTCGTTAGAGATAACGAACAAGACGAACAGGGCGGTGGTATATCTTCTCCTGGAGATCCTCACGATACTGATCGAGACAGTGCTTTTCGTATGTCTGGATAAAATGCGGAGAAAGCACGACGATTCGCCACTTCCGATCCGCGTTATCCTCGGGATCCTGCTGGTGGATCTGGCGTTCTCGATACTTCTTGCGATGCAGGCGAAAGGCTATTCTTCCGAAAGCATAGAGATCATGGATTTTGCGAGGTTCGACTTGGCGCAGAGGACGGGATTGTTCCTGTCGATGCTGCTGGCGATCTCGGCGTTTGTCATCTTGTTTTATATCCGGGCTTCGCAAAAAGAACGCGATGATCTTAAGGACATCAACCGTATCAATGAGGAGCTCGTTTCCTCACAGACGCGTTTTTACGAGGCCACGGTCAAGGCTGATTCCGAGATCCGCGCGATCCGGCACGACATGAAGAATCACGTGCAGGTCCTAATGCTCCTTCTCGGAAACCAGGAGTACGACCAGATGCGCGACTACCTCAAGGAGATGTCTTCGAATCTGCAGAGCACGGACATTTCCGCGCATACGGGCGATGTGATCGCGGATGCCATTCTTTCTGCGAAGACGGCCGAGGCCGAAGAACTTGGTATTTCTCTTGTTTCGAATGGTGTGATCTCAGGGGTTTCCATCACGCCGCAGGATATGTGCAAGATGCTTGCGAATCTTCTGGACAATGCGATCGAGGCTACGTCCGATGAGCGCCTGGCGGACCTCGGTGAGGAGTTCAAAAAAATCGTTGTCTGTTTTAAGAAAACGGAAAGGTTCTTCATGATCAGTGTCACCAACCCGTGCGCGGAGTTGGTGAAAGTGGTGGAAAAGGAAGAGGACGGGGATATGGGCATACGTGTGAAAAGTAAGGCGACGATGGCCTCTGCGCCGCACGTATTCAAGACGATCCGCACCAGTAAGAAGGACCATCAGCACCACGGCTTCGGCCTGAAGAATATCCAGAGCGCTGCCGAAAACTATGACGGAGATTTTTCCGCAACGTGTGAAGAGAGACCCTACGGCTTCGAATTTCGCGCCGAGATCCTATTCCCGGTTCGACCTGGTTTATAAACTTATTCACTAAATTTCTGCGGCGATTTTCGCAAACATCAACAGCATTTCAGCAGGAGTCATCTCCGCGGCCGCGCCCGTCCGCCTTCGCTTTATGAAGGCGAGGACGCCGCCAAGGTGATGGCTTCTTTTATATTCTCGTAGAGTGCTACGGCAACTGCGGTCACAACGAAGATCGTGACGGCACCGTATCTTCCGAAGAAGGCTTCGTTTTTGGTCATGTAGAATACCATCATCGTGAAGATGTGCATGACGTAGATCGGAAGAGCGCATGTTCTGCCGATTTTTTCTGCATAGGTGCCTTTCCCGAAGTTCGGGAAGCGGAGGCACAAAAGTACGAGCACGATCGTCAGGGTCTCACAGCCTACGAAGGGGACTTCGACACCTTTCTTGTAGGTGTTCAGTTCCACGATGGCGGCGATACTTGCACCGATAGCAAGGATACCGAGGATCGCAGGCAGGGCCTTGATCTTCAAGATCTTTTTCTCGTATCTTCGGATCAGCATGCCTGTCATGGTGTAGGCCAGACCGACCAGGATCGCGTTTCTCAGCTGATAGGATTCTCCGACACCCATGTGCGAAAGCACTACATAAGCGGCGATCAGGACAGGTCCCAAGAATATAGCCGGCTTTAGGATCTTGCACTTATTCAGGATCAGAAGGATCACGAGAGCATAAAGCAGTGAGCCGAAGAACCACAGATGCTCGGAGAACGGCGAGAAGTTGAAAAGAAGGAAGTCTTTTATGGCCTTGGACGTGAAGTACGGACGCATATTCACTTTTCCTTCCACAACCTTGTCATAGAGTGCCACGGCAGCCGCATAGAAGACATTCGATGCAATGAAGAATATCAGGATCCGCTTCGTCTGCTTAAGAAGACGGGACATCAGTTCTTTTGCATCGTCACGATACAACATATAGCCACAAACGACCAGGAAGAACGGGACGGCAGTTTTTCCGAATGTGATAAAGACGTTGCCGGCTTTTCCTGCAAAAGGCAGGTGGATGGTTACGACCAGGAACGCCATCACGATCCTCATGAAGTCGATGGAATGGTTGCGGGAAGGAGAAAGTGCCTGCTGTTCCAAGGCGGTATCCTGTTTTCCTTTTCCTATTCCTTTCAAGAACCCGGTCAGGTACTTGTCGGCGCCGCTGATCACGGTTGCCATGCCGATCGACATCAGAAGCGTGAGAAGAATGTACATGGAAGGTGAACTCACCTTGAAGATCGTTCCGTCAGAAAGACCCTTCAGGAACAGATTGTGGATCAGGTAGAGTTCCAGCGAGATGGCGCCGAGGAACTTCAGGACAGGGTTTCCGAAGCGGACCTTCATCATGACAAGCAGGACGAAGAGTACGAAGAAAAGGATGAACGGAACCTGGACGGAGAGGCAGCGGAGCTTGTCCAGGTATCTCGGATCTTTGCCCGGGATCTCGCTCCAGTAGGAGTACTTCTCGAGGAAGCGTTTCGTGATATAACCGAAAACACCTGTCAGGGTGCCAAAGAGCGGCAGAAGCACGACGTAGCCTTTCCTGGCGATCTTTCGAAGACTTTCCTGATGCTTGGATACGATAATACCGACGATAAAGAGGATCGAAGCATTGTACCACCATTCTCCCATGAACCAGTAACTGCAGCTCATGTCTTTGCCGTGGCAGAGATACAGGCTTCCTCCCATCATGAGAAGGACGAAGAGGGTCATGACGATCGTTGCCGCTGTGCGGTTTTTAATCAGCTTGAAGATGATAAAGAATGCCAGATACAAGATCGCGATCTCGACGATATACCACATGTGAATATTGATCAAGGACCAACCGGAAAGCACTTCCAGCAGTTCCAAGGGTTTATACTTGGTGCCGCAGATACAGGAGGCAATGGTGAATACCGCGATGCACATGTAGAACGGGATCAGGATCGTTATGAGACGCTTCCGAAGGAACCCTTTGAGATAGTCTTTCTTCGTCTTAAGGCTGGTAAAAAGTCCGTAGCCGGAGAAGAAGAAGAAAATACCAACGAAGAGCACGCCGCAATCGGACAGGAATTCAAATGGTCCGGCATCCTTCAGTAGATCCTGTGAGAGATGGTGAAGGATGATCGCAACCGCAGCAAATCCCTGGATCGCTTTGGATGTCTCAAGAGCGAAAGGTTCTTCCTGCCACTGCCGTCTTTTCGAGGCCTTGGCCCCCGCAATAAGAATGGCTACCAGTACAGCTGCCAGGATCCAAAGCGGGTATGAGAAACTTGTGAAGCTCTTGAAGAAATTTCTAGCCGGTGCTTTTGTAGGCGCCTTTTCCGGCGTCGGCGTTGCGGTTGCAGCGGGATCTGTTTGCTGCGTGCTGTTTCCGTTTTCCTGCGTCGGGTAAGGTTCCGCATCGATCTTTACGGTTTTTCCTTCAAATTTAAGGGATCCGCTGATATAGGAGTCGAGATAATCCAGGTGCTCGAGATCTTCGGGAGTGAAGGGGACCGTCTCGCCAAGATTCATGGGATTACTATAGATCGATATCTCGATGCCGTGAACCTTCCCGGATTCGGTAACGAACCCGTACATATATGACCTTGTTTTATATTTCACATGAACATTTGTGTTCTGTTCGATAGAGACTTCAAAGGAGACTTTATACATTTCGAGATCACCGACTTGGACCAGGCCCTTTTCGAGGATATCGATGTGAAGATAATCATCCGGATCATCTTTGTTTTCGCCGAGAAGCGCGATCAATGAGGATTCGCTGATATCGGCAGGAGCATCTTTTGCAGTTGTACTGACAAAGAAGATCTGCCCGTCATCTTTGCCTACAGCGGGAGAATTGCTTTGAAGACTACAGCCTAATTCTTCAAGCTGCTGGATAATCTTATCTGCGCCGACTTGCCGGGTTAATTCCGTATCTTCATCCTGCATGCCGACCCAGAGAACTTCTTCGAATTCTTTCGGCAGGGTGAGCGTAAGACCTTCAGGAAGGTCATAGGTTTTGCCATCTTCTCTGGATATAGTGTCTGTATCTGACGAAGCGCCACTGATATTCACGGTCTTTCCGTCATACTTAAGGGAACCGATGATGTCGGCTTCAAGTTCATCCAGATGTTTAAGATCTTCATCAGTAAACGGAATTGCGTCATCAAGCTTCTCCGGATCACTTAAGATGGATATTTCGATTTCGTGAAGCTTTCCTGATTCGGTAACAAACGAATTCTTGTATGATCTTATCGTGTATCTGCTGTGATGGTTTTCGAATTCAAAGTTGGTTGCGATCTCACTATAAGTCTTGTAAAACTCGATGTCACCGAATCGGACAAAACCTTTTTCGAGGATCTGAACACTTTCCAGATATTCTTTATCCGCTTCGTTTACGGCAACATTATCGAGAAAAGTGGCTTCGCTGACGTCGGAAGGTGCCTCTTTCACATGAGTCTTAACTTGGAAAAGCTGCCCATCGTCCTTGCCTACCGAATCGGCGTAGCCCGACAGTGTCATTCCTTCGGACTCATAGAATTCCTTGATATAATCTGCATAGGGATCGGTCTCATCCATGCCGACCCAGACCACGTCTTCGAATTCTTTAGGAAGAGTGATCGTAAGTCCCTCGGGAAGGGAATAGGTTTTTCCGTTCTCATCGGCAGCCGCCAAAGATGCAGAAAAGAAGATAGAAACAGTCATTACGATCGAGATCAAAAAACTTAAGAACTTCCGGTAACCCATAAGGTGCCTCCCTGATATTTTTCTAGTCTAAACCTATCAGATTTGGCTTGAATCAGCAACCGACTGTTGGTAGAGTGCCGAAATTTCAGTGCTTTGCGGCGAGCTTTTTTCGGCATGTTATAATGGATGCATGTTTAGAAGATGAGAAAGAGAATTTCAATACATAGGACAATAATATGACTTACGAAGAGATTAAGAATAACGAAGTGATCAAAATATATATCAAGCAAGCCAATGAGTCACTGGATGCGCTCGGTTATACCGAGCATGGGTTTGCACACGTTACGCTCGTGGCGGAGACGGCCGGCTATATTCTGGAGACGTTGGGATATCCTAAGAGAACCGTGGAGCTGGTCAAAATTGCAGGGTATCTCCATGACATCGGTAATCTGGTGAACCGGGTGGATCACAGTCAGTCGGGCGCGCTGATTGCTTTTCGGCTCTTGAACGAGATGGGATTTCCGCCGGAGGAGATCGGCATGATCGTCACGGCGATCGGAAATCACGATGAAGGAACGGGCGTTCCCGTAAGCTCTCTTGCCGCAGCTCTGATCCTCGCGGATAAGAGCGATGTGCGGCGCAACCGTGTCCGTAATGAGGACAAGACCTCCTTCGATATTCATGACCGCGTCAACTATTCGGTCACCAAGTCCGAACTGAAGATCAACGAGGCGCATACGATCATCAAGCTGAAACTCGCGGTCGATACACACTATAGCTCCGTAATGGACTATTTCGAGATCTTTTTGCAGCGAATGGTGCTGTGCCGTAAAGCAGCGGAGACGCTGGGACTTCAGTTCAAATTGATCATCAATGAGCAGCAGCTGATCTGAAGGACTGCCACATATTGTAAGTTTGCACGGATCTTTACTCATTTTATCAAGAACGATCTCTGATGCCTCTATATAATTAAAGTACGATATCGTTATAGAAAGGATGATGGGCATGGAGAATATCGGGCTTCTGATCGAGGCGTTGGAATATATCGAGAATCATCTTGCGTCACCGATCAGGACAGAGTCTATCGCTGAACATCTGCACTGCTCAAAGTCCACTATAGAAAAGCTTTTCAAGTACGTGAACAACATCAGTATCAGGGATTATATCATCCGCAGGCGTATGAGCAAGGCGTCCGAAGAGATTGCCAGGGATCCGGATCGATCTTTGCTGGACATCGGCATAGAATACGGATATGGCAGCAACGAAGCTTTTACCAGAGCTTTTCAGAGCGTCTGGCAAGTATCGCCTTCGGAATTTCGAAAAAATCCCTCCGAATTTGAACTGTTTCCCGGCTATCGTATCGAACGGGAACTATTGGAGGATGAAAGTATGACAGACAGAAAAAAGGTAGATATTAGCGAGCTTTATGATTGTATTAAGGAAAGAAAAGGATGTTTCCTGATTCTCGGAGACATCAAGAGACTGATCCCGATCAATGAGATTTCCCGTAAAGCCGGGGACCTGGCGATCATTACCGCGATGAAACGCATGGAGCAGGCGGCAGGACCGGAGGATATCGTTTTCCGGATCGGCGGCGATGAGTTCGTGATCCTTACAGACTCATCCGATGAGGCGTATGCGAAGAAACTCTGCGAAGAGATCCTCGGCCATAACGATGAATGCATCTCGTGGGAGGAAAACGAGATCCCGCTGACCTTGTATGTCAAGGCGGTCCGCTACGAAGGCGGAACCACGCTGCGGTACTCAGATCTCTTCACCATGCTGCATAGCGAGCTCAGTGAAGAGTTCAAAAGACAGTACCAGGATTGATTTGCTTTCTGTTCGAAAGTGCAACATAGACATCTGAGAGTGTAACTTGTGCGGATTTTCATATGTGGGCTTCTGAATGTTGCTATGGTAATACTATCAAGAACGAAGGAAGTATTACCAACATGAAAACGAACAAGAAAGAATTGACACCTCAGCAAAAGAAACTGGAAGTGAATCTGTGGATCATTGCACTGATCTCTATGGCGGTGTTTTGCATCTATGGAGTGATCGGCAAGCAGCTGAATGCTTTTTGTAAAGACAGTAGCATCTCTGTGTGGCCAAGGCTGCTCGCAGCTAGCGCGATGGAATTCGGGATCGCGGGATTGGGCGTCACGGTTGTCTGCATTTTCCGCAAAACTTCATTTCTCAGTTTCGGACTGAAAAAGAAGAATGCCTTGAAAGCTGTAGCGGGAGCTGTCCTGTGTTTCGTGCCGCATATCGCGTTTGTTGTTTTGTCTGGCCAGTTTACAGGATATGCACCACTCAGCATCATGGTGACACCGGACCTGCATAAGGCCGGTATTCCGGCGACGATCGTCGGAACACTGGTTGTGGCTATTGTATGGGGATTTTTCGAAGGTTTCAATTATGCAGTGATCGCGGAGTATGTTTCTCAAAGATACCCGAGAGAGAGCAAGATCTTCGACATAGGGGCTCTCGTTGCGGCCATTGTGGGAATACTGTTTCACCCCATCCACTTTGATGCATTGGGAATACTGGATCTGGTTACTACATTCATTGCGTTATATGGTATGCTGATGGTGCGGAAAAACACGAAGAACTCATGGGGGTGCGTTTTTGCCTTCCTATTTATCTGGAATGCAATCTGAATTTGAATATGAAGCTGAATCTTTTTGAAGATAAGAACTGTAAAGAAGAACACGTGGATGTGTATTTTACCAATATGCGTCCGGTCGTTCGGCAGATCATCGATTCCGTGAATTCGGAAAGACCGTCCTTTTCGGGCAGACCGGCGGATGAGGATCTGGATGATTGGCAGGAGACTATTCTGGATCCGGATGACATCTACTACTTTGATTTCGTTGACCGAAAGCTATTTGCCTATACAAAAACCGGTGTATTCCGGCTTATGAATACACTTGCCTCTTGCGAGGAGATGCTTTGGAATTATGGCTTTGTGAGAGTTTCGAAATCCAACCTGATCAACATCTATAAGATCAAGCAGCTGAAGCCAGATCTGAACATGAAGGTGTACGTCAGTTTTGATAACGGGGAAAGGATCTGCATCAACCGCGCGTATAAGAAAGCCTTCAATGAATACTTGCAGACTATGAAGAGGAAAATCGGATGAGAAACTATTTGAAAACACTGCTTTTATACATTTGCATATCCTATACGATGGTTTCCGTGTCGGGCGCGGTCGTCAATCTGGTCACCGGAACGAAGACAAGTAATTCGAACACACTTATTATGTTCGGGCTCTGTCTGATCGCCTCTTTTGTACTGTCCCTGCATAAGCTTTTTGTTGAGTTCAGTCCGCTGGTGATGATCCTTTTGGAATACGCGATCGTAGTTGCTTTGTGCGCGGGATTCCTTGCAATAATGAGCTTGTTCGATCCGATCAGTCCGAAAGGGTGGCTTGAGTATTTCAGGTCTTTTACGATCCCGTATATCGTCATTGCGGGGATCTATTACTACAGCCTATATGCTGAAGCGAAGAAACAGGATAGAATGATAAAAGAAATCCAGGACGAGCATAGGGAGCAGTTATGATCAAAATCTATTTGGAAGATGACGAGTTAAAAGTATCGGGAAGCATCGATCTTGGATATATCGGTGTATTTCGGGATTCGGAGATCGAGATCCTGGATTCTCCGGAAGAGATCAGGGAATGGGATATTGTGGAGGAAAACCTGGATCCGGATTGTACAGACGAGGAAATGATCGATTTTCTGAATAAGTATTTTAATGATTTTGCCGAGAAGATCTCGAAGAATATCGATAACATTAACGGGACATTCCTTCTTTATGTCTTTACGGATATGGACAGCTGCGAGTCGGATTTTATGATGATCGACGATCTGTTTATTGAAGAGAATCTCCGGTACGGAAATGAAGAGGATATCGCAGAGATCTATAATCCGGTAAGAGAAGGGTTGAACAGTCTGGCGCCTTATCTTGAAACGCCGAATGACGGAAGCATTCCTAAGGGGCATCTGGAGAGCTTGCTTCGATCCTTCTATCCAATGTTTAACTTCGACTGTTTCTTAGGAAATATCACGCCTGAAACCATCGGATTGGCCGATGGAGAGATATCCTTCCAGTGTTCGGATGAATTTGACCGCGCCATTTTGTGCGGCGCATATGCGGTGATCGATGAGGAACTGAGTATTACGGACTGGCACAATTTTTAGGAGGTATATATGGCTCTGATTAGTATTGATTTTAGATCGGAAACGTTAAAAAGAAGCGTGCAGGCAAATGTCATTCTTCCAATAGAGACATGTGACGGTCCATATCCGACTCTCTATCTTCTTCACGGGTTGACAGATAACTGTAACGGCTGGCTCAGTTATACCCGGATCCGTAAATGGGCGGAAGAGAGCGGCCTTGCGGTAGTCATGCCATCCGGAGAGAATTCGTTTTATATGGACATCCTCGTGAAAGACGGCTGCCTGGGGGATTTTGGCGAATACATCGGACGGGAACTGGTCGAAGTGACACGGAAGATGTTTCCGCTTTCCAATAAGAGGGAAGATACATTCCTTGCCGGCCTCTCGATGGGTGGCTTTGGCACGTGCCGAAATGCACTGAAGTATAGTGAGACTTTCGGGAAAGCCGCCATTTTGTCGGGCGCACTGCATTTCTATGAATATCCGGAAGAGTGGGTGAATACGAAGGGAAATACCGTTGGCGAGGTGAAGAACTTCGGGGATCTGAAAAAGACCAGAAATTCAGACAGAAATCCGCGCTTCCTGATGGAACAGATCAAGAACGATCCGGCTAAGAGTTTCCCTCCTTTTTATGTGGCATGCGGACTTCAAGATGAGCTTCTGGAGGCAAACCGTTCTATTGCCCGAGCACTGAAAGAGGCAGGCGCGGATGTCACCTATGAAGAAGGTGAAGGCCGCCACGACTGGGACTTCTGGGATGAGTACATTCAGCATGTCCTGAAATGGCTGGGATTTGGAGCAGGTTTTTAGTGAATTATGTGTGAAAAATGTAGGATTTGAGTAAAAACGAAGGGCTTCTTTTTGCTACAATCGACTGGATTTACTTGGGAGGTTCGGGTATGGCAAAGAAGAAAATGAATCCGGATAATGCGGCGCAAAAAATAGCAAATGAGATCTATTGCTGGAAGATCGATGAGGCTTTTGAAAGTGATCAGGAGACTATCGCTTTTTTCTGGCTCTGCATCTATGAGAACTATTTGGATAAAGCCGCAAAGTATGACAAGGTCGATGTCAGAGCGCTCAATGACGAACTGGTAAGTGCTTTTTCCACATGGGAGATCGAAGCAAACTGGGAAGAAAACAACTTTGTCACGGGCCGCTTTGCCGATCGGGAAGCACCCGGCGGTGAGAAGGTGCTGAGGCTGTATAACGGATATATGGGCTGGATGCTGATCGTCGAATTTGAGAATATGGATGATTCGGAGAAAGAAACCGTCGTCGCACTTCTCCAGAAGTACTATAACCATATTTCTTCTGACTTTGATGAGAAAAAGGCGTTAAAGAAAAGAAATGAGGCGGCTCTGGAACCAGATCCGGAACCGAAGTATGACATCATGGATGTTCTGATAAACGGAAATGTTTGCCGGGAATATCTGGAAGACTGCTGGGATAAGTCTTCCTATGACGAAGGGGAAGATTGCCAGATCGATTACTTCCTGAAGAAAGACGATAATGCTGCCGGAGATACGGCGTATGCATATTACCACGAAGACGACGAACTCCGTAAACTCGAGATCGTACACATTATCGCCCGCTCTGCCGATCCGGACGCTTACGATAAAATGCTGGAAGATGACGATGTGCTCATTAACGGCGAAGAGGAGTATGGCGCAGATTGCAGCGCGGAATTCATTTTATTGTGCGACAGTTTTCTGGTGTGGTTTAAAGAAGTCGAGGAGTGATTTTTGCTCAGTATTGTCGATACGGGCGGGTAAGAAACAGAATTTGGCGGTATAATAGAGTCAAATGAGAATTCTTGACACCGGAGGCCTGACATGGCAGTAGACATCAATAAACCTATCAGTATTTTATTTCCATATAGCGAAGAAGCGGAATATACGCAGCTCAGTAATCTGGCTTGCCACGACCTGGCGCTGGATACGCTTTGTACTACCCTTGCCCAGGGACCGAAGGAGGACGTCCTGATCATGGGCATCCTTTCGAAACTTACGACGGACCGGCGTGTCGCTGAGTACCGTCAGAAGGTCTTCGTCGACATTTTGAATCTACCGGATCTTCGCAAGAAGATGATGGAACTTCTCGATAAGATCTCCTACATCAAGGACTTTAAGACCATGAAGCGTGGTTCCTCGGAGAGAATAGGCCTTTGGGATCTGCTCCATAAGCTCGATGAGATCTCCGACTACATTAAGTGTGTCGAGGCCATGCAGGATTGCCTCGGCAATGCCGACCTGAAATCCCAGGGCCTTCTGGATCTGCGAGAATACATCAACGCCGTTTACACGGATTCTTTCTTTGCCGAGATGAAAGCGGACATCGAGAAGGTCAAGGCGGAAGCCACCAGCGTGAAGAGCGTGACAGTCGGCATCAACGTCAACGAGCGCTTTGAGGCCAGTTCCCTCGGCCTGATCTCCATCAACGACACGCCTTTTAAGAAGTCCAATATCGTCAGTAATTTTGCCGATGCCCTGAAGTCCCGGAACAAACTCCATGAGGGCACCGATTGGGACGGCGACATGCACTACACTCCTGCGGAAGCGGAGGAGGGCGAAGGCATTGTGGACCGCTTGTCCGATATGTACTCCAAGGCCACCACAGGCGGCATCATCATGAAAAACGTGGTCAATGCGCATGCCACAACGGCTGCGGTCCCGAAGGGGGATGGCGTCGAGAGCACGACATTCTACCTTGGCAAGATCGTCACGAAACTCCTCGACACGCTCGTAAAGAAGCTTCGCGACACGCTCGGCAAATACGTGAACGTCGCTGTCGTAAACATCTCCAAGCTCATTCCCGAGTTCGTGTTCTATATCCGCTTCGCCGAGTTTATCGAAGGCAACCTGAAGAAAGGCATGCCATTCTGTGAGGCGTCTATTCTTAGTGAAAAAGAACTGGCCGATGGTTTCACCATGAAGGCGCGTGGTCTTTATAACCTGAAGCTTGCGATCTCTTCGAACCATAGTGAGGAGATCGTCTATAACGATCTGGACTTCGATTCTGACCACACCGTCTATATCCTGACCGGTGCGAACCGTGGTGGTAAGACCACGATCACGCAGGCAGTCGGCCTTCTTTTCGTCCTTGCGCAGAGCGGCATTTATGTCCCGGCCAGCAGTTTCGAATATAAGCCGGTCGACAATATCCTGACGCATTTCCCGGCCGACGAAGACAAGACCATGGATCTCGGAAGACTCGGCGAGGAGTGTGTCCGTTTCAAAGAGCTTTACACAGAGGCTACGGAAGATAGCCTGATGCTCCTGAACGAGACATTCTCGACGACTTCTTTTGAAGAGGGATATTACATCGCCAGGGACTCCGTGCGTGCGATCCTGAAGAAGGGGATCCGCACGATCTACAACACGCACATGCATAAGCTTGCCTACGATGTCGATGCACTCAATGAGGGCGACGCGAAGGTGAAAGCTTCTTCGCTCATCGTGAAGAACGAAGGCGCGAAGCGTTCCTTCAAAGTCGAGGTCGCGCCGCCGGAGGGTATGAGTTTTGCCAAGGATATCGCCGAGAAATACGGCGTTACCTACGAGATGCTGACGGAGTAAAGTGCGGCGGATCCGCGTCTTGTTCGGCTTTGAGCCCCGAAAATATACGGTTCGGCAAGAGTTTGTTTACCGAAATGTTAAATTTTCTTTCTGTGCCCGATGGTATAATAAACTTGGTTAGGCAGTGGCTTAGTCAGGAGATTTCGAATCAATTCGACGGGGCTTGAAGGAAGACGGGAATGCAATCATCACAGAACATGAGGAAATTCTATATTATTGTGGTCAATGTGATCATCATGGCTGCAATACTTGTTTTTGTTGTCCTCTATTCCAGATATGAAAACGTTGGTTCTTACCAAAGACAGATCGAAAACTTCGAGAGTACAACGGTCACCATGGAACATGTGACGGAGAATTATCTGGAAGGTGAGCAGAGGATCTGTGATGTATGGGCGCGCTATATCAACAGCAAAGACATGCCCATAGAAGAGGCGGCTGCGTATATCCGTTCTTCTCATGTGCTGGAGACCGCCTCGGCGCATCTGATCTCGCTCGACACGCTGAATGGTCTTTCTACACGGCCGAAACTGGGCACGACCGATGACTATGTGGTATCCTATCAGCGGCTGGGACTGCTGGACGATGTGAACTGGATCGATGATCTCGGAAAGTCGATCAACATCACCCGTGCATTCACGAATCCGATGAACGGAGAGCAGTCTTTGGCCTTTTGTAACAAAGTTACACTGTACGATACGGAGAGCGGAAAAGCCAAGGAAGCAGTGCTTTTGCGTGTGATACCGATCTCGGAACTGGAAGAGAAATGGTTCTTCCTCCATACTGAACTTATGAATGCGGAGCTGTCTCTGATCGACAGCGATGGTGATTATATCCTCAAAGGATACAGCTTTAAGAATTCCGATTTTTTCGAGTTTTATAAATCGTATAATCCGTCGGATCCCGAATCGTCGAGAGAATTGTTCGCCAGAATCACTTCCACGACAGGTTCTCTTTCCATGAACAACTCTCACGGTGAGGAGTGCATTCTTGCTTATACCCCTGTATCGGCTGCGTCAGGCTGGACGCTCCTGGGACTTGTTCCGTCCAAAGACCTTCGCGTGAGAAACAGTAACTGGGTGCTTTTCGGTGTGGTTTCTGTAGGGCTTCTGATCCTTTTTGTTTGTGACCTGTTCCATATGCTGTATTTGAATAAGCGTCTTCAGATCGCGGCTCGAAAAGCGGAGTCGGCCAATAAGGCGAAGACGGATTTCCTTTCGACCATGTCTCACGATATCCGTACGCCTATGAATGCAATCATCGGTCTTACGGCTATTGCCGAGAAGAATCCGGGGGATGAGCAATCGACGAAGGAGATCCTGCGGAAGATCAGTCTTGCCGGGAATCACTTGCTGACGCTGATCAACGACATCCTGGATATATCGAAGGTGGAGAGCGGAAAACTCTCCTTGAGTCCGCTGACATTTTCTATCGTGGAGACTGTCGAAAACCTGGTAAATATCTCTCAGCCTATGATCAAGGAGAAGAATATCGAATTCAGTTTCCACATTAATCAGATGGAAAAAGAATACCTGTATACAGACCAGCTCCGTCTGAATCAGATCTATATCAATATTCTTTCAAATGCAATCAAATACACGGAGCCGAGTGGAAGTGTCTGTGTGGATCTGCGCGAGGAGAAGAGTGAGAAGCCGGGTTGCGTGCGGCTGACGTATATTGTCGCCGATACAGGTATCGGAATGAGTCCGGAATACATGGAGAACATGTATACGCCGTTTTCACGTCAGGTTGACAGCCGTGTGAACAGCATTCAGGGAACCGGTCTTGGTCTGGCCATCACCAAGCAGATGGTTGAACTGCTCGGTGGAACGATCGATTGTCAGAGTGAGCAAGGAAAGGGAACTACTTTCACGGTGGTCCTGGATATCCCGGTAGCTGACAGACAGCGCGAAGAGATGCGGCTGGAACCGATCGATGTCCTGATCGTGGATGACGATGAAACATTGCTTCAGACGGCCTCGGATACCCTGGCTTCACTTGGGGCATCCGTGGAACAGGCGGGTACGGGTTTGGAAGCGCTCGGTATGATCGAGCACAGACATCTTTCCGGGAGAGATTACGATGTTATTATCGTTGACTGGAAAATGCCTGATATGGACGGATTGGAAACGATCAGACGAATCCGGTCGGAGATCGATGCGAATGTTCCGGTTTTGCTGATCTCTGCTTATGACTGGTCGGAAATCGAGGATGAAGCAAGAGAAGCCGGCGCAAGCGGATTTGTCAGTAAGCCGCTTTTCCGTTCGACGCTTTACGATAAGATCAACGACCTCATGGGAAAAGAATCCGGATCGATCGAGCCGGAGGATGATTATTCCGATCTTAAGGGATTGAACATCCTTGTGGCCGAAGATAATGATATTAACTGGGAAATCATTTCCGCCATGCTTTCCATGTTCGGAATCACGACCGAGCGGGCAGAAAACGGGCGGATCTGTGTGGATAAGATGCGCACAGCAGAAGAAGGCAGTTATGAACTGATCTTTATGGATGTACAGATGCCTGAGATGAACGGCCTCGACGCGACACGGGAAATCCGGAAACTGGACAGACCCAGGGCGGCGGCGATCCCGATCGTGGCGATGACCGCGGATGCTTTTTCCGAGAATATTACGGAATGCCTGAATGCAGGGATGAACGGGCATATAGCGAAGCCGGTCGATGTCAAACTGGTTATCAAGGAGATCCGTAGGGCCAAGAGGGGGAGAGGACTATGATGAGAAAGACAATATGTATGTTTTTGACGGCTTTGATGGTGCTGGGTTCGGCTTCGTGCAGCTCGGGCAAGAAGAAAGCGAAGGTGGAGGAAGGATTCCAGCCGGCGTTGGATACTTCTGTCAAATGTCATATCCGAATTGCCGGCGGGTACGACAATTTCGAAGCGCTGGAGACCGAGATCGACCGTTTCAACAAGTATTATCCGAATGTGGAACTGGTCTATACCAAAGTGGATGACTATAACAACATGATCGGCACGGTGTTGAACGGAAACGATGCCCCTGACATCTACGTCAATTATTCCTGGATGTATGGCCGTGAGCAATATAAAGCATCGATCGATCATGCGGAAAACCTGGCAGATCCTGCACTGGGACTGGACTTGGGCTGCATCCGCAAAAACATTATTCTCAACACAGAAAACGGTACACTGCCGATGGTGCCGGTCTTCTCGAACACGTACGGCATGCTGGTGAATAAGGACCTTTTTGAAAAAGAAGGTCTGAACATCCCCACGACGTACAAAGAACTGGTCGAAGTGTGCAGTGCTTTTCGAGCCAAAGGATATAAAAACCCGATGATGGGTTTCGTGCAGAAAGAGACGACCTCGATTTTCTCGTTGGTCAACTATCCGTACTTCTGCGGAAGTGTGGCGAATGACGCCGAGGCGGTAAAGAAGCTTAATTCGTTGGACGCTTCGGCCGGCGAGTATATGCGGCCTACGCTTGAGAAACTCGTGCAGTTTGTTAACGATGATTGCGTGGATCTGGAGGCTTGTAAAGCAATCGAGAATAATTACGATGCCGTGATCCTTCGTTTCTTCGAGGGCGATGTCCCCATGATGGCTTGCTCCGGAGATACCGTCTCCGGCACCAAAAAGCGGGAAAGCCGCTCGGAAGCTTTTATCGCGAAGCCTTTTGCATATGCTTTTGCTCCGATCCCGGTGACGGATGAGGGTTCGTATTTCCTGGATATGCCGAACCTGCAGTTTTCCGTCAATAAAGACAGTGCAAATCTGGCGATGGCAAACGAATTTATGCGTTTCCTGATCACGACGCCGGAGCTGAATGAGATGGCGCAGAACAAAGGACTCATGTCTCCGACGAAAGATCTGTCTTTCAATAATATGTATGCGGAATTCGGAGCCGTTCCGGAATCCCGGATCCTGTCGCCGGAAGTGATCGGATTGACGGATGATGCGGTGATCCAGTTGAGAATGGCGGGTTATCTTGTCGCAACCGGCGAGATGACTATAGACGAAGCAATCGAAAACTACGGCAGTTTCACTTCGTGAGTGGCTTGAGCAGGTGAAAACCTGCTTTCCTATCGTTTCTGTCGTAAGGAGGTTGTCTGCTTGTGCTTGAATGCGCCTGTTAGATGTGGTTAGCCAGAGGATTACGGGTGAATTCGGCATTTTTTCATTTTCACCCGTAATCGCCCCCGCATAACGGAAACGGATTACGGGTGAATTCAGCATTTCTTCATTTTCACCCGTAATCGACCCGGCTTCACGGAAACAGATTACGGGTGAATTCGGCATTTTTTCATTTTCACCCGTAATCGACCCGGCTCCACGGAAACGGATTACGGGTGAATCCGGCATTTTTTCATTTTCACCCGTAATCGACCCGGCGTCACGGAAACGGATTACGGGTGAATTCGGCATTTTTTCATTTTCACCCGTAATCGACCCGGCATCACGGAAACAGATTACGGGTGAATCCGGCATTTTTTCATTTTCACCCGTAATCTACCCGGCATCACGGAAACGGATTACGGGTGAATTCGGCATTTTTTCATTTTCACCCGTAATCGTCGTGGTTAGGCACAGCTAACCGTCGGATTTCCCTGTAAAGCAATCCTACCTCATAGATCAGCAATGTTGACACGGTGTCAGAATGGGTGTACAATTCATATTGACACGATGTCAGAATACATTGTTGCATGGAGGTTCGATATGCCTAAGGGATCACCGGAGAGAACTGCTTCGAGGAAAGAAGAGATCATAAATGCCTGTGAAAAACTGTATCAGACCATGAACTTTAAGGATATAACACTTAAAGAAATCGGTAACGAGACGTCTTTCTCCAGACCGACGATCTACAACTACTACCAGACCAAAGAAGAAATTTTCCTAGCGCTTTTTGAACGAGAGTATGTCCGCTGGAATGAAGATCTGAAGACGATCCTTCAGGAGAATAAGTCTCTTTCAAAAGCACTGGTCGCGGAGAAACTTGCTTCTTCGATTGCCAGGAGGCAGCAGCTTCTGAAGCTTCTGGCCATGAACAACTATGACATGGAAGAGAACAGCCGGCCGGAACTTCTGACGTCATTTAAGGTGGCGTATGGCGAGTCTTTGAAGAATGTTACCGATATTTTGACGAAGTTCTGTCCGAAGAAATCCACCGAGGAGATCAGAAATATCGTATATGTGTTTTTCCCGTTCATGTTCGGTATCTATCCTTACACGTCGGTGACGGAGAAGCAGAAGGAAGCGATGCAAGAGGCGGGTGTGGACTTTGTGTATCAGACGATTTTTGAAATCACGAATAACTGTTTGCTGAAACTTCTGTAAGAAAGTGTCAGAGGACGGAAAAAACAAGGAGGAATGCTACGATGAAATACACAAAACTTGGTAATTCGGATTTGAATGTTTCCCGTATCTGCATGGGCTGTATGGGATTCGGCGATGCAGCGAAAGGTCAGCATAGCTGGACGCTCGATGAAGAGCATTCGAAGGAGATCATTAAGAGAGGCCTCGACCTGGGTGTGAATTTTTACGATACGGCTATTGCATATCAGAGCGGAACCAGCGAACAGTATGTGGGACGGGCGCTCCGGGATCTTGCGAAGCGGGAAGATGTGGTAGTTGCCACGAAGTTTCTTCCCAGGACGCAGGAAGAGATTGATCAAGGAATTTCCGGCCAGCAGCATATTGAAAACATGATCAACACCAGCCTGACAAATCTTGGCATGGATTATGTGGACCTTTATATCTATCACATGTGGGACTGGAAAACGGATATCTATGACATTATGGATGGACTGAACCGCATCGTGAAAGCAGGTAAGGCGAGATATATCGGCATCTCCAACTGCTTTGCCTGGCAGATCGCCAAGGCGAATGCATTGGCAGAGAAAGAAGGCTTTGCGAAATTCGTATCGATTCAAGGGCATTACAACCTGATCTTCAGAGAAGAAGAACGCGAGATGGTGCCATATTGCGAAGAAGAAAACATCGCACTGACACCGTATAGTGCTTTGGCCAGCGGAAGACAATCCAGAAAGCCGGGTGAGGGAGAGACCAAGCGTGCGGTGGAGGATGCATATGCGAAATTCAAATATGCGTCGACGGAGGAGCAGGATGCCGTGATCATAGAGCGGGTTGCGGAACTTGCGCAGAAGCATGATGTGACCATGACGGAAGTGTCTCTGGCTTGGCTTCTTACCAAAGTGACGTCGCCGGTCGTTGGCGCGACGAAGCTTCATCACATCGAAGGCGCGGCGAAAGCCGTGGATCTGGAACTCGCAGATGACGAAGTGAAATATCTTGAAGAGCTTTATGTGCCACATCCGCTGGCAGGCGTGATGGCGCAGAACAAGAGAAGTGACGCAGAGAAGAAACATGTGTGGACAACAGGTTCACAGAAGATCTTGGAAGGAGAGAAATAATATGGCAGAGAAAATCGTACAGACAGCAGGAAGAGACCAGCTTGGAGAATTTGCTCCGATGTTTGCACACCTTAACGACGATGTGCTTTTTGGAGAAGTGTGGAATGAGGAAGCAATCGATGTGAAGACAAAATGCATCATTACCGTGGTTTCGCTTATGGCGTCCGGTATTACGGATTCTTCTTTAATCTATCATCTGCAAAACGCCAAGGCGCATGGCGTGACGAAGGAAGAAATTGCCGCGATCATTACACATGCGACCATGTATGTGGGCTGGCCGAAAGGCTGGGCAGTGTTCCGCCAGGCGAAAGAGGTTTGGAACGATTAAGATAGGATCATGAGGGCGAATAGGTGCGGGAAAGCGTGCACCGGATTTAGAAAAGAAAGAGGTTTCGATATGAAAAGAACTTTAGCTATGCTGACTGCGGGTATTTTGGCGCTTGGTCTGGCAGCATGTGGAAAATCAGATAATAGTGATACCAAGGCGACTTCTCAGGCTGCTACAACTGCGACCACGAAGGCGACCGAGGCCGAGACAGAGAAGAGTTCGGAGGCGACTACAGAAAATGCCGGATCTGAGGCGAAAGCTTCCGAAGAAACAACGGAGAATACCACTTCGGAAGGAACGACGACTGCCGTACCGCATAAAGAAGTTCTCGTAGTGTATTTTTCTGCTACGGGAACCACCAAGGACGTTGCGGAAAAGATCGCTGCGATCGAGGATGCGGATCTATATGAGATCGTTCCGGCAGAGCCGTATTCGGACGACGATCTTAACTGGAACGATTCGGAGAGCCGTTCCACCAAGGAGCAGAATGATTCTTCCGCAAGACCGAAGATCGGTAGTGATGTGATCTCGCTGGAAGGGTACACGAAAGTCTATGTCGGTTATCCGATCTGGTGGGGAGAAGAACCTCGTATCCTGGATACATTCGTAGAGTCCTACAATTTTGACGGAATGACCATGATCCCGTTCTGCACATCTGCCAGCAGCGGAGTCGGCAGAAGCGACAAGAATCTTGAAAAGCACGCGGGAAGCGGAACATGGCTCGACGGGAAGCGCTTCGGCGCGGGTCCTTCGGAAGATACGGTCCGTTCCTGGATAGAAGGATTAAAATAATCAGAAGAAGAGGAGGATAGTCATATGCAGGGAAATACGAAGAACGTGATAAAAAGAGCAGTGGATCTGTGTATGACTGTCCTTCTGCTATGCCTGATGGCGTATCAGGTAACCGGCGAAGTATTGCACGAGTGGATCGGTGTGGGAATGACTTTGCTTGTCATCTTCCATCAGATCCTTAACATAAAGTGGTATAAAGCTACCTTCAAAGGAAAATATAACGCATACCGGATACTCTCATTGGTGATCAACATCGCGCTTATTGCCGCATTTGGACTCACCGCTTTCTGCGGCATGTCCATGAGCGGACATGCTGTACCGTTCCTCTATGGAATGACAAAAGTGTCTTTTGCCAGAAGAATGCATCTTTCCATGTCGTATTGGGCATTTGTGCTTATGGGTCTGCATCTGGGCATGCATATCCCGGTCATCTTTGCGAAATTTAAAATGCCGAATAAACTGAAGATCGCGGTATCGGTCGTTTCTTTCAGCCTGGCAGGCGTCGGATTGCTTCTGTTCTTAAATAGCAAGACGACGGACTACTTATTCTTCAAAGTTCCTTTTGCGTTCCTGGATTATGAAAAAGCCGGCGCACAGGTTTTCCTGGAGAACATCCTGATGCTTCTGTTCTGGGCGTTTATCGGAACACAAGTTGCAGTGATCTGCAAAAATGCCCAAAAGAAAAAAGAAGAAAACAAAATCCGATTCTGATCCTATGTGAATAATGCGTGAACATTTAGTTATGTAAGCGAGAGAGACCATGCGGTGTGGTATAATTAAATTATTCTGATATATCTTCAGAGGTTGGGTTAGAGTAAATAGCAAGACTAGGCATCAAGGTGGGACCGAGAAATGAAGATTTTTCCGGATTTTATTGCAGGCAGCAAGAGACAGATCCTTATTGCTGATGATGAATATATCAATCGGGAGCTTCTGGAGAACATCCTTTCTGATGAATACGATGTTCTTAAAGCAGAAGACGGTGAGATGGCTTATGAGATGATCAAGCAGAACAGAAAGACGCTCTCTTTGATCCTTCTCGATTTGAATATGCCTCGGATGAGAGGGCTCGATATTCTGGCACAGATGAATGAGGATCCGTATCTTAAAGGGATCCCGGTGATCGTTCTTACATCTGATCAGGATTCGGAAGTGGCCAGTCTCAAGAGAGGCGCTTACGATTTTATTCCGAAGCCTTACCCGCAGCCGGATGTCATTAAAGCAAGAATATCCCGTTCCATCGAGCTTGCCGAAAACCGCCAGATCATCAGCGCAACGGAAAGAGATGAGCTCACGGGCCTTTATAACATCGAGTATTTTTACCGCTACTGCAATCAGTTTGACAGATTCTATCCGGATACCGAGATGGACGCGCTTTGCCTGGATGTCAACCATTTCCATGTTTTAAACGAGCGCTTCGGTATAGAAAAAGGCGATGAGATCCTGAAAAAAATCGCAGAACGTCTGGAAGCGGTTTTTGCGGACCAGGCAAGCTTCATTTGCCGCAAAGCCGCGGATACATTCCTTGTATATTGCCTGCATCAGGACGACTATACGAAGACGGCCGAGATGATCTCCAGCGTAGGGGATGAACTTCAGACAGTCATCAAGATCCGCGTCGGCGTGTACTCCAACTGCGATAAGAAACTGGATCTGCACCGACGCTTTGACCGGGCAAAGATCGCTTCCGACAAGATCCGCAACAACTACACGGTCTTTGTCAATGAATTTGATGAAGCACTGATCGACGCGGAATTATTCTCCGGCCAGCTGGTGGATGAATTTCCAAAAGCACTTGCGGAGAAGCACTTCAAAGTTTTCTTCCAGCCTAAGTTCGATATCCGCGGAGACAAGCCCGCCCTGGCGAGTGCGGAAGCGCTTGTGCGCTGGTTCCATCCGACCCTCGGCATGATCTCGCCAGGTGCTTTTATACCTCTCTTTGAAGAAGACGGCCTGATCGCCACGCTTGATGAATATGTCTGGAGGGAAGCGGCCAAGCAGGTCGCGGATTGGAAATCGCGTCTCGGCGTTTCTGTGCCGGTATCCGTGAACCTGTCGCGCGCCGATCTTTATGACCCGAACCTCGTGAATGCGATGAAGAGGATCGTGGACGAGAACGGTCTCGGCACGGAAGATATGTATCTTGAGATCACGGAGTCCGCATATGTCAGTGATTCCAATCAGATCGTCAATCAGGTAAAAGAACTGAGGGAGCATGGCTTCTTTGTTGAGATGGATGATTTCGGTTCCGGCTATTCTTCACTGAATATGATCACGGAACTCCCGTTGGATGCTTTGAAACTGGACATGAAGTTTATCCGGACCGCGTTCGATAAGCAGAACGATACCCGGATGATCAGCATCGTGATCGATATCGCTGATTATCTCGGTGTACCGGCGATTGCCGAAGGTGTGGAGACAGAAGAGCAGTATCTTGAACTGAAGAAACTCGGGTGCTCGATCATCCAGGGATACTATTTCTCCAAACCGGTGCCGGCTGAAGATTTCGAGAAGTTCCTTCTTGAAAAACAGGCATCGAAAATGTAAGGAGAGGAGGATCGGGATATGCTGACTGTGGAAGCTTTACGGGCATTTGGAGCGGATACGGAAGATGGTCTGAATCGTTGCATGGGCAACGAAGGTTTCTATCTGAAACTGGTGGGGAGAGTACTCGAAGACAAGAATTTCGAAGTGCTCGCTGAATCGATCGCAAGACAAGATCTGGACAGTGCTTTTGACGCGGCTCACTCGTTAAAAGGCGTCCTCGGAAATCTGGCGCTTACTCCGATCTTTCAACCTGTTTGTAACATCACGGAGTTCCTGCGGGCGAAAGCCGACATGGACTATGCACCTTTGCTTCGCGAGATCACGGAGATGCGGGATGAGCTGGTGCGCATGCTCTGAGTGTGAAGTAACCGCGAAATATCAGGAGATAGTATTTCAGCATTTTTAAAAGCCTATTGACTTAGTAGGCATTTATATTAGAATGGTTTAAAAACATTGGAGTCTTTAGAATGCTGAATCAGTTTTCCAGAACACAACTGTTATATGGACCGGAAGCGATGGAAAAGTTCGCGTCTTCCCGTGTTGCCGTTTTCGGAATCGGGGGCGTGGGCGGCTATGTCGTGGAGGCGCTGGCCCGAAGCGGGATCGGCGCCCTGGACCTTATCGACGATGACAAGGTCTGCCTGACCAATATCAACCGCCAGATCATTGCCACGAGGAAGACCGTCGGGAAATATAAAGTTGACGTGGCTGAAGAACGGGTGCACGATATCAACCCGGAATGCAACGTCAGAGCATTTCGCACATTCTTTCTGCCGGAGACTCAGGATCAGTTCGATTTCAGAGAGTACGATTATGTAGTCGATGCGATCGACACCGTAACCGGAAAACTGGCCATTATTGAAAAAGCAAAGGAAGCCGGCGTCCCGGTCATCTCCTCCATGGGCGCAGGAAACAAACTTCATGCCGCGCTTTTTGAGGTGGCGGATATTTACGAGACATCTATATGCCCGCTGGCCAAAGTCATGCGGCGTGAGTGCAAAAAAAGAGGCATCGACTCCCTGAAAGTCGTGTATTCCAAGGAAGCACCGGTCCGACCGTTGGAGGATATGTCCATCAGCTGCAGACAGCATTGTATCTGCCCACCGGGCGCGGAGAGAAAATGTACAGATCGAAGAGCTATTCCCGGCTCCACCGCGTTTGTTCCATCCGTAGTCGGCCTGATCATCGCCGGCGAAGTCATCAACGATCTGGCCGGTCTTTGAGCCGCTCGAGCGACCTTTGACGTTCGGCGAACAGTTTTCAATCTTAACGCTTTCTTTATGTTTGATTGACGATGACTTAATGCATCAAGGATAAGATAGAATCATAAAATGATGATCGAACCGGAGGAAAGATGATGGAAAATTCAACAGGAGAAGTTTTACTTAGGATCATATTCGGAGTTTTTGCTGTTTGCTTGGCAGTCGCCGCCATAGCCTTCAATCTTGAAATGCTAAAACTGTCTCTTATCTTTTTTGTTGCAACCATTATTCTGGCAGTCGTCCTGATCGGCATGCACCGGATGATGCTCTCTTTCGAAAAGAAAAATGCACTGAAGAAATGACATATTTGATCGCAGTCATCGTCTCACTTAGAGTGGTTATTCAGCACATTAATGCAACCGTTACTCCGATGCGTTGAATATCTTTGTTCAAATTGGAATATAATGAAACAAGGAAAAAGACAGATCGGCATCTTAGCCGGTCTTCCAAAGGAGTTAACCATGGAGCTAAAAAAACTAGAACATAATCTGACTGTATGTAAAGTTGAAGATGTGTCTGCTGTGGACCTGTCTTCAGAGTTTTATTTTATCGGTAAAACAGATGAGGAGTTATCTTTAGTATGTAAAACGGAAGAGGCTCCGGAAAACACTATTGAGAGAGATGACGGTTGGCGAGGTTTTCGGATCCAGGGAGTGCTGGATTTTTCGTTGATCGGTATACTCTCGAAGATTTCCGGAATCCTTGCTGAAAACAAGATAGGGATATTCGCTGTATCGACGTACAATACGGATTATATTCTTGTGAAAGAAGAAAACTTTGGACGGGCTTTAGAAGTGTTAGCCAAAGAAGGATATGTGATACGCTGATCACATATCCTTTTGTTTTGAATCTGTGTGTAACAAAACTCTTGGATAAGTGTCTAGTATTCAGAATGGGTACTTCTAGGGGGAAGAAATCATGGAAGAAAGAGATTTATACAAGAAACCGGTGCCCGCTTCCGAGCGGTGTTTTAGAATATTTACATGGACGGTCTTTATTGTTTCTTCAATCGTTGCCCTGTACCCGATACTTCGCCTCATTCCGTTGTCCTTTAGCAGCGTTTATGATGTAGCAGATAAAAGCTTTGCGCTGAGATTATTTCCGCGTTCTCCTACTCTTAAAAACTGGGAACTGGTGCTTTTTAAGAATACTAACTACCGGAAGGCATTCCTCGTTAGTGTCGAGAGAACGGTTCTCGGTACGCTGACTTCCGTGCTCGCCTGCGCGGTCCTTGCCTTTATCCTCAGCCGGAAAAAGTTTGTGTTTCGGACAATGCTTTCCCGGTTTTGGGTTTTTACGATGTTCATATCAGCCGGAATGGTCCCCACTTTGGTCCTATATAGAAAGCTCGATCTGATACAGAGCTTCTGGGTATATATTATCCCGGGAATGGTATGTGTGCTTCACGTATTGCTCATGCGGTCATATATGGAGACGATACCGGATTCCCTGGAGGAATCTGCACAACTTGATGGCGCGGGGTATTTGCGGATCTTCTGGAGTATTGTCTGTCCTCAGTGCAGAGCGATCTATGCCGTTGTTGCACTCTTTACTGCCGCAAATCATTGGGGTTCCTGGTTTGACACGTTGCTTTTCAATCGGATGAACCAAGAGCTTTCAACCATTCAGTTTGAATTGTTTAAAGTGGAGACCTCGGCAGTTAACGCAAGTAACGGTTATGTAGATTCGACTGTGGCCGCTGCGCCCAGCCGTGCCGGAGTCGCGTCGGCTGTCATGATCCTGGCCATACTTCCCATGATCATTCTCTATCCGTTCTTACAGAAGCATTTTCTTACTGCAGTTAAGATCCGTGGCATAAAGGAGTGAACACTCCGCCTTCAGCAAAAACACTTACGCAGGCTGCGGATTTGATTTGCGGACCATCCTGTGATATATCTAGTTTTAGATTGGGAAGAAGGATAGGTCATTCGGGTGTATATTTATATCGCATACAGAAATCTCCAGAAATACTTTATGGAGCAAACGATCTGCGGGGGACCGCCTGTAAATACAGATTACAGGGTGACCAGCTTAAAAGACGGAAACTACCTCCTGACGCATGAGGCTTCGGATTATGCTGTGCCACGGGAGGCGGCGGAAAAGTTCGTCGAAGAGGTGCTCAGTAAGTGCGGGGAGAAGCATCGGGGATTCTTTCCTCTCGAGCCTTCGTTGAATGGAAAGGAGATGGCTGCGGTCGTCGAGACAAGAGAAGACGGGCAGGTCGATACCTATTATCACGATATGGACGAAGAAGTCCTGTACCAGATGCTGGAAGAACTCCGCGCCGTATGTGGGGAGCCGCTTAACCAGAGAGATCGCATCAATTATTGTTACCCGAATCCGGAATTGCCGGAAGATTTTGAACTGAGTTCGATCCACCATCAGGTTTATCCCGGACCGGCTCCTGTTCCGGATCCGGCCTTTGGGACGATCCGTCCGGATGTCATGTTGAGTGCCTTCTACTTTTCAAACCAAAACGCATGTGTGGTGATCCGTGAAGGGGATAGTGAGAACAGCTATAGCGTACCATCGGATATTCTTCCTTGGATCAAGGAACAAGTGAGAGAGCTTTGCAAAGATCCTAAAGAAGCATATGTAGAAGTGGGTGAGTGGGAAGGATTCATCCGGTTCGACCAGGAACATGAGCGGATCTTCACCGATCCGGAGCGGACGCTCGCCCTTCTCAAAGAAATCGCCGCGAAGTCCGGTCAGACGGTCAGGCCGGAAGACCGTTCATACTGTCTGTCCTGCGGAGCGCTGCGAACCTCGAAGACAGCAAAATTCTGCACCGAGTGCGGAACGAAGTTCGAGCCTTGACGCGCGCTTGAGCGTGATTTGGGGAAAAGAGAAATATGAGTAAAGAGCACGGTTATTATATCACGATAAAAGAAGGCGATAAGGGCGAGGATACGGAAGCCTTTATCCGTGCTGCACTCGACCATCCTCGGATCGCAAAATGGGCTTATATCAAGCATGACAAAGAGTTCTATACGGAAAGCGACCTGCGGGCGCGAAGATATGGCCTGATGTATAGCTGGGCGGATGGTTTTCCCGAAATGGAGAAATATTCCTCGAGGGACGAATATATCGAGGAATATATGCAAAAACCGCCTTTCGTCGGGGATAAGTTGCCGGAGATCTGGTTTATCGTCTGCATCGCGGAGAAGAAGTCCTGCGGCACAGAGGACATCGCGGAGTACTTTGGGGTCCAGGAATCACTTGTGAGTATGTCTGCCGACCGATGCGATATTGCACGGAATCTAAGACAGCTGACGCAGGAGGACCGGTTTTCCCGTACAGCGGAGAAACACTTGTACCCGGATAGTGAGGTCAGATCGAATTTCGATTTCCGTTCCTATATCGACAATACCGTCGAGCATCCGAAAAGGGAGAAATGGAAGAGGATCTTCTCGCTTCCGCCGGTCCGGCAGAGGAAAGACAGGAAGAAAGAAACCATCAAGCGAATACTCGCGCTGGTATATCTTGCGATCATTATTGCGCTTTTCGTTCTGATGGGGATATTTCTGTGAGTTGATGCCGAAAACTGCGGGAATGCAGGATCTCCCCGCCGACTTGGTTCTTTTGGCTCCATTATAAGGCAGAATAGTGAAAAAATGAGATAGTTATACTGAGCGGATAAATAAAAAGAACGGCATGTAAGCCGTTCGTGATCTTGGTTTATTGTGCTTGCCGTCTGTTCAGAATGTAGGGTAAAAAGGCACTTTGGTCCCACAGAACAGGCAGGTTCCCATCAATGGATCAACGGAGGATGGTTTGACCTTCTTCCCGCATTCCGGACAAATCTGCGATCTTGTTAAGACAGATACGAGCGGTCGTTCAGGACGGTTTGTTACCAGTTCTTCAACTTTCCTTTCGATAAGCTTAGGATCGATACCTTGCTCGACGATCACATTGTATAGAGCAGAAATCTTGATCTCTAGTTCTGCGATCTGAGCTTTTATATCATCGATTCGGAAGTTCGCTTCGATTACCTTTTCGCCAGCCCGGTCATTGACTGTTACCGGTGGCTGGTAGTTTAAATTTTCCATTCTCGTAATCCTCCTAAACTTGAAGGTGAACTGTTTTGACTATTATACCATCATCGAACCCGAAAGAATAGAAGAGAGCGCCTGCTGTGGTTTCCTTAGATTCAGATTGAACGGGGAGATGAACGAGGAAGCGACCTCATCTTGGAAAGTTCTTTTCGTGAGTCGGAAGGAATTGTTTCCGCTTGCGGCTTATTGTAAAATGACATAAAATCGGTTCCGGGATGGATATCTCGGAAATGCCTGAAAACAGGCGACCAGACAAATCTGTCCGGTAGGAAAAACGTCATTTCTCACTTTGTGACGTGGTTTTCTTAGGGCAGTCGATCGATAATCAGAACCGAAAGGAGGATTTCTGCATGATAGACCAGAAAAAGATCGGTGAGTTTCTTAAGCGTCTGAGAAAAGAGAAAGATAAGACGCAAGAAGAGATTGCTGATCTGTTCGGAGTATCGTCCCGAAGTGTTTCACGTTGGGAAAACGGAAATACACTTCCGGATCTGAGCATCCTTGTTGAACTGGCGGATTATTACGATGTGGATATCCGCGAACTTATCGATGGCGAAAGGAAAAGTGAGAAAATGGACAAAGAGACAAAAGAATCATTATTGTTAATTGCGGACTATACAGACAAAACGAAGAAGCAGGCGATCATACGGGCACTTATATTTTTCGGATTAGAAATGGTTTGTTGCGGCGTGACGATCGGATCCGCGATCCTGGTGCTGAAAAGTGACGGACAGATCAGCCCCGGATACTGCGTGATCCCGGCATGGATCTCGATCGTGTTTTCAATATTGCTGACTATCAACGCCAGATCTTATACTAAGAAAATCCGGAAGAAGAATGAGCAAACGAAAAAATAGAAGAAACCTCAACATGCCGAGCTTCTCCACCAAGCACTTCCTGATTTACTTTTCTGCGAGTTCCTGCATGGGTTCGCCCCAATGGCCCATGTCTCTCCCGTCTGCGGTGACATAGCGTAGTTCGCCGCCGGCGAGGACCGGCATGACCGACAGATATCTGTCGATGAAGGGGATCTGCTTATTCATGAGTTCCTCCTTCATGGAAACGGCTACGATCTCGCAAAGGAATACATCGCTGCCCTCGGTCAAGTGGATCTCTTTCTGGACACGCAGTTCCATGCTGATCGGACTCTCGGCAATCGTCGGAACATCCAGTTTCAGACCTTGCTCAACTGTAGGCATATGACGCATCTTGTCCGGGTTTTCACGACCACTGATGTTGCCGTAATAGTCGGCGAGCGGAAGCAGTTCTTCTGTAACCAGGTTGGCAGAGAATACGCCGTTTTTGCGGATCAGATCTTTCGTGAGTTTTTCTTCGCCGATGCAGGCCATCACGCCCAGACCCTCACCGTTTTCCGTCAGGGTGCTGATATAACTGAACCAGCAGAACAGTCCGAAATGCGGCGTTCCGTCTTCGTTTTTCGTTCCGTAAAGGAACAGTGATTGCGGGCAAAAATCATTTCCGTTTTCGGCAAGTTTTTTAGACATTTTAAATTCTCCTTCGATCATTTCTTCTGTTGTTCGGACTTCTCGAGATTCTCCAGGATCCGGTCAAGATAACTGTCCATGCGGAGCGCTTCTTTCTCGGTAAATCCCTGGTAGAAGATCTCATTCATGCGTTCGGATACCTCATCGTATTTGCCTTTCAAGGAACGTGCTTTCTTCGTAAGCACGATCAAGGACTGGCGCTTGTCTGTAGCATGGGCTTCTCTGGTGATCAGACCGGAGTCTTCAAGACGGCCAAGCATCGCAGTCAGGGTGTTCTTCGCAAGCCCGGTCTTCTTCGAAAGCTCTACGATCGGAACTCCGTCTGCCTGCCAGAGAACATACAGGATATGTCCCTGCGGACCATTGAATTCTTCCACTCCGCTTTCCACCAGGAGCTTCTGAAACACGCGGGCCTGCACCTGCTTGATCTGAGATATGAGAAAACCCGTCCGGGTATCCATGGTGCTCTCCTTTTTGTTGAGGCGGGGACAGATCCTTCCGCCGCAAATCATAAAACGTTTTACAGGAAGATGGTACCATATAGAACTAATTGGTGTCAATGTTCTATATGGAACTTTTTTGATGATATCGGCATTTTTTTGTCAGGATTTCTTTTTCTGATTGAAAAGAAGAAGAATCTGCGTTATCATAAATTGAACGCGTTCAATAATGGTGAGAAACATAGTGATTGGAGAAGGAGAGAAATATATGCAAGAGAAGAGAGCACTTCTGGTAATCGATATACAGAATGACTATTTCTGGGAAAAAAGAAAGGCGATGTTTACTTATGACAGTGATGCGCTGGTCGGGCATATCAATCGGACGATTGCCGATTATAAAGAGAAGGGCTACGACATCATATACATTAAGCATGTATTGTCCAAACTGATGTGGGGAGTCGGATTCTCGATCCGGGGAACAGAAGGGGCAGAGCTCTACAGCAAACTGGATGTTGTGTCGGATCTGTGCTTTGAGAAGAGTCGTTCTGACGCCTATACGGCCAAGGCTTTCCGCGAGTACATGAAAGCACAGAACTATAAAGAAGTGGCGATCTGCGGGATCGATGAGTGCGGATGTGTCGGCGCCACAGCAAAAGGCGCGGCGAAGACGGGGGCGTCCGTCGTTATGCTCGAGGAGAGTATCGGACGGAGATTTCCGGCAGAAAAGGTACAGAAGATGCGTCAGGAACTTCGTTCTTTGGGTGTGAAATATATCGCCTGATCCGGGTACGTCTGTATGTCTGTTGATATTGAAGCGAGGAAAGTTATCGAGTACTATAGTACAATCAAGAAAAAGATTCTTTCCGCTCTATCGGAATACAGACAGAGGTACATATGGACGCATTACATGAGAAAAAACAGAAACTGGAACAGTATCTTCAGGAGCTTGGAAGTGTAGCCGTTGCATTCTCTTCCGGCGTCGATTCCACATTTCTTTTGAAGGTCGCCAAAGATGTCTTAAAGGATAAGGTGATCGCCGTTACGGCTAAATCCTGTTCTTTTCCCAAACGAGAATTACAAGAGGCAACTGCATTCTGCGAAAAGGAAGGCATCAGGCAGGTCGTGATCGAATCTGAGGAACTAGCGATCGACGGGTTCCGCCAGAACCCCAAGAACCGCTGCTATATCTGTAAGAAAGAGCTTTTTACGAAGATCCTGGACGTGGCCGCGGCGAATGGAATTGAGTATGTTGCGGAGGGATCCAATCTTGACGATAACGGCGATTACCGGCCGGGGCTGATCGCGGTGGCGGAACTTGGTGTCAAAAGCCCGCTTCGGCAAGCCGGTCTGACGAAGGAGGATATCCGTCAGCTTTCAAAAGAACTGGATCTTCCGACTTGGGATAAGCCGTCGTTCGCCTGCCTGTCGTCGCGTTTTGTTTACGGCGAGACGATCAGTGAAGAGAAACTCAGAATGGTCGATCAGGCCGAGCAACTTCTCCTGGACCTTGGTTTCAAGCAGTTCCGCGTCCGCATCCACGGGAATATCGCCCGGATCGAAGTGTTGCCGCAAGAATTCCCCAGACTGGTTGAAGAGGGCGTGCGCGACAAGGTCTGTTCCACGCTGCATGAACTTGGTTTTGCTTATGTTACGATGGATCTTCAGGGCTATCGGACCGGCAGTATGAATGAGACTTTGGACAGTAAAGAAAAACAACTTTGACATAAGGAAATTTGGTTGAGGGAGTTAACAAAATACTATGGGATTATTTGAACTGCTGCTTCTATCTGTTGGTCTTGCGATGGATGCTTTTGCCGTATCGATATGCAAAGGACTGGCGTCGAAGAAGATCTCGAAGAAAGAGTTTTTTCTTTGTGGAATATGGTTCGGATTTTTCCAGGCCATAATGCCGTTGATCGGCTATCTCGTCGGATCTGCTTTTGAACGTTTCATCACTATGGTAGCGCCGTGGGTAGCTTTCGGGCTACTTTCACTGATCGGTGGGAACATGATCAAGGAGGCGCTTGCTCCGGATGAAGATGCCAAGCCGGGTTTTGATGTAAAGACGATGTTCATGATGGCCATCGCGACCAGTATCGACGCGCTGGCTGTCGGCATCACTTTTGTTGCGGTCCCTGTTGAAGTTTTATCTGCCGGTCGGTTTGTCAATGTGCTGTTTGCGGTCGGTGTGATCGGTATTGTGACGTTCATCATTTCGACGATCGGAGTGAAGATCGGTAATATTTTCGGCAGCCGGTATCGCGCCGGTTCGGAGATCATGGGTGGAACGATCCTGCTGTTCATCGGATTCCGCACACTGATCACGTACCTGGACAGTTCGCATACATTATCGGATGCCGATACGCTGTTCGGTATGCTGATCCCGCTGATCGGAACGCTTCTCGGTTCCGCGGTGATCTATGCCAAGAATAAACTGTCGGATACGCTGCGCGCTATGCTGGTCGGATGCAGTTCCGGTATTATGTTTTCGATTGCCGTCTGGGGCATGATCGAACCTTCAATCGGAGGTTTGAGTCTGGAGAATAGAAATGGCATCATCCCGGTCACGGTCTGCTTCTGCGTCGGTGTGCTGTTCCAGATCTTCCTGGATGTCGTCGTGCCGCATAAACATGCGTTTTCAGATATTACGGAAGGACCCAAAAGCAACCTGGACTCGCAGACCAAAGTGCTGCTCAAGGAGATCATTCACCATACGCCGGAGGGGATCGCTCTCGGCGCGATCTATGCAGCGCATTTCATGAAGACGGAATGGATATCTTCTTCGGTCGCGATCGTTCTGGCCATAGCGATCGCGCTGCAAAATATTCCCGAGGCGCTCTGCGTCGCGCTTCCGATCCGTGATGCGGGAACAAAGACGGGAAAAGCATTTTTTATGGGTGTCGTTTCCGGCACGCCGATCCCGCTTCTCGGTGTGATCACGGTCGTTCTGGTCGTTTTGTTTCCGCGGATCCTGCCTTATATCATGGCCACAGCAGGCGGCGCCCTGATCTACACGACGATCGAAGAGATCCCGCAGATCGCGGTGAAGAAAGATAATGACAAAGGCGCTCTGGCTTTTGTTTTCGGATTTGCGGTCGTGATGCTCATGATCTTCCTGCGGAGCGCGAACTGATTCTGACGGATCTTTGGTGTGAAGATACGTCGCGGAATCTGAAAACTAGGATATAATGTATGCAATACTTTTTTTCAAGCGAGGTGCTGACATGAACTTTGAAACAGACATTTTCGAGATCTTCGATAAGAAGTGGGCGCTTGTGACTGCGGGTACAAAAGATAAATTCAACACGATGACGATTTCCTGGGGCGGAATGGGTACGATCTGGGGAAAACCGGTCGCGACGGTCTATGTGCGCACGTCGCGTTATACGCATGAGTTTATGGACGATAACGAATATTTCACGGTAAGCTTCTATCCGGAAGAATGGAAGAAAACACTTGGTATCCTCGGTTCGAAATCCGGCCGGGACATCGATAAGATGCATGTGGAAGGATTGACGCCGGTTGAGGCCGGTGATTCCGTAAGTTTCCGGGAGGCCGAGGTGACACTGGTTTGCAGAAAACTTTTCATGCAGACGCTGGATCCGAAGAACATGAAACCGGAAATCGCGGCACAGTTTTATTCGGCGGATGCGCCACATGATATGTACATCGGCGAAGTTGTGGAGATCATCCGCTGATTGAAAATACAGACTTCATTCTGATATACCGGCTTAAGAAAAGCTGATAAAATCTCTTGATAAATCGCAGTCCCCGGGCTGAGGCCCCGACCCCGTCGCATAAAAAAGCACCCCACCGGTGGTGGGGTGTGCTGTCCAAAGAAGATGGGGCTTTGGCTTCAGCCGGGTACTTCCTTTCGGCGGGGTGCTCCTTGTACAAGCGTCGTGAGTGTAGCACGGCCTTATCTTTCTTGTACGATCAGGGATGCTCGGTTCTGAATGTTTTTGCATACTTCGTCGATGGAACGGTTGCCTTCGAAGAAACCGGCTGCTTCTTCCATCACGATGTTTAATACGGCGCTATCCATCTGACTGGTGAATTGTACCGATGCGATTATGGACTCGAAAGTATCGACATCTTTTTGGGAGTATCTGTACGGGATGTAATCAGTATCCGGAGACGACTTTTTCATGTTGTCCACATAATCGTTGTTCAATTTGATTTCAAGATTACACTTCTTGTTGAAAGCTTTTTTGTTGACCGGGATCTTGTTTGTGCTGAAACTAAGATCGTACTGTGAATCCTCGCTTAGGAAAGACCGGATGAAATCCCAGGCCAGGTCGGGGTTGGCGGCAGATGACGTGATAGACATGGTGATCTCTCCGTTTGCAAGCATACCTGTTCCGTTCGCCGTCGGATATCCGGAGAATAAGATGTCTCCGTTATTTAAGTCGGCGCCAAAAGAACCAAACATGGAGAAGTCGTCTAACCCGCTGAGTTGGCTGTTGCATGCCGCGATCATTCCCATAAAGAACTGAAGATCATCGTTCATGTGTCCTTCTGCCAATGCTGGTCCGGACGTGGAGGAGTTTGCAGAAGAGGAAGAGGAGACACCGTGTTTCTTGATCGCCTGAAGAAGCGCTCGGAACTCATCGGAATCGAAATTGACTTTTTGGTTCGTATTGTCAATGAGTGTAGATCCCATGCCTTTGATCCATTTGCTCAGGAGGGATTTCCAGTCTTGGCCTGAAAACATCTGCTTATCAGCGGAGAGGGAAGACGCCATGGTGTCGAGATCCGCGAAAGAAAGCTTATCTTTGGCGCCCTGGATCTTGCTGTCGATCAGGATTCCTTCCAAACTGAATGTGATCGGAATGGAGAAGAGTTTTCCGTCCGTTTCAAAAGCACTGAAGATGTTTGCGTAGTAGTCTTCTTTGTATAAGTTGCTGTCGTTGTCCAGATACTGTTTCAGATCCAGAAGGGTATTTTCGGTGTTGAATTGAGAAAGTCCGGAATAGCCAACGAGAATATCCGGTCCCTCGCCGCTTAACATATCCATGGTTAATTTGTCGGCGTTTTCCTGCAGTTTCTCCAGACTGCTCTGCTCATCGAAGACGAAGTCGGAATCGGTGGCATAGTCGCAGATTTCGATACGAGCCTTCTGGTTCGGGTCGGTATTGAATGTGATGATCTGATTGAGAAAAGCTTCATCTTTAATTCCATTCACGCCAAGTTTGATGATCTCTTTTCCTGCGTGAGGATTCTTGTCGGCACGGGTGAGCGTGACCACATATGCTCGGTTTCCCACACCGGCTTTTTGATCCATATCTGTTCGTGCCGCCTCGGCGTTGGTAACCTTCTTGAAGAAGATCATCTTGTCTTCCGACTCGATGCTGGCACCGGAGAAATCCAGAGAGGTGAAATTGACATCCGTATCTTTCCAGGTAAAAGCAGCGGTCCGGGAGCCGTCCAGAAGATCATATTTTTCTACACCGTTATTATTGATGAGAAAACAATTTTTCTTTCCTTGTGTCAGGCTATAACTCATTAACATATCGATGGAAATCGGCTTGCCGATCAGACTGCCTTCATTCGTATCCACTTCCTGTAAGGACATATTACTATCACCCATATTATAATCAGGCATGCACGCATACCATTTTCCATCTGAACAAAGCATCTGTCCGCTCAGTCTCGGGTCCTCCACCATCTTAAGAACTTTTCCCTGGGAATCCAGAAGATAGTACTTTCTGGAGCTGGCAAGAAGAAGATTTCCGTTGCCGGTCAAGTATACATGGGTATCAGTCAGAGGCTCATTGACAGAAAGAGGAATGTCCCGTTTTTTTTCACCGGTTGCGGAAATAACGAAAAGTTTCGGTTCCGATGCACAAGTCTGAAAGTTCGTTTTGCTTGTTACAACAAGGATCTCTCCGTTTTCGAGTGCAAAAGCTCCTGTAAACTCTGCTCCGGTTTCTGTTTCGATCGCGCTGATATTATTTCCGTCCAGATCGAATAACTGAAAACTGTTGCGATTGTATTCATCGAAGATCTGTTGGTATTTCTCCGCGTCTTTCTCAAGATCCAGATTCAGACTGTTCATTTCTTTTTCGACTTCGGCCGGCATTTTTAAACGCATGTGTACATTGGCCAGGATCCTGTCTCCGACAGCGTAGGTATTGGTGAATTCTGTGTAGAGGATCTCTTTGCCTTCCGGCACCTTAACTTTCAGTTCCGCTTCGGTTACGTTGAAGTACGGGTCGGTATCACTGACAATGCGGGCCTTTCCGGCCTTCGGTTTGATTGCGCCTGCGATGCTTGTGTTCGTATTTCCGCTATTGCTTCCGGAAGAACCGGCGTTGCTTCCCTTTTCTTTGGAACTGCAAGCCGTAAACGGAATGACCATTCCTGTCACAACAGCCGCAGCCAGTAAACTCTTTATCACTTTCTTCATTGTCGACCTCCTATTGTCAATTCTGTTTTTGGTTGGTTTTGCCCCTATTGTAGCTTTTGTATAAAAAAATTGAGTGAGTGTTTTGTCACCGTATTTTGCAGAGCTCTTGAAGAAAAAATCGTAGGAAAAAGTACTGAAAAGTGCTTTTTCCTACGAACTATGGTTAGCATGGAGGGGTAATTGTAAGGAGGGGGGTGGAAGCGGATCTTTCCGATCCGCCTCCACGATATGAAATAAAATAGAAGATATTATGGAGGGGGAAGCCCCTGCCAGAGGGTTCGGGAAATTGGGTTACTTGGTGTTCGGCTGTGCCATCGCCCTCTGACAAGTTTATTGTCGCATCTTACGATGACTGTGAAATGACGTTAAGGTGAGTATTCTGTCACTTGCCGGTCAGAAAAAGTGTGACTTAGCCTGATCGGATCTAAATTTGCGAAAAAGCCATAATAAAGTATTTAGAATGTTGTATACTACTATCGATGTGTATCATCGGAAAAAGGAGAATAGGAAAAATGAAAAAATCAGTGAAATTGATCGCGCTGTTTCTGACAGCTTCCATGGTTTTGCCGGCTGCAGCTTGCAGAATGCTGGCAAGAGAAACCTCGAAGAAAGAGAAGCAAACGACTGAGGCCGAGGAGGAATCTACGACGGAAGAGAATGACTCCGAACCGGAAGAGACTACCGAAAAGCCGACTAAAGAGACGACTGAGGAGACAGAAGAAACGACAGAGGAAACGACAGAGGAAACGTCCGAAACAACCGAGTCGGAAGAGAGTTCGCAAGAGACGGAGAGTAAGCTTAAGGGAAGTGTTCCGGAGAAAAACTGCGAGATCGATCTTAAGAAGCAGGAGGACCGCTACCACTACACGATGGATCTGACATTGGATCCGGAGAACAACACGATCGGCGGACATGTCGAGTTTGTGTTCTTTAACGACAGCGAAGAGGATTGGGACAAGCTTTGTCTGCGTGATTACTCCAGTCTTTTTATTGATGCGAAGACTGCCGGCTACGATGGTGCGATCGAGACGCATGGTGACACCACCAAAATTGAAAACATTACAGATGGAAGAAACAATAAGAAAATCAAGATGCAGCGTGACGATGATGTTTCCGTTGTATGGCTCCCGCTTGAGTCGGAGCTGGCTCCGGGCGAGAAAATGACACTGTCGTATGATTTTGAAGCGAAGATCCCGACTGTGGCGGACCGCTACGGCGTACAGGATGGCGTGTATAATGTTACTAATTTCTACCCGATCCTTGCCGAATACACCAAGGACGGATGGTCACACGAAAAATTCTACAACTGCGGTGAGTGCTTCTACTCCGAGATTTCTGATTACGACGTCAATATCACTCTTCCGAAGGATATGATCCTTCTTACGACGGGTCTTGAAAACGGGGATACTACTGACGGCGACAAGAAGACACAGAGTTTCCATGCGGACTGTGTAAGAGATTTTGTTTTCAGCACAAGCAAAGACTTCCAACTTGTCGAAGGCGATTTTGAGGATGTGCACATCCGTGTAGCTTATGTTGAGGAAAACCAGGATGTCGATAAGCTGCTTGCTGACGAGAGCTTGCGTGCATCGATCGACTCGCTCCGTATTTTCGGTGAAAAACTGGGTAAATACCCGTACAAAGATCTGGAAGTGATTCTTGCTCCGATCGATGCAGGTGGAATGGAGTATCCGAACCTGATCATCATCACAAAAGATGATATCCCTTCAAGCATGGGCGCCAATTCGGATTTTGTGAAGGAAATTATTAAGACTACCGCTGACACGGTTGTTTCTCATGAGATCGGTCACCAGTGGTTCATGGGTATCGTGGGCAGTAATTCCGGCACACAGCCATGGCTCGATGAGTCGATCACTTCTTATACGGAATATATTTATGGCAAAACACTTTACGGTGTCTATAATGACAGTCAGTCTATCCCGAAGACTGCAAGTGCCTGGGACCAGTCGAAACAGGTATTACAACAGAATGGTATCAGCCCGATCAACCGCTCCTATTTCGAGTTCGATCAAGAGATCCAGTATATTTTGGCTGCTTACAACTATGGAAAACAGGCGCTCATCTGGATGGGCGAAGCTATAGGCGAAGAGGACTTCTACGGCATCCTTCGTGAGTACATCCAGCGATATGCTTTCCAAAACGCGGATCAGGTGGATTTCTTCTCTGTAGTGTATGAACTGGCCGGAGAAGATAACGAAGAATTAAATAAAGTAATCGAACTGTTCTTTAGCAAGGACATGTTACCGGATCAAATCGGATGATTGAGCCAGAGAAAAGGAGACTCCGGAATGTATCTGAAGAATAAGGCACTAGTTGCTTTCAAGATCAAAAACATTATTCTGTTCATACTAAGCGTGTTTCAAATTGCCGTTCTCGCTTATCTTGCAGTTGATCTTTTGATCTACTATCGGGACGACATTGACACAGCTCTGAATGCAAAGTCTATGCCGGGAAGTATCCGTGGCATCATTGTTGGCGCGATCGTGCTTCTGATCGTGTGTATTTCACGCAAGCTGATCGGCGATGCCAGATTCTACTCCAGTTATTTTGAAGGAGATCTTTCCGGCACGATCCCGATCAGCGCGCTTGCTGAAGTGACCGGTCATTCCCAACTTCGGGTGAGACTTGAGCTTCGTCTTTTCCGCATTCTTTACATGAAGAAATTCAGCATCAAGACGATTGACGGTGTTGAGCAGGTAGAGCTCTTCAGCAAAAAGATCCTCTGCGAGTGCAAGAATTGCGGCGCGGGCATCGAGAAGAAACTGTACTTTACCGGACAATGCCCATACTGCGGTAGCCCGGATATCTTTGCCAAAGTACTTTCCGGCGATCGTTTCTACAGTATTTCCAATGAGATCAAGCAGGGTGTCAACCGCCCTTCCTATTATGAAGGACGGGGACTTGCGTCGAAGTATGCGGCTTCCATCATTCTGATCATTATCTCGATTGCTGCAGCGACGATCCTGACGATTATGTCTTTCGATATGCTTGGCAAGTATAACGACCAGGATTATCTGCGAAAGGCGATCCTTGCTCCGGAAACGAAGGTGCGTTCGTTCTCGGCGATCAAAGCGGATCTGCTGTCGACGGCATTGTTCGGCGTGTTCTTCACAGTGATCATGGTCATCCTGTTCATCCGCCGTGTCAAAAGCGCCCGCTGCATAAGATCGTCCGGTGCTTTTGCGGCATTTTTTGCTAAGTTTGATAAGCCTTTCATTAAGGCTGAGGAGCTTCAGAGCATGGATTCGTCAAAGTCCGGAAAGATCAGCAAAGTGCGTGGATCCATCCGTCAAGGTTATCTGAATCATTGTACGCTTGAGGTGCACGATTCGGTCCTGAAGATCGCGCTTGCTAAGAAAATCGTCAAAGATCACTGTCCGAGTTGTGCTTCGCCGATCAATGGCGCGGTGGACGAGAACTATGTCTGCAAGTATTGTGGAAATAAGATCATGGATGTTGTGGTGAAGAAGTAAGAACGTGGTTGCCGAATCTTTTTTGTGATAGGGGGAAAAGCCGATGGAAAGAAAATGGAAACCGGACAAGTCAAGAATCATCCGCTTGCTTGTTCTGCTTGCGGTCAACGGAGCTTTTATGGCTTTCTGTCTGCTTTTTTGCCATACGCATTATGAGATCAACGATGATTTTGCCATGATGGGGATCGTCTCCGGCCTTTACGGCAAGTGTGATCCGCATATGGTGTATTCGAATATTCTGATCGGTCGGGTGCTGGTTCTGCTTTATACAGCGTGTCATAGTGTGAACTGGTACGTGATCTTCCATATGTCCACTTTGTTTGTTTCTTCCATGGCATTTTCATATACCCTGCTGGACAAGAAGCGAGGTGACAAGCGTGCATATGTATGTGTGGCGCTTTTTTATGTTTTCCTGCTTTATGAGTGCTATGTGAATGTCACATTCACAAAAACGGCAGGTTTTGCTTCGATCTGTGGACTTGCGGTCATCCTTCTGAATACTTCCGCCAGGAAACTGTCCTGGTTTCAGATCGTGCTGGGAGGTTTACTTGCTTTTACCGGTTCCATGATCCGTTTCTATTCTTTTCTGATTGCGTTGTTTGCTGCTGGCGTTTTCTTCTTGCTGTATATCCTGCTGACCAAGCCGGGCCTGAAGCGTATCGCCGTGATCGGTTCGGTCGTGCTGGCTGTCCTGGGCATCGGGTATGCTGCCCGGCTTTACGACGCGGCCGCTTACAAAAACGATCCGGAATGGAATGCGTTCCGGGAGTATAACGAAGTGCGCGGAGTATTTACGGATAGGCCTTGGGCGGATTACGATCAGAATGAAGAGTTTTATCATTCTCTAGGTATTTCGGCAAATGACTACTACCTGTTTTCACACTGGACTTTCGATGATCCGGAGTTTGTGACGACAGAGCTTATGAAAGAAGTGAATTCCATCAAGAAAAACGCGGATGCGAAGACCGTTTTGTCTTCTTTTTGCAAGCAGATCGTGCCGGGATTCCTTCAATACCGGTTCAGTATTGCTGTGCTGGTGCTTGCGGTACTTGTCGGGTACTGGGAAAAGAAAGCCTTGCTGGCGCTTATTCCGGCTGGCGTTGTGGTGGGATTCTTTAATCTGTATTTCGCGATCGTCCAGCGATTTCTGATGAGACGGGTGGATCTGGTCGTAGCCGTATCGGTTTTTGTGATGTTGAGTCTGTTTATCTTCCCGAAAAAGGAAGAAAAAGCAACGATCAAGAAATCGTTTTTCGTATATCTGGCGTTGGGAGCATTGGCGCTGAATATCGGAACCATGGCGCAGAATGTCACAAGCACGGCACGTGATATGACGCCGGAGAGAAAAAACTACCTTGCCATGTATGAGCGGTTCTTTGCGGATCAGGATCATCTGTATCTGTCGCAGACATACGGAGATATGACTGTTTCGATCTACCATTTTACGGATGAGTACCCGATGGGATTTTACGAAAATACTTACCTTTTGGGAGGATGGATGACTCGTTCGCCGATCTCTAATATGAGTCTTAAAAAGTATGGTATCTCCAATCCGTTCCGGGATATGGTGGATAATCCAAAGGTGTATGTTCTTGCCAATTCGGCGTATCGTGCCCGGATCGTGACCTATCTTAAAGAACACTATGGGGATGTGAAGAGTGAAGTGGTAGATACGATCGAAGGACTGCAACTCTTCAGAGTGGTTTCCAAATAAGCGTGAGATAGGAACGGAGAAAATATAGCATCAGTGAAAAGAGCCGCTGCTCTTCTCGCTTCGGGGAAACCCGGGCGAAAGGAACAGCGGCTTTTCTGTTGTTTTTGTGCCTCAGTGCTTTTGCTGAAGGATCGGCGGATCAGGATCAGTCTTCCTTCAGGATGCGTACCGGCTCGAGCTTGCTGATGCTTCTGCTGTTGAGGTAGCTCGTGAGTACGGCGCAGCTGACGATGATGACCATGGTGACCAGGAACCAGATCGGGTTGGAGGTCAGGTTCGGCTGCTTGATTCCGAAGGAAGCCAGACCGATGTACATCACCTTGTTTGCGATCGTGATGTGCAGGAGGTAGCCGAGGCAAATACCGAAGATGACAGTCGGCAGGGTGCTGAGGATCGTGCGTCGGACGAGTTCGCCGGAGGTGTAACCGATCGCTTTGCTGACGCCCAGTTCGGATCTTTCACGGATGATCTGGGATCTTGTAAGGAGGATCTCGGTCAGGATGACGACGAAGCAGGTCATGATGACGAAGATCACGCAGATGGTATTCATGGCACCACAAAGAGAGTCGATGGTGTTGCCGATGAGATCCTGTACCAGAAGCGTGGTGCTCTTGGGGTGCTTCATAGTAAGCTCTTTACTGAAGTCTCTTGGGGAAATACCGTCTTTGAGGTAAATGATGACATTCGTCATCTCGAATTCAGGGTTGATGCGCATAGCGCCTGCTTCCGTTACCATGGCTTTATTTCCGAGGTTGTTGATCTTCTGGTCGATGCCGCAGACCGTGAACGGGATGGAATCGCCGGTCTGACCTTTGACATTCACGATATCGCCGATCTTCGCGTGGAGCTTGTCAGCCTCGACACAAGTCAGGATGATCTCGTCCGCTTTGCCCGGAGTATGACCTTCCAGAATGGATTCGTATTCCAGCTTGGACAGATCGTCGTAGGTATCGACGGTCAGAGTGGTGAAGTTGTCCATGAGCATGACATCGATGCTCGCGAGTGAACCGTTTTTGAGAAGGTGATCGACACGGTCATCGGCACGAAGAGTATCCATGACCGTCGGATCGTCTGTGATCACTGTCTGGAGGTCACCGGTCTCAAAGCCGACCAGCTCCAGAAGAGGCTTCTGATCCAGACCGAAATTCTCGTAGAGTGAGAAGCCGAGGCAGGTGGATACAGTCAGGCATGCCATGATCAAGGCGATGAACAAGTTCTTTTTCTTGCTGCCGAGGATCTGCTTGAAAGAAAGAGCCAGGTTCAACGGGAGCTTGCTCTTTTCGAGCGGGCAGTAATTCTTCTTGAAGTTGTGGCTGGAGATGCCGCTTCGGAGAGACTCCAGAACGGTGAGTTTCTTGTAGCTTCTTGACGCGAGAAGTGTGCCCAGGAAAACGGCGACCGGGACAAAGATCAAGGTGACGAAAAGTGCCGGGATGCAGATGCCTTTGAAGCCGGACAGACCCTTCAGGATGCCCTGCAGGGAGTTGAGCGGGGAGGTGATCAAAAGACCGACACCGACGGCGGCCACGGTGGCCAGCACGCAGATGATCATTTCTTCGAGCACGCAGGCGAAACGGAGAGCACGGCTGCTGTATCCGCTGGCCTGAAGGAGCCCGATGTTTTGAATGTTCATCTCGATGAAGTTCTTGATGGAGAAGTGCATGATGATCAATGCAAGGCCGACAAGTATGACAGTGAATGTCAGAACGATCGAGGAAGCAATGTTCGAGAGCATGCTTGTGCCCGCGAGGACGACAGATCTTACTACGGTGTTTGGCTTGTGTGCTACGTCAAAAGCACCTGTTACGGCTTTGTCGTATGCATCTTCGTCTACACCGTCTTTCAGGCGGCTGTATACGAAGCTTCCTGTGTAGGAGGGGTGCAGATTGTCGGAGATCTTTTCGTACGTGTTGTGGCTGACGGCACAGAAGAAACCGGAGATATTCATGGACGTGGCAAAGTACATATTTTCCAGATAGCCTTTGACCGTAAATTCAAGATCCATGCCGTTTCCGATGATGTGCATCTTGTCACCGATCCCTACAGAGGCGATCTGATTGTAGGGGATCACGATCTCGTCATCTTTCAGATCGTTGCAGATCTCGGGAAGCGAATTAAGATACGTCGGCCTGGATGCATCGGTCAGGAAAAACATGTAGGCCGTCGATTCGTCGGCGCTTTTGTTTCCGTAGTAATAGTTTGCATTCCAGTTGATGACCGGAGCGGATTCGACAAGATCGGAGCCCGGGATCGATTTGACGATGTCGCAGGTTTCTTCCGCAGTAAGTCCCGTAGGCTGGAAGATGACAATGTCGGATGTGTGATACTTCTCAGTGCATGTATCGATGGTGCTCTGGCCGGAGAGCATCAGGGAGAGACTCGTAAAGAGAAGGAATGCAGCCAGGAAGATCAGGATAAAAAGGATCGCGACCTCGCCCTTGTGTTTCTTGATATTATTTCTTGCAATGAAAAAAAGTGAATACATATCTTACCACCCCATGTTCTGCAGAAATGCGCGGAGTGCGCGGTGACGTTCCTGATCTTTGCCTTCGTAGCGGGAAAGTTCGATCTCATCGCAGATCACACCGTCACGGAGATACAGGATGCGGTTGCCTCGTTCGGCAGCAGCGATGGTGTGGGTGACCATGACGATGCTCTGACCGCGCTCGTTCAATTCGGAGAGAACGTCGAGAACGGCGTTGGTGTTCTGGGAGTTGAGTGCGCCTGTCGGCTCGTCGGCGAAAAGGATCTCCGGTTCGTTGATGACGGAGCGTACCAGTGCGACACGCTGCTGTTCACCGCCGGAAAGCTGGTTCGGGAACTTGTTGTAGCTGTTTTCGGAAAGACCGACCTGCGAGAGAAGTCTTTTCGCTTTCTCTGCGATCTGCTTTCTGTTTTTACTCTTCAGAAGTCCGCAGACGATGATGTTGTCAAGCACGCTCATGGTGTTGTTCAGATAGTTCTGCTGGAAAACGAAGCCGCAGTGCTTTCTTCGAAAGAGAGCCAGCTTGTCGTTGCTGTATTTGGAGATCTCTTCGGTGCCGTAAGCGACGGAACCGAGGCTCGGACGGTCCATACCGGACAGGGCGTAAAGCAGTGTGGATTTACCTGCGCCGGAGTCACCCATGATGACCGTGAAGTCGCCTTTTCTGATTTCCAGATTCAGGTTCTTCAGTACGTGCTGCTGGATGCTTTCGTTTGAGAAGGTCTTGCAAAGATCTCTGGCACGGAGAATGGATTCTTTTGTGTTCATGTTCTGTACGTCCTTTCTCTGCATCGAGGAGGTAGTGTCTTTTGTGTTGACTTGCGTTGGCATATTGTATGTTCTCCTTCTTCGGTTTTCTGATTTGGTTTTGTGTTTCCTTGGGGTGGGCTTTCCGGCGCGTCCGCCTCGGCTCCCTCGTTTCTTACAATGCCAGTTTACGACTCCCGGGAAAAGAATGCTTTACATGAATCTTGTGCAATTCTTACTTAATTCTTACTTGCGCCGTCTCACGGGCACTTGTGCTATACTTTAGAAAGACCGGGTGAAGGAGTGTTCAAGAATGCACGTTAACTGTTTACTGATCGATGATGAAGTCGAGCTGACGAAGATGACGAAAGAGTACTTTGAACTGTTCGGCGTGACTTGTGAGAGTGTCGCGGATTCAGAGTCGTGCATGGCGTTCCTGAAAGAGAACACGGCAGATGTTTTCCTGCTGGATATTAATCTCGGAAATGAAAGCGGGTTTGCGCTTTGCAAGACGCTACGGGAAACATACGATACGCCGATCCTGTTTATCAGCGCGCGCCAGAGTGATGACGACGTGCTGGTGGCGCTTAACATCGGCGGGGACGATTATATTAAAAAACCATATACGCTGAGTGTGCTTCTTGCCAAAGTGAAAGTGCAGCTCAAACGTCTGGAAACCATGAAGGCAAGAATGGCCGATGCGGGTGCGGAAGCATCGGGCGCCATGGGTGCAGCAGGAGCGGATGGCGCAGGGACGAAAGGCGCCGTTGCTTTTGCCATCGACGAAGCGACCATGAGTGCGGTCGTGGAAGGAAAGAGCATCCCGCTCAAGGCAAAAGAATTTCAGCTGCTTTCTTGTTTATATGAAAATAAAAATACGATCGTGACCAAGGAGAAGTTGTTCTCGGAGGTCTGGGGCGATTCGTTCTATACGGACGGTACGCTGAATGTGCACGTGCGGAGACTTCGTGAGAAGATCGAGGCGGATCCGAATTCGCCGAAGTTCATCAAGACGATCTGGGGCACGGGCTATATGCTGGAGATCCCTTCATGAAGGTACGCTATATCGCGATCATTTACATACTGGTGTTGCTGCTGGCCGGCTTCTATCTTAACCAGCGCATCAAGGTGCGCGAGGTGTACGAGATCGATATGCTGACGCTGAACACGATGAGCAACGAGATCTCGCAGAGGCTTCGGGACGGGAATGATCCGGAGGAACTAGAGAAGAACTACAAGTGTTCGATCGCGCTCCTTTCCGATGAGACGTATGAATCTGAAAACAGTTACTATATCCGCGAGGGCTATTCCGTATTCGACTACGTGAAAGACGGGAAGATCGCGGGCAAGATCGCTTTTGCGGCACGGACGGAAGAATACCGGACACGCGAGAGCGAAGAGAAGAGCACGATACTTGCGGTATTAGCGATTGCGATGGTACTCGGGCTCGGCGTGCTTTTTGTTGTGTGGTATCTGTTTGTGCGTCCGTTTTCCGATCTGAAAATGTTTGCCGAGCACGTCTCCAAAGGTAACCTGGATCTGCCGCTTAAGATGCGGAAACACAATTACTTCGGCGCTTTTACCGAGTCGTTCGACAGAATGCGTGAGGAACTCAAGCGCGCTTCAGAACGTGAGATCGAGGCGAGCCGTAGTAAAAAAGAACTGGTCGCGGAGCTTTCACATGATATTAAAACGCCGGTGTCGACGATCAAGGCAACGTGCGAGGTCATGGAGGTCAAGTATAAGGATCCGGATATCCTCGAGAAGGTCTCGGTCATAAAGGCAAAAGCAACGTCGGTCGAGCATCTGATCGATAACATGTTTAAGGCAACACTCGATGAGCTCGAAGAATTGAAGGTCGAGCCAACGGAGGAGAGTTCGAAGATCCTTTCCGATTTTGTGTCGGAGCTTCGTTTTTACGGTGCGGTCGAGCAGAAGAATGAAGTGCCGGAGTGCCTGATCCTGGTGGACAAACTACGTCTGGAACAGGTGGTCGATAACATCGCGGGCAACTCGTTTAAGTATGCGGGCACGCCGCTGGAGATCGAGTTCTCCGAAAAGGACGATGAGGTCCATGTTCTCTTTATGGACAGAGGGCCGGGCGTGCCGGAGGATGAGATCCCCCTTCTGACTTCGAAGTTCTATCGGGGAAGTCTTGCGGCAGGAAAAGACGGAAGCGGACTGGGTCTGTATCTTGCGTCGCTTTTTATGGATCGTATGGGCGGCGGACTCGAAGCGAGAAACCGGGAAGGCGGCGGCTTCGTGGTCGAGATCGTGGTGAAGAAAGTGTGAGGTGGAAAGATGGGCATTGAAGATTTTTTGAGTTCGGGAAATAAGAGACTGGATCAGCAGTTGAAGTTTACGGCCGAGATCGATAAGATGACGGAGATATACCGTAGGACGATGCTGATCTCCGGCGTGCGGCACGAAAATGACGCGGAACACTCCTGGCACATCGCCGTCATGGCGTTGCTTTTTAAAGAGTATTGCGTCGAGGAACCGAATGTGGAACGTGCGATCAAGATGCTGGTGGTACATGATCTCATCGAGATCTATGCCGGCGATACTTTTGCTTACGATGTGGAAGGCAATGCCAGTAAAGCAGCTCGTGAAGCGGCCGCGGCCGACAAGCTTTATGCACAGCTTCCGCCGGAACAGGGCGCGGAACTTCGGGCGTTGTGGGAAGAATTCGATGCGATGGAAACGACCGATTCCAAATATGCAGCTTGCCTGGACCGATGCCAGCCGCTTCTGCATAACACGTTGACGGAAGGCCACACATGGCGTGACGGTGGCGCGGTCAGATCGCAGGTGGAGGAGCGCGCGCATATCATTAAGGAATTTATGCCGGAAGTGTACGCGTGGATCGAGAAGAACCTCGACCGAGCAGTGGAAAAAGGATGGTTGATCGTATGAAGCAACAGTTAGCGTGGATCGTTTTTCTTAAGTCCACCGCGTCTTTCAAGATGCATCGGCTTGTCGTATAATAGACCGTACTACGTTTGAAGGAGCGATCACATGGCCAATACGGATCTGCCAAATGCGAAGATCATTATTCTTTTTATTCTTTCCAAGGTCGACAGTATCCCGTCAGCCAAGCTGACCGACTGTGCGCTGGAGTCGCTCTATGTAGATTATTTTCTCTTTTCCCAGGCGAAAAAAGAACTGCTGGATGCCCGTCTCATGACGGAGTCGGTGAGAAAGAATGAATCCCGAAAAGATGCGTCCGGAAGACCGATCCTGTCCTGCGATATTACGCCGGAGGGCAAAGCGATCCTCAATCGATTGCTTCCATCGGTTCCGACAGGCATCCGTGCCTATCTGAGTTCGGCCTCCAAGTCCTGGCGTCATGAGGCTTCCGAAGAGAAAAGTGTCCAGGCCGAATATGCGCCGAACGGGGAAGGAACATGGGATGTGGATCTTCGTCTTGTGGAAAATGACGCAACAACATTCTCCCTTCACTGGAATGCGCCGTCAGAAGCGGCGGCAGAACGCACGTGCAAGAGATGGAAGAGTGAGCCGGCCGAAATGTATCTGGAGATCATCCGACTGATTTCAGAAGAGAAATAATGTAAATTTTCTGTGCTTTTGCGTCCGAGGCTGAAATACGTGAATCGACATCGGTTTCGAAGACCGGCTCAAACGTTCAATTTTTTTGACAAAGTCGCAAAAAACGTTGCGTGCATGATATCCTTAATGAATTCTGATGGATTTTATTCGAACTTATCCATTGTTTTTTAATTATTCGTGGTATACTAATTGCGGTGCTTAACGTGCCAAATATTCATAAACAGATTGAGGAGATTTTTTATGATTAGTGTTGATACATCCAATCTGATGTCTTTCATTAACGAAAATGAGATGGAGAAGATGCTGCCGCAGGTGGAGTTGGCCCACAACATGCTTCACAAGAAGAACGGCCCGGGAAGTGATTTCCTTGGCTGGCTGGAACTGCCGAGCAAGTATGACAAGAACGAATTCATCCGTATCCGTCAGGCTGCGACACGTATCCGTAAGGATTCCGATGTACTTCTGGTGATCGGTATCGGCGGATCCTACCTTGGCGCAAGAGCTGCAATCGAGCTTCTTTCCCATTCTTTTGCAAATATGGCAAATAAGAAAGTCAGAAAAGCTCCGCAGATCATCTTCTGCGGAAACTCCATCAGCGCAACATATCTTGCTGACTTGATGGATCTTCTTGAGGGCAAGAGAGTATCTGTAAACGTGATCTCTAAGTCCGGTACGACTACTGAGCCGGCGATCGCTTTCCGTATCATCCGTGCGTATATGGAAGAGAAGTACGGTAAAGAGGAAGCCAGAGCCCGTATCTATGCGACAACGGATAAGGAGCGCGGAGCCCTGAAGACTCTTGCTAAGAATGAAGGCTATGAGACATTCGTAGTTCCGGATGACGTCGGAGGACGTTTCTCTGTACTGACAGCTGTTGGTCTTCTCCCGATCGCGGTTGCCGGCATCGACATCCGTCAAATCATGACCGGTGCAAGAGATGCAAGCCGTGACTATAAGAAGGTCGGCATGGAGAATGAGTGCTACAAGTACGCTATCGCCAGAAACTGCCTGCTTCGTCGTGGTTACAACACAGAAGTAATGGTAAACTACGAGCCTTCTTTCCATTACATGACTGAATGGTGGAAGCAGCTCTATGGTGAGTCCGAAGGTAAGGACGGCAAGGGCATCTTCCCGGCAGGCGTAGATAACACGACCGACCTGCACTCCATGGGTCAGTACATCCAGGATGGTAAGAGAATGCTTTTCGAGACTGTCGTACAGATCGATAAGGCACGCCGTTCTTTCATTATCCCGAGCGACAAAGAGAACCTCGATGGCTTGAACTTCCTGGCAGGCATGGACATGAACGATGTTAACCTGAAGGCTATGCAGGGTACGGTTCTTGCTCATGTTGACGGTAAAGTTCCAAACATGATCATCCATGTACCGGAGCTCAACGAATACTGGCTCGGTCAGCTGATCTACTTCTTCGAGAAGGCATGCGGCATTTCCGGATATCTGAATGCTGTTAATCCGTTCAACCAGCCTGGCGTAGAAGCTTACAAGAAGAACATGTTCGCTCTTCTCGGCAAGCCGGGTTATGAAGCGGAGAAGAAAGCTTTGGAGAAGAGACTGAAGAATAAGTGATTCGGCTTTTCCGCCTTTCCTTTAAACTGAATAAAATGATGTGAGTGAGAAGGAAGCTGCCTCGACAACAAAGAGGCGGCTTCCTTTTTCATTTTTGCCCGGTAGCTCTTGGCAAGTCAGGCGGGAGACGTAAGGACAAGATGCCATTTTTGCTGTAAAATAATGGAAAACCGCTTCAAGGAGAGATATAGATCCGACATGAAGAATTATCCTGTACCACTTTCTAAATCAGATCTGATGTCGGTCGAGAGCCCGGCCAGATATGTGGGTGGTGAATTTAACGCAGTCATTAAAGAAGATATGATGGAAGAACTTGAGAGGACGGGGAAGACCTCCTATGTCCGCTTCGCGTTCTGTTTTCCCGATATTTATGAGATAGGCATGAGTAATCTTGCACTTCAGATTCTGTATCACGTGCTGAACGAAAGTGATTTTGTCGCGTGCGAGCGCGCTTTTTCCCCGTGGCTGGATATGGATAAGATCCTGAGGGAGAAGAATATTCCGCTTTACTCGCAGGAGACGAAGACGCCGCTTTGCGACTTCGATATTCTCGGTTTTACGCTCGGCTATGAGATGTGTTACACCAATGTTCTGCAGATGCTTGATCTTGGCAGGATCCCGCTTCTGGCCAAAGACCGCGGGGAGGATGATCCGATCATCTGCTGCGGCGGTCCGTGTGCGTATAACATCGAACCGATGGCGGACTTTTTCGATATCGCCCTGATGGGCGAAGGCGAGGAGATGATCCTGGAGCTTTCCGAAAAGATCCGGGAATATAAACTTTCCAAAGAAACAGACCATCCGATCTCGAAAGAGGAACTCCTGTATCAGTGCGCGCAGATCGAAGGCATCTACGTTCCTTGTTTTTACGATGTTTCCTATTCGCGCGAACATGGCGCGAGTGTTACTCCGAACCGCGAGGGGATCCCGGAAACGGTCACCAAGCGGATCATAAAAGATCTCGATACGGTTTCTTATCCGACGAGTCCTGTGGTGTCGAATATGCGTGTCGTTCATGACCGCTCGTACCTGGAGGTTTTCCGCGGATGTATCCGAGGATGCCGTTTCTGCCAGGCCGGATTCATTTACCGACCGGTAAGAGAAAAATCCGAAGAAGTGCTTTGCCGGCAGGGAATGGAGCTGGAGAAAAATACGGGCTACGATGAGATGGGGCTGTTGTCGCTTTCTACCAGCGACTACACGGAATTCCCGAAACTGGCGACAGATCTCCTGGAGACATTTGAGGGACATCACACCAGTCTTTCGCTTCCTTCTTTGCGTCTGGATTCTTTCTCTCTGGATCTTATGGAGAAGGTGCAGAGCACGAGAAAAAGCGGCCTGACGTTTGCTCCGGAGGCGGGCACGCAGCGGCTTCGTGATGTCATTAATAAGAATATCCGGGAGGAGAATATCTTCTCGGCGCTGGAACTGGCTTTTGAAGGAGGCTGGAGTACGGTGAAACTTTACTTTATGCTGGGACTTCCGACGGAGACGGACGAAGATGTGCTTGGTATTGCGGATCTGGCACGGCGGATCGAACAGCTCTATTACGATGTGGGAAGAAGGACCGGACAGAGAATGAGAAAATTGGAGATCACGGTCTCCACGTCGCTTTTTATTCCGAAACCGTTCACGCCTTTCCAGTGGGAGAAGCAGGATACGAAAGAAGAATTGATACGTAAACAGAAACTTCTGAAGGAGAATATCCGGAGCCGAAATATCCACTATGCATGGCATGACTTTGATTCCTCGGTCTGGGAAGTCGTGCTGGCAAGAGGTGACCGACGTCTGGCACCGGTTCTTCTGGAGGGATATAAGAGCGGACTGATCTTTGATGCCTGGGATGACCAGTTTAAGTTTTCGAGATGGCTGGAGATCCTGGAAAGACATGGCCTGTCCGTGGAAGATTTTTCAAGAGAACATCATGAAGAAGAGACCTTGCCCTGGGAGCATATCAACGTGGGAGTGACCAAAAAGTTCCTGCTTTCCGAACGGCATAAGGCCTATGCGGAAACCACCACGCCATCCTGCCGGGAGAAGTGTTCCGGCTGCGGGGTGACTTGTTTCGGTGTTGGCGAGTGCTTCAAGGAAAAAGTGAAGGGAGGCGTGAGCTATGCGGCAGAGTGAACTGGAGAAGAAAATGACGATGCAGGATCACCAGACTGCATATGTTCAGCGCTGCGTCTTCGAAAGAAACGGGGCGGCGATCTTTCTCGGACACCTCGACCTGATGACCTGCTTTGAACGCGCGGCCAGACGGGCGGGATTACCGATCCTGTATTCACAGGGCTATAACCCGAGACCGGAGATGGTTTTTGCGCTGCCGCTCGGTGTCGGGATCGAGACGAGAAAAGATTATCTCGACGTATCCCTCGACAGACCTTTTGACGAAGAAGAGTTTGTCCGCGCGATGAACACGTACCTTCCGCAAGGGATCCGGATCGCGAGGTCTAAGGCGATCCCGGAACCGAAGGATAGTATCATGTCGATCGTGACGACGGCGTCATACCGTTTTGAAGCACCGGGGATCCGTGCTGCGATGGAACGGGCACTTTCCATGGAGTCTTTGGAGGTCGAGAAGATGGCGAAAGGCAAACTGAAGAAGACGGATATCCGTCCGCTCATGATCTCTCTATCCCAGGCTTCAGACGGAAATCCGGATGCGGTGGATTTTTACTGCGGGGCCGGTTCCGAGAAAAACGTGCGCCCGGACCTGATCCTTTCTGCACTTCAGACCTACTGTGGTATGAGTAAGCCGGTTGCGGAGAACACAAGGGTGATCCGGACAGGGCTTTTCTCCGGGACGTATCCACGCATTATTCCCATCGATGAGGTGGAAGTGGTGTGTAGAAATCCCTAGTATCCGGCATACGTCGGTTCGATACATTGTGATTTTTGCCGAAAAGTGCGGATGAATACCTGTTTTCGGCTTTTCGCAAGGTAATTTTATTGTTTTTTACATCTGATTCGTGTAGAATTTTGCTATGCGTGAGGGCGAAAGGGGAACAAAGATGGACTCGAACGAAAAGGATTTTGCGGAGAGCTTACTCCGTATATTCGATAATGTGCTTCTGACAGAGGGTATGGCACTCTCTAAAGGGTACTTTTCAGATCTTTCGATTGCAGAACTGCATACGTTGAATGCCATCGGTCCTTATGAGGCGCGTACCATGACTGAGACAGCCAATATTCTTGGTATCACGGTGGGTACTTTGACGGTGGCGATCGACCGCCTGGTCAAGAAAGAGTATGTGGAGCGCCAGCGCGATACGAAAGACAGAAGAATTGTCCGTATCTCCCTCACCAGACAGGGAAAACTTGCTTACCGCATGCACTCGAAGTTTCACCGCGTGCTGGTTAAGAGGATCATGGACCCTCTCTCCGAGGAGGAGAAGGCGATCCTGACCAAGACCGTCGCGGAGATCGATGCATTTGTGGAAGAGCAGTACAAGAAGTACAGCAACGGTCAGCATTATAAGAAGATCGTGCGTGATGATACGGAGGTGTGATGTGGCGGTTTCGAAGAAAAAAGAGAATAACGGAAGAGAACTGATCTCCGCTTCTGCCGGACAGAAACCTGATTTCGGCAAGGAAGCCATTTTCGATACCATTACGGACATGCTTTCCAAGCTTTTGGATATGCCAAAGACAGATTTTTCTTTGGATACCATGCTTTTTGAAGACCTTCCTTTGGATTCCCTGCAGCTTTATGAACTGGTGGTCGATCTTGAGAGTCTTTACGACATCCATATTTCTGATGAGGCCATTGAACTGGTCCGTTCCATCGGCGATGTTGTCGAGATGATCAGCAACTCGAAGAATTAAGCATTTTATACGGGGATAATATTTTGCAGTACATTTTTATAGTCAACGCAAACATACATAAGAGGAAGAAGAAGTCTTTTGAAAAAGCACTCTACGCTTTACCGAAGGATATCCGTTCGAAGATCATCGTGAAATATACACGCTATGAGAACCATGCGGAACGGCTGGCGGTTGCTTTTTCCGAAAAATTCGGCTCGGAATGCATCATTTTTGCCTGCGGCGGAGACGGCACGGTCCACGAAGTGGCCAATGCGCTTGCTTTCCGTAGTTCGCCTATGGGCGTGCTTCCGTTGGGCACATGTAATGATTTTGCCAGAACCGTGTATCCGCCGGAGTTTTGCAAGAAGCCTCTGATGATCCTCAAACACTTGGAAAATCCGGATATCCGTCCGATCGATCTTTTGCGCATCGACAGCTATGACGCACTGGGCAATCATCTTCCGATCTGGAGCCGTTACTGCCTTAATATTGCTTCGATGGGTCTGGATACGCTGGTACAGGCCAAAGCGAAACTTATGGTGGCGAAGCATCCGAAGAGTATGTTCTATAGAAAACACGCGTATTCCATGGCGGCGGTGTCTTGTCTTCTGACCGGCTGGCGCTACAAGATGGACTATTCCATCGAATTGGATAATGGTGATATCATCGAGAAGAAGAATGTCCGTTATTCTCTGGTCAGCATCTGCAACGGACGATACTATGGAGGCGGTTTTTGCCCGGCTCCGTCCGCGGAGATCGACGATGGCGTGCTTGATGTTTGCCTGGTCGACCATATGTCCCGTACCAAGGCTTTTTCCCAGTTGATGAAGTATAAGAAGGGACATCATGTCGGGCAGCCCGGTTTTACCATGTATCGTTCCACCAGTGGTATCTTTTCCTCTTTGGATAGTAATTTCCAGCTTCAGGGTAACTATGACGGTGAGGATTTCTTCGGTCATAAGGTCCGCTATGAGATCGTGCCGAAAGCGATCCGCTTCGCCAATTTCTGATGCTGTTTCCCATATGATTCCGGCCGTGGTGACACGGCTGTTTTTGTGTAAAAAAGAATCTCCATTACTGGAGATTCACGTCTTTCTTTTCCATTTCCTTCATCCATGCGTAGATGGCTTCGGTCATCTTATGAGCATCGCGGTCATAATCGTCCGGCATGAAAGGCTTGCCGAAATGGATCGTGATGCGCTTCCTTCTGTGATGGACTTTGTCCCAGGTCTGAGGTCTCTTCATGTGGCGGGACCAGGCCTGATAGCCGCCCTCGATATAGATGGGGAGAAGAGGAACATCCGCTTTGACGGAAAGGTATGCGGCGCCGTCCTTAAACTCGGCAACACGGCCATCGTGAGTTCTGGTGCCCTCCGGATGAACCAGGATCAGGTTGCCCTTCTCCAGTTCTTTTTTAGCTTTAATAAGACCTCGTACCGGGTTTCCGAAACGGTCCACGGCGATGCCGCGGCCTACATGCATCATGGCGCGGCCCAGTCCGCCGTAGTTGGTCTCGAGATCTGAGGCGGCGAGAGAACAGAAATACTTTCTGTGTTTTCTCGGAAGAAAACTCATGATCCACATGCCATCGGCATAGGTCTGGTGATTGGAACAAACAACATACGGATTCGTAGCTGGAATGTTTTCCCTGCCATCGGCGCGGAGTTTGACGAGGATCTTAGTGGCCCGCATCGAAAAGTGATACCAGAACCAGCCGGAAAAACCTCGCGGTGTCGGATACTTCTTATTCAGGTCCTCAGCAGAAATATTCTGCTCTTTGGACACATTCTCTTTATCAGCCACTTGCACATCCCCTTAATACTTACTAACTGTACTGAGGATATGCTAGACCACATTTTGGGTATTGTCAAATAAGATTTGCCTGATGGTCAACAGTTACAAAATATTTACATAGATTTATATTTATATCTGGTAATAACGGTGAATTCTGTCGCTTGAGTATTGTACAATTTTATATGGATAATATTTTCAAGGGGTGACTGTTTATGAGCAAATCTTTTTGCAAGCGCTTAAGTTGTGTGTTCTCTGTTTTGCTACTGTTGCTGATTGTGAGCGCGGTGCGACCGATCGTACGAGCTGGATGGGAGTTTGATGGACTATTCAGTTATCAGGTTAATGCTGACGGTACTTGTACGCTGATGTATTTTAATGGTGAAGCTGCCGGTACTGATCCGCGTGATCTTGTTATTCCGCAGACTTTAGGTGGTCACCAGGTCGTATCTATTGCTGATAGCGCTTTCGAAGGTTTAAATATCTTTAATTCTGTTGTGATTCCGGAAGGAGTGACTTCAATTGGAAATATGGCTTTCTATGCTAATTCCAAGTGTACTTCGATCACATTTCCTTCAACATTGAAGCGTATCGGTTCTCAAGCTTTTCTTGCTAATTCATTCTTGACGGAAGTTAGACTTCCGAAAGCTTTGGAGTATGTTGGTTCTCGTGCTTTTTATTCAGCATCCGGAAGACTCCATGTTTATGTATACTCTACGACACAATACGAAGCAGATGCTTTTCAGAATGCTCAAGTAACAATCATTCCCAACGATGATCCGACACCATCCCCGTCTCCCACACTGATGCCTATTAATTCCGGGAATTTTCCGGATACGGCATTCGTGGAGTATATTCGGACGACGATCGATACGGATAAAGATGGCTTTCTTTCCTTGGATGAACGGGAAGTAGTTACGGGCATACAAATAGACCGGAAAACTGTCAAGTCGTTAAAAGGCGTGGAGTATTTCCCGAACTTGCAGATCCTCAATATACATAAAGGAGAACTGAATGAATTAGATGTCAGCCAGAATACTGAATTGAAAAATCTTGTATGTTCGTCTGTTTCCTTAAAGTCTCTGGTTTTGGGAAACAATAAACAGTTGGAAAGTATAGAGTGTTCACAGAATAAACTCACATCTCTGAATCTGAGCAATTGTCCGAAACTTAAATATTTATATTGCGAAAACAACTTGCTGACTTCTCTGGATGTGAGTGGATGCCACGATCTTTTGAGTTTGACATCACACTTTAATAACATTGCCGAACTGAAATTTGCAACGGATAGCAATGTTGTATCGCTTATAACCTCTGATTACAGGAATCCGGAGAATCATCAGTTCAATGAGTTTGACAATGGCCGTAATAGCCTTACATATGACTTTATTGCAAGTATCAATGTACCTAATGCAGGGTTCTATTATCGTGAAGGAGCACAAGTGATCCCTGTTAACGGAACGTATTTCCCGGATGCTGTATTCCGTAGTTATTTGTTAGACAGTGTCGACTTGAATGGAGATAGAAAACTTGCCTGGAACGAACGGGCTAAGGTTTCTTATATTGATGTCAGTGATAGTTCGGCTGCATCGCTGAAGGGTATCGAATACTTCATAACAATGGATGAACTATTCTGTAGCCGTACACAGATAAAAGAACTGGATGTAAGTAAGAATATATGGCTTAAAGTTTTAGAGTGTTCTGATAATGGGATGACTTCATTAAAAGTCTGTCAGGGCGAAGAACTGAGACAACTCCTATGCTACCACAATGATCTGCAATACTTGGATCTTTCCGAATGCATCAACTTGCCGCTCGAAGAGGATTGTCTGTATGAGGACGATTATGTGATTTACAGCGGTAGACGGAACGGTGAGGAGAATTGCAAGTTCGCCTGCGATTACAATTTAAGGGTCAAGTTCAACGGCAAAGAAATGATCGTGAAACCGAAAACGACGCCTACGCCGACGCCGGTGGCTGAAAAAACAGTCGAGGTAGGAAAGAGTTTCCAGTATTCTGTTGAGGGAGTTTCCAATAATAGTATCACATGGTCTGTTGGTAATACGGCTATCGCTACTGTAAATGCAAGCGGACTCGTTACCGCAAAAAGTGCCGGCAATACATACCTGCATGTAGGACTTCCGGATGGCACAAAGATCAAGTGTCTGGTAAGAGTTGTTTATCCGGCACTCAAGATCAGGTATACCGAGAAAACATTACATATTAATCAGGCATTCCGGTTTGCGGTAACCGGAGATGCCGGTCAGAAGATCACCTGGTCTGTAGGAAATACTTCGGTGGCAACTGTGGATCAGAACGGTAATGTGATCGGAAAGACCGCAGCCAATACATACCTCTATGCCAAGAGTGCTGATGGTCGTGTGGCCAAGTGCTTGTTGAAGATCGTTGATCCGGGAACGCTGGGTATCAACTATACCGAGAAGACGATCTATATGGGGCAGAGCTTTGCGTTTACGGCCAAGAATACAGGTATCCTGAAAGCCATGTGGTCGGTAGGGAATTCGAATGTGGCCAAAGTTGATGCGAATGGAACAGTAACAACAGTCAGTATAGGAAATACGTATCTTTATTTACGGACAGAGGACGGACGTACGGCCAAATGCCTTCTCAAGATCGTTCCTGCCGGTGCCCTGAGCATCACTTATACCGAGAAGACGATCAAAGTCGGAAGCAGCTTCCAGTTTACCGCAAAAAACGTAGCGAGACAGGAAGTGTCCTGGCGAGTGGGCAACACAGCCGTGGCCACAGTGGATGCAAATGGTACAGTAACCGGTAAAAGTGTGGCAAACACGTATCTTTATGCAAGGACGAGCGATGGGCGCGAGGTTAGATGCCTGATCAAGGTCGTAGCATAAATCGTAAGGAATAAAGCGAAGAAAACGGCAGTCTGCCGGCAAGAAAAAAGCTTGCCGGCAGATTTTCTTTGATTTTCAAACTATTTTTCTTCGGACAATAGACGCGACGAAAAGAAAGTGGTATCATTTCATAGTATGTATGGCAAGGTTTGATGGGAATAGAACGTGGTTTGCCATAACGGAGGTTATATGCCGAGTATTGTCGGAAAAGCACTTCATGAGGGCGTTCGTTATGACACGATGCGCGATCTGATTTTAGATGTCCGGGAGAAATACAGTTCCCGGGATGCTTTCGTTTTCAGAAGAAAACCTACGGAAGCGGAGATTCATAAAACATATCATGATTTCGGAACAGATGTTGAATATATAGCTGAGGCGCTTCGTATTCACGATGTGAACGGGAAGCATCTGGGTGTGGTCGGAGAGAATTCCTATGAGTGGATGATCTCTTATACGGCTATCCTTTCCAGTGGATCGGTAGGTCTTCCTTTGGACCGTCTTTTGCCTGAGCAGGAACTGGTGAATCTTCTCTTGCGTGGCAAGGTGGAAGTGCTTTTTTATCATCAGAAACATCACGAGATGATGCTGGATATTGCGAAGAATCAAGAGGAGACAGGCGTGAAGGTGAAATACTTTGTCTGTATGTGCACAGAGTATATCCCATCTAACCTGGAGTGGCCGAAAGATGACGCGCGTTTTGTGGATTTCAAGGAATGGCTTTCTGAAGGAAAAGCTTTGGTGGAGAAAGGTTCGAGTCTGATCAAGGAAGCGGTGATCGATCCGGAGCAGACACGTATCATCCTCTTTACTTCAGGTACGACGGCGATGAGCAAGGGTGTCATGCTCTCCAACAAAAACATCATGAGTAATGTGTATGCTATCTCCACGATCCTGACGCTGGAGCCGGGTGAGAGAACTTTCTCGATCCTGCCGCTGCATCATACTTTTGAGAATACGTGTGAGTATTTCATGCTTGTACGGGGATGCTGCATCTGTTTCTCCGACGGACTTCGTTATATTGTTAAGAACCTGAATGAGTGGCATGTTGAAGCTTGTATCTCCGTGCCGCTTTTGTTTGAAAATATTCATGGCAAGATCAAGGCCGGTATCAAGGAATCCGGTAAAGAGTCTTTGCTTTCCGTGATGATCCCGGTATCGAATTTCCTTAGAAAATTCAAGATCGATCTGCGTCGGGTGTTCTTCTCTTCCATTATTAAGAAACTGGGCGGACACCTTCGTCTTATCGTTATCGGCGGAGCGGGCATTGCGAAGAATTATATCGAAGATTTCAATAACTGGGGTTTTGAGTTCCTCATGGGTTATGGCCTGACGGAGACCTCGCCGGTTATTTCTGTTACTACGTCCAAGTATAACGTTTATGGAAGTGTAGGAAGACCTTTGACCGGGGTCCAGGTGATGATCGACGATGAAAGTACCAAAATCGGGACAGTCGGTGAGATATTGTCTAAGAGTGATTGCGTGATGCAAGGGTATTACGAGAATCCGGAAGCCACGGCAGAGGTGCTTGATGAGAATGGCTGGTTCCATACCGGTGATATGGGATATCTCGATAAGAAGGGATGCCTGCATATTACGGGACGCGTGAAGTCGATGATCGTTTTGACTAACGGCAAGAAGGCGTTCCCGGAAGAGATGGAGTCGCTGTTGAACAACATCCCCGGCGTAAAGGAAGCTTTTGTCTGGGGTGCTAAGGATGAGAAGGGTGCAGTGGATATCTGCGCCAAACTACTGATCGACCGTGAGGTGATCGGTGAGAATCTTCCGATTCCGGATACTACGGCCGGCGATAATGCGGTGCGTGAGTATCTGTCATCTAAGATGAAAGAAGTCAACCATCAGATGCCGTCTTATAAGGCGATCCACTATTTTGTTTTCTCGGAAACAGAGATGGTGAAGACTACGACCTTGAAGGTAAGACGACCGATGGAGCAGAAAGCGATTGAAGATTCGCTTACTGCGGCGAATACGACAATGAAGGCGGCGAACGGACAGAATCTTGATACCCTCTGAGTTTAAGGAGGTATAGTTATGGCGTTTCATTTGCTTTACGGAGAGCATCCCGGTTCTCTTATCGATACATGCCTTGAGAAGATCTGCGAAGAAGCAGTGCTTTGGCCGACGAGGCGTGGCTATATTATCGTGCCGGAGACGATGAAGGCGGAAGTTGAACGGCGCTATATTGAGATCCTTAAAGAGAAGAAGGGCGCGGCTTCGTCAGATTCGGCATTCATGATGATCGATATCGTCAGTTTTTCGCGATTTGCCTATCGTCTGTTAAGTGAAGTGGGTGGCGGACAGAAGAAACTCCTTATGCCTGTTACGAAGACGATCCTGATCCATCGTATCCTTCAGCAGGAGAAAGATGATTTTTCCATTCTTTCCCGTTTTTCAGAGCGGGTCGGTTTTGTTGCGGATGTGGAAGAGGTGCTGGGAGATTTTTACCGTTACGGTATCAGTGGGCAGATGCTCCTTGATCTGGATCTGTCCGGACAGAGTGATCTGACTAAGAATAAGATCCATGATTTCGGACTTCTTATGACCAGGCTGGACGCCATCTCCGAACAGATGGGATTTGCTCCGGAAAGAGATTCCATGAAGCGTCTCGTCCGGATCCTGGAAGCCTTTTCCAAGGACGATCCGACGACACGGACATGGCCGTTGAACCGATTGCGTTTTTTGAAGGATGCTTCAGTATGGATTATGGGGTTTGGAGAGAACCGAAATCTTACTCCGGAAGAATTGAACATTGTTACATTGCTTGAAATGGTGGTGTCTAAGCTTACTTTTACCACCATCGCGGAATCCGGACTGGGAGATGCCGATACGAAGGAGATCTGCCACTTCGGAAACCAGGTAGTGAAATCTTTCCGGTCGCGTTTTGCTTTTGATTCGGTTACAGAAGTGGGGGCGTCTGTGCGTGATGCGGCGCTGGATATAGTATCGCTTGATTATGCGGAACGTTCCTGTTCGGTCAGGAAGGATCTTCCTGTGCCGGGAGAAATCCGCGTTTTTCAAAGAATAAATGATGAATTGGAATATGTGGCAGCCAGGATCAGGGAGATGGTGGCTTTTGAGGGCTACCGTTACCGTGATATCACGGTGGTGCTTTGTGATCAGAACGAGTATCGGGCGGGGCTGCATGCGGCTTTTGCCAAGTATGGGCTGGATGTGTTCCTGGATTCGAAGAATCCGTTGATCGGGACCATCTGGATGCAGTATATGCAGGCCATCATGGAGATGGGCTGTTATAACTGGGAGTTGCAGTCGGTGATGGCTTTCCTGAAGTCCGGATTTGTTTCCCTTGATCCGGTATTGGTCCAGAGATTTGAGAATTTCTGTCTGGCACATGGTTTGAAGAACAAGAAGCGTATTCTTTCTTGTGCTGATTTTGCCGACTCGGACACCGAGAAGTCGATGGTGGAGAAGGTGCTGCCTGTTCTTCAGAAGGCCGAGGAGGAGATGAAACCGCTTCTTAAGGCAAAGACGTGCGCGGAGCGCGCGGTAGCGCTTCATGACATGACATCGGGATCGCAGAAGATGGTGGAGTACTATGTGGATGAGTGGACACGTGCCGGGAATCAGGAGTCGGCACTGGCACTGGCGGCTTCTTATAACGCCGCGGATGACGTGCTTCGGGCTTTGTCCGAGGAAATCGGAGATTTCCCTATTTCGCTTTCTAATTTCTGCAGTGCCGTAACTACGGCGATCTCGTCGAAGAGTTTGTCCAAGATTCCGTCTTTTGTGGACCAGGTGACGATCACGGAGCCGAAGAATGCATACCGGAGAACTTGCCGGACTATGTTCGTGGTGGGACCGAACCGGAAAAATTTTCCTTTCACTGCTCCGTCGGAGGGCTATCTGAAAAACCGGGAACGTGAGATGCTTGCAGACAAGCTTTCTATGGATTTCCCGAATCACGCCAAGGATCAGACGTATTCAGACTTTTTTATTGCATATGCTTTGCTGGATTGCCCGAAAGAAAATATCGTTTTTACCATGCAGAATTCGGAAGAACCCTCTTCTGTCGTGCTTTTCATGAAAGAGACGTATCCACAGGTGAAGTTCTTCGAAACAGATGTAATGTCCTTGTCGGATCCGCGTACGCTGGCAAGAGACAAGATGCGCAGCTATCTTCAGGATGTGCTGACCGGGCGGATCGATGTTTCCGAGGAAGAGAGACAGAAAGTTCTTTATATCTGGAAAACATGTTTTGACGGAGTGGATCTTTCTTGCGAAGAGGAGCTGCCGCTTTCGCTTACGATTTCGAAAGAGCGTATGGATCAGCTTTTCCCTTCGGATATGTGGATGAGTGTCTCTTCGACAGAATCCTATGTGAAGTGCCCGTACAATTATTTCTGCAATTCGATCCTTCGTCTTTCCGAGAGAGATGTGATGAAGGTTTTACCTACTCACATGGGATCGATCGCCCATAGTATTTTCGAAGTCGCTCTGAAACAGTTTCGGGATGAGTATCTGGCATCGGACGATGAGACTAAGCGTGCCGAAGTCTTTGCCCGCTATTTGCATCGTGATAAAGAAGAGTGGGTGCGGGAGTTACTGCCGCAGGCACAGTCAGTCGAGCATTATGCCTATTGCGATGATCCGGCGTTGAAGATGGAAGCGGACAATAAGCTGATCTCAGCGACGACGGCTACCATGAATTACTTGTTTGAGACCATGGATCCAACCTCGTATTTGCCGGAATACTTTGAGTGGAAGTTCGGAAGAGACGGTGTAGAACCTTGGGACATAGTTTTGGAAGACGGAAGAAAAGTCCACTTTATCGGCGTGATCGACCGTGTGGATGTTAACGCGGAGACACGTGAATTCCAGATCCTTGATTACAAGACAGGTGTCAAGGAAGTGAACTATGATGCCCTTTATGCAGGAGAGAGTGTACAGCTTCCGGCGTATCTTCATGTTTTCCTTAAGCTGCATCCTGAACTGCTGCCTACAGGCGCCGGATACATTCGTGTACAGGCTCCGAAGGAGAGAGCGGATATCCTTGCTAAAACTACGAGTGAAAGTGCGGTTCAGATTGCTAAGAGCAATGCGATAAAGAGTTCTTTTGCTAAAGAATCTTACTCCTTGCATGCTGAGCCGGAGGAGATGGCGCTTGCCGGTGAGTTCGCGATCTCTACGATTAAAAACAATTGCGAGAAGATCTTACATGGAGAGTTTCCGGCTATGCCGTCGAGGATCAACAAAAAATCGGAATTAGACTGCAAGAAGTGCAAGTTCGCTTTTGTCTGCAATGGTGATATGGAGAACCCGAAGTACCGCTTCTTCCCGCCGATCCCCAAGCCGCAGGATGAGAACATAAAGAATAAGAAAGGCGCGTTCTTTGCGGCACTGAAAAAGGAGGGAAAAGAATGAGACTTACTAAAGAACAGGAAAAGATAGTACTCGCTCCTTCCGGAAATATACTGGTCAGCGCGGCGGCCGGTTCTGGTAAAACCAGTGTTATGACAGAACGTATCGTGACCCGTATCCTGGATGGGGAACTGTCGGTTGACCGCGTGCTGGTCATGACGTTTACCAATGCTGCGGCGGCAAATATGAGTGCAAAACTTGAGAAAAAGCTCCGGGAACGTTTGGCTTTGGAAAAGGATGCGCTTAAGAGAAAGAATATAAGCGAGCAGATCACGAAATTGCCGATGGCGTATATTTCTACGATCAATGCTTTCTGCAACCGGGTGATCTCAAGTTTTTCCGCACAAGGTGCAGGAGAGGACGGTGAACCTTTGCTGGAACCGGGAAGCTCGATCCTGGACGAGACGCATGCGAAGAAGCTGCTTCGTGATGCCTTCAATGACGCGTTTTCGCAGGCATATGTTTTTTGCATGGATGTGAATGAGGGAAGAATCGATCCTTCGGAAGTTATGCAGGGAGTGGATTCGGGAGAATGGCCGGCTGCGATAGGTTCTGATCCGGTGACGGCAGAGAAATGGTGTGATTCGTTCCTTTCTATGGTCGAGGCGTTTGGCAGTGGCCGGGATGATACCATGCTGAAAGAAGATATGGAGAATAAGCTTTCTTATCTGCGAAGCCTTCCGGACTACAGAGCCTGGATCGAGAAACAGGTGCTCAATAAGCAGAAGGAAGCCGGCCATTTTTCGGAGGGAAAGATCTGTGCGCAGGCAAGGGAATCTCTTTACTTGAATATCAGGGAGAGACTGGATCAGATCCGGGAACTTTCCGTGCGGGCCGAAGATCTTGTATTTTTGAAAGATAAGAAGAAAAATCAGGAAAAGAAAGATTGTTTTGCCAGATGGTTCCTGTATGTGATCGAGACCGGTGAGAAGATCCTTTCTGATGAGAATCTTTCCTGGGATGAGATCGTGGAACTCGGCAAGCATCATCCGGATGAAGAGCTCCCTTCGCTTCGTAAGAGTAATGACGAAGATGTGCAGGAGTTTTCGAAAGACCTGACGTCTTTTTATGAACTGGTTTATCAGATCTGCGGAGTGAGCAAGAATGCTTCCGCTGAAGATGAATTGATCCGTTCCTGCCGGTATTTCTTTGGAAAGACGGAGCAGGAGCTCAATGAAGAGAGTGTGGATATGGCACCTCTTTTTGCCCGCTATTTTGAACTCGTTCTTCAGGCGGACCTGATCTATGCTTTGAAGAAGAGACAGGAATCGGCTCTCGATTTTCAGGATCAGGAGCAAATGGCGCTGAAACTTCTTAATGTGGAGGCAGTGGCCGGTTATTACAGAGATCTTTTTGATGAGATCTACATTGACGAATATCAGGATAACAGTGGCGTGCAGGATGCTATCGTACAGTGCTTTGCGAGAGACAATGTTTTCTTTGTCGGTGATGTGAAGCAGAGTATCTATCGCTTCCGTCATGCGAAACCGCAGATGTTTCTGGATCGCTATGCGAGATATAAAGACGGGAAAGAGGGCACGTTGTTTGAGTTGAACAGTAATTTCCGAAGCGTGCCGTCGATCCTTGCAGTCGTTAACCAAATCTTCCGGGCGATTATGAGCAGTGATTACGCGGATATCGAATACGATGATTCCCATTGCCTGAATGTTCCGAAGAACGACGATGGTTCGCTGCTTTTGGACTATGCGCAGACCGGAGGCGCGGGTGTGACGTTGATCATCTCCGAAGATGACAGAGCAGAGAATGCTTTGGGGTCTGAAGAAGGAAAGGAGCCTTCCGGAAACCAGGAAGAGAGTGCTGATGAAGAGAAGATCGCCTGCGAGGCTATGGTCGTGGCGGGTAAAATCCGTGAATTGTCTGAACTTCCCGGATTCTCTTATTCACAGTGTGTGGTACTTACCACTTCGAACCAGAATGCCATGGATGTGGCAGAAACATTGAATCGCTGCGGGATCCCTGCGCAAGGGCCTTTCCTCGGGAATGTGCTTCAACACCCGGATCTTCGTGTGATCTTGGATCTTGCGCGGATCGTGGATAATTCTTTGCAGGACATTCCGCTTGCATCTGTTATGAAGTCCGGTATCCGACAGGCGGGCTTTACGGATCAGCAGCTTCTGGATATCCATCTCTTTGCCGCTTCTTCTGGAAAAGCGAAGATCCCTTTCTGTGAAAAAGTGATGTATATGGCGAAGTACGGGGAATCCAAGCTTGCCTTCCGGGTAAGAGATTTTCTCGCATTTGTGAATGACCTTCGGACGCTTTCGATGCAGATGAACGTTACAAAATGGATGGAACATGTTTACTCGATCACGGAGTATCCTGAACGGGTGAGGAGAGAGAAAAACGGTAGTGCACGTTACTACGCGCTGATGACGCTTGTGACATGGGCTTCACAGTTTGATACTACAAGAAAGCCCGGACTGCGTGCTTTTGTCGAGTATATTGAAGAGGTCGATTCGCAGAAGAATGCCGTTACGGAGATCGAGCTTTCCGAACCATTGGAGAACGTGGTGCGTTGTATGACGATCCACAAAAGTAAGGGCCTGGAGTTTCCTTTTGTTTTCCTTTGCGGGATCCAATCCGGAAACCGTGAGGAGAGTACGGCTTTAATTCTGAACGAGAACGGCACGATGGCGGCCAAGCGGTATTGCCCGCAGTGGGGTTCGGTCTATGAGCCGCATGACTACTATGTTCTGAAGAACGAAAACAGAAGAGAGCTTGAAGCAGAGAAGATACGTCTTTTGTATGTTGCCTTGACGCGTGCGGAGAAAAAACTCTTTATTGTGGTCACGGCCAAGCGCACCAAGGATGGCAGTATTTCGGAGAGTAAGATGCTAGAAGATGCGTGCCGCATTTCTTCGGAGAAATATCCGACCTATTTCATGAGAAATCTGAATACGCCGCTTAAGAAATTTCTGGCAGGCGTGGTTCGTGATTCTTCCTGCCCGATAGGTAAAGCCGCAACTTCTCCCGAACCGATCGTATACGGGGATGTAGCTTTTTCTGACCCTGTCCGCAGTGCGGAAAGTGAAGATATGGCGCTGATCTCGGATAAGGGAAAGAATTTGAGCGTATATCCGCAAGTGAACAGCAGTTCGGCTTCGGATGCTTATGAAGCAGCCAGAAAAGAGAATACGGGTGATTGCCTTTCTGAAGAGGAGAAAGAGCGTGTCGGCCTTCTTTCGCGAGATATCCACGAATGGGCAGAGATGACGCTGGTCCCGGCCAAAACTACTGTCAGTGAGATGAAGAGGTCTTTGGCGGCCCAGGAGGATCCGGATCTGAAGGAAGACGAAGATGTTACGGTAAGAGCAATCAATATGCGTCTTCATGAGAGCGGACAGAAATGGACGGACGGCGGATATAGCGCGACGCAGCTGGGTACATTGATCCATAGTGCATGGCAGTATATTGATTTTTCCGGTCTGCTTTCAAGCGGACAGAACGTGGAGTGGGAGACGGTTTTGAAAACCCTTTGCGAGCATGACATGATAACGGAGGAACAGATCCGGCATCTTCGTCCGTTTACTGGATGTATGCAGCAGTTCCTTGAAAGTGAGCTCTGCCGCAGAATGGTGATGGCGGAAGGTGAGCCGGAACATGGTCCTTATCGCGAGATCCCGTTTGCTTTGGCGGTGCCGAATGGTCAGGATGATTTCTCGCTTGTACAAGGTATGATCGATTGCTGGTTTGTTGATACAGACGGGCAGGCAGTACTGATCGACTATAAGTCTGACCGGATCGAGGGAACGATGGAAGAAAAGCAGGCCGTGCTTGAGGAAAGGTATGGTTTTCAGCTGGATATGTACGCCAAGGCGATCGTTTCCGCGACCGGAAAGCAAGTTAAGGAAAAGATTATCTGGCTGATCCGGGACGGGATTTCTTTTGTGCTCTAAGCTCGCGGAAAAAGTCTTTTAGAAGCTTGCTGCATTCTTCTTCCAGGATTCCGCCGGTATACTCCACATGGTGGTTGTGAGGCAGGTCAAAAAGGTGGTTTTGTGAGATTACGGCTCCGCCTTTGGGATCAGAGGCGCCGAAATACACATGACGTATATGGGACTGGATAATGGCTCCGGCGCACATGTAGCAGGGCTCAAGCGTGACATACAGATCACAGTCGAAAATGTGCCAGGCGGCAAGTTTTCTACAGGCCTTGGAGATACAGGACATTTCAGCATGAAGTGTGGCATCCTGCTTGGTCTGTCGAAGATTGTGGGCTCTTGCGAGGATCTTTCCGTCTTTGACGATCACACACCCGATAGGGGATTCCCCGAGGGCATATGCTTTTTGCGCTTCGGAAAGGGCAGCGCGCATAAACTTCTCGTGGTTGGAATTCTGGGAAAGTGTTGTATTTTCAGGCATCCGGCGCGCTCCTTCAAAAACTGCCATAAAATTATAATATATAAAAAACTGAAATTTGTGCAAAAAAGTATTTGCACTTACACAAACCAGTGTATATAATATACTGTGCTTACTTGTGGGATTATACCCTTTTGTAGGCGATAATGCAAAGGACGAGGAATAAATGGCGACTAAACAAGGTTTATGCAAGAACTGCGGTTCACTCATTATGGTGGACAGCAACGACGAATTATGTGAATGCGTTTTTTGCGACTGCGTTTTCCCGGCGACAGAAGCAATTGAAATATTTAACCATCCGGATGGGGTAGAATTCCCGAATCTTCCGCAACCTAAGCGTGAGTCCAAGGCGGTGCGTCACACTGTTACACCGGTCTTTGATAACGCCGTGGAGAAGGCTGTTAAGGTCGATAAGGCTACCACTTCCAAAGACAAGAAGGTGGAGAAACTCTTTGAGATCTCTCCGGATGATATCCAGACACCTAAGAAGGTCAAACTTATCGTATATACGACCACAGCGATCTGTATCGCTTTAATCATCGGTATTTCGTTGCCGATTACTTTGCTTCGCTCTTCTCACTATAAGAAGATCTACAAGCAGATGTCTACTTGTATTGCTGCAGGTGAGCTGACAGTCAATACTGAGGCTGCTGATGGATATACGACAGGGTTTAAGATCAGCGGCACAAAGAATAACGAAGTTTCTTTGGTCTCTTCGAGTGATACCGATAAGGCTAAAGTTTTAAAGACGTTTGAATCTTATTGCGCGATCCGTGGTGAAGAATACGGATACGAATCCGGCGATGCTCATTATTACAAGGACGTAGTCCTTACTGTATATGCTCCGAATGGAAGATTTAAGATTGATGGGAACGATGGCGCGGTCAGTGAAGACCTGGTTGAATTTTACGTTCCGGAAAAAGAGTCGGAAGAAAATACAGAGAAGTAACGTTGAAGTAGTAATGAGAAGAGTCCCGAGCACCTCTATGGTGTATGTCATTTTTGGGAGGATGAACGTTAATGGCAAGTGATTTTTCAAACATTCTGCAAAAACTGGAGAACCTGGCAAATGCTAACAACCACAGCATTTCTTCGCTCGACGTCATGAACGTGATCGAAGAGCAGGACGGCGATCCGGATATGGTCGATAAGCTCTTTGATGAGCTGGAGGCTAAAGGTATTTCGATCGTTGCGGAAACCAGCATCGAGGACGATGCGATCCGCGACCTGAATCTTGATGCCGGTGCTATGGATGGCGCCGGAATGGACGATCCGGTACGTATGTACCTTAAAGAGATCGGTAAGGTTCCGCTTCTTACTGCGGACCAGGAACAGGATCTGGCCCAGCGTATGCTGGACGGAGACGAGGACGCGAAGGCCCAGCTGATCGAGGCAAACCTTCGTCTTGTTGTATCTATTGCGAAGCGCTATCTTGGTCGTGGTATGCAGTTCCTCGATCTCATCCAGGAAGGTAATCTGGGTCTGATCAAGGCAGTAGATAAGTTTGACCATTCAAAAGGATTTAAGTTCAGTACATATGCAACATGGTGGATCCGTCAGGCGATCACTCGTGCGATCGCGGATCAGGCCAGAACGATCCGTATTCCGGTACATATGGTAGAGACGATCAACAGACTGGTTCGTGAGCAGCGTGCTTTGATCCAGGAACTTGGCCGTGAGCCTACCGTAGAAGAGATTGCCGAGCGCATGGGTCTTCCGGTCGAGAAGGTTCGTGAGATCCAGAAGATCTCTCAGGAGCCGGTATCGTTGGAAAAGCCGATCGGTGAAGAGGAAGATAGCCATCTGGGTGACTTCATTCCGGATGATGACGCAATGTCTCCTGCTGATCAGGTTGCTTATACACTCCTCAAGGAACAGCTCCTCGATGCGATGAAGAGCCTGACTGCCCGTGAGGAGAAAGTTCTCCGCCTGCGCTTCGGCCTGGATGATGGTCGTCAGCGCACTCTGGAAGAAGTAGGTCGTGAATTCAACGTTACTCGTGAGCGTATCCGTCAGATCGAGGCGAAAGCGCTCCGTAAGCTTCGTCATCCGAGCCGCAGCAAGAAATTGAAGGATTATATCGACTGATATGCTTCTTGTGCGAAAGGTGGGCACATGAAGAAGGCTACTTTCAAAAGAGGAAACCTCCCTAACGATGGTTTGGACTTCGTTCGGCAACGTAAGATCATGCGCGAAGCCCTTCTTGAAGTGTGTTCACCAAAGGAAGTTGTGCTTCCCATGCTTCAGCATAGAGGAACTGCCTGTGATCCGGTGGTTTCCGTGGGAGATACTGTCGCCATAGGCGATCTGATCGGCGCGCCGTCTGATATGAATGGAGTTCCGGTCCATGCCAGTATTTCAGGAGAGGTCACGAAGATCGATTCGATTCGGTTACCGAACCGGACCGGCTGCCAGGCCGTCTGGATCAAGAATGACCTGAGCCGTCGGTTTTCTTCGAAGATACAACCCAGAAAAAACGTGGATCCTCTTTCTCTTGCGGAATTAAGCAAGCTTTTATGGACATCCGGTATTTGCGGGATGGGCGGCGAAGGTATCTCAACATTTTACAAGTGTAAAAAAGCAGAAAAAGCAGGTGTGGACACGCTCTTGGTCAATGCGACCCAGAGCGAGCCATTCCTTGCCTGCGATCTTCACCATCTTCGAGTGAATGCGGCCCGCGTGCTGCAAGGAGCGATGGCTCTGGGCGGTATTTGCCGTGTGAAAAAGGTGATCTTTTGTATTGAAGATCTCTGGATCGACGAGATCGATGCTTTACATAAAGCCGTCGCCGAATATAGTCATCGATATCTGGATAAGAAGATCGAGGTCCGGCTTTTTAAATCACGTTATCCGCAGGGATATCAACAACTGATAATCAAGGCCTTGTACGGTGTGGAGCTTCCAATCGGCAAGGATCCGGAAGAGACAGTAAAGGCAGTGCTTTTCAATGCGTCGACATGTCAGGCGTTTTGTGACATGATCGAGAAGAACCAGCCGTTGATCTCGCGTATCGTGACGATCTCCGGTGATACGATCACGGGCCATAATGTTCTGGTTCCGATCGGAACGAGCGTATCGGAACTTCTTGAACGCGTGCCGGGTGCGCATACTGCGCAGAGGATCGCCTGGGGCGGCGCGATGACGGGCGTGGCCATTAAGGACCTGAATGTTCCGATCATCAAGACGACTACGGCGATTACCATTATCCGTAAGTTTGAACCTTTGCGCATGAATTGTATTCATTGCGGAGCTTGTGTGGGTGCATGTCCGGTCGGACTTTCTCCGTATCTGATCAACCGCTTGATTGAGGTCGGTCAGGAAGAGGCGGCTGTTTCGGAGTCTGTGGAACAGTGTATCGCCTGTGGGGCCTGCTCCTATGTATGCCCGTCCGGAATCGAGCTTTCCACTAATATCGCGAAAGCCGCATATCGGGCGAGAAAGAGAGGCATCGTATGAAGAGAAAACAACTGGCTCCTCATATTCATGCCAATCAACCGGCATCCGAGCGCTATATGTATGTGCTTCTGGCGTTGCTGCCGATCCTCATCGGAGCTGTGTTTTATTACGGGATCCGAGTATTGATCCTTGTGGCCGTTTCATGTGCGGTGTTTTTTCTTTGTGATTTTTTCTGCACGCAAAAACTATATCCGGAATTGCCGCTTCATGTAGATTATAGTTCTTTGGTCAGCGGCGTGATCCTGGCCATGCTTGTTCCGGTATCCGCGTCGTTCTGGGCGGTGGCACTGGCAGCGGCATTCAGCGCGCTTCTGGTCAAGCAGGCATTCGGTGGTGCAGGAAGAAATATTTTTAATCCGGCGCTGGCGGCGAGAGCTTTTCTTCAGATCGCGTTCCCGACACAGATGGTGGCCTCGGAACAGCCGATGGAAAACTTCTGGAAAATCGGCTCACTTCTGACAGGAAACGCAGTTCCTTCCAGTGCTTTTTCCGCATCCGGGGTCGGCACTCTCGATGTGATTTCCGGCAGGATCTGCGGCATGGTCGGTACGACTTCGCTGGTACTGATCGTGATCGGTGCGCTGATACTTTTTGAACGGAAACTCTTTTCGGTATATGCACCGTTCTCTTATTTTGCGGTGATCCTTCTGGGATATATTCCTTTTAACTGGTCCGGCGTGAACGTTATGGATTTCTTCCTGTGGTTCATTCGCGGAGGAATCCTGTTTGTCGGCGTTTTCACCCTTCATGATTGTACGACGGTCCCGATGGATAAGAGAGCGCAGTGCCTCTTTGGCGGCGGCGCGGGGCTTTTGACATTGATCTTGTACCGCTTCGGCAATGCTTCTTATGCCATGGTCTATCCGGTCCTGATGATGAATGCACTGACACCGGTTTTTGACTACTATTTCCGGCCAAGAGCTTTTTCAAAATCTTCCTGGTACAGGGAGGTGGAAGAATGAGCCGTTCGTTTTATAAAGGTTTTACGATCCGCGCGCTGATCGTTGTGATCTTGTCGTTGGCTTTCCTGTTTACGTGTTATTACCAGACGACGAGCCGTTCGAGGAAGAATGAGCAGCAGCAGTATCAGGAGGAGTTCGGTTCTTTGCTGATGGCGACAGAGTACCGGCCGCTGAAGACGGATATTCTGGACAACTATCAGGATATTCGCTATGTGTTTAGCGCGCATGACCAGGATGGAAAGCTGATCGGTTATATTCTGGATGTGGCGATGGAGCTTCCTGAGGGTTCGATCCATACCCAGCTCAGTATCAGTGATAACGGTGAAAACCTGATGGATTTCCGTATTCTGAGCGAAGAAGAGGATGCGATCTCTCTGGGTGAGGAAGAACTGGAGGAATTGAAGAGTCAGCTTTGCGGCGCGCGTATTCCGGTGACTGTGGATCAGCAGATCGTGGCTGATGTGCAGTACCAGGTGGAGTATGATCCGCTGCTGGGTCTTCATGATGGTGTCTATTATGCGGAGGCAAAAGGACCGGCCAAGGATGGTTATCAGGATCACGTGGAGATCGAGGTGCGTGGCGGTCGTATCGTCCGTGTCGAGTGGGACGCGGTGAATAAGAACGGACGTCTTCGTTCCCGGGATTCAATCGATGGCGAGTATAACATCAGCGGCAAGATCTGGGCGGAACAGGCTTACCGTGTACAGAACCGGTTGATCCTGGTTCAGGATCCGATGAAACTGGCGATGAAGTCCGACGGAACCACGCAGATCATTGACGGGGTCACCATGAATATCTCGGATTTTATCAATCTGGTCAATATCTGTATCGATAATTCACGTGCATCGTTGACGAAAGAGATGTATCTGAAACAGAAAGAGAATCCGGATGGGGAAGATTCGGGTGAGAATTCTTCCGAGACGGTGGAAACGACGACTCAGACGGAAACAACGTCCGATCCGACTGCTCCCGGTACGCTGACTGCTACGGCTACGCCGGCTCCGACACCGACTTCGGCGCCGTCTCAGATCGGTGTTGTCGGAGGTGAAGATGGTGTGGTCACGGGTGATTCCGGTAATATCCTCTCGGAGAGTGTGGATGGCATTCCGCTCTCGGAGATCCGTACATATATTCAGGGACTTCCGGAAATGAAGTCCCAGTGCTCGGCTACGCTGAGTACGATCAATGTGGCTTATAAATTTATGCGTGAGTATCTTAACTGGGTGGGTTGAAATGCAGGATGTAGCGTACATTACAAAAAAACAGTTCTACATCATGGTTTCCGTTGCCTTGATGATGCTGTGCACGACCGGTTCGCTGAAGATCTTCCTCAGCTCGGTCGTACAGTTCGTGCTCTTCTATCTGATCAATATCGCTACGGTACACTTTATCAAGAACCGGCGGATCTGCTGGGGTGTATTTGCTTTAGGAGCGGCCGTGATCGGTGAGATCGCAACGCTTCTTGCCCAATTCTGCGCACTTCCGGTCCCTATGCCCGCGTTTTTCCTTTTGCCGGAATCGACATTCCTGTTCCTTTCCGCTCCGCTTTTCTATTATCTTCTTCTGGAAGGCGAGTCCGGAACCGATTCGGGATATCTTCAGGGCGGAGCATTCTACCTGGTCAATGGCCTGGTCATTGCCATGATACGTGAAGTTTTGGGATTCGATTCTTTCTTCGGAATTAAACTTGGTATCTTTAAGACACATAATGTCCAGATCCTGAGTCACTCTTCCGGCGCCACGCTTCTGGTGATCGTCAGTCTTCTGTTCCTTCTGGTGTTGAAAAGAAACGAAACAGAGAAGAACTGGGTACTTGGATGGAACCGTAATGAAACCAAGAAATATCAGGCGCCTACCATTAAAGGAGAAAAGGGATTCTTCCTCCTGATCTTGTGCATGCTTGTTACGGATGTGATCTGCGGCGGCATCAGTATCGGATATGTGCTTTATGCACCGGAGATCCTTCGTCAGCCGGGACATGTCGTACTCTATGCGACACTTCTGACTTTTGCATTGTTTACTCTGGCGATCCGTGTGTTCAACCTGGAAGATGTGATAGACGAAAGTCCGTTCCTGCCCTTGATCACGATCGTGAAAGTAGCACTTCCCCTGGTGTTCTACCTCCGCCGCTTTTCGACCGGTAGCGAAATGGCGGTTTCAACGTTTTTTGTATGGTGGGTGGCGCTGGTCGTCGGAGTCTGGTTTTCTTTTACCATCGTTCTGTTTTATCTGCACGTACTTGACCGCCGGCTTATGTTCAGCAAAATCCCGAGATGCCTTCAGGGCATTCCGTTTATCGTTCTGCACATCCTTCTGGCACAGATGATCCTGATGCCGCTTCTGGATGTGATTTCAAATGTGTGAGGAGAATTAAGATGAAAATCGTGATCACCTGCCTTTTCGGCCTGGAACATTATTGCGCAGAGGACCTTCTGAATATCGGCTTTGATAAGAGCCGGATCGAAGTTACGGACGGACTTTTGCTTGTTGACACCAAGCCTGAAACAATGCGCGAGGATAGCGCAAGGATCCTGATGTGGGTGAGAAGAGGAGAGCGTGTTCTTATTTCGATCGGGGAGTTCGATGCCGTGACTTTTGAAGAGTTTTTCGATGGCTTCGAGAAGATCCGCTGGGAGGACTGGATCCCGCATGACTGGGCATTCCATGTGAATGGCTACTCCAGAGATTCCAAACTTTTCGGTATTCCGGCCTGCCAGAGTCTGGCGAAAAAGGCTATGGTAAAAGCACTTCTTTCGGCGCGTCATCTTGTGGAGGGTGCGCATGTCCTGGAGGACGAGAAACTGGGTATTGTGAAGATTTCTTTTGGAATAGTCAAAGACCACGTCCGTGTAATGATCGATCTTACCGGCGATGGACTGCATAAACGAGGATACCGTCCTCTTATGCACGAGGCTCCGATCAAGGAGACTCTGGCGGCCGGTATGGTCAGTGCGGCACAATACCGATTCTTCGGCGAGGAAGCGTTGGTCGACCCGTTCTGTGGTTCCGGAACGATCGTGATCGAGGCAGCCATGATGGCCTTAAATATCGCGCCTGGTCTGAAACGTGATTTTGCAGCCGAAAAACTGCCGTATTTTGGGAAAATGCCCTTCGATCGGGCCAGAGAGGAAGCACGGGATATGGCGGATCTTTCTCCTATGGATGACATATACTTCTATGGATCGGATATCGATCCGAAAGCAGTGGAAACGGCAAGACGCAATGCCATGGCGGCAGGGGTTTCTGATTTTACGCGATTTAAAGTCGCAGATTTTAAGAATCAGACTCCGGAGGAGCTCTCTTCCTGGACTCGCATGAACAGGCAGCTGATCCTCTGCAATCCGCCTTATGGCGGGCGTTTGCTGACTCCGGAAGCGGCGGCGGACATCTATCGGGGAATCGCTCGCGCGTATCTCGACAAAAACGGATTCTGCCGGAAAGGGATACGTTTGTCGGTCATCACTCCGGATGATTCTTTTGAAAACCAGGTTATTCGAAAAGCAGATAAAAGAAGAAAATTGTATAACGGATCGATTCGATGTCAATTGACAAACTATTATCGTTTGCCACCGAAGAATTAGTATGGTACAGATGTCCGTGAGCGGTGGACACGGAAAATATCAAATTGGGTTTCGGTTTCGTAAAAAGCCAGTAATATCAGGCTATTGCAGATAAAAAAGTATTTCAGACGTTTTTGCGAAAAGTACTTGACAAAATAAAGGGGGCTAAATTTCGGGCTTCAGAGGGGGCGATTTTTAGAAACCCTTGTTTTTGAGTTATCCACAGACTTTTCCACATTTTCCACAGGTTTTTTTCTCTATCCACTTTGCAAAAGTGGAAAACTTTTGCAAAGAGTGGAAGAATCATTCGCTTTCAATTCTTTTCATTATGAAAATCTTGCGTTTTCTAAAGTCATCTATGCGGGAATCTGATATAATATATTGAATCTATGTAAAAGAAGGTTTGAGTATGACAGATTTTGAATCTCGCGCGAAGGAAGCCAAGCAGGCGTCGTATGCCATGGCCGTGCTTCCGACGGAAGTAAAAGATGCGGCGTTGCTGAAGATCGCAGAGGCATTGAATGAGAATAAGGATGCCATCTTTGCCGCGAACAGTATCGATGTGAAGAATGCGCAGGAATCAGATCTCCCCATGCCGCTTCAGAAGAGACTTGTGTTTAATGACCATAAGCTTGCGGATGTTACCGAGGGACTTCGCAGCCTGACGAAGCTTGAGGATCCGGTCGGCCGGGAACTTCTCAAGACAGAACTTGACGATGATTTGGTAATGACACGCGTGTCCTGCCCAATCGGTGTTCTCGGTATTATTTTCGAATCCCGTCCGGATGCTCTGGTACAGATTGCTTCTTTGGCCTTGAAGTCAGGTAATTCCTGTTGCCTGAAGGGAGGAAGCGAAGCCATCAACTCAAATCGTATCCTTTTCGAAGTGATCGCGAAGGCTTCTGAGGAAGCCGGTATCCCGAAGGGCTGGATCACGTTGATGGAGACCAGAAACGATGTGGCGGAGATGCTCCAGCTTGATAAATATATCGATCTGATCATACCGCGCGGATCCAATTCTTTTGTCCAGTATATCATGCAGCACAGTACGATCCCGGTAATGGGACACGCGGATGGCGTATGTCATCTGTATATTCACGAGGATGCGGACTTCGACATGGCGTTAAAGCTGGCTGTCGACAGTAAGACACAGTATGTGTCGGTATGCAATGCCTGCGAGACGATCCTGGTCGATGAGTCGATCGCGAAGGAATTCCTGCCGAAGCTTGCGGATGTCCTGAAAGAAAAGAATGTTATCCTTCATGGTTGTGAGAAGACGAAGGCGATCCTGCCTGATGTGCTGCCTGTAGAAGAATGGCATCACGAGTATCTCGACTATGAAGTTTCGATCAAGGTCGTTTCCGGTCTGGAAGAAGCGATCGATCATATCAATACGAACGGTTCCGGCCACACGGAGTCTATCGTAACGAAGAATAAAGAAGCTGCAGAAACTTTCATGAACAGGGTTGACTCCGGAAATACATTCTGGAATTGCTCGACACGTTTCTCGGACGGCTTGCGCTACGGGTTTGGCGCCGAAGTCGGAATCAGTACAAGTAAACTTCATGCCAGAGGACCGGTTGGTCTGGAAGGTCTGGTCACCTATAAGTATAAGATCGTAGGCAACGGTAATATTGTTGCCGATTATGCTTCCGGAAAGAGAACATTTACACATAAACACATCAAATAAAGCGAGGGTATGAAAATGGTTATTTCAATTGCATCGGATCACGCAGGATTTGCACTTCGGAAGATCGTAGTGGAACATCTCACCAAGCAGGGTCACACGATCCTTGAGGGCGGCGCGACCGCATCGGATGTACCGTACAGCTATGTGCTGGCCGGCCAGAAAGTGGCTAAGGACGTGATCGATGAGAAGGCAGAAAGAGGTATTGTGATCTGTGGAACCGGTATCGGTATTTCCATGGTGGCAAACAAGTTTCCCGGTATCCGTTGCGCGCTTTGTACCAATGAATATATGGCCAGAATGTCGCGTCAGCACAACGATGCCAATGTTCTTTCGATGGGCGCACGCGTAGTCGGAAGTTCTTTGGCATTGGGAATCGTCGATGCCTATATGAATGAGCCTTTTGACGGTGGACGTCACCAGGTTCGTGTAAACGATATGAAGGAACAAGAGAAAGAACTGTTCAAATAAAATAATCTGATTTGAAAGTGAGGAAAGTTTATGTCCGAGGCGAAATTTTTTCTTTTTGATCATCCGCTGATCCAGCACAAGATCTCTATTCTTCGAGATAAGCAGACTTCCACCAAGGAATTCCGCGAGCTGGTCCATGAGCTGGCCATGCTGATGGCTTATGAGGTGACCCGTGATCTTCCGTTGAAGGAAGTTGACATTGAGACGCCGGTAGCTTCTACTAAGGCAAAAGTTCTTGCCGGAAAGAAGATCGCGCTTGTTCCGATCCTGCGTGCAGGTTTGGGCATGGTAGACGGTATGCTTTCCATTATTCCGAATGCGAAGGTCGGACATATCGGTCTTTACCGCGATCCGAACACTTTGAAGCCGGTCGAGTATTACTGCAAGCTTCCGGATGATATCCAGAACCGTGAAGTTATTCTTCTGGATCCGATGCTGGCAACAGGTGGTTCTGCTTCGGCAGCGATCACATTCCTTAAAGAGCGCGGCATTAAGAGCATCAAGTTCGTATGCCTGATCTCTGCTCCGGATGGTATCGAGAGACTTCAGAAAGATCATCCGGATGTTCCGATTTTCTGCGCAGCCAAAGATGAAAGACTGAATGACCACGCGTACATCATTCCGGGTCTGGGTGATGCAGGCGACCGTCTTTTCGGTACGAATTGATCCGGATACACCGCGTAAAAGCGGTGTGAGAATTTTTGAGTAGAGGAAGCCCCGGCCTGTTGCGGATCAATGCAGGACGACGGCCTCAGAAAGTGTAATTCATTATGAGATTCTTACTTGCCGCCTCTTGGTGGACAGAATTCTGGGATGCTTTCATAGATGAGCTGAAAGACCTTTTCGGTGTCTTTACCGGTGGAAAAAACATCGGAGATGAGATCCGGCATGGTATCATGCAGTGGAAGGGTTATCTGCAGTTAGGCGATGACAAGCTTCCGATCACGGATGCGATCATTGTGATGTGGATCGCTGTCGGACTGGGGATCCTTCTTTTCTGGTGGCTTGGTAAAAGCCGCAAGACATTCCCGGATGCTAAGCAGTCTGTTATGGAAACGATCATTGGTCTTCTTTTCGGCGTCTGCAAAGATTATGGCCTTAACGATAGCCAGGCGGAAAAAGTGGTGCCTATGGTCGGTACGATAGGCATAGTTCTGATATCGTGTAATGTCTGTTCGATCTTTAAACTCCCACCACCGGCTAAAAATATAGCGTTTACGTTTTCGCTCGCGCTTTTTGCCATCGCTTACGTGATCTTTATGTCGATCCGTTTTGTGGGCCTGAAGGGTTTCTGCAGTTCCTTTGTCGATCCGAAACCATTCATGCTTCCGTTTAAGATCATCGATTTCTTTGTTAAACCGATCTCACTGTCATTACGTCTTTTCGGTAATGTATTCGGTGCTTTTATCCTGATGGAATTCTTAAGTCTGATCGTCCCGTTCATCGTACCGGGTGTGTTCAGTCTGTGGTTTGACCTGATGGATGGTATACTCCAGGCGGTCGTATTCTGCTACCTTACAACTTCGTATATCGGTGAGGTTGTAGAGAGCGCACATGCCGTTGCGGAGAGAAAAGAAGAAAAACGCAAAGAAATAGAAGAAAAACAGGCTGCAAAGACTGAAGCAAATGTTGCCTGATGAGAAGGAAATATTAGGAGGATATAAAAATGAATTTTACACGTGTTTTACTGGATGTTGCTGCTATGGATCCTAAGGGTTTGGCCGGATTCGGCGCAGGTCTTGCTATCGGTCTTGCCGGTCTGGGTACCTGTATCGGTATCGGTCTTGCTGCCGGAAGAGCACTCGAAGGCTCATCCCGTCAGCCGGAAATGTACAGTAAACTGCAGACATTGCTTCTTATCTCGATCGTATTCATGGAGTCCATCGCCATCTATGCACTGGTCGTCAGCTTGTTGCTGATCTTTACTTTCTGATTCCCGAGGTGATTGATAATGAATCTGCTCTCTATTGCAACCATAAATAAGATTGCGATCGTAGCACTGGATGTCGTAGCGGAGGGTGAGAAGGAAAGTTCGATCCTTTCACCGGATCAGATGGCGCACTATGCCGTCACCGCAATAGTTACGATCGTCAATGTCCTGATCGCGTACTTTATATTGAAACTGGTCCTCTTCAAGCCTTTGATCAAGGTCATCAACAAGCGTAAGGAGAGTATTGCCGCGCAAGTTGAAAATGCAGAGAAACAGGAAAAAGAAGCTAGTGAAAAGCTTGATGAAGCTTCCAAGCGTATAGACGCTTCTCATGAAGAAGCGATCCAGATCATCGCAGATGCAAGATCCCAGGCGGAAAAGCAGTCTCAGACCATTATCGAGACCGCCAAGAAAGAAGCACAGGAGATCCGCGACCGTGCGGAGGAAGACGCGAAGCGTACCCGCAAAGCGATGCTGGAAGAGATGAAAGACGAAGTTGCCGATCTCGCAGTTTCCATCGCAGGTCACGTGCTGGGCACAGTCGGTGATGAGAAGAAGGAAAGTGAACTTCGTGATAAAGTTAATGCAGAGCTTCAGTCAACAGAGGTGAAGACCGGTGAATAATGGAAGTGGTTTTGAAGTCATCCGTATCGTAACGGCTTCCGAAGATATGCCACCGGAGAAGGTTGCTCTCATTGCGCGCCGCTTCGCCGAGTATCTGCATATTTCCGGGTATACGATCGAGCAGGAGACAGACAAGAGTCTGATCGGTGGCTATGTGATCTTTGCCCAAGGTACGAAATACGATTATAGCGTTTCCGGCCAGTTATCGCGTATTGGCCGGCACTTAAAGACGGATCGCGGTTCCGATATCGAGGTATCGGATAAGAAAGACGATGCCGCACTGATCCATAGTTCTCTTGCCGAAGCTTTGGCCGATTTTCCGGAAAGCCCGGCGATGCTTTTTGAGGACGATGAACTGTGGGAAGGTGAAGAAGAATCCCAGGAAAAGAAGCGTGAGCAGCTTCTTACGGACTTTGCCAAAGCGTCCGAAGTGGAGCAGGTGGGTAAAGTCCTCTCAGTAGGCGACGGCGTGGCAATGGTCAGTGGTCTGGAAAACTGTGTAGCCAGCGAGTTGATCATGTTTTCCGAGACATCCTACGGAATTGCCATGAATCTTGAATCCGACAAAGTGGGCGTAGTCCTTCTCGGTGAATGCCGGGATGTCGTGGAAGGTGTTTTGTGCCATCGTACCGGCCGTGCGGTTTCGGTACCGGTTGGCGGCGGCCTTCTCGGACGAGTCGTGGATCCGCTTGGTAATCCGATCGATGGAAAGGGTATTATCCGTTCCACCAGCCGGCGTCCCATCGAGTATCCGGCTCCTAGCATTGTTGCCCGTTCTCCGATCTGCGAACCGTTGCAGACCGGTATTACTGCGATCGACGCGATGACGCCGATCGGCCGTGGTCAGCGTGAGTTGATCATCGGTGACCGTCAGACAGGAAAGACAGCCATTGCGCTGGATACTATTATCAATCAGCGTGGAAAGAACGTGATCTGCATCTATGTAGCGATCGGACAGAAGATGGCCAACATCGTTTCCGTGGCAAAAGCACTGGAGCAGCACAATGCTCTGGAGTATACGGTCATCGTTGCTTCGAGTGCTTCTCAGCCTGCGTCGCTGCAGTATATTGCTCCATACGCCGGTTGCGCGATCGCTGAGGAGTTTATGTATGAGGATCATGCGGATGTTCTGATCGTCTATGATGATCTTTCCAAACATGCGCAGGCATATCGTGCCATTTCGTTGCTTTTGCGTCGTCCGCCGGGACGTGAAGCATATCCGGGCGATGTATTCTATCTGCACTCCCGTTTGCTTGAACGTGCAGCCAAGCTCAGTGACGATCTTGGCGGTGGTTCCATGACGGCGCTTCCGATCATTGAGACATTGAGCGGAGATATTTCCGCTTATATTCCGACCAATGTGATTTCCATCACAGACGGTCAGATCTATCTGGAATCCGAGTTGTTCTTCGCGGGACAGCGTCCTGCTATCAATGCCGGTCTTTCGGTCTCCCGTGTAGGTGGTGCTGCACAGACCAAGGCGATGAAGAAAGTGGCCGGACCGCTCCGTATCAGCCTGGCACAGGCTCGTGAAATGGCTGCTTTTGCCCAGTTCGGCTCTGACCTGGATCCGAATACCCAGAAGCAGTTGAAGCGAGGTGTGATCCTCAATGAGATCTTAAAGCAGGAGCAGTTCTCGCCGCTTCAGATGGATGAGCAGGTGGTCATGCTGTATCTGGCTACTAACGAGAAGCTGACTTTCCTCGACAAGGAAGATGCGAAAGAATATGTCCAGGAATTCCTGCAGAGAATGACGGTGCTGCATCCGGACATCATGAAGAAGATCATCAATACACGTGTTTTGGATGATGATACGAAGAAAGAGATCGATGAGATCGAAGCCGAGTACCATGCGTTGTTTGTAGCAGAACATAAGGAGTATCAGTCGCGCGAGGCGTAATGGAAGATGGAGAGTCTGAACGAAATCAAAAAGCGCATAAAGAGTGTCAATGACATTTCCCAGTTGACCAGGGCGATGCAGCTTGTCAGTGCGGCTAAGATGCGTAAATCCAAGGTTCAGCACGAGATGGTCAAACCGTTCTTTACTATTTGTGCCGAGAGCATGATGGAAGTTTATCAGAATGCGGGCGAAGATATCGATAATCCTTATCTGAATGTACATGAGAAAGCCGCCGGACAAACCTGGAAGATCGGTTACTTTATCCTGACCGGTGATCAGGGTCTGGCCGGTGCGTATAACAATAATATCGTCAAGATCACGGAGGAGCATATCCAGTCGAAGATCCTGGAGAATGCAAAGAAGAATATCCGTACGGAGTATAAACTCTATGTATTCGGACAGATGGGAAGTGACAAGCTTTCCCGTGACGGGTATACCGTAGACCCGGAGTTCTCTTTCCCGATTTCCGAGCCGACCTATTATCAGGCAAGAAATGTGGCGAACATCATCCGTGCGAAATATCTTGGTGGAGAATTTGATCTGGTATATCTGATATATACGAGAATGGAATCGGCGATCACCATGAAACCGGTCATTACCAGAGTGGTGCCCATCGATTCCCGATCTTTTGAGAGCATCCTTCCTGCAGGAGTGGAAGATGCCGGAATCGCAAAAGAAGGAGAAGGAAGTCTGGATTATCATCCGAATGCCAGCGCTGTCTTTTCCTTCCTGATCGATACATATCTGAACTCTGTTTTGTATGGAGCGATGGTCGAAGCTTTTGCCTGCGAACAGACAGCGCGAATGACTGCTATGGACAACGCGAACAGCAATGCAGATGAGATGATGAAAAAATTAACGATGCAGAGTAACCGTGCACGTCAGGCTCGTATCACCAATGAGCTGAACGAGATCGTGAACGGTGCGAATCAGGTAGAATAGAGGTTTTACGAGTATGGCTATTGGAAAGATCACACAGATAATCGGACCGGTTATAGATTGCGGATTCGACGAGCATGAGGTTCCGTTGATCAAAACCGAGATCAAGATCCATGCCCAGGACAGGGACGTTTCCTGTGAAGTGATGCAGCAGAGAGGAAACGGCGTGGTCCGTTGCGTTTCTTTTGAAGCCACAGAAGGTCTGGCACGCGGCATGGAAGTGGAATCCACCGGCCAGCCGGTCATGGTTCCGGTAGGTGAGAATAACACCGGTCGTCTTTTCAATGCACTTGGTGTGGCGATCGATAATCTGGGAGAGGTGAAAGCCGATACGTCCTGGCCGATCCATAGAAATGCGCCGACCTTTATGGAACAGTATCCGGCGGAAGAAGCACTGGAAACCGGTATTAAAGTTATTGACCTGCTCGTGCCTTTTTCAAAGGGCGGTAAGATCGGCCTTTTCGGAGGTGCCGGCGTCGGCAAAACCGTATTGATCCTTGAACTGATCCGTAACATTGCTCAGGAGCATGGTGGTTATTCCGTATTCACCGGTGTAGGTGAGCGTTCCCGTGAAGGTAACGATCTTTGGAATGAGATGAAGGAATCCGGTGTGCTGGATAAAACGGTCATGGTCTTCGGACAGATGAATGAGACATCCGGTGCAAGAATGCGTGCGCCGTTGACCGGTCTGACCATGGCGGAGTACTTCCGTGACGAGATGAAGCGCGACGTGCTTTTCTTTGTGGATAATATCTACCGTTTTGTACAAGCAGGTTCCGAGGTTTCCGCACTTCTCGGACGTATTCCTTCCGCTGTCGGATATCAGCCGACGTTGGCGAATGAAGTCGGCGAACTTCAGGAGCGTATCGCTTCCACAAAGAATGGATCTATCACATCGATCCAGGCTGTATATGTGCCGGCAGATGACTTGACGGACCCGGCTCCGGCAACGACATTCGGACACCTTGACGCCAATATCGTATTGTCACGTTCGGTCGTGGAACTTGGTATCTATCCGGCAGTTGATCCTCTTGAATCTTCGTCACGTATCCTGACGGAAAGTGTTGTCGGCAAGACACATTACCATGTTGCAAGAATGGTGCAGGAGATGCTCCAGCGTTACAAGGAACTCCAGGATATCATTGCCATTCTCGGTATCGAGGAATTGGGCGAGAAAGACCGTCAGATCGTAAACCGTGCACGTAAAGTGCAGAAGTATCTTTCCCAGCCGTTCTTCGTAACAGCTGACTCTACCGGATTTGCACCTCGATATGTACCGGTGGAAAAAACAGTACAGACATTCGGAGAGATCATCTCCGGTTCACTTGATCATATTCCGGAACAACACTTCTTCATGAAGGGTGATATCGATGATGTTATTGCATCTTATAAGAATGAGGCTTGATCAGACATGGCAGATTCGGTTTCTCCCAAAACAATAATGCTGGAAGTTGTGACACCGTACGAGATCTTTTTTGAAGGACGTATCGAGAAGATCGTTCTTCCAGCGCAGGATGGACAGCTGGGTGTTATGCCCGGACATTCTCCTTTGGTCGTCGCTGTGACACCTGGCATTGCCAGTATTGAAACAAAAGGAGAACAAAAGAAGTTTGTTGTCTCGGAGGGATTTGCCGAGATTGCACATCAAGCGGTCATCATTGTCTGTAACGCGGCGGAATGGTCGGAGGAGATCGATGAGAACCGGGCAAAATCTGCGCTCGAGCGCGCGGAAGCAAAACTTCACGATCCGGTCAACAACGATGAACAGAAGCTTTATGCACGTCATGCTATGCGAAGAGCAAAAGCCAGATTGAAACTGGCTGCGGAATCATCCAAAGATAAGAAAAAACGTTTCATGGAGTAAACCGGTTTCGAAACCTTGTTTCGAAATCAGAAAAATAGTCTTTGATATTTTCCAAAGACTATTTACAATCATTTTGAACCTGTGCTATGTTGTTGGTGTTGAGTTTGTTCACAATTCAGAATTCGGGGGGAATTTGACGAAGGGATATTCTAGGTTTCATTTATGAAAAAATGCAGACCCGGTTCCGATTGTGGACCGTTTTTTTATTTTCTGACGATGGTCCTGAGCGTCTTGGTTGTTTTGGGAACATCGCTTTTTTTTACTCTTCATGACCAGGAGCTGATCGTAGAGGAGCATCAAATTTCTGACTTAAGAGATGGTCAGGTTCAGTTGCAGGATTTAAGTGGAGATGGTGAGTTTATGCTTCCACCGGACACTGGTAACGTTGTGCTTGTTCACAAGTATTCATCCGCGGCGGATCCGATCTGTGACGATTGCGGCCTGATCCGCTTTTTAACGATCAAGGATCTTTCCGCTCCCGTTACAGGACAGGCGCTCGATAAGAGCATATCTTTCTCCGCATCCACAGGTGCGACCTATAAGGTGACATGGTCTCCGTCAGATACGACTGCCAGAGCATCGACGATCTATACGGTGACCATCGACATCACACCTAAGAGCGGTTACAAATTCGATTCCAAAACCACTGCTTCGCTGAATGGTGAAAGTATGCGGTTGACGACTCTGTCCGGTGGTGCAGTTCGTATAACCAAGACATTTGCTAAGACGTCTGCGACGACCCCGGTACCGGTTACCGTTACGCCGAAGCCGACGGTAGTCACACCCAAACCGACGGTCGTAACACCGAAGCCGACTGTGACAAAGAAACCGACACCGACGAAGGGTCCGGATATTCCGGTGACCCCAAGACCGTCTACGTTCCCGTCTCCGACGAAGGTGCCGACTTTGACGCCTTTCCCGACGATCACAACTACGCCGACGCCTACACCGACATCGACGCCAACGCCGACGAATACTCCTGTGCCTACTCAGAAGCCGACGAGTGCTCCGACACCGACTCCGTCTGTGCCTTTCGTTGCCATGCCGGATGTACATGGTATGAATTATCACGATGCGAAGAGTCTGGTTACCAGAGAACTAAAAGATGGTGGCTTTAAAACAGTTAAAGTGGAGATCGTGTGGGTAGCATGCGAAGATGCTTCGAAGAATTTCTGTGTTGAGGACCAGGATCCGAAAGCGAACACACATCTTTTCCTGACCGACACTTCGATTTCCGTGACACTTTATGTCGCCAAGTCCGGTGCAGAACCGACTGCTGCGCCGACAAGTGCTCCGACTGTAGCGCCTACCGGATCTCCTGTTGTGTCTCCTACAGTTGCTCCGACCGGAACGCCTACCAAGACTCCGACACAAGCACCAAAGCCTGGAGTTACAGGTACTCCGACTCCTACACCTGATCCGAATGAACCTTCATTCGAAGATTTTGTGGAAAGATTGTATGTAGTCGCTCTGGATCGTGCTTCGGAACCGGAAGGAAAAGCTTTCTGGGTCGAGAAGGTAGAAAACGGTGAGTATAACGGTGCGGATTGTGCAAGATTCTTCCTGTTGGAAGCACCGGAATTCATGAACCGTAAACTCGACGACACACGATTCCTGACAGTGCTTTACCATACGTTCTATGACCGTGATCCGGATGCTGCCGGTATGTCTTACTGGCTTGGACGGTTAAAGACTGATGCGACACGCGAAACCGTGGTCAACGACTTCATCGAATCTACAGAATGGTGTAATGTTTGCGCGACATACAGCGTGCGTTCCGGAGCAATCTACCATAAAGCGGAATTTGCTTCGAGGAAGGCGATTGAATTTGCGACACGCCTTTACACATGCTGCCTCGGAAGAGAACCGGAAGAGGATGGATTGAAGTACTGGTCGATGGCACTTACAAATCTGGAACAGACCGGATATGACGCTGCGAAGCTGTTCTTTACCGGTGATGAGTTTGTAAATCTTAAGACCACTGATAAAGAATTCATCGAGCGACTCTATCTGACTTTTATGGATAGAGAAGCAGATGAAGGAGGACTTAAGTACTGGGCAGGAAGACTTGCTGCGGGCGAGACGAGGGAGAATGTCATGAAGGGCTTCGCTTCTTCGGAAGAATTCGAGAAGCTTTGCAAATCATGTGGTATCGAGCGTGGTGAGATCGAACCGAAAGAAGAGGGTAATAATTGATGCAGCGCCTAACAAAATCTTTACTGACAGTTTTAGCGATGCTACTCATGTTGAACATGGTTCTTATTGCGCCGTCGTACACGCCTTCTGCACGTGCGGATAATCATCTGGATGCTACGATCAGTCATAGTGTCGAGCTGTACGGAGATCTCGGGCTGAAATATAACGTGAAGCTCAATTCCTCCGGATCCTATTCGAATATGTATCTTCGTTTGCAGCGCCAGAAATTTTCCGGCTCAGGCAGTTCCTATACATGGGAAACGATCGACTTGAAAAACTATACAGTGGAAAATGGCGAATATGTTTTCCGTTACTATGGACTTCGCTCTACGGAGATGCCCAATCTTATCCGTGCGACGTTATATGCGCAAAGCGGGAATGTATCGCTGATATCGGAAACTGACGAGATGTCTCTGCGTACCTATTTCCAAGCGCTTTTGAAAAAGTATTCACAAAGTACTGCGACGAAAGACAGAGCACTTTGTACACTTGTAGTCGATCTTTTGAATTACGGTGCGGCATCGCAGAAGTATTTTCATATCAACGAGCAGAGTCTAGCCAATGCCGGACTAACTTCTGCGCAAAAAGCACTTGGTTCGAAGCTTCCGTCTGCTTTTTCGAATGTATATGCGTATACGCCGTTTTCCGGAAGTATATGTTCGATCGATCATTTTGAGATGGACAATGTGCCGAGCCTTTGCCTGAATGCTTTGTTGCGTTTTACATCGAATCCGGACAGCTCGACTTACCTGGAGGTCAGCTACACTTCCGTAACAGGTACGAAGAAGACCATCAAGAAGAACTTCTCGGACTTTTCATACAATACGTCGACCCGCCTTTACAAAGTATCGATCCCTGAGATCAAGGCACCGGAGTTTTATACGAAACTGAGCCTTGTAGTGAAGAGGGGAAGTACACAGATCAGTGGAAAGTACACGTACAGTGTAGAGAGTTATGTTCATCAATTGATCGCTTCCGCCACATCCGGTGGTAGTGAGGAGGCATGGAATTTTATCACAAATCTCATGGCATATGCGTCATCTGCTAAGGTGTATTTCGGAATCGGAGGGAGCGTCAATACAACGACTCCTACCAAGAAAGCGACAGTCACGCCGACAAATACATCTACGCCTACGGTCACGAATACACCTGTTCCGACGAACGTGTCATCGCTGTCCACTTATAAGAACAGTAAGTTTACGAAAAATATGCCTAACGCCGTGATCGTGATCCCTTCCGCTGCTACGGACGAAGAGAAATATGCGGCTAACATGCTGCAACTTTATATTTCGAGAGAAGATGGTTATACTCCGAGCATTATCACTGATGCAACAAGTCAGGGATCAAAAGGCTTCGAGATCTCTGTCGGAAGAACCAATCGTCCGCATGGTACCGCGGCTTATAAGACAGAGGGATCTTATTCTATCAAGTCGTACACGAATGGTATCTCTATTCTCGGAGTTGGCGCGCGTGGTACGATCGATGGTGCTGCAGCTTTTCTCTCAGCATGTGGCGGATATTTCTGGTTGTCTTTTGAGGACGGATATATCACGAATCAGACACATTTTAAGTATGAAACAAATATCAGCATTGATTATAACCGGCCGTTCATATTCTCGGATATTGATGTATATTTCGGTAAATTTGCATCCGGTGAAAACCGTATGTTTACCATATCCGGTGGTTTGAATGGATTCTTTGCCAATCTTGTGACGCAGAATCAGGCAGGGAGTCAGAACTGGTATCTTTATGATCCGGAAACGGCACACTATCCGACAGGACTTCGTCCAGGCCAGGCACATACTTTGCTGAATGAGTATTTCTACGAGTCGGATCTGAAACAGCATCCGGAGTGGTTCAGTAAGTGGAAAGGCACACGACAGTATAAACAATTGTGTCTCAGTAATCCGGAAGTGAAAGAACATATTCTGGAACATGTTATGAAGATCCTAAAGGGGTCTATGTATGATAAGAATGCGCCTATGCAGATCCTCTGTCTTGGACAGGATGATAACGAAGTCTATTGCCAGTGCTCAGATTGTTATAACTATAATCTGGCCCACACCGTGCCGGATATCAATGGTGACCCTTGTGGTATGTTCGAATCTGCGCATTACCTGGAACTTTGCAATTATGTTTCCAAGGCTGTGAAAAAAGCGGGCTACAAGAACGTATATATTGAATTGATGGCCTATACGTGGAATTATAGACCACCCAAGGATGTAGCGGTCGACGATCACGTCATCGTTCAGTTTGCGCCGATCTCGCGCTGTTATGCTCATCGCTGTAATGACACTTCATGCGTGAAGAACAAAGAAGTCGTTACGTTCATGAATGAATGGGCAAGACTTTGCCGAGAAGGCGGAGCAAATTTCTGGATCTGGGATTACAATGCCAACTGGTTTTCGACTATTGCACCATATCCGAATTTCGATGCACTGACGCATGATATTGCTTACTATAAATCCATCGGAGTGACCGGTGTATACCTGCAGAGCAATGACCGTCATGGTGATTGCAATACAGAGTTCGGTGATTTGAGAAACTATCTTGGTAATGTGCTTTTGAAGAATCCGAATGCAGATGTTGATGCAGAAATCGATTTCTTTATGAATCAGTTCTATGGTGCCAGCGCGCCATATATGAAGGAATATATGCAGATTCTGTGTAACCAGGCCAAGAGGCACGGTTGCGGTCCGAATTGTAAGTATAATCCGTATCTTTTCAGAGACAAAATAATGGGTTATGACGCAAAGCCGATGCAGACGTTCTGCAACGATTTTGGAGTTTCCTATCTCGTGATCAATGGCGTGGAACAGGCTGTTTCCGCAACAGAGTATATGGATGCCCATAACCGTATGACAGATACGGATATAGCTAGATGCGAGCAGCTTTCAAAACTTGCGATGAGCGCCGTCTCCAAAGACACGGCCAGACACCAATACACGACCGAGAGAACTCTCTTGAGCTGGCGTATCGTGAAATCCTGCTTGAAGGTGGAGGAGTTTTCCAAATCATCTACTTATATTGCAGAGAACAGAAAACTGTATTCGGATATTGTAAATAAATTCGGGACGAAAGTTTTCAGTCTGATCTTCCGTAATACGCCGCCGGATTCCGATGCGATCATGGCAAAGAATCCGGGAGAGTGGCCTGTGACTTGATGAGTATAGAGAAGAAGAGAGAATACAATAGTATGGAGGAGAGAACCTTGGGAAAAAGATTTTCAAGAACGACAAGATGTGTGGCACTGACCCTTGTGATGCTGCTTTTACCTTTTATCAATTATCCGGTCCGAACACTTCATGCGGCAGACCATCTGGCGGCTTCGATCACACATTCGTGCTCGCTGACCAGTGAAGTCGATGTGTATTACAGTGTGAAGATGAATACGAACGATTCTTTTTCAAATGTCCGGTTGCATGTTGAGAAGCAGGTTTTTTCAGGTGCATCCACATCGTTTACCTGGCAATCTTTTGATCTGACAGATTATATGATCAAGGACAACAGCTACATTTTCTGTTTCAGTGGAGTGAGTGCCGTGGAGATGAACAATCTTCTGCGTGCGACTGTATATGCGGACCAAGGATCAACAAAATGCATCAGTGAGGTCGACGAGTTTTCCGTGAAGCAGTACCTGACGGATCTGATCACGACGCATCAGAATGGATCGTCTGATAAGGACAAGAAGATCCGTACTTTGTGTGTGGATCTGTTAAACTATGGTGCTGCGGCACAGACATTCTTTGGAGTGAACACTTCTAATCTTCCTAACGCCAAGCTTACTGCGACTCAGAAAGGGTATGCTTCGGCACTTCCATCTTCTTTTTCATCCTGTAACTCGGTACGGGCACTGAACGGCGCGTCTTGTACGATCGACTTCTTTGCTTTGGGAAATAGTTACGATGCGCGCGTGGAAGCGTACATGAAATTTACGAGAACCCCGGCGGCCAATACTGTGGTAGAGGTCACGTATAAATCCGTAGACGGTCAGAACAGAAAGATCACGATTCCACAAAGTGCTTTTCGATACGATAGCAGCTCGAAATACTATGTTGCATCGATTACCGGAATTGCTCCCGCTGATCTGAAGACACCACTTACTGTTGTGGTAAAGAGTGGTTCCGGCTCAATCAGCGGAACCTATACAACAAGTGTGGAAAGCTGCATGAAGGATCTGTATGCCAGCGCTTCCAATGAATTAAAAGCACTTCTGAGGTACTCTTTGGCGCTTAGTAATTCATCGAAGGCTTTCTTTAGTGGAAGTGCATCCGGTTCTACGCCTACTCCGACGAAAAAAGCTACCGATACTCCGACTCCGACAAAGAAACCGACAAATACTCCTACGAATAAAGTGACGGTAACACCGGTTCCGACTGCCATTCATACAGACGGATATGTCACATACCGGGAGTGCGGCGCGAAGGGCGATGGCGTGACGGATGACTATGATGCAATCGTTGCAACACATGAATATGCGAATAAGAACAATCTTCGTGTAAAGGCGGATCCGGGTGCGACCTACTACATTGGACATATGGATCCGAAAAATCCAAATGGAGCTTTGATCAAGACGGACACGGACTGGACCGGAGCGACATTCTTTATCGATGATAAAAAGATCAATTGGCATTATGAAAAGCAAAAAGTGAAGCAGAAAGACGATACATACATAGAAGTGGATGTCGTTGTCATGGATGATGGACATTGCTATCTGTTTACTGTCGAGCCGAGCAAACCACTTGAACATGTATATTTGAATCCAAGCGGAGGGGTTTATCTCGGATTGGATCCAAGACTTTCTGCCAGCACCAGTGCTACAGCAGCGAGAGACTTCAAAAATAAGACATTCTCTAAAGATACGACTTTGCTCGAAGGAGAATTCCAGGAAACAGCACTTTATTATCTGAAGACGCAGTCTGTGAGAAGATGGTCGAGAAACGGCTCAGCGGTGTCGTCTGATGCAATAGGCAAGGAACAGCAGGAGGTTGTCATCGTAAATAAATACGATTCGACGGATGCGAAAAACCACCCAGGCAAGAGCCGTATTGACAGTATGAGTCCTTTCCAGTGGGATTGGGATAAAATCTATATCATAGACAAATGTCCAATCGATGAAACCTTGCTTCAGATCACAGGCGGAAAGTTTATTACGAATGTGAATATTGTGAATACGCGTACATATGTCACGCGTGGACTCAACATTCAAAGATCTAATGTTCTCCTTAAGGGCGTAGAGCATTATCTTGCAGGAGAATATGGCCAGGACGGACAACTGAATGAAGGAGGAAAAGCTGTATATACTACACCGAAGGCCGATCCGGTCTCCGGAGAGAAGAAGACGGTGATCTACTACCCGAGAACCGGTGCGCCGTATCAGGGATTCTTCCGGTTGAATCACTGCGCACATGTTACTCTGCAAAATTGTGTTTTCTCAAATCATCTTCGTGTATATAACAATGGTGACGATACAAATTCTACCGCTCCGTACGATTTCTATGCAGAGTATTGTGTAGATCTGGTCATCGACAATTGCCACTGCGCGCCGACTGAGGACGATTTGACGGGACCTGCTGATGAAACGGGTATCATGGATAAATCCCGATGGGGTACGACGGGAACGAATTATTGCAAGGAACTCACAGTTCAGAATCATAGTTCCATCAGCAGGATCGATGCGCATCAAGGAACGTATAACATGACTGTTAAGGATTCAACAATTGGTGCATGGGGCGTCGCGGCTGTCGGATTCGGAGAATTGCGTATCGATAATTCATTTATCCGCTCCAAAGAGTATCTGGTGAAACTCCGTAATGATTTTGGAAGTGCATGGTTCGGAGATATAACGATCACCAATACGAAATGGGATATTGGAACGTACTATTCTGCTGTATTGATTTACGCCAGCTATGATCCTCTCTACCAGTATATGTATGACACGATCAAGGAGGATGGTATGACATACTATAGTATGCTTCCGGAAAATATAAATATTTCAAATCTGACGATCGATGCCCAAAAGGATAAAGATGGTGTATTCTTACGGGACAATGTTCCATTATATTCTCCCGTTATGCCGAAAAGAAAGGATGCTAATGAAAAGTACATCCCGATTGATGATAAGTACTTTAATGATCCGAGCATGTATAAATTCCCGCTTCGATGCACGAAGAATTTTAATCTGTCGGGACTTACGATCATTAAGGCAAAAACAGCAAAATATGAATCTACTGGAGTAATAGCACAAAGACCTTCAAATGATAACCACAGCGAGTACTATTTCAAGAAGTATGGATTGAAGATCAACTATAAGGAGACACCAACGATCGTGACAGCAGATTAGTTGATAGATAAAAGGATTCCGTCTCCATAATAGGGAGGTTGTCTCTTAACGGCTTTTTCCACACCGTAAAAGAGACAACCTCTTTTATGTTCAAGGATTTTTATCTGGTCTTCATCAGACGATCTGTTCAGAGGATCCCGTGAACATAGCATGTACGGAATTCCATGTCTCCCAGCCCAAGAATATCACCATCCTCCAGATAAACTTTCTCGTTTTTGAGTAGCCTTCTACGATTCACAAAAGTTCCGCTTTGGGAATCCAGATCCCGGACATAGATACCCGTCGGATCTTTCACGAACATGGCATGTTTCAGAGAAAGATGATGATGACCGATCGAATAATCACAGCAATCCGAATCTTCTCCTACTACGAATTCTTCCGTCCAGATCGTAAATTGATGTATGGCATATGCAGAAGTACCGGCAGCTGTGATCTCTTGAAAAAGAATCGGGTCCGGTAGAAGATCGGAATCCGGACTCGCTTCGCGCTCTAATTCGTTTTCTGCCGGGAATAGCATCTGTGCATTTCGTGTTTTTCTTCGTTGCTGTTTACTCTCTGTTATGGCATTTTTCAGTTTGTTATTTTGCCGACTGAAAAGAATGAGTCTATAGACTGTTATGGCTGTGGAGATTAGGAAGAGAAGATTTGGCAATGTAGACAGGATCGGATTATGTAGTACACGTTCGATCCTTCCGGAGAATATAATAAATGAGAAGAGTATCAGTCCCCATAGAGTAAGGAGTTTCATTAGTGTATCAGGTATTTTTCGGCAGTAGTCCCAGAATCTTTTCTGGAGAAATGCTGAGACTGTACATTCGTCATCCGAACGGAATAGACGATATAATTCTTCCGTGGCTCGTGGAGTGATCCATTTTTTATCGTATGGAACACGCAATAATTCTTCCAGGGCGTTCTCATCAAAAGCAGAAAGAAGAGGTTTCTGATTTTGCAGCTTGGATTTTACGGGCAAATAGATACACATAAACCTCTGGCTGAATTGATTGAAATACAGGTGCTCTTCCAGACAACATATTCCGCTTAATGGGAGAGCATACTTCAAAGAACGGACGATCTCACTGAAAAACGACGTCAGAAGAGATCGGTAATGACGATATACGTATGCTTTATCTTTCCCTTTGAGTTCTCTGAGCGGAATACATCCGTTGATATTCACGGATAAGGATTGTTCATCGAAGTTTTTATATACGGGAAGGTAGCAGGAGACGAGGTCTGCCTGCAAAATGGAAAGCGCGTGCAGACAGATCTCATCATTGCTTTGCAGATGGATAATATAATGTTGTCCAAATGGACCTTTTTCATAGTGATTATTCTCTGTACTCATTTGCTGCTCCTTCAAAGATTAGATCTGATCTTTTTATCGATCAGATCTGGCCGATTACTTTTTCCTCGTCAAAGACATGCCCCATAACGGCGCTTGCATACTTGGTCAGCGCACTCCTGAAAGTCAGTGCCAGAGCAACCAAGATAGCGATAATGATTACGACTTCTACTGTTCCCATACCTTTTTTTGCATTAATGAATGAATGTTTGTTCAGTTTCTTCATTGGTACCTCCTATATCGTTTGAAACGTGTTCAGTGCTGGAGCAACGGCTACCAGGAGTACAGATACGAAATCAAGCATCATTGGTAATATCATGGTGAATGCTTCACGTTCGCGCTTCTTTCGCGAAGCATTCCGACAAAGTGCCCAACATGAGGAGGCTTGCAGGCGAAGCAATCCGAGAACTTCCGAACCTCCTGAACGCTCATACCGAGCGGCAAGCAGTAAAGCTGATTGCGCTTCGGGGATACTGATCCTGTGAGAAAATTTTTCTAACGCATCTGCAGCGCTGACACCGCCTTCTACAGACATGACGATGTTCTGTAATTCCTGGCTCAGACAGCTTTGGTTGGCGAATGCATATCCGCATGTTTGTAGAGCTTTAGGAAGAAGAATTCCGGAATCTAAAAGAGTGGAGAGCATGGAGATAAAAAGTGGAAGATCTTCCATAAGTATCAATCGTCTTTTGTTGACTTGCGACTGCTGGTCCACGTGCAATAAGATCAGTATTACGATCAGCGATATCGGAACCAGAAACAAGGGTAAGGAAAGAAGAATACACATGAGTGTAAACAGTGGTGTACAAAGGAGAATGGTCGACAAGACCTTATTCAAAAAAGCTTCGAATGCATCATGAGTTGAAAAAGAGATCTCTGTGCACCATTCATAGATCCTCGTGGTATACATGGAAGGAAGATTCCGGATCAGAAAAGTGGTACATTTCCTAATAAATCGCGGAACTTGCTTCTTTGTTTTCGAGAAAGAAAAATAGTTTTTGGATGGACGTTCACCAATCAAGGAAAACAGGTAGGTACAGGAAAAAACAGCTATTACAAAAGAGGCGATCATCAATAATTTTCCTATGCCTGTGTTCTGTGACTGCGAAAGATAGTCAGCACTGGTTACGGAAAGCATGTAAGTGATACCGAAAGGCATCATAGACAGAAGCAATGCTTCGGTATTTTTGCCTGAATTATTTGCTTCGACTTCTGATGCGACTGCATGAAGCTCCGACAGCATCTGACAGCTGCTGCGAAGTATGGATATGATCTGATTCCCGACGGTTTTTTGTAATGAGAGTGCATGAAGAACTGGAAGTGTTTCATAGTAATCGAGTTTATGGCAGAAGCGGGTCACACACCGGTCCAAAGGTTCGTGTGCATTGATTTGATGCTCCATGTCTTTCAACGCATGCGCAAAGGCCGCTCTCTTGCCAAATGCTTTCTCAATATCGACACGTGCACAAAGAAATGCCCGCTCGATCGAGTATCCGTCTGAGACGGATGTGCAAAGGGATTGCATCAGAACTTTATTCTGCGCACGCAATGTTGATGTTCGTTTGCCATACAGTACACGTACACATGAAACAAACGGAAAAATACCGAGTGGAATCGACAGAAGGAGACGAAGTTTTGCTTGTGGCAGAAAAGCACTTGATAAGAGAAAAACCAAAAAGGCGCAAAGCGGATAAATCGGTAGACATTTGCTCATAAAAGCAAGGTATGTCTTACGGCTGAGTTTTCGTATTTCGGTTTCATCTTCTTTGCTCATCAGATTTGACAGCTTCGGATGCAGGTGTTTGAACGTAAAGCTTTTCAAGACCATGTCCCTCCTTGTATTTGAAAATAGTTTTAGTTTGGAAATGATTGTCGACGATAGGGCAGACTTCTACGATTTCGTCAATATAACGCTGACCATTCCGTCCTCTGGTAATGTGAATAAGAATATCCACACCCATGGCAATTTGTCGGATCACGGCATCATATGGCAGAGTGGATCCGGCCATGACCATAGTTACTAATCGTTCTAGCATTTCAAAACATGAGTTGGCGTGACCGGTACAAAGTGAACCCGGGTGTCCGGTATGCAATGCATGAAGCATATCAGCAGCTTCACTGCCTCTAACTTCTCCGACAACGATCCGGTCCGGTCGCATACGTAAGGCCGTCCGTATCAGGAGACCAATGTCTATATTTCCGTGGCCATCCGGTCCTGGTAATCTCGACTCCAGACGTACCAGATTGGAGATGCCCTGAAGGGATAGTTCTGCGGAGTCTTCGATCGTTACGACTCTCTCGTTTTTCGGAATAAACGAAGACAAAACATTTAGAAATGTTGTCTTGCCGGAGCCCGTACCACCACACAAAAAAATCGTTTTCTTAGATATGACGGCATGCGATAGATAAAGAGCTGCATCTTTGCTTAAAAACCCACTACGGACCAAAGTCTGAATATCCTGATGAATACCGGTGAATTTTCTGATGGTAAAGATCGGACCGTCCGGTGCAACAGGAGAGAGAACGGCGTTGGCACGCGAACCATCAGGAAGACGTAGATCTGCAATAGGAAAAGCTTCGTTCAGTGGACGATTGGCGGTAGAGAAGAAATGCATGATCAACTGCTCTAACGTCGAGCTGTCATCAAACTTAAGATCGGATGGAAACAGACGACCTCCCTTCTCATAGAAGATGTGAGATGGTCCGTTCACCATGATTTCTGTTACGCTCTCGTCATCCATGAGAGGTTGGAGAATGTCCAGCCTGCGCATTCTGTTAAACAGACGGACAGCCAGTTGCCGTTTTTCTTCAAGGGGCATCTTTCCATACTTGGAAGATTGATTGATGATATCGGCAATGATCTCTTTAAACGTCATGTCATCTACTTCTTCATACTGATGCATCGCCTGAAGGATCATGGTGGTCAGTTCACTCATGTCCACGACAGTTTTTTCTTCTGTTTTCATACTGCTATCCTTTCTTTTTTCAGCTGGATACGATAGGGAAAATCAATGTGTGATGTTCCGGTGTGCTGCTTGACGATCGTGTCGATTTCGTTGCACAGCATATAGTCTTTCTCGATGTGAAGTGGAGTCAGAATCTCCAGATGTGAAAGACTTTTACTGAGTGACTGCATGCGCCTGAAACTGATGCCGTCTGCAACTGCGATCAGAAGAGAGGAATCTTCCAATGTACGAAGATACTCCACGGTCTTACGGATCAGAAGATGAAGTGTGCGCGTGTGTGCAGAAATCACGTCATCTGAATGCACAGGTTTTCCGAAACGGAGATCGCCGTATGGATCCGGTTCCAGAAACATAGGTATATCCTTATATGAGAAACCTCGTTTGGACAGACGTTCCAAAAGTGAAGAGATACCGGATACCTGCTGGTAAACAGGTGCATCCGGATATTCCGGATCACAGGGCATAATGATACCCGGCATGATGTCCAGGCGTACTACGTGGGCGAAATCGGAAAGAGAACGGGAGATCTGTTTTTGAACATGGATCTCCCGTTCTTCCGGGGGAACGAAGGAAAGCACTAATGCTGTTTGGATATTGCTTTCCAACGGAAGGGGGATCATACCCAGCCCAAGCCGGGATTCGATTTCGTGAACCAGCATGAGAACATCTTTAGGAGGATATGGTTTTTCCTCGGCCAGGAGAGGGATCAAGTGAGGGGATTTGGCCGGATTGCAGTGTGAAAGCAATTCCTTTTCGCTGATCTCATGCTGGTTATAAAGAATATAGTCGTTGTCCAGAAGCAGATCTGATCTGGACAGAAGAATGTCTTTATTCAGGCGAAAGGCCAGATGCTGAGGTAGTTGACGCTTGATCCTGGAAATAAGTAACGAAGAAAAACAAGGATCAGAGTCAAGGATGCAAATGGTTTTCGTTATGCCCATGTGTGAAGTCACCTCCAAAATCGATGTGGGTCTATTTAAGCACGAACGAACAAAAATGATTTCGACAAATCTCGACAAAAGAACGAAGATTACTACTTTTTATCCGGAACTCCCTGAAACTGCGATACAAAAATTTTTATGTTGCAATACATCCTGATGAGTGGTATCATCAGAGCGAAAAATTTGAAATGAAATTCATCTCTTATCAAGAGTGACGGAGGGATCTGGCCCTATGAAGTCCGGCAACCGCGGCGAGCAGCGGTGCCAAGTCCAGCAGGTATAGCCTGAAAGATGAGGATTTGATTATATGACATGTGTAAGCCTTTCCTCTGATTTATCAGGAGAGGTTTTTTGTTTCTATAGAATCAGGAGGTTTTTATGAACAGAACAGGAAAATGGTTATTTACATCTGAGTCGGTGACAGAAGGACATCCGGATAAGATCTGCGATCAGATCTCGGATGCAGTGCTTGATGCGATCATCGCGGATGATCCGATGGCACGCGTGGCTTGTGAGACGACCTGTACGACAGGTATGGTATTTGTCATGGGTGAGATCTCCACTACATCCTATGTCGATATTCCGTCGATCGTCCGTGATACAGTAAAAGAAATCGGATATGACGGCAGCGATCTGGGATTTGACTATAAGACATGCGCGATCCTGACTTCAATCGATGAACAGTCTCCGGATATTGCTCAGGGCGTAAATAAGTCTTTGGAAGCAAGAGAACATATTGATGACAGTGAACTGGATACCGGTGCCGGTGACCAGGGCATGATGTTCGGATATGCAAATAACGATACACCTGAGTTTATGCCGTTGCCGATCTCGCTGGCACATAAACTGACACGTCGTCTGACTCAGGTCAGAAAAGACGGCACACTTCCTTTCCTCCGTCCGGACGGAAAGAGCCAGGTCACCATTGAGTATGACGGTCGTGTGCCGAAGCGTATTGAAGCAGTTGTCATCTCTTCCCAGCATTCTGATACAGTCAGCCAGGAAGAACTGGCCGAGAAGATCAAGGAGCATGTTATCTTCCCGATCCTCCCGAAAGAGTATGTGGATGAGAACACAAAGATATACATCAATCCGACAGGACGTTTTGTTGTAGGCGGCCCGCAGGGTGACAGTGGTCTTACCGGAAGAAAGATCATCGTAGATACATATGGTGGATACGCCCGTCACGGCGGCGGTGCTTTTTCAGGAAAAGATCCGACGAAGGTGGATCGTTCCGCTGCATATGCAGCCCGTTACATTGCGAAGAATATCGTGGCTTCCGGTATTGCGGAAGAGTGCGAGATCCAGTTTGCCTATGCGATCGGTGTTGCCCGTCCGGTATCGATCATGGTGGATACGTTTGGAACAGGAAAGATTTCTGACGAAAAGATTACTGAGCTGGTAAATGAGACTTTTGATCTTCGTCCGGCTGCCATTATCCGTGATCTCGACCTCCGTCGACCGATTTATAAAGCGACAGCTGCTTATGGTCACTTTGGCCGTGACGATGCCGGCTTCCCGTGGGAGAAGACCGACAAGGCGGAGATCCTCCGTCAGAAGGCAGGAATCTGAGAAGTACAACTGCAGAATAGCCGGTTTTTGCCGGACTCATAGGTTTCTTGAATGGTGAGGGAACGATGGAAGGGTTATGCCTGGAAAATTTTGTAAATGATTCATTGCTCCGCTCATTTCAAGGAGTCCTTGATAAGAACGGTCACACATTCATGCGGCTTCAGGATTGGAAGAATGAAATATCTTCCATCCTGCGGCGGGCATTGAATCAGTGTGATTTTTCTTTGCCTTGCACTTTTTGCTCATTTAAGGGTACTGCAGAGTGCGGGGAGTATAAGAAGAATTTTGTTCAAAGCATCGTGCCGGCCTGGATCGCTCAGCAGATCGATCAGAAGCTGCTGGCGCTTTGCTACTGGAATAAGGAAAAATCACGGCTTCATATTTTTTCTTCGCTTGAAAGAGCCGCGAAGTCAAAGGAAGACGTGTGGGTAGCTGATTATACGGCGGTTTGCGCGGAAGCGGATATTGCGCATCGGATCCTGAACTGGAACCTGAGAGAAAGAAAGATCGATGAAGATCTTCTGGAACGTGCTTTGAAGTGGTCGCAGATCAACGAGACATTCCACCTTTCACCTGAACAGGAAGAGGTAGTCCGACGTGTTCTCAAACAACGTTTTGTTGTGGTGGATGGCGGTCCGGGTACCGGAAAGACTACGATTTTGCGAGTCATTTACCAGTACTATGTCAACCAGTTCCCGGATGATGTCTTTTGTGCGGCGCCTACGGGCAAAGCAGCTAAGCGTCTGTCCGAGGTGACGCATTCTTATGCGCAGACTCTCCATCGGCTTTTGGGTGCGGAATATGACGAGGAGTCTGATGAAACGACGTTCTTTTTCAACGAGGATAATAAACATCCGGGAAAAGTTTTTATTCTCGATGAAGCCAGCATGATCGACGCCACGGTTTTTTCTGCTTTTCTTTCCGGTATTTCCGACAAAGCAATCGTGATCATGGTGGGAGATTCCCACCAGTTGCCTTCTGTCGGAGCAGGACGGATCTTAGCGGATCTGATTGCTTCTAAATTGGTTACGGTGTGTACCCTGGTGGAGAATTTCCGTCAGCTTCAGAACAGTAAGATCGTGAAGAACGCTTCGCTGATCCTTCATGGAATGCCTTTAGACTTTACGGAAGAGGAAGGAACAGATTGCCATCTGATCCCGTGCAAAAAAGATGAAGTAATGTTTCATATCAGTCAATGGGTGAAATCATTGAATCCGGATCTTCATATGGATGTCTGGCGCGATATGGCCATTCTTTGCCCGAAGAAGAACGGAGCTCTCAGCACGGAGAGCATCAATGATTTTCTTCAGCGGCAGTACTCGGGACGAAACGGTGCAAGAGTCGCGCTTTCTCCGAGTGAGAATGTGAAGAAATTTTTCGCTATGAACGATCGGGTGATCCAGGTAAAAAACAACTACCGCCTGCCTTGTTACAACGCGGACGGGAGTTCCAACGATGGCGTTTTTAACGGGGATATCGGTTTTATCCGCAAGATATACCGGTATTCCGATCTTGGCGTGGATGTGAGTTTTGACGATGGAAGGTATACTACTTATCCGCTTAAGAATGTTCAGGATCTGGAACTGGCTTATGCTCTGACAGTGCATAAAGCTCAAGGGGCAGAGTGGAAGTATGTGCTTCTGGTGCTACCGGATGAATATGGTCCGATCTTCAACCGGAATCTCCTTTATACTGCAGTGACAAGAGCAAAACAGGAACTTTGGATACTCGGCGATACCCGAACGGTGGAACGCATGGTCGCCAGACCATATTCGGATGAAAGGAAGACTGCTTTAAAAGTATTTCTGACTGACCGAAAAGAGGAAGACTCGGAAGAGAAAAAAGAGGAAAAATCATGAGTCCGGACCATTTCTTTGCTTTTCCGGATAGAGCATTCTGGAAGTCGGTCGTCCGTTATTTCTTTCCTCCGATCTGTATCGTCTGTGGACGAGTTCTGACTGAAGGACAGAACTGTACCCCTGGACTTTTACAGATGGGTCTTTGCAAGACCTGTCTTTCCAAACTTCCGATCCGCATAGGAAAAGAAAGGGTTCATCCCTGCCTTTCCGATCCGTATGACGAAGATAAGATACCGGACCTTCAGGTTTGGGTGCTTTTTCATTATGAGATGCCGGTTACTTCTTTGCTCCGACGGTTAAAGTTTCATGATGGTGAATACTGCGGGACGGCACTCGGAAAACTGATGGGACGAGAACTTCTTCATGATCTGCCTTATCTTCCGGATGCCATTGTTCCGATTCCGCTATCTTCGAAAAGGCTGGAGAAGAGAGGATATAATCAGGCTGCTGTGATTGCTCGGGAGATTGCGCAGATCCTTCAAATCCCGCTTCTTGAAAATGTGCTTTATCGTAAAAGACATACGAAGCAGCAGAGCCGTTTTAATGATCCGTTGGTCCGCCAGAAGAATATTGAAGGTGCTTTTGGCGTAGAGCCGGAATGGGATATTGAGGGTGTGCGGCTCCTTGTGGTGGATGACATCCTTACTTCGGGAGCGACAATTCATGAGGCTGCCCAGACTCTGATTGAAGCCGGCGCCGGCGAAGTTCTGGGAGTTGTATGCGCCTCACATCGCGTTGCTTCCCGTCAAAACGACGAAAAAGACACCAAAAAAATTACGAAATGTCACTAATTGGTAACAGTCTTTTTCTTCACAATTGAAGTATATATTGATATAATAAAGTCAACCTAAAGCTGATGCTCATGTTTTTGAACCTTCATGACATAAACGGGAATCCGCGTCGAAGCAGAGACGATCAGGCCTAGTATTTTCCTTTAGGAAGATCTTAGACTGCCGCAGGGTACCCACCTGGCTGTAGCTAGGTGTCAAAAGTGGGTAGCGGTTTTGGGCTTTTATTTGCAAAAAAGAGCGGGAAGAAGAATGGATCGTTGGATAGATTCAAAACTGGTCACGAAGCGTGAGCCTGCCTTGGCAGGCTTGCTTTTATCTGCTGTCCTTTACCCGTATTTTCATGCTTTTTATCCCTATCCGAAAAGATCGTTTTTGTTCAGGATCGGCGCGAATGCATTTGCTCACGCACGATGTTGCCGTGTCTGTACTTGCGTGTCGGAGCGATAGTATTTGCTTGGGCACATAAGGAAACCATTTCCTGTCGGAAAAAACGAAAATATTGGAGGAATAGAAAATGAAAATTTTTAATACGATGTCGAGAATGAAGGAAGAATTTGTACCGATGGAAGAGGGCAAGGTGAAGCTTTACGCTTGCGGCCCGACGGTATATAACTACTTCCATCTTGGAAATGCCCGTCCGTTTGTAACATTTGACACTTTGCGCCGTTATCTTGAGTACAGAGGATATGAAGTAACATTCTGCCAGAATTTTACCGATATCGATGACAAGATGATCAAGAGAGCTAACGAAGAGGGTACTACGGTTAAAGAGATCGCAGACCGCTATATCGCGGAATACTATAAGGATGCGGATGCTTTGGGCATCAAGCGTCCGACATACCAGCCGAGAGCTACGGAAACGATGGATGAAATCATTAATCTGATCTCTGACCTGATGGACAAAGGATATGCTTACATCATCGAGGGCGACGGCGTGTATTACGATGTTCCGAAGTTTAAAGACTATGGTAAGCTTTCCCACTATAATCTCGAGGACCTGGTAGCCGGAGCCGGCGAACGTGGTGCTTCCTACGAGGGAAAGAGAAATCCGGCTGACTTTGCGCTTTGGAAGTTTAAGAAGGAAGGCGAACCATTCTGGCCGTCTCCGTGGGGCGATGGACGTCCGGGCTGGCATATCGAGTGCTCGGCGATGAACAGAAAATATCTTGGCAAGACTGTGGATATCCATGGCGGCGGACAGGATCTTATCTTCCCGCACCATGAGAATGAGATTGCTCAGAGTGAAGCGGCAAACGGATGCCCGTTCGCCCATTACTGGATGCATAATGCATTTGTAAATGTGAATAACGAGAAGATGAGTAAATCTCTCGGAAATTTCTTTACGATCCGTGATATCGTGGCGAAGTTTCCGTATGAGGTCATTCGTTTCTTTATCCTTTCCGGTCACTACAGAATGCCGATCAACTTCAGTGATGAGCTTTTGCAATCTGCGCAGAATGGACTGGAGAGGATCGAGACGGCAGTCGAGTCTTCGGACTTTGTGTTAAGTCACGAGGCGGAGGCAGGCCTGACGCCTGACGAAGGTGCAGAGAGAGAACTTGCCGATGCGACTGCGGAGGCAAAGACATCTTTTATTGCCAATATGGACGATGATATGAATACGGCGGATGCGATCACTTCTGTTTATACTCTTGTTCGTGTACTCAATACACATCTTACAGCCAAGGACGTTTCGGCTTCTTCGATCAGAACTGCGGCCGACATGATCTGCGAGCTGATGGGCGTGCTGGGTCTGGATATCCGCGAACTCCTGAACAAAGACAGTGGCATTCCTGCCGAGATCATGGATCTGGTTCAGCAGAGAGTGGAAGCGAAGAAGAATAAGGATTTTGCCAAGGCCGATGCACTTCGCGATCAGGTTTCCGAGATGGGCTATCAGATCAAGGATACACCGCAAGGTCCGCAGGTGACGAAAAAATGATGATCCCGATCCCGCCGGAGGATATACGAGAGGTCCCGACGTCTGTGCTGGCGTATGTTGGAGACGCTGTCTATGAATTGTATGTGCGTATGCATATCGTGGCACGAATCGGCGGCCAGTCGGGAGTGCTGCATAAGAAATCCGTGAAATACGTAAGTGCTCCGGCACAGGCCAATGCGGTACGCGCGCTGATGGATGAACTGACCGAGGAGGAACAGAATGTTTTCCGGAGAGGCAAGAACGGACATCAGGGCAGTATGGCTAAGAATGCGAGTCCGGCCGATTATAAATATGCAACCGGCCTTGAGACTCTGATCGGATACTTGTATCTGACCAATAAAGAAGAACGTCTGGATCTTCTGCTAAACCGCATTATGCTGATTTGTGAGCAGGAGAATAAGGAAAGCAAATAAGACAAGGAGAGCAGTATGCGTTCTGGTAATTTCGGTAATCGTTCACCTAGAAGGAACGGGCATGATATTGGCCGCCCGAGAGAGGCTAAGGGTTTGTTTGTTGACCTTCCCAAGGTCGGAAATAACTTTGAGGGAACATCGGAAAACACACCGACAGATGACCGTATAGAAGGAAGAAACCCGGTTTTGGAAGCGATCCGGAGCGGGCGTGAAATCAATAAACTGTATGTGCTTAAACTCCAGGACGGGGCAAGACCGGATCCGGTGCTTGCGCGTATCATCAATCTGGCAAAAGAGAAGAAAGTGCCGATCATGGAAGTGCCCAGACAGAATCTGGATAACATGTCCCAGACAAGAAACCATCAAGGTGTGATTGCTCAGGTAGCCAGCCACGAATACGTCGATATCGATGAGATCCTTCAAAAGGCGCAGGACAAAGGTGAAGCACCTCTGCTCCTGGCTTTGGATGAACTGAAGGATGCTTATAATCTGGGATCGATCCTGCGTATTGCTGACGCTGCCGGTGTTCATGGCGTAATCATACCGCAGCACCGTTCGATCGGACTGGATTCTATGGTTGCCAAAGCATCTGCCGGAGCTATTGAGTATGTTCCTGTTGCCAGAGTCAAAAATCTTTCCAGGACACTTCTGGAATTGAAGGATAAAGGCTTCTGGGTAGCCGGTACAGACGCTGAAGGAACTAATCTCTATAGCGATGATGTCTGGAGCGGACCGATGGTCATAGTTATCGGAAGTGAAGGGGAAGGCATGAGTAAGAATATTAAGGACAAGTGCGATTACCTTCTTTCCATTCCCATGGCGGGATCGGTCAACAGCCTTAATGCGGCAGTTGCTGCAGGTATCGTAGTTTTTGAAGCGGTGAAACAACGCCGGGGAAAAAACGCAGTATAATAAGGCTGGCTGATCTTAGCGACACAGATTGGAGCGAAAGGACGAAAACAGACTGAGTATGGCGAAGAAGGACGGACAACGAGGCAGATCTCTCCGAAAAAAAGTCGCAATGCTTTTACTTGCGATCTTTGTCCTTGCGTCTGTCTCGGCTTGTCATTCCAAGGTCTTTTCCGAAAAAGAAATCGGTATTCCGGAAATGGCGCGACTGGTCGTCAGTTCCATGCTCGATATTGCTGAATCAGAAACGTATTTTTATCAGATCCCTGAGAGTCAGCGGGATGGTATGAGCTTTTCGGAATACTACGAGTATATCTCTGTCTTAAACAAGATGATCCCGGCAGGCGGAGTGATCAATGGATTTGACATTGCCTACGGGAAAGAGCGGGAAGACTTGATCGCCGAAATGCTGAAAACCGGCTCGAAAGAGTACGTGACGATCTACAACACCTGTATTCCGATCAAAGTCGGCACGAACCGCGAGCGCCTTTCTTCCGTGCCGATCTATTTTTATCTGCAGCAAAAAGCTAACGGGACGGTATATTTGAGCCGCCAATGGGCACGAAGATGTATGAATATTTATGCTTTTTCCGTGCACTATTTTGAAGCGTACCAGAATGGCAATCTGGGTGATGTGGTATCTTTGTTGCGCAATACCGGTATTGATGACTCGCTTCGCGAATCCGATACAGTGCTTACGTCTAAGGCTAAAGAGATGATCCGATTCTATTCCAGTAATGTGAAGACGGACTTTTCCGGTTATGAACTTTGCTCATTAAATGCGGCGAATCTTGTATTTATGCAGCCGGAAGTATTTGATACCCAGCTTCAGACTAAGTCCAGATATGTTCACTTTACTTATAATTCATCCAATGAGATCTCTGTTGATGATTCGATTACAAGTGAATTGAAGACAGCAGATCTGTATCTGTACTATAACGGGCACCGTGCTATCCGAATCGGTGAAAATGCGACCTCCGCGCAGATCCAGACTTTTCTGGGGACTCCGATCTCCATTTCGTGCGGCCCGGTGATCAAGACCGAGAAACGCTGGGATGGCGATGAAGTCTCGTACAGAAATATTCTTGTCAGGTACAAAGGCTTTGCTATCACGATATATGGCATTTATAACGATGAATCGGACTGGGAAGGCAACTTTGTGCATTTCCGCATCTGGGACACGTCGAAAGTTACGATCGGTACTTCGATTTCAAGCGACAGCACGACCTGGGATATCCTGGAACGGTATCCGTTCGCCGATAAGACCGACTACGATTTGGACCTTACAGTAGATAATGAGCGCTATGAGCTTTCTATCCTTGTAGCGGATCCGGAAGAGAATTCTGAAGAAACGGAGCAAAATTCCGGCGAAGGCGGACTCCCGATATCGGAGATCCTTCTTGCCTGGTGCCGTTCAAATTGATTTCACACTGTTACAAAAGCACTTGTTTCAAGCTTTCCAGCTCTTGTGAACTTAGACCGCAAGAGAGAAGATATTTTTCTACGTTTCCCTCGTAAGCCTTGTCAAAATGAGCCAGAAGTTTCTCCATATTGGAAGCATCGCTTCGGTAAATGTGGTGGACGTGATCCGGTGTGCCGGCCATGAGTGGCGCAACCAGTTCTCGGACATACTCATAGGAGACAGCATAATTCTTGATGATTTCTTCGTAAGACACGCCCATGAGAAGATAGAAGATCGCAGCAATAAGTCCGGTTCGGTCTTTTCCGTGCGCACAATGAAAAAGCACTGCTCCGGGGTATTCTTTTAGAATAGTGCGCAGTACTTTTGCGATGCGGTCTTTGGCGTTCTCGAAAAGCCATACGTACATATCTCCCAAAGACGACGAAATGACAGCCTGAATAAATGATTCACCGACGTCGTCAGCGTTGATGACCAAAAGCGGGATGTTGTAGTACGTAAAGCGTGGATCGTCCCGTATCGTGTCCGGATGGGCTTCTGCTTCCGCTTCCGAGCGAAGATCGATGACGGCTTTGACAGGATATCGGGAGAGCTCCTCGGCTTCGGAGGAGGTAAGATGGTCCAGTGCATCGGAACGGATCAGTCGACACGAAGCAGTTTTTCTGCCATCGCCATAAGGCATGTTTCCTAAGTCTCGGGCGTTATAGAGATTCGGAAGGAGCAATCTTCCGGAAACAGCATCTTTCTGCATGAGTGCGTCCTCGTTTCATCGATATGTGTTAGAGTATAACATTTTTTCGATAGTAAGGTTAGGAAAAAGATATAGGCAAAGTGGAAATGTGGTATGATATTCTAGAGTGACTAGGAAGAAGAGGGTTTTAATTATGAAGAAAATACTGATCGTTGAAGACAATACGGAAATCAACCATCTGATGGCCGATGCTTTGAAAAAGAACGGCTATGAGTGCCAGCAGGCATTCTCCGGAACAGAGGCGCTACTCTATTTTGAAAAAGACAATTTTGATCTTGTCCTTATGGACATGATGCTTCCGGGTCTATGTGGTGATGAGCTTTTCCCGAAACTGAAAGCAATCAAGGATACTCCTGTCATTGTTGTATCGGCTAAGGACGAGATGGATACCAAGGTCGAGATGCTGACTTCCGGTGCAGAAGACTATATCACGAAACCTTTTGAGATCCCTGAACTTCTGGCACGTGTCGCAGTTCAGATCCGCCGGTCTTCTCAAAAAAGCGGAGAATCCAACGGCACGAAACTGGAATACAAGGAACTGACGCTTGACGAAGAATCGTTCACGGTTTTGGTGAACAACAACGAAGTTCAGCTGACCAAGCGTGAATTCCAGATCCTGGAGCTTCTTGTCGCGCATCCGAAGAGAGTATTCACCAAACAGGATATCTATGACTGTGCATGGAACGAGATCTATATCGGAGAAGATAAAACGATCAATGTGCATATCAGTAATATAAGAAAGAAATTAAAAGAGTTTACAGATACTGAGTTTATCGAGACAGTTTGGGGTATTGGTTATAAATTAGCAAAATAAAGGAGTCGTGAACGATGGATTATATTCTGACCACAGATAAGATCACAAAAAAGTTCAGCAAAGTTACCGCCGTTGACGCGGTTTCGATCCATGTTGCCCGTGGCGAAGTTTACGGCCTCATCGGACGAAACGGTGCAGGAAAGACTACTTTGCTTAAGATGCTGGGGACTCTTTCTTTTCCAACGGAAGGTTCTTTTACCATTACCGGTGTGAATGGAGAGTCAACAAAGGCTATGATGCCGCGTGTCGGCGTTTTGATCGAAGATCCCGGCATTTATCAGAATCTCAGTGCTTTTCAGAATCTGAAGGCAAAAGCACTTGCTTTCGGCATGAAAGATGACAACTACTTGAGACAGCTTCTGGTTCTGGTCGGACTTGGCGGAGTGGAGAAGAAGCCGGTAAAGAATTTCTCGCTTGGTATGAAGCAGCGTCTGGGAATTGCTCTGGCGATGGTAAACTCTCCGGAACTCCTTCTTCTTGACGAGCCGATCAATGGCCTCGATCCGCAGGGTATCGCGGAGATCCGTACTTTGATCAGAAGATTGTGTACGGAAAGAAAGATCACGATCATAGTTTCCAGTCACATTCTTGACGAGTTGTCGAAGATCGCTGACCGCTATGGCATCATCCATCATGGAAAACTGATCGATGAGGCGACGAATGAGGATCTTCTGCAAAGATGTAAGGCTTATGCAGTATTTAGAACGAGTGATGTCGAAAAGACAAAACAGATCCTGGCTTCTCTTGGGATCACGGACTATACATTTACCGGCGAGCATTTTGAAATCAGGGAAAGAGTAGAAGAGATGGGCGCGATCTCCATGGCATTGGCGAAATCGGATGTGCAGACTCTGGAGATGAGAAAAGAAGGCCAATCTCTTGAAGAATACTATTTCCAGCTGACGGGAGGTGAGCCGAATGCTTAATCTTTATAAAATGCACATTTACAGATCATCCAAGGCAACGTCGACTCTTGTGATCGGCATTCTTTTGGGAGTGTTTTTCTTTATCAATTCCGCATTGGCTTTCTTTGTTTTTAATGATGAGATCCTGATGAGTGTTGCAGGTATTACTGCAGAGTCGAATTATAAGGCTTCTTCGGTTTACCCGGCCACTCTTCATACGTTTCATGTATCTACCAGTGATGCGTTTAATATTCTGATAACGATTTTTACGGTTATTTTCGTAAATTCGGATTATTCAAAAGGATTTATTAAGAATACTTACAATCTGTTTGAAGAGAAGTGGAAATTCACCTGGGCGAAGTGGACGTCTTTGATCACTGTCGTTTCCGGTATCTTCTTTGTATATTCTTTCCTGACTCTTTTCAGCAATGCGATTATTTTGAAGCATTTCTCGAACAGTCAGTGGGGAGACTATTTTAGAGTACTTCTGGTAACGTATATCTGCTTTGTTGCTTTTGTAACGATGACTTTCCTGATCACGTCACTCTTTAGGAGTGCGGCCGGAGGTATGGTTATCGGTATCATCATCGCTTCCGGTCTTCTTCAGACGGTGGAAAGACTGATCGACATACTGATTGCAAATCTTAGCGGAGCCAATGCACAGGATATCCTGATGGATGTCGTGGGTGTGAATGAGGCGAATTACTTTAAGATTTCCGATTATTGTCTGGATAATGTATATCTTTCTTATAATGCCGAAATGTCATCCGGAGATACAGTCAGATCGATCCTTGTTGCTCTGGCTTATATCGGATTCGGTCTTGGACTTGCGATTCTCGTGAACAGAAAGAGAGATTTGAAATAATAGTTTAGGATCTATTTCTTAGTTATATGTTTATAAATATATAAGGTATACAGAACGGGTAATTATATTATTTTTACTCCAAACGGCAGCCCTGATAATTGAAAAGGACTGCCGTTACTGCGTTTTATGGACTTAACTTTTTCTTTAACGTTTCTTTTTGAATAATAAACCACTCCTTGGCGATTCGTTAGGAATTCATCGGTAGAATGAATTCGTAAGCTAAAGGAGGGCAAGAAAATGGATTACATCTTGACAACAAATGCACTGACAAAAAAGTATGGTCACTACAAAGCATCCAATGAAGTTACCATCCATGTACAGCGCGGCGATATCTACGGTTTGATCGGTAGAAACGGCGCAGGTAAAACAACATTAATGAAAATGATCGGCGGACTTTCCCGCCCGACATCCGGTTCCTTCGAGATCCGCGGTAAGAATGGCGAGAATACCGAGAAGATGAAAGCCAAGGTCGGCATTCTGATTGAAAATCCGGGTCTTTATCCGAACATGACAGCGATTGATAATCTGAAAACCAAAGCAATCGCTTTGGGAATTAAAGATGATAAATACTTACAGGGACTTCTTGAAGAAGTCGGATTGACAAATACCGGAAAGAAAAAGGCAAAGCAGTTTTCTCTGGGTATGAAGCAAAGATTGGGAATCGCAATGGCTCTGGTAAATAAACCGGAACTCCTGATCCTGGACGAGCCGATCAATGGTCTTGATCCACAAGGTATCGCAGAGATGAGAGTTATTTTGACACATCTTTGCCACGACAGAAATATTACGATCCTCATTTCCAGCCACATCCTGGATGAGCTCAGTAAGGTAGCGACACGCTACGGTATCATCCACGAGGGCAAGCTTCTTGAAGAAGCAAGTAAAGAAGAATTGTTCAGCAGATGCACCGAACGTCTGGAACTGAAGACAAATGATATTGAGAAGACCATGAACATCCTGAACGGAATGGGATTCTCAAAACTCGAAGTGAAGGATGGCACCATCAATATTTACGAGAGATTGAACGAAGGCGGTGCGATCACAATAGCTTTGGCAAAAGAAAACATTCAGACAAATGAAATTGCATTAAAGAGTGAAGCTCTGGAAGACTATTACTTCCAGCTGACAGGAGGAAAAGAGAATGCGTAATCTAATTAAAATGAATCTGTTCCGCATGAGAAAAGCGGTATCTACCTGGGTTTTGGCTATCGTAGCCGTAGCAATTGCAATCCTGGATTTTGGAATCATGAAGATCTATGTAGATGATCCATTTAATTGGGGATTGGGTGAAATTATCCAGATGGAAGGCGGCATGGACATGATGAAGACCATCACCGGCTTCCTGCGTGGAACAGACCTTCTGATCATTCTTGCAATCTTTGTCGTTATCTTTACAAATGCGGAACAGAAGTGTGGTTTCGATAAGAACATTATCGGTATTACCAAGAATAAGTGGAAGCAGACACTTTGCAGATGGTTGTCCGCAATGATCGGTGTAACGGCAATTATGGCTGTCTCTTACGGCACTTTCACATTGCTTTCCGTAGTATTTATGAACAGTTTCGTTCTTGGCGATATGCTTGCTTATGGTAAGATCATGCTGATCGTCTACCTCTTCTATGCAGCATTCTCCGCAGTGTTCTTCTTCTTTACAACAGTGTTCAGAAGCTCTGCCGGAGGCCTGGTTCCTTCCTTGCTCATCACAACAGGAGTTCTGAGCCTGATCTCCAAATTGCTTGATCTGGGTGCCAACAAACTCTTCAACAATCCGAAGCTTCTTCCTTCCGATTTCTTCCTTGAAGGTGCATTTAGTGCCGTTTCGAATGAAGCTTCCAACGGTACACTCATTCGTGTAGTTGTCACCGCAGCTGTGTACATCGTAGTTGCTCTTGGACTGTCAATGTTCATTCAGCAGAAGAGAGATGTACGATAATAAATTTGCAGGATCTTTCTAAGCATAATACCCTCTAACAGAGAATAGAACATGTCCACTCCCCGGATGTGTTCTATTTTCGTTTTGAATTGACGATTGAGTTCACCATAAATATAATGAGATGAGATGAAGGGGGAAAAACCGTGGAGTATATTCTTGAAACCGATAATCTGACGAAAAAATACGGCAATATCAATGCTGTCGATCATGTATCGATCCATGTTCAGCGAGGCGAGATCTATGGCTTGATCGGAAGAAACGGTGCCGGTAAAACGACTTTCTTTAAAATGTTGGCCGGACTATCCAAGCCTACGGCCGGCCAGTTTACGATTTTTGGTGAACCTGCTTCCAATACGGTGAAGCTTCGCGACCGTGTCGGGGTATTAATTGAAAGCCCGGGGCTTTTTAATTCCATGACTACGTTCAGTAATATGAAGATCCAGGCACTTTCCCTTGGTATGAATGATGACGGGTATCTTCATGAGTTGCTTAATGATGTCGGACTGTCCGGCAAGGAAAATGTGAAGGTCAAGAAACTCTCAATGGGTATGCGGCAGAGACTGGGTATCGCATTATCTCTGGTCGGCAGACCGGATATCCTGCTGCTGGATGAACCGATCAATGGTCTTGACCCGCAGGGTATTGTGGAGATCCGTGAACTGATCGGAAGATTATCTAAGGAAAGAAATATCACGATCCTTATTTCCAGTCATATTTTGGAAGAGCTTTCTAAGATAGCGACACGTTATGGAATTATTCATAATGGTCAGCTGATCGACGAATTCACGCATCAGGAATTGCTGAAGCGATGCAGTGAACGTATTGAGATACGTCCGAGTGACCCTACCAAGGCATGCACGGTTTTGGAACAAATGGGCATTACGGAATACAAGGTTGTGGATCAAAGTATTATTCAAGTATTCGAACGATTGACCGAGAGCGGCGAAATCGTGCTGGAGCTTGCTAAGAACAATATCAAGACTTTAAGTATAGCGGTTAAGAACGAGGCTTTGGAGGATTATTTCCTTTCCATCACCGGAGGCGCGAAAACATGATCGCATTGATCCGCGCGAAGATTTTTTCGGCAATTCGGAGCAAAAGTTTTCGCTTTTTTGCTGTGATTATTCTTTTGTGGGTTGGTTTCTGCACGTTAACTGTTTTCTCCGGTTCTTTTGAAGTTGTGAATACCGGTTACTTGCCCTATTACATTTTGTTCGGATATTTAACCATCCTTCCGCTGGCCGCTGCCAGTTGGTATGGGATGTTTCCGTCTTCCGGATTTGATAAGGAGGTCCCTTTTCAGGTCAATGACTGGAAAACCTCTTGCACCGGAATAATCAGTGCTCTGATCGCAAATGCTTTCCTTAACGTTCTGATAGTGGCTTTCTGTCTTCTTCTTATGGCGCTACCCATGGCAAATGTTGAAAAAAGCAGTCCTTCCGACCTGGCAAAATTGTTTTTGGCTTTTAGTCTGATCTCTTTTGCCCGGACAGCTTTTACTTGTTTTTTTACCGAAGCTACACATAGCCGTCTTGGAGGTGCACTCTTTGGCTTTGGTGCTTGTACGGGTTTATTCGAGGTCTTCCTGTTAAGTGTGGAGGTGGATCTGTGCTGCTTGCTTGGTATATCTCAATCATCATTACCGATAGTCAGTCATATGACGTACTTTATTTGGGAGGGAATGCAAGCAACTGATTCGAGAGAGCTGGTAATGAACTATACCAATTTCCATGTTATTGTTCCGTTACTTGTAGTGGTGACGATATTTTTCTCGGGTGTAACGGTAGCGGTACGCCATCGTCGGGATGTGGCGTAGGAGGTCGGAATGTATCAGCTGATGAAGATGAACAATTATAAAATGCTGCGGGATCGGACGATGTGGAGTATTCTTATTCTCTATAGTCTTTTTGTGCTTTGGATCAATATGCCAAGGGGATATTATCAGAACTTTGTTTATACCGGACGCTTTGAGGCTTTGGGAAGAGCTGTACAAGATTTCTATTCTCCGTTTTCTGAGAGAGAGGTAAACCTTCTTGACCAGATTCGTCGTAAGCTGGTTTCACTTCAAAGTGTATCTGTCTTTTTGGCATACTGCTTAATATACTTTCGTCGGGAAAAGAAAGGGTTGGGTTTCGAAAGGATCTGCGCGGTTTCGCGCACAAGGGTTCGCGTTTATTTGAGCAATCTGATCACATTGTTTATCAGTTCTTGTATTTTTGCCGGCGCAAGTATTCTCATTCTTCTGATCCATATAGTTGTGGCTCAGCGAAGTGTAGTGTGCCCGCCGATGCAGGAGTTTATTATCTTCTTTGCGATATACATCTGTTTTATTGCAATGCTGATCACGCTTATGTATTCAATCTATCTGATTTCGCAATCTGTTCTTCTTCCTGTTATTCTTGTCGTGCTGACTAACGCGATCGGAATTATAGATACCGTAACGCAGCCGATTGCATTTTTACATGCCATTGTCAGCTTGCTGGATTTTAAGAGATATTTAGGAGAATTGCAGACGATCCGAAACAGAACAGACGCATTTGGTTTTATACTTTTTTGTTTGATCGTCAGTGTTTTTGTGATTGTGATCACATCGATCGTGATATCGAATAGAGACCTGAAATGGGGTGAAAAGAAATGATCTGGGCAGTGATCATCGTTTCAGTTTTGTTGGGAGCAATACTTATTGCTTTTGTCCAATACCGAAGACAGATCAAGAAGAACTGTCATCAGCTTGAGGTCATGCAGAAGCATTCTTCTAATCAGAGGCTTACTTCCGAGGTACCTTATAAAGAAGTAAATGAGCTGGTCATGCGTGTGAACGATATCTGTAACCGATATCAGGATGAGAGTATCCTCATTGAACGAAATGAGAATAATCTCAAGGAAGCGATCGCCAATCTTTCTCACGATATCCGTACTCCGCTGACTTCTCTGGACGGCTATGTACAGCTTCTTGTAATGTCTGATTCTGCCGAAGAAAAAGAGCATTACATGAAGATCATACAGGAACGCATTTCCAGTCTCAAAGAACTTCTGGAAGAGCTTTTTACTTATACTAAGATGCAGGATCAGAATTATGAGCTTTCTTGCGTGAAGATGGATGGCAGACAGTGTGTGTGCGGGACGGTCCTGGCATTCTACGAGGATTTCGAAACGAGAGGCCTGGAGCCGGAAGTGTCTTTCTGTGAGGAAGACCTGCCGATCCTGGGAAATGAAGTTGCGCTTCGCCGTGTAGTCCAGAACATCGTCAAAAATGCGCTGGAACATGGTAAGAACCGGCTTGGATTGAAACTTGAAAAAAGAGACAGAAAGTTGTATTTCTGCTGCTATAACGATAAAAAAGAGACAGAGATCATCGATGTCGATAAGATCTTCGAGCGTTTCTATAAAGGTGACAAGGCCAGAACATCCACATCGACAGGACTGGGTCTTGCGATAGCCAAAGGATTGGTGGAACGTCTGCATGGCAATATCCGTGCGTCCGTGGACGACGGGTTGTTTAAGATCGAGATCGAGATTCCTCTTTATGAGGAAAAAGCACTTGAAAAAGCTTGATTTTTTCGGTAGAAACCCGGGTGTGAGAAGGCCTTGCAAAGATTTTCGAAAAAGACCATTGACATTTATATTTCTGAGGGCTAAAATACTCATGCTGTGAAACGGCATATATGCGCCCGTAGCTCAACTGGATAGAGTGTCTGACTACGGATCAGAAGGTTGTGGATTCGATCTCTGCCGGGCGCGCCAATTGAAGAGACTGCTAAGCAGTCTCTTTTTTCTTGCTTTTTTAATAAGAGTAAGGAAATTAAGATTGAAATGCGATAAAGACTGTGATAAACTTATTGTCCGTGTAATTAGCATTCATTTTATGGAGGATATACATATGGCATCGATCGAGAAGAAAGACAACAATATCGTTGTGATTTCCCTGGAGGCTTCTGCAGAGGACTTTAAGGCCGCTATGATGAAGTCTTACAACAAGAACAAGAATCGTTTCCAGATTCCGGGCTTCCGTAAGGGTAAGGCTCCTTATAAGCTCGTTAAGCAATACTACGGTGAGGGAGTCTTCTATGATGATGCAATCGATTTTTGTGTCAATCCCCAGTATGCCGAAGCAATCAAGGAATTTGACCTGAAAGTGGTTTCCCGTCCGGAACTCGACATTCAGGAGATCGGCGAAGATAAGGGCATGAAGTACACGATCTCTGTTACGGTTAAGCCGGAAGTTGAGCTTGGTCAGTACGAGGGCGTCGAGGCGGAATACCGTTACATCGCTCCGACAGATGAGACTGTTGAAGCAGAACTCAAGCGTGTACAGGACAGAAGCGGTCGTATGGTTCCGGTTGAGGGACGTGCGGTTGAAGATGGCGATACCGTTACGATCGACTATGAAGGTTTCGTAGACGGCGTTGCTTTTGAAGGCGGTAAGGCTGAGGGCCATGATCTGAAGATCGGTTCCAAGTCCTTTATCCCTGGTTTTGAAGAGCAGCTGATCGGTCACAACATCGACGAGGAATTCCCGATCACCGTTACTTTCCCGGAAGAGTATCACGCTGAGGAGCTCAAGGGTAAGGAAGCTACATTCCAGATCAAACTTCATGACATCAAGGTTAAGGAACTTCCTGAGCTTGATGATGAGTTTGCAAAGGATGTCAGTGAGTTTGATACGATCGAGGAATACAAGGCTGATATTCTGAAGTCTCAGACTGAGCAGGCTGAGAAAGTGGCTAAGGACAGCTTCGAGAATGAAGTGGTCAAGGCTGTTTGTGAGAATGCCAAGGTTGATATTCCGGAGTGCATGGTTGAGACAGAGATCAGCAACATGATCGACGAGCAATCTTATCGTATGCGTGCACAGGGCATCGAGCTGGAGACATACCTCAAGTACATGGGTCAGTCCATGGATGAGTATCGTACAGGCTTGAAGACAATGGCTGAAACACGTGTGAAGAGCTCTCTCGTTCTTGAGGCTTGTGCAAAGGCTATGAACATCGAAGCTACTGATGAGGATATTGATGAGGAAGCCGGAAAGCTTGCTGAACAGTATGGTATGAAGAAAGAGGATCTGCTGGAGCGTATCAAGGATAATGATTCCTTCCTGCGTGAGAGCATCGTTGGCAGAAAGACAGTAGATGCTCTGGCTGCCAAGGCTGTTAAGGTAGAACCTAAGGAAGAGCCGAAGGCCGAAGAAAAGGCTGACGAGAAGACCGAAGAGTAAGCTCTTTTAGCAAAATGAAACAAGACTGCCCCTGATATGAGCGAACATCATGAAGGGGCAGTTTTCTTTTGTCTTTTCGTAGGCGGTAAATTGAAAAGGATTCGTAATATAATTTGATGATTCTAACATTGAAACGGATGAATACTTCGGGTAACATGATATAAGAGAACAGGCGCGGGCAGGTTTATCCTTCGCGTGCTTTTTAAGGAGTAAATATGGGTAAAGACGACATTCTGGATTTTGATGGCATTATTCATTGCTCTTTCTGTGGAAAAAGTGAGCAGGAAGTTTCACGTATGCTGGCGGGGCCGCCGGGCATCTATATCTGTAATGAATGCGTGATGATCTGTGAGTCCATTCTGGCAGAGGATGAAGTCGGGTTTAAGAATACCAAGTACAATAAAGGTACGAAGAAAGACCATCTGCCGACACCGGCGGAGTTGAAGGCTGCTCTGGACGAGTATGTTATCGGACAGGAGCAGGCGAAGAAGGCGTTGTCAGTGGCTGTATATAACCACTATAAGCGTGTCTTCTCAAAGTTTAACGCTTCGGATGATATCGAGCTTACAAAGAGTAATATTCTCCTGATCGGACCTACGGGTTGTGGTAAGACGCTTTTGGCGCAGACGTTGGCCAGAGCGCTGAATGTTCCTTTTGCCATTGCGGATGCGACGACTTTGACTGAGGCCGGTTATGTCGGTGAGGACGTAGAGAATATTCTTTTGAAGCTTCTTCAGGCTGCCGAGTACGACGTGGAAGCTGCGCAGCGTGGCATCATCTATATCGATGAGATCGATAAGATCACAAAGAAGTCCGAGAATCCTTCGATTACGAGAGATGTTAGTGGTGAAGGCGTTCAGCAGGCATTGCTGAAGATCCTGGAGAGTACGGTTGCGAATGTGCCTCCGCAAGGTGGTAGAAAGCATCCGCATCAGGAGTTTATCCAGATCGATACAACAAACATCCTGTTTATCTGCGGCGGTGCTTTTGACGGATTGGAAAAGATCATCGAGCAGCGTGTAGGTAAGAAGAACTTCGGCTTTGGTGCGGAGATCGTTTCCAATGCGGAAAAACAGGCCGGGGAATGGCTCTCGGAACTTGTGCCGCAGGACTTGATGAAGTTTGGCCTGATTCCGGAGTTTATCGGACGTGTGCCGATCAATGTTACGCTTGACGGTTTGAATGAGGAGGCGCTGATCCGTATCCTCCGTGAACCGAAGAATGCTCTCCTTAAGCAGTATTGGAAGATGCTGAAGATGGATGGCGTCGAACTTGAATTTGAAGACGATGCTGTGGTGGAGATCGCTAAGAAAGCAATTGAGAGAAAGACCGGCGCGAGAGGTCTTCGCGCGATCCTGGAAGACTTGATGATGGATATCATGTACGATGTTCCGTCCCAACAGGATGCGGTCAAGTGTATCGTAACCAAGGAATGTGTTACGGAGAATAAGAAACCGGAGTTGATCAAGGGTTCCAAACCGAAGAAACAGCGCGCCCGTGACAAGTCGGAAGAGAAGGGTGCATGATTCATAAGGCAGGGTGACTTATGGCGAAAAAACTGAAACAACTGATCTTACGTGTAGAGAAGTTTCTTTCGGATTATGATGCGCAAGCAGGCGGAAAAGAGAATGCCAGGCAGGATCTTATCGGCCTGCTTTCTTATACGGAAAGATGGCTTCTCTACTTCCAGCATGAGCGATTGATCCATCTCATCGTGACAGTGCTTTTTGCGCTGGCTGCACTGATTGTGTTTGGTGTTTTTGTCGTGGTACAATCGTTATATATCCTGATTCTGGAAGGACTGATCCTGGTCCTTCTTGTGCCGTACATCTTCCATTATTTCAATCTGGAAAATGGAGTGCAGCGGTTGTATGACCTGGTCGATGAGTTGATCAAGCGAAAGGAGCAGTAATATGGAGAAGTATTTTATTTGCCTGGATATCGGCGGTACCAAAGTTCTTGGCGCAATTTTCGATTCGCATAGGAAGCTGGTTCATCGAGTTAAGAAGAAGACCAAATCCGGCGGAGATGATTCCGCAAATATCGAGAATACGATCATTAAACTTGTTAAAGAATTGCTTTCCGATTTCAAGATCAAGATCTCCGATGTGTATGCCATCGCGGCCGGAGCACCGGGAGTCATTAATATCGAGAAGGGTATCGTGCTTTTTTCTCCTAATCTTCCTTGGAAGAATTATGCTATCAAAAAAGCAATCGAAGATGAGTTCCATGTACCGTTTTTTATCGGTAACGATGTAAATGTCGGTGTATACGGTGAATGGAAATACGGCGCGGCTATGGGGAAGAAACAGGTAGTCGGTCTTTTTGTCGGAACCGGAATGGGATCCGGATTGATCCTGGACGGAAAGCTTTATACCGGATTCAATGACAAGGGTGCTGAGTGCGGACATATGATCTTGAATCCGGAAGGCCCGAAGTGTAACTGCGGTCAGCGGGGATGCCTGGAAGCTTTTTCCAGTAAGCAGGGCATTATCGATTATGCTAAGACACAGATAGCACGAGGAAGAAAGACTTCCTTGGAGAAAGCGATCGATAAGGGTATCTTGAAGAGCAAGGCGTTAAAAGCAGCTTATGAGGAGGGCGATGAGGTAGCCGTCGAGGCAATCGATCGTGCATGTCATTATCTGGCGATCGGTATAGGTAACCTGATCAATACTTTCAGTCCGGAGGTCGTCATTTTAGGCGGAGGCGTAATCGAAGCAATGGGAAATGTTTTCCTGCCGAAGATCTTGAAAGAAGTGGATCTTTACAGCATGCCGTCTATCCGCGATACTGTTGAGATCAAGAATGCCGCGCTTGGAGATGATTCGATCCTATATGGTGCTCTGGCCATGATCGATGATATGTTGAAGATCTAAGATAACGATCGTCTTATTTCTTGTTGTATCGGACAGATTCATATTGGGAGGTCAATTCAGTAATGGAAGGATCTCCCGATTTTTTTATGATCCGCTCGATCTGACGTGGCGATGAAGAAGCTTTGATAGGAAGACCGGCTTTTATGGCAGCAGTGACCCTCTTATAATACTTCTTTCGTATCTCTCTCTCGTATCCTTGACCAAAGTCATGACGCGTGGAAATCTTATTTTTGTTCTTAGAATCTATGTGCTCAATGATATCAACAACCGCGTCGTTTTCGACAGTCGTCTCGACGGCATCTATCTTCTTGAATCGCTTAATGATCTCCCTGATCATGGTTACGATGAAGATGAAGAGTAAGGTCGCTACAATGATAATGGATATGGCGGCCAGTATGTTGACCAGAAGAGAATTCTCCATACCTTCTGTGTCTTCCGGCTCCGGAGGCTCGTCCGGCATACCTATGGATGCTGCCGGGCCTTCTTCTCCTCCTGAAGGCAGAAACTTAGCTATCCAACTGAAAATGGCGATGAGAATGCGCGACAACTGGCGGGAGAGTTCGTCGATCGGGAATACCTTTAACATGATCACAGCAAAGGCGATGCCGGCAACGACCAGGATGACGAGCAGGCGGTTTTGCTTTTTTATGGATTGAACCGGCTGCGTGGCGGAATGAATGTTGTGGTAATACTGATCTTCAAAAGTATCGAACTGTCTGGCGACAAAGAAACAAGTCACCATAATGACGGCATTCATCGTGATCATATTCAGACGGAAATGATAGCCTGTGGCGACAAATACGGCAAAGAGTGCCACATGCATGATCAAAGCAAACAGTAAACCATCATTCGTTACTCGTGTTTGAGAGCGGCTTAAACGCTGCTTGAACGAGTATATGATATTAAGAACCAAAAGACAGGCCAGATAGATCACTATACCGCGCGCGGCATCGGTTTGCCCGGAAACGAAATAGAAGGCCGCAAGGAAAAAGCACGTGGCAAAGATGTGAAGCAAAAGCATGGCCCCAAGACCAATGCGAAGCCGTCTGATGAAAACATAAGCCAGTACTACGATGAGCGCACTGAACTGGGCCTCGTAGGGGACACGGATAACATGCACATAGCATAATAGGAAGATGCCCAAGGAAGAGATGCCGAAGAAAAACATTAGTGACATCAGGAAGTCGACGCCAAACCCTTGACCGACAAATATCGGTTCTTTTTTGCGCAGATCAGTCATGGCCTAAAACCTCCCATCTGAAGTAATTCTGTTGAAGAGCACTGTCGATTGCGGGCTTGGGTGACGCCTTGTAAGCAGGCATTACCCAAAGCATAGACGAAGCGTGACTCTTCAGTCTCAGAAGGGCAGGAATAAAACTGCCATCGTATTTGGGCGAGATCACGACAATGAACTCATCTTTAAGTTTCATCGCGTTTTCTTCCAAAAGCTGCGGAAAGGGAAGAACTTCTTTTTCAAGGTCGATCCTGGCGAGCTCGATACCGCGCTGCGAGACATTGGACAGATCGCAATTGGTGCGGGAAATAACGGGAGTATCGTTTAAGATGTCCATTCCGTTAGTATAAAGAGCTGTAGGAATGCCGAGCTTGGAAAGCTCCAGAATATACGAATAAGCCAAACTGATAGACTTTTCCAGCAAGGAGTCGGACTTCTTCATGTTGTAATACTCTAGATTTACGTAGATGGAAACCTGCTTCATGGATGTGGAAGCATTTGTATTGACCATAAAATCACCGGCCTTGGCAGTGGCAGTCCAGTTGATGGATTTCATCGGATCCCAGGGCTGGTAGTCTCGGATCCCTGCAAAAGTAAACGGATCGGTGAGCAACGTTCTTCTTTGCACGACTTCGCTGAAAGTAACAGATAATAATGTTTTTATCGAAGATGGATCGACCAGTTCAGGAAGGATCGTGATCGAAGCATTAGAAGGAAATTCTTTCGTCAGCTTTGCCATGAGAAGAAGGTCGGCCGTGGTGATATTGACGCGCGCGAAGGCATAATATCCGCGATGTGAGCAGCGGGCCTTAATTGTCCGGGTATGCTTCGAATAGGGCTTCATGGTCAGCATATCTTCGCGGTAAAGATAGTCAGAGACCGATGTGTTGGTCATATCCTGAAACTCCAGAACCATTGGTGATTCGAATTTGAGAAGCAGAAATGGAAGAGGTAGTCTCTTGTTGTTCTGGGAAACCTCGATCACTTCGATGATCTCGCCGTGATTGGCGATAGGGCGCGAAAACTGCACGTCCAGATCAATGTCGTCAAAGGCGTGTCTGCGGTAGTAAATGAATTCGGCCACTACCATCAGCCCCACAATTATCAGAAAGACTACGATCGTCATTAGCGGGAAAAATCCTCCGTCGGACAAGGAACTTTATCCACGATCGACTTGATTACGGAAGCTGCCATATCGTGCTGGCTCATAAATGCGCCTTCTGATGAAAATGAAGCGGAAGCGTGGACTGAGAGACGGTGTGCCAGTACAGGCACGGAAAGTCTCTTGAAATCATCAGGCGTGCAGAACTTACGGCCACGGAGAAGAGCAAGTGCTTTTGCCGCGGAAACGTATGCGAGAAGTGCTCGCGGGCTGGCGCCTACGCGGACCTGCAGATGATTCCGGGTCTCTTCCACGATTGCTGTGGCATATTCGTAAAGGGCGTCGGCAACAAAGACTTGTTTGGCTTCCTGCTGCATCGCGAGAAGCTCTTCCGGTGAAGCCACGGATGACAAGGTGGTCAGCGGGTCGTCTGTCGCGAAACGCTTAAGGATAGCGATGCTCTCTTCGTGTGTCGGATAATTCATGGAAAGCTGCATCAGGAAACGGTCGAGTTGGGCTTCCGGAAGAGGGAATGTACCCTGGGATTCAATCGGGTTCTGGGTAGCGATGACCAGGAACGGAGGCGGGAGAACATGGGTCTGCCCATCTACGGTGACCTGCTTTTCTTCCATGCATTCCAGAAGGCTGGACTGCGTCCTGGCGGTGGCGCGGTTGATCTCGTCTGCCAGAAGGATATTTGTGAATAGCGGACCCGGACGGAATACGAATTTCTCGGCGCTCCGATCGTAATAGTTAATGCCGGTAAGGTCTGACGGCAAAAGGTCGATCGTGAACTGTACACGCTTAAAATCTAGTTTCAAAGACTGTGCCAGCGCACGCGCAGTTTTGGTCTTGCCGGTTCCAGGAACGTCTTCGAGAAGAACGTGGCCTCCGACAAGAAGAGCGACCATAAGGAGTTCGATCTGCTTGTCTTTTCCGACGATGACCTGGTTAACATTGTTAATGATTCTGGAACATACGGTTGTGTCTGCTGCGGTTGCCTGGTTGTCCATAAAAACCTCCGAAAAATGCTCGAAATCTTATTGTTTTTTCATTATACAATACATTTGATGATTTTGTCAGTTGACACTTTGAAAGGTGAAATCTATTATAATAGGACTAATACTCTGGGAAATTATCCGGAATTATGCCTATTATGTATCAGGAGGAATAGCTATGACAGATCAATTGCGTCAGATCGGCGAGCGAATTGCCGCACTTCGTGAAATCGAAGAGATCGATGTGGCCACCATGGCAGCAAGATGTGAAGTATCCGAAGAAGATTACATTCTTTATGAACAGGGAAAGAAGGACTTTTCTGTCTCTTTTCTTAATAATGTCGCGGTGATTCTCGGTGTCGATATGGTCGACATCATGGTAGGCGACTCACCGAAGCTCTCCATTGCCTGCGTGGTAAGAAAGGGAGAAGGATTCGAGATCGACCGCCGTGCAGCGTATAACTATAAGCATCTGGCATTTACTTTCAGAAAGAAAATTGCAGATCCTTTCCTGGTTACCGTTGAGCCGAACGATATTGAAAAGCCGACCCAGCACGCCCACGAGGGACAGGAATTCGACTATGTGGTCGAAGGTTCTATGACTTTCTATATCGGAGATATCGTATATGAACTGAACGAAGGCGACAGCGTCTACTTCAATTCCGATTATCCGCATGCCATGAAGGCAAATAACAACAAGCCGTGTAAATTCCTGGCGATAGTTATGAAGGGAGATATTTGATCCGTGGCGATTTATGAAGATTTTGTAGGACGAAACAGAGACGATTTCGTTACACTGGACGATTTACAGAAGAACTACAAGGTTACTTATCCGAAAACATTTAACTTTGCGTACGATGTTATGGATGTGATTGCAGAGAGAACACCGGATAAGCCGGCGATCCTCTGGGTCAGCAAGCATAACGAAGAAAAGCGTTTTACGTTTGGAGACGTCAGAAAATACTCCAACATGACAGCGAACTTCTTTAAGAGCCAGGGCATCAAGAAGGGCGACCGCGTTCTTCTGGTTTTGAAGAGAGGATACCAGTTCTGGTTTTCCGTACTGGCTCTCCATAAAATCGGTGCCGTAACGGTTATGGCGACCAACCAGTTGATGGCGAAAGACTATGTTTACCGTATCAACAGCGCACATATCAAGATGGCGGTCATCACGGGCGATGATGATTGCACAGAGCGTTTTGACGAAGATCAGGATCAGTACGATCATGAGGTCATCCGTTGCGTAACATGGGGCAAGAAGAAAGACGGCTGGATCGATTTTGATGCGGAAGTTGCCAAGCAGAGTGACGAGTGGACAAGACCAACAGGCGAAGAGGGAACGATCGTAACTGACCCGATGCTGATGTGCTTCTCGTCCGGAACGACGGGATACCCGAAGATGGTTCTCCATGACCATACCCTCCCGCTGGGACATTTGTTTACGGGTGTATTCTGGCATCGTGTAGAAGACGGAAAGCTTCACTTTACGATCTCCGATACAGGCTGGATGAAGTGCATGTGGGGTAAGTTCTATGGACAGTGGTTCGGTGAAGCGACATTGTTCATCTATGATTTCGATAAGTTTAATGGTGCGGATATCCTGAAGAAGATCTGCGATTATAAGATCACGACTTTCTGCGCACCGCCGACGATGTACCGTTTCATGATCAAAGAGAGCTTCGAGGGATATGACTTTTCACATCTCAAGCATTGCTGCACAGCCGGTGAGGCGTTGAATCCTGAGGTATATAACCAGTGGCTGAAGAATACCGGTTGCAAGATCTACGAAGGTTTCGGCCAGTCCGAGACATCCGTTGTTTGCGGAACATATTTCCCGTGGGTACTTCCAAGAACCGGTTCCATGGGTTACCCGGTACCCGGCTTCCATGTTGCAGTAGTCGATCCGGATGGCAACGAGTGCCCGACCGGTGTGACAGGTGAGATCTGCATCCGTACAAGCGAAGAGTACGGTGGGCGTCCGGTTGGATTGCTTCTGCGCTACGAGGAGAACCCGGAAGCGATGGAGAAATCCTGGCATGACGGACTGTATCATACAGGTGATACCGCTTACCGCGATGAGCTCGGTTTCCTCTGGTATGTCGGTCGTGTGGATGACGTAATCAAGTCTTCCGGTTACCGTATCGGACCTTTTGAGGTCGAGAGTGCCTTGATGGAACACCCAGCTGTACTGGAGTGCGCGGTAACAGGCGTTCCGGATCCGGTCAGAGGATTTGCCGTAAAGGCTACTATCGTGCTGGCTAAGGGTTATTCCCCGTCGGAGGAATTGACCAAGACGCTTCAGAACCATGTTAAGAAGACGACGGCGCCTTATAAGTATCCGCGAGTCGTGGAATACGTCGATGAGTTGCCGAAGACCACTAGCGGAAAGATCAAGCGCGCAGAAATAAGAAAAAGAGATAGCCAGAAATAAGTATTTGTAGTAAAATATTCTTTTGGAAACGCTCGTGCTTTTCCGCTTAAAATAAGCAAGCATGGAGCGTTTTCTATTTCAGATTTGGAGGGATAAGATGGCACGTACAGATAATATCAGCAAGGCTTTTGATCCGAAGGAAGCGGAGAGTAGACTCTATTCCACATGGATGGAGAAAGGATACTTTAAGCCGGTCGTCGATCCCAGCAAAGAATCTTTTTGTATTGTCATGCCGCCGCCGAATATCACCGGTCAGCTGCATATGGGTCATGCGCTGGATAATACTCTTCAGGATATCCTTGTAAGATATAAGAGAATGAAGGGATTCGAGACTCTTTGGGTTCCGGGAACAGACCACGCATCTATCGCAACTGAGGCGAGGATCGTAGCGACGATGAAAGAAGAAGGCCTGACCAAGGACGATCTGGGAAGAGATAAGTTCCTGGAGCGTGCATGGGAATGGAAGAAACAGTATGGCGGACGTATTGTTGAACAGCTTAAGAAGATCGGTTCTTCATGTGACTGGTCCCATGAGCGTTTCACCATGGACGAAGGCTGTTCTAAAGCTGTAAAAGAAGTTTTTATCAAGTACTATAACGAAGGCCTGATCTATCGTGGCGAGCGCATCATCAACTGGTGCCCGAAATGCCTGACTTCGATCTCTAATGCCGAAGTTGAATACGAAGATCAGCAGGGCTCTTTCTGGCATTTGCGTTATCCTTTCGAGGATGGTTCAGGATATCTGGAACTTGCTACTACCCGTCCGGAGACTCTCCTCGGTGATACTGCGGTAGCTGTAAACCCGAAAGATGAGCGTTATAAGGATGTTGTCGGCAAGATGCTCGTTCTCCCGCTCGTTGGAAGGAAGATCCCTGTCATTGCAGACAGTTATGTGGATATCGAATTCGGTACCGGTGTCGTTAAGATCACTCCGGCACACGACCCGAATGACTTTGAAGTAGGACTTCGCCATAACCTCGAAGTGATCACGGTTCTTACTGAAGACGCGAAGATCACGGATGATTATCCGAAGTATGCCGGCATGGATCGCTATGAAGCGAGAAAAGAGATCGTCAAGGATCTCGAAGAGGGCGGTTTCCTCATCAAGGTAGAGCCGCATGCCCATAACGTAGGTACCTGCTACCGTTGCGGTACGACTGTTGAACCGAGAGTTTCCCTGCAGTGGTTCGTAAAGATGAAGACTCTGGCAGAACCGGCGATCGAAGCTGTACGCTCCGGTAAGACAAAGTTCGTTCCGGAAAGATTCGAGAAGAACTATTTCAACTGGATGGAGGATATCCGTGACTGGTGTATCTCCCGTCAGCTGTGGTGGGGTCACCGTATTCCGGCTTTCTACTGCGATGATTGTGGAGAACTGGTTGTGACCAAGGAAGACAGCGCGGTTTGTCCGAAGTGCGGAAAGCCGATGCGTCAGGATCCTGATACTCTTGATACATGGTTCTCATCGGCATTGTGGCCTTTCTCTACATTGGGCTGGCCGGAAGAGACAGCAGACCTGAAGCGCTATTATCCGACGAATACTCTGGTTACCGGATACGATATCATCACTTTCTGGGTTTCCCGTATGATCGTGGCAGGTTGCGCACACATGAAGGAGACACCTTTTGATACTGTTCTGATCCATGGTCTGGTTCGTGACTCTCAGGGCAGAAAGATGAGTAAGTCTTTGGGTAACGGAATCGATCCGTTGGAGATCATCGACCAGTTTGGTGCAGATGCCCTGCGTTATGCACTGGTTACCGGTAATGCGCCGGGTAACGATCAGCGTTTCCAGCAGGATAAGATCGAAGCCGGAAGAAACTTCGGTAATAAGATCTGGAACGCGATGCGCTTCGTTCTTATGAATTGCGAAGAAGATCTTACTTTTGATGATGTGGATCCTTCTAAGTATACCCTTGAAGATAAGTGGATCTTGTCCCGTATGAATCAGGTCATCAAGGAAGTCACCGATAACTTCGATAACTATGAATTCGGTGTGGCGCTCTCGAAGATCAACTCCTTCATCTGGGAAGAATACTGTGACTGGTATATCGAGATTGCGAAGTCTCGTCTCTTCGATAAGGAATGCAGCACGAGAAAAGAAGCGCAGTACATCCTTAACGATGTTCTCGGTCGTTCCATGCAGCTCCTGCACCCGTTCATGCCGTTCCTGACGGAAGAAGTGTATACTTACCTTGTTCTGAAGGAGAAGGACGAGTCGATCATGATCTCTGACTGGCCGGAGTATCGTGAGAACGAAGTATTCCTGGAGGAAGAGAAGCAGATGGAGATCCTTATGGATGCGATCCGTTCCATCCGTAATGTAAGAACAGATATGGGTGTTGTTCCGTCCCGTAAGATCGGCATGATCCTTGTTTCTTCCGAAGAGAAGAACCGCAACATGTTTATTGACGGTAAAGCATTCCTGCAGCGTCTTGCTAACGTTACCGAAGTGGAGACCAAGGCTGATAAGGAAGGTATTCCGGATACAGCGGTTGCTTGTGTTTGTTCCGCAGGTGAGATCTATATCCCGCTTGAGGATCTGATCGATATCGATAAGGAACTGGAACGCCTCGGTAAAGAGAAGGAAAGACTTGAAGGTGAAATGAAGCGGGTAAACGGTAAGCTCGCCAATGAGGAGTTCGTCAAGAAAGCTCCGGAGAAAGTTATTGCCGCTGAACGTGAAAAGCAGGCGAAGTATCAGGAGATGCTTGATAATGTTACGACGAGAATCAATGCTTTGAAAAAGTAATGCAATTTGGAGGGTTTGCGTATGAGTGAAAATGAAGAGAAAATAATCGAGATCCCGCAGGAGGACCTGGATAAGCTTCCGAAGAATACAGTTCACTGTTTCCCGGCGTCTAAGTCCCAGATCCTGAAAAGAAGGATCATTACACTGATCGTGATGGTATTGATCTGCGGTCTGGTCGGATATCTCCTGGTCGGCGGTGAAACACCGAGTATCCTGATCTGGGCGGTTTCCGGCGTGATCTTCCTGATTGCCGCTATTGTGTTTATTCACACTTTCGTGATTGCTAAATATCGTGTGGCGATGGACTATAAGAATAACGAAGTTGTTCTTCGTTATATGTTTTCCAAGATCAAGATCCCGTATGATTCCTTCGATGCACGTGAGGGTGCTGCAGACCGTGCTACCCAGATGCTTCAGAATTCCGCGCTGGGCGCAAACATGAAAAAACTGGACTATCTTGTTCTGGACAATGTATATGAAGAAGTCTGCTATCAGACATCTTCCAAGGATCTGGCGACCCAGGAGGACTTTGATACGCTTCTTAAGGAAGCAAAACTGGTTTCTTCCGTATACAAGGCTAAGGAAAAGTACGATGCCCTCAAGACCGACGACGAAAAGGCCAAAGACGCAAGCGGAGAGGATTTCACTTCTCTGGTAAACAGCGCCATGAATGAACAGAAAGAAGAAAAGGCTGCTCAGATCAAGGCTAAGCAGGAGCAGGCGGAGGAAGAAGCAGCCAAGATCCTCGAAGAAGAGGCAGCCAAGGCGGAAGAAACTGTTGATGAGGCAGTAGAAGAAGTCAAGGCGGAAATCGAAGAGGAAACAAAGAAAGACGAGGAGTGATCCTTGCTTGAAAATGCGGAGAGTTTAAAGATTTTTCATTGACGAAAAGCACTCTTCACTTTACAATAACCTATGGTGTAAATTATTTTGCATACATATATAAGTATTAATCATAAAGGAGAGATTCATTATGGCATTAGTAACTACTACTGAAATGTTTAAGAAAGCCTATGATGGCGGTTATGCTGTTGGTGCTTTCAACGTAAACAACATGGAAATCGTTCAGGGTATCACAGAGGCTGCAGGCGAACTGAAGAGCCCGGTTATCCTTCAGGTTAGTAAGGGCGCAAGAGCTTATGCTAATCACACTTATCTTGTAAAACTCGTTGAGGCTGCTGTAGCTGAGAATCCGGAGATCCCGATCGCTCTGCACCTTGACCATGGTGATTCCTTCGAACTCTGTAAGTCCTGCATCGATGGTGGTTTTACTTCCGTCATGATCGATGCTTCCTCCAAGTCTTTCGAGGACAATATCGCTCTGACCAAGCAGGTTGTTGAGTATGCTCACGCTCACGGTGTTGTTGTTGAGGCTGAGCTCGGAACACTGGCCGGTATCGAGGATGAAGTTGTTGTAGAGGCTGGTCATGAGTCCTACACACGTCCGGAAGAAGTTGAAGAGTTCGTAAGCAGAACAGGTTGTGACTCCCTGGCTATTGCTATCGGTACTTCCCATGGTGCTTACAAGTTCACAGCTGCTCAGTGCACAAGAAATGAGGAAGGTATCCTCGTTCCGCCGCCGCTCCGCTTCGACGTTCTTGAAGAGTGCATGAAGAAGCTCCCGGGCTTCCCGATCGTTCTCCATGGTTCTTCTTCTGTTCCGCAGGAATTCGTTAAGATGGTTAACCAGTATGGCGGAAATATGCCGGATGCAGTTGGTATTCCGGAGGAACAGCTCCGTAAGGCAGCTACTCTGGCTGTTTGCAAGATCAACATCGACTCTGACATCCGTCTTGCTATGACAGGTAACATCCGTAAGTATTTCGCAGAGCATCCGGATCACTTCGATCCTCGTCAATATCTGAAGCCGGCTCGTCAGGCTGTTAAGGATATGGTTGCTCATAAGATCAAGTACGTTCTGGGTTCTGATGGTAAGGCTTGATCGTCGAAGACCATAATTGCATGAACATCACGAGGCTGTCTCATGAAAGTGAGCCAGCCTCTTATATATTTTCAGCAGGATTATAACTATGTGACAAAATAGTGATGGAAGTGCTTTTTCGGTGTTGTACTATATAAAGGTATGCTATAATCAGACTGGAAAATGATGATTTAGGAATCAAGGAGGCCATTTCCATGAGTTACTCACAAATGCCGCGTAAACCGAGTCAGAATCCTAAGCGGACGTTGACGAAGCAGCTGAATGCTTTGCGGAACACGGCTCTATGTCTTTTTACTGTGTTTATGATCCTCTTTTGTGCCTTTGTTTTCTTGATCTCTTCGATCAACAAGGTATCAGCTAAAGATGAGTCTTCACCAACAACTACGACGGGAGAAGCAACGCTTGCGCCGTCATCCGATACTGATGTTTCCGAGTCCGAGACTCAAGCAGATACAACACCTGATACGAGTGCGACGACTGCCGAGGCGGTTCCAGTGAGCAGAGCTACTTATCCTGAGGGCGCGAAGCTTATCGCGCTGACTTTCGATGATGGTCCGAGCCAGTATACGACACAGGTTCTGGATACGCTGAAAGAGGAAGGTATCACCGCGACCTTCTTTATGATCGGACAGTGTGTGGATGGAACGGATGCTTCTGTTCTCCAGAGAATGGTGGACCAGGGATGCGAGATCGGTAACCATACATGGAGCCATGCCACGCTTTCCAAGGTGGAATATGACGAAGCGATCAATCAACTCAAGAAGTGTGATGACGTCCTGATGGCTAAAATCGGACAGAAGGCGACGGTCATCCGTCCGCCGACGGGCGCAGGTGCGAAGCAGAAAGGTCTTTTCGACTATGCCAGAGAAAACCATCAGTTTATTGTGAACTGGAATGACTCCAGTTGTCCGAGTGACTGGGCGAAGCCGGCGAATGGCGACGCGGAGTACACGGCTAATTATGTTGTGGAGCATGCAATTGCTAACGACTGTGTCCTTTTACACGATGTGCATAAGTCAACGGTGGATTCTCTTCCGGCAATGATCAAAGGTCTGAAGGAGAAGGGATTCACATTCGTAACCGTATCGGAACTTCTGGCTGCCCAGACAGATCTTACTGTAGACAAGGCGATCAGCGGTGGATATACAGCTGAAGAAGCTACAGCGGCACCAGGAGGCGGAGTTATCGGTGTACGTTATGTATACAGTAACGGCAAGATCTATATTGAGCAGAAGCTGTATTCGTAAGAATTCCGAACGATCGGTAACGAAGAGTATTAATCTGTATACAAAATGATGCATCACTTGGACCTTTGTCAAGTGATGCATCATTTTTTAGGCATAAATGGGAAATGATATTGCTCCATTTCACAAAATTATTGTAATCGACAGGTGTTGAAGTTACAATCAGCATTATATGGACAAGTGTTGTGAAATCGACACATTGTATAAAAGTGTCGGTTTAAAAGTGAGAATCAGGAGTAGCGTATGAAGGAGCAGAATCTGCGAGTGACGATCTCGAAAAGAATGTTGAAAGAGGGGCTTTTCCGTTGCCTGAAGAAAAAGCCTCTGGAGAAGATAACGGTAAGTGAGTTGTGCCGGGAGGCACAGGTCAATCGCACTACGTTTTATAACCACTATGTGATACCGAGAGATATTCTTTTGGAAATCGGAATTGATCATGCAAAGAAAGTGAGAGAAATTTTTCTGGCTGACTCGAATAAGACTATAGGAGAAAAGCGGAAAAAAGTCCTTATATATATCTATTCCGTACGGGATGAATTGAAGATACTATTCAGCGCAGAGGCGGATGCCCATGTTGAAAATACAGCCAGAGATTTTTTTACCTGGTTTGTGGACGGTTTTATTGAAGAAAGAAAGAATCTGCTGATCAAGGATGAGGCCGAGCATGAGATGATACGCAACTGTATGGGATGGTCTTCTTACTTCCTCGTGCGTCAGTGGCTGACGCAGTACGAGGAGAAAACTCCCGAAGAGATGCATGATTTTTTTGAAAGACTGTCTTCAGGTCTTTAAGACATCGTCAGGAGCCTTCCAGGTCCATGTATTCGGTATACATGTTTTCCAGTTCCTCGGCATTTTTGGCATACCGGTCATAGTCTTCCGGTGAGGTATCCGGACCGAAGGAAGCCTCCAGCGTTTTCTGTTCCTCTTCCAGTTCGGCGATGCGCCCCTCAAGGAAACGGATCCGTTCTTTGCGCTTGGCGTTTTCACGACGCTCCTGTGCACGGTTGACTCCCGGTGTACGTTCTTTGGCAGCATCACGTTCAGCTGACTTGCGTTCTTTTTCCGCCGCACGGAGTTCGGAAGCGGCTCTGGCACGGTTTTCATCTTCTGAAGCGGTAAACGCAGCATATTTCTTCCGGTACTGCTCGTAACTATCCATCAGGTCTACGCGGGTACCGAAAAAGCCGAGGATCTTGCTACGGCATTTTTCAATGAAATAACGGTCATGGCTGACGGCCAGGATCGCACCATTGTATTCGGCGAGAGCGTCCTCAAGAACTTCACGGGAATCGATATCCAGATGGTTAGTCGGTTCGTCGAGAAAGAGAAGTTCCGGTTTTTCTTCCAGCAGGCAGCAAAGGTAGAGTCTGGAACGTTCGCCGCCGGAAAGGACGGAGATTTCTTTATAGACGTCGATATCACGAAACCCGAATCGGGCCAGAAGGTTTCTGGCTGATTTTTCGCTGAGTTCACTTCGTGTCATGAGTTCGTCCAGGATCGTCCGGGACTCATCTTCAAACGGGACGAACTGTCCCATATATCCGATCCGCGATGATCCGGAAACAAGGACATCGCCGTCGAAGTCATCCACTTTTCCCAGAAGAAGGGAGAGCATGGTGGTCTTACCGCACCCGTTCGGACCTACCAGGAAAAACTTGTCGGAAGCTTTGATCTCAAAAGATACGTCTGTAAAAAGCACTTTTCCGTCAGGGAAAGTCTTGCCGATCTTTCTGGCCTCCAGGAGTTTCTTGTTTTCGTCGCCGGAACGTTCTTCCGGCATCAGTTTAAAACTCATGCGAAGAGGACCGCCGGTGATCTTCGCCCGTTCTTCGGCAAGACGATCAGACAGCTTGGCTACGACTTTTTCGCGTGCGTGATACCCGGAAATGTTTCTATGGGAAAGCATGGTCTGAGTCACACCTTCCTGACGGTGAAGTTCTTTTTCAAGATTTGCGATCAGCTGGCGCTGGTCATCAAGAAAACGCTGTTTTTGTTCCTTGTAGTCAGTGTAATTACCGCGATAGGCAGTAATGTGAGAGTTTTCCAGTTCGAAGATCTTCGTGACCGTGTGATCGATAAAGTAACGGTCGTGCGAAATGAGAAGAACGGCGCCGCCATATGAACGGATAAATGATTCCAGCCATTCCATGGCTTCTGTGTCCAGATGGTTGGTCGGCTCGTCGAGCAGGAGAATGTCCGGACGGGAGACGATGAGTCTGGCAAGACAAATGCGCATCTTTTCGCCACCGGAGAAACTGGTTACGTCACGGGTCCAGTCGATGTTGGAAAGACCGAGACCTGCCAATGCGGCTTTCATGCGGGGTTCGTAATCGTAACCGCCCAATGCTTCGAAACGGGCGGTCAGCTGCTCATATTCGCGAAGCAAGGATTGGGAAGTGGCCGCGTCAGAAGTGGAAAGCCGGAACTCCGCATCATGCATCTTGTCTGAAATATCGGCGAGCTCTTCGGATATGAGAAGGCTTCCGCTTAGATCCAGTTCATCCATGTTCTGGGAAAGATAACCGGCGATTGCAGTTCCGTGATGGAGGATCTCTCCTTCGTCAGGTTCCACTTTGCCCTGGATCATCTTGAACAACGTGGATTTTCCGGTTCCGTTATTTCCGATGAGCGCGATCTTATCTCCGCGTTCGACAGAAAAAGACACGCCATCTAAAAGAAGGCGTGAGTGGTAAGTTTTCGAAACTTTATTTACAGATAGTAAAGGCATTCTTCTTCCTTCCTAAAGAAGAGAAGATCAATCGTCAAAAGGATTTCCGATCACTTCATGACCACAGTAGATGCAACGGTCAATGATCGAATCGGTATTCTGAAGCGGGACATGACAGTTCGGGCATTCTCTGCGCTTCGTCGGTGTTTCTTCTCCCTGCTCGATCGCACTCTTCTTGTTCTTCTTATTCGTATCTAATTCCGAGAGGATCGATACCAGTTCCTCGTCGGTGTGTCCTTCGTTCTTGAGGATCGTCCAAAGACCTTCCGTGATCATGTTTAGTCTGGCGACCTGCCCCTTGAGATGAGCGATTTCTTCGCCGTATGCGCGAAGATCCATTGTGGATGCCGTATTCATGCCAGCTCCATTATTACCATAAGAGGGATTTGTTGCAAAAAAACCACGTGCCATAAGCCACCTCACCAAACCATAAGAAATTTTTCTTATTATACCACAATGTCAAGAAATTCTGGTAGTTATTCTTGCACGTTACAAAGTTTGCAAGTAACATAAAAGAAGGAACGCAATTGGGAAAGGTGGTACAGGACATGGGTATGACAATGACGCAGAAGATCCTTGCGGCACACGCAGGAATGAATGAGGTCAAACAAGGTGACCTGATCGAAGCAGACCTTGATCTGCTTCTGGGAAATGATATCACCACTCCGCCTGCCATCGACTGTTTCCGTGAAAGTGCTTTTGACAAAGTTTTTGATAAAGACAAGATCGTTCTGGTGCCGGATCATTTTGCACCGAATAAAGATATCAAGTCAGCCGAACAATGCAAGAAGATGCGGGAGTTTGCAAGAGAACAGGGCATTACCCATTATTATGAGCAGGGAAGAGAAGACATGGGTGTGGAACATGTCATTATCCCGGAGAACGGTCTGGCTTTGCCGGGTCACTGCATTATCGGCGCGGATTCCCATACTTGCACATACGGCGCACTGGGCGTTTTCAGCACCGGAGTCGGTTCTACGGATCTTGCTTGCGCGATGGCGACCGGAAAGACTTGGTTCCGTGTTCCGGGCGCGATCCGGGTGAACCTGACCGGAAGGCTGGGTAAGCATGTGTCCGGAAAAGATGTCATACTGTCGTTGATCGGAAAGATAGGTGTGGATGGTGCGCTTTATAAGTCGCTGGAATTCTGCGGAGAGGGTGTAGCGGCACTTTCGATGGCGGACCGGCTGACGATCTGCAATATGGCGATAGAGTGTGGCGCGAAGAATGGAATCTTCCCGATCGATGAGCGTACCCTGGATTATGTAAAGAAGCGTGTGCTGGGTTATGCGGGTGCGCCGTCGTGGCTGTATCCGGATGAGGATGCGGTTTATGATCAGGAGATCACGATCGATCTTTCTGAGGTACGTCCTGTTGTCGCTTTCCCTCATTTGCCGTCTAATGTTCGCGAACTGGGAACTTTTTCCAAGATCTATATCGATCAGGTCGTGGTGGGCTCTTGTACCAACGGCCGGATCGAAGATATCCGGAAAGCCGCGTGTGTGTTTATGGGGAGAAAGGTCGCAGAAGGGGTGCGTGCGATCATTCTTCCGGGATCGCAGAGAGTTTACAGGCAGGCGCTCGAAGAAGGTCTGCTTGAGATCTTCCTTGACGCGGGATGTGTGGTTTCCGCACCTACGTGCGGTCCTTGCCTTGGCGGATACATGGGCGTTCTGGCCAAGGGTGAAAAGTGTGTGTCGACTACCAACCGGAATTTCGTCGGTCGAATGGGACACAAGGATTCCGAAGTGTATCTGGCCGGTGTGGAGGTCGCGGCTGCTTCGGCTGTTTTGGGATATATAGGAAGTCCGGATGAACTTCCGATCGTATAAATAAGTAGAGAATTTCCGTTTCACGGGAGACGGAATCATGATGAAAGGAATGATTAATATGCAGATTACCGGTCGTACGATCAAGTATGGAGCAAATGTGGATACGGATGTGATCATTCCGGCAAGATATCTGAATACTTCGGCTAAAGAAGAATTGGCGAAGCATTGTATGGAGGATCTGGATCCGGAATTCATCAATCGGGTGAAACCGGGAGATATTATCATTGCGGGACCGAACTTCGGTTGCGGTTCCTCGCGTGAACATGCGCCGATCGCGATCAAAGCAAGTGGGATCGCTTGCGTGATCGCGCCTTCCTTTGCCAGGATCTTCTATAGAAACAGTATCAATACGGGACTTGCGATCCTGGAGTGTAAGGAAGCCTATGAGGGGATCGATGACGGAGATGAGATCTCCGTGGATTTTGATACCGGGGTGATCATGGATCTGACTTCTAATCAGGTATTCCGGGCAAATGCTTTTCCTGCATTTATTTCTGAAATCATCAAGTCGGACGGCCTGGTGGGTTATACGAAAAATAAACTAAGCAAATAAAGAAGGTGACAGTAATGACCAAATTTATTATCTGCGTGATCCCGGGAGACGGGATCGGCCCGGAAGTGACGGATAGTGCATGCGAGGTGCTTCAGGCAGTAGGAAAGAAGAGTGGACACGAGTTCGTTTTTCAGAAGGTCATTGCAGGTGGTTGTGCGATCGATCAGGTTGATGATCCACTTCCGGAAGAATCTTTAAACTGTGCCAAAGAAAGTGACGCGGTACTTCTTGGCGCGGTCGGCGGTCCGAAGTGGGACGGCCTTCCCGGAAAGAAGCGCCCGGAGGCGGCACTTCTGGGATTGCGTAAAGAGTTGGGACTTTTCGCCAATCTTCGGCTGGCTGTTCTTTTCCCGGAGCTTCGCTCGGCGAGTCCGCTTCGTGAGGATATTGTTAAAGATGGCGTAGATATCATGATCGTACGGGAACTGACCGGAGGTATTTATTTCGGAGAAAGAGGAATCGGACCTTCGGAGGAGCAGCTTTCGGACGGAACGCCGAAGGGAATTGAAGCTTTCGATGTGGAGCGATACAGCGAGGCGGAGATCGAGAGGATCCTGAAGGTAGGATTTACCATTGCGATGCAAAGACGGAAGCGTCTTATTGTGGTCGATAAAGCGAATATCCTTGAAACCTCCCGTCTTTGGAGAAAAGTGACGGAGAGGATCGCGCCGGAATATCCGGAAGTCAATGTGGAATTCATGTATGTGGATAATGCTTCGATGCAGCTTCTGAGACAGGCGCCGGAGATGGACGTGATCGTTACCAGTAATATGTTCGGTGATATTCTTTCTGACGAGGCCGGAATGATCACAGGGTCGATCGGTATGCTTCCGTCGGCGTCTCTCGGCGCACCCGGTAAACCGGGCATGTACGAACCGGTACACGGGTCTGCTCCGGATATTGCAGGGAAGGGGATCGCGAACCCGTTGGCGACTATCCTGTCGGCGGCCATGATGCTCCGTTCTTCATTGAATCTTCCTGATGAGGCGGCCAAAGTGGAACAGGCGGTCCGAAGTGTACTGGCAGATGGATATCGGACGGTCGACATATCTCTTTCGAAGCAGGATAAGATCCTTGGAACGAAAGAGATGACGGGTAAAGTCATTGAGGCATATCTGAATTCCTGACTCCCGATTGTTAACGGAATTGCCATTTTTGACGTTTATAATGTAAGAAATCTTGACGGATGAGGAGTACTTCATGAGTAAGAAAAGTTTGCTGGCGGTCATCGACATGGGGTCGCTTTCCTTAAGAATGAAGATCTTCGAATTGGGTGACAAAAGTATGCCCAAAGAGATCGAATCGGTAAGGAAATATCTGTCCATCGTGTCCAAAGCATATACTGAAGGCGTGATCTCGCAGCCGCAGTCTGCAGAACTGATCGAGATCCTGGAAGGGTTCGCGCAGAAGATCAAAGAGTACAAGATCAAAGATGTTGTTTGCGTGGCGACAAGTGCTTTTCGCGAAGCGAGCAACCGGGCTATGGTCATTGAGCAGATCCGTGTGCGCACGGGGATCAAGGTGCAGGTGCTGGATAATGCGAGAGAACGGTATTTCCATAATCTGGCGGTCAAGGAGAGTCAGCCGGGCTTTATGAATCTGGTTTCTTCGGGAACGATGGTACTGGATATCGGTTCGGGCAGCATGCAGGCGACGCTCTACGACAAATCCGAATTGATCTTCAGCCAGAATACGATGCTGGGTTCCCTTCGTATCAGTGAACTGCTGTCCGATCTGGCCAAGCAGACCACGCATTATACCGAAGTGCTGGAAGAGTATGTTTCGCAGGATCTGGCGGAGTATCACGCGATCGAGCCGAAGAATATCAAGTATAAGAATCTGATCGTTTTCGGAAGTGATATCGGTTTTATTAAAGCACTTGCCGGGGAGTCTCCACGAGAATACTGCCATTTGAGCAAGGAGCAGTTTGATGACATTGTCAATGCGCTGCTTCATACCAGTCCGGAAGCACTTGCCAGAAAACTGGATATTACACCGGCTACTGCGCCGCTTCTTCTTCCGACCGCGCTGATGGTTAAGAAGATGCTGGACTATACCGGCATCGAGGGCGTGCATATGCCGGATGCTTCTCTGACCGAAGGAGTGATGTACGATTACGCATGGACGCATAAGCATTATGATCTGGTAGCGGATCCGAACTCGGACATTGTATCGGCAGCGCGCCATGTTGCCAAGCGTTATAAATCGGAAAAGAAACATATCACATTCGTAGAAAGCGCAGCGATGGCGATCTTTGATGCCACACGCAAGATCCACGGCATGAATAACCGGGAGAGAACACTTCTTCGCGTGGCCGCGATCTGTCATGAGGTGGGTAAGTTTATCAACATTTCCAACCCGAGTCCGTCTACATACAGCATTATAGACAGGACCGAGCTGATCGGCATTTCCGAGAAGGAAAGAAAGATCACGGCTCTGGTCGGCAGATTTTATGTGGATCCGGATTTTTATCTGGATGAACGTTATAAAGACATATCCACGGAAGACCAGGTCCTGGTATCCAAACTGACGGCGATCCTTCGTCTGGCTGATGCTCTGGACGCTTCGCATAAGCAGAAGCTCCATGAGATCACGGTCAGCCTCAGTCCTGACGGCGTGATGACCATTAGCGGCGATACAAATTATGACATGACATATGACAAATGGTTTTTCGAAAACCATACCGATCTGTTTACGCAGTTCTTCTCGGTAAAAGCACTTCTTAAAGTTCGGAGGCAGATTCGATGAGTACGAAGAAAGAGAAAAAAGAAAAGATGCTGAAAGGGGTCAGACGTGAGGTTGCCCATTCAGCTATGGATAATGCGGATATCGAAGCCGATTCCGGCCGCTATTTCAACCGTGAACTGAGCTGGCTGGAGTTTAACAACCGTATCCTTTTTGAGTCCCGAGATACGAAGAATCCTCTTCTGGAACGTCTGAAATTTCTGTCGATCACGGCATCGAACATGGATGAGTTTTATATCGTTCGTGTTGCCTCGCTTCGTGATCTTCTCAGCGTAGATTACAACGAAAGAGACATTTCAGGACGAACGGTCAAGGAACAGCTGACACAGATCGACGAGAAAGCCAGAAACACCATGGCGCTCATGTATTCGACCTATACTCGTTCGCTGGTCCCTTCTTTGAAAAATCACGACATCTATATTAATGATTACGATGATCTGGATGATCATGCGAAAGAGGTATGTGATGAGTATTTCCAGTCTACGCTGTATCCGATCCTGACGCCGATGGGCGTGGATGCATCCCGTCCGTTTCCGTTGATCTATAACCGGCAGCTGAATCTTTGTGTCCTGATCGATGAAACGGAAGAACAGAAGCAGGAGCGGCTTTTGAAACAGCAGAAGAAAGGGAAAGTCTATGAGCCGGCTTACCGGTTTGCCACATTGCAGGTACCGGCGGTCGTGCCGCGGCTTTTCGAAATGAGGCTTTCTTCCGGTGTCTGCATGGTTCCGATCGAACAGATCATCCGGGCCAATCTTTCCTCGCTTTTCACCGGAGCGGATGTGCTGGCTTCCGGATTCTACCGTGTTATGCGAAATGCCGATCTGGATATCGATGAGGATGAGGCGGAAGATCTTCTCAAGGAAATTGAGGAGCAGGTAAGGAAACGCCGTTTTGGCGAGATCATCCGTATGGAAGTGAATGACGATATCGATCCTCGTCTTTTGAAACTTCTTACGTCTTCGTTAAAGATCTCGAAAAAAGATGTTTTCGAGGTCAGCGGCCCAATCGATCTGACTTTCCTTATGAAAGTGTATTCCCGCGTCAGTGATGAGTTCCCGGCACTTTGCTATCACTCGTTTGCACCGGCTAAACCGAGAATGTTCCCGGAGGGTGTCAACATTTTTGACGCGATCCGTGAAAAAGACAGACTGGTCCATCACCCGTATGAGAGCTTCGATCCTGTCATCGAATTTGTACGCCAGGCGGCTGAAGATCCGAAGGTCTTAGCGATCAAGCAGACGCTCTACCGGGTAAGTTCGAGTTCTCCGATCATCCGTTTCCTTGCGGAAGCGGCACAGAACGGAAAACAGGTCATGGTGCTTGTTGAACTGAAGGCAAGGTTCGATGAAGAGAACAATATCAACTGGGCGAAAATGCTTGAAAAAGCCGGCTGTCACGTAATATACGGACTTGTCGGATTGAAGACGCATAGTAAGATCACGCTGGTCGTGAGAGATGAGGATGAAGGAATCAGGAGATACCTGCATCTTGCAACAGGCAACTATAACGACATCACGGCGAAGATCTATACAGACATCGGATTGTTTACCGCTTCGGAAACATTCGGCGTGGATGCATCCGAGTTCTTCAACACACTCTCCGGTTTCTCGGAACCGCCGGAGTGGAAGAGACTGATCCCGGCACCGACTAAAATGAAGGGCTATTTTCTGGAAAAGATCCATCAGGAAGCCAAGAAAGCAAGAGAAGGAAAGAAAGCCCGCATTATCGCCAAGATGAATTCTCTTGTGGATGCTACGATCATTGACGCTCTTTACGACGCATCCTGTGCAGGTGTTCCGATCGATCTGATCGTCCGTGGAATCTGCTGTTTACGGCCAGGAGTTCCCGGACTATCCGAAAATATCACGGTCAGGTCGATCACCGGACGTTTCCTGGAGCACTCCCGTATCTACTATTTCTACAATGAGGGACAGGAAGATATTTATCTTTCCTCTGCCGACTGGATGCCAAGAAATCTGATCCGCCGAGTCGAGCTTTTGTTCCCGGTAGAAGACCCGGATTGTAAGGCGAGAGTGATGGAAGTGTTGAATATCGAACTGGAAGATACGGTAAGAAGCCATTTCCTTGATGCAAACGGGGATTACCATAAACTTGACCTTCGAGGAAAGAAAAAAATCGACAGTCAGGAAGATCTTCAAATCAAATAATATTAAGTCAATTATGAAAGTTTTCGAAATTCGCAAAAGTCGTATTTTAGGCGGTTTTTGCGAATTTTTGTGACAAATGAACAAAAAACAGGGAAAAATTTTTAAATTTCATGTGACAGACGATTGATGTTGTGCTATCCTGTACTTACGAAATTATGGCGCAAGCTAAAATCGGAGGTAAAACATGAAAAAGAAGTTTTTGAGTTTGTTTCTTGCTGGAGCAATGCTCATTTCAGCTGGACTGGCTGGATGCGCGAAGAAGCAGGATAGCAAAAAGATCGGCGTTGCGATGCCTACAAAGGATCTTCAGAGATGGAACCAGGATGGTGCTTATCTGAAAGAGAAGCTGGAAGCAGCCGGCTTCACAGTAGATCTGCAGTATGCAGGTAACGACATCCCGACACAGCAGAACCAGATCGAGAGCATGATCAATGGTGGATGTAAGGTTCTCGTAATCGCTTCCATCGAAGGTGATTCCCTTGGTACAGTTCTTGCTACAGCAAAAGAGAAGAGCATCCCTGTAATTGCTTATGACCGTTTGATCATGAACACAGATGCTGTTGCTTACTATGCTACATTCGACAACTACAAAGTTGGTGCTATCCAGGGTCAGTACATCATTGACACACTGAAGCTGGATTCCACAGATGGTGTTTACAACCTGGAAATCTTCACAGGTGACCCGGGTGATAACAACGCCAGATTCTTCTACAATGGCGCTATGGATCTTCTGAAGCCGTACATTGGCAAATCGCTCAATGTTAAGTCCGGTCAGATTGATTTCGAAACAGTTGCTACAGCTGAATGGTCTACCGCAAATGCTCAGTCCAGAATGGATGCTATCATTTCCGGTAACTATGCTGATGGCACAAAGCTGGATGCAGTTCTTTGCTCCAACGACTCCACAGCTCTTGGTGTTGCGAATGCTCTCGAAGCCGGCTACACAGGTGATTATCCGATCATCACAGGTCAGGACTGCGATATCGCAAACGTTAAGAACATGATCAAGGGCAAGCAGTCTATGTCCGTATTTAAGGATACACGTACACTGGCAGATCAGGTTGTTGAGATGGTTAAGGCTATCATGGACGGTAAGAAAGCTCCGACGAACGATACTACAACATATAACAATGGTGTAATTGTTGTTCCTTCTTTCCTCTGCACACCGGTATTTGCTGATGCCAGCAACTACAAGAAGATCCTTGTTGATTCCGGTTACTACAAAGAGGCTGATCTCGCATAATATCAGATTGCGAAAAGTTAGTATGACGTAACGACATGGCGAGTCCCCTTATATCTTCGAAAAAAGGATTTAAGGGGACTTGTTCATGCAAGATTATTTGAACGAACATGGATTACAAGGAGGGATAACATTGGCAAAAATTTTGCTGGAAATGAAAAACATTACCAAAACCTTCCCAGGTGTAAAAGCACTGGATAATGTTAATCTTCAGGTCGAAGAAGGGGAGATCCATGCACTGGTTGGAGAAAATGGCGCAGGAAAATCCACTTTGATGAACGTACTGAGTGGAATTTACCCGTACGGATCGTATGAAGGACAGATTTTCTACGATGGTGAAGAGTGTCACTTTACCAATACTAAAGACAGTGAGCGTAAGGGTATTGTTATTATTCATCAGGAACTTGCCCTGGTTCCCTACATGACGATCGGCGAGAACATGTTCCTCGGAAATGAACAGGGATCCCGCTACAAGATTAATTGGAATGAAACTTACGGAAAGGGAAATGAATATCTCCGAATCGTCGGACTCTCTGAATCTTCCCGTACATTGATCAAAGATATCGGAGTAGGTAAGCAGCAGTTGGTCGAGATTGCAAAAGCACTGGCCAAGAATGCAAAGCTTCTTATCCTTGACGAACCGACATCCTCATTGAATGAATCCGAATCCCGGCATCTTTTGGACTTGATGCTTAAGTTCAAAAAAGAAGGCATGACCTCGATCATTATTTCTCACAAATTGAATGAGGTTTCCTATGTTGCCGATAAGATCACGGTCATTCGAGACGGTTCGACGATCGAAACACTGGTAAAGGGTGTGGACGACTTCTCCGAACCACGTATCATTAAAGGCATGGTTGGTCGAGAAATTGCAGACCGTTTCCCGAAGCGTACTTCAAATATCGGTCAGGTGTGTCTCGAAGTTCATAACTGGAGCGCATATCATCCGCTTTATTCTGAAAGAAAGATCGTGGATAACGTAAGCTTTAACGTGAAGAAAGGCGAGGTGCTTGGTATCTCCGGACTTATGGGCGCTGGTCGTACGGAACTGGCCATGAGTATCTTCGGTAAATCTTATGGAGAAAACATAACCGGTACGATCATCAAAGATGGCAAGGAATTGCATCTGAATTCAGTTGAGGAAGCAATCAAGAATAAGATCGCTTATGTTACGGAAGACCGTAAAGGAAACGGATTGATCCTTTCCAATGCGATCAAGACCAATACGACATTGGCGAACCTGAAGGGCGTCAGCAATCATGGTATTATCAACCGCGATGAAGAATATCGTGTTGCTGTGGAGTACAAGAACAAGCTCAAGACGAAATGTCCGACAGTTGAGCAGTTGGTAGGTAACCTCAGTGGTGGTAATCAGCAGAAAGTGCTTCTTGCGAAGTGGATGTTTGCTGATCCGGATATCCTGATCCTCGATGAACCGACACGTGGTATCGATGTAGGTGCAAAATACGAGATCTACTGTATCATCAACCAGCTTGTCAGCGAAGGTAAATCGGTCATCATGATCTCCTCAGAGATGCCGGAGCTTCTCGGTATGTGCGACCGTATCTACGTTATGAGTGAAGGAAAGTTCGTCGGTGAACTTTCCGGCGAGGAAGCAACGCAGGAGAAGATCATGGCAATGATCATCAACAGCGATGACTCGAAAAATGATGTCGAAGAAGATAGTAAAGTATTGGAAGGAGTGGAATGATGAATAGTAAAAACAAAGTACTTGGTTTCATCAATAAGTACACCATGGTCATCGTGTTGATCCTGGTCATCATTTTCTTTAGTATTCAGACAGGAGGCGCGATCCTTCTGCCAAGTAACGTTAGTAACCTGATTTCCCAGAACGCTTATGTATTCGTACTGGCCACCGGTATGCTCCTTTGCATCCTGACGGGTGGTAACATCGATCTTTCCGTTGGTTCGGTAGTTTGTTTTGTCGGCGCAGTCGGTGCGAAACTCCTTGATTCTGTCCACATGAACCCGGTGCTTACAGTAATCATTATGTTTGTCATCGGTACATTGATCGGTGCCTGGCAGGCTTTCTGGATCGCACATGTGCGTATTCCGCCTTTTATCGTAACATTGTCCGGTATGTTGATTTTCCGTGGATTGAGTAATGTTGTGCTGAACGGTATGACAGTTTCTCTTCAGAATTATACAGGATTCGTAAAAACTTTCGGTGGTGGTGCTAACTGCTATGTTCCGGACTTTTTCGGTGACAACTCCGTAAATATCACATGTGTTCTGGCTTCTGCGATCGCTATCGCGATTTATGTTTTCATTACAGTGAACAGCAGAAGAAAGCGTGTGAAGAAGCAGTATGAAGTCGAGAAGTTTGCACCGTGGTGCGCAAAGCTGATCGTCATTTCTCTGGTTATTGCTGTTTTCGGATTCCGTCTTGCACAGCATAAGGGTATCCCGAACGTTCTGCTGATCGTTATCGGTGTTATCATCATCTATTCTTACATTACATCGAATACCACTACCGGCCGTTATTTCTATGCGGTAGGTGGTAACGAGAAGGCAACCAAGCTTTCCGGTATCAACACGAACAAGGTTTACTTCCTGGCATACACAAACATGGGTCTGCTCTCTGCTTTGGCCGGCATGATCACCATTGCCCGTATGACATCGGCTCAGCCGACATATGGTCAGAACTATGAGATGGACGCTATCGCATCCTGCTTCATCGGTGGTGCTTCCGCTTACGGCGGAATCGGAACAGTTCCGGGCGTTATCATTGGTGCCCTTCTTATGGGTGTCATCAACCTCGGTATGTTCTCCATGGGCGTTGACCAGAACATGCAGAAGGTCGTAAAAGGTCTCGTTCTTCTCGCTGCGGTTATCTTCGACGTAGTAAGTAAGCGTGGCGGTAAGCTTCTGGCGAAGAATACCTGATCGGAATTCCGATCCTGTTTACGGTTTTTCAGACTGCCTTGTTTCCTTTTCGGGAAACGGGGCAGTCTTTTTTGATAAATCCTGTAAATTGCAAGAGTATCCCGAATGATGGTAAAATATTATTTGGTCAAAAATGCGGAAGGAGAAGCATGATGGAACTGAAAAAACGACTGAAACGATTCCGTGCCGAAGATGTTTTCATGTTGTTGTTTTTTCTGTGTTTTATTATGCAGTTTATTTTTCTTTCTTACGATTGTCTTTTTATGACCAGAAGCCATCTTGGTTTTGATGCAAGCGCCTCGCTTCTGAAAGCTTCAGAGATGACAAAGCAGAAGACACTGTTTATTTCTGACTTTATGGAGACGACGACACTGCAGTTCGACACACCGATCCCGCTGGCGGCATTCTTTCATTCTTTTATCAAGGACTTGTTTCTGGCTTATGGATTAGCGGTGTGGTTTTTTGATATCGCTTTTTTCCTGCTTTTCTATTTTGTTATGAAAGGTTTGAAATTCAGCCTTCTTGCCAGAGCCGTCTCGCTGAACCTTGTTTCAATGAGTTATCTGGATATCACGTTCAACAACGCCAATGACCTGGGCTACTATTCCTGCATGTTCGTCAATTTCGGCGCATGTATCGTTAAGATGTGTATCCTTCTGATGGTGATAAAAGTGATCATAGATCTAAAAGACGGAGAAAAACCGAAGCGGTCCAAACTGGTCCTTTTCATTGCCACCGAGCTCATGCTCTTTCTCACGGCTCTTTCCAGCGGCTTTTATATGGCGGTGACTGTTTTGCTTCCGTTATTCGTACTCCTGATCGTAATGATCTGTGTCAAGAATGATCTGTCCATCGCAAGACGATCCTTGGCTTGCTTTTTCTATATTGCGCTTGCCGCAACGCTTCTTGGAAAGATCCTTCAGAAATACGCTATCGAATTTGAGAGCCGCGACAGCCTAATGGAGCTGATACCGCTGGAAAATCTCGGAAAAAACATCTCCTCCGTATTCCTTGGATTCCTTCAGCTGACCGGATCCCTGCCGACATCCGAAGCGGGAGCTGTACAGGTCTTTTCCCGAAACGGCATAGACTACATTCTCGCTCTGGTGGTTACCACGGTTCTCCTTTTATCTTTTGTTATGCTTTGCAGACATACGAAAAAGCACTTCTCCGAGTCGGTGCCGCAGGCGTTTTTTGTGTTTCTGACAGGACTTAATGTTCTGATGTTTTTCCTTCTGAAAATGACGTATTCCGCGAAGATATTCGAGTACCGCTATCTTATCCCCGTATTGATCGTTATGACACTTTCATGTGGTTTTTTTGTGGATTCTCTTTCCTCGCGGGCACTTTTCAAGTATATTGGTATGATAGTGCTTCTGTTGGCAGTCCTTGGTTCCCACATACTGGACCATCGGTTGTATAATAACAGAACCATCGATGTAGATGCATACGATGCGGTCATGAAGATCGTGGAAGAACAGGCTCCGGACGTGATCTACGGATATGGCGGGGACATTGCCCTGGAAACGAGAAACTTCCGGGTGATCGATACCGACCATGTTTATAAGACGCTGGCGGGCTGGAATCCGGTAAGTGTTTTTCACGAGGGCGGAGATTATCTTTATTTCGATTACCTGACCGACGCACCAAAGAGAAATATGCTGATCGTTTCCGTCAACTCGGTCGTACGGGTCCCGGAAACATTATTGTCTGAATATACTTTTGTAACATCGTCCGGACCGTTTCTGATCTATATGTCAGAGACGAACCGGATCGAACAGGGAGGATATGTATGATTTTGTCTGTAGTAATGCCGGCTTATAACGAAGGTGAGCACATTTATGCGAATCTTCTGGAGACGAACCGGATCATTTCTTCGTTCTGCGAAGATTTTGAGATCGTTTGTGTGAATGACGGCAGTAAAGACAATACGCTGGAAGAAATGGAAAAAGCGAAAGCCGAGTGCGATCGGATCAAGGTCGTGACCTATCAGCCGAACGGCGGTAAGGGCAATGCCATCAAGCAGGGCGTCAAAGCCGCGCAAGGAGAGAATATTGCGTTTCTCGATTCGGATCTGGATCTTTCACCGGATCACTTCGAAGATTTTCTGAAACACATGGAATCCGAGCAGGCAGATGTGGTGATCGGGTCCAAGATGCATAAAGAATCGCAATTGGAGTATCCTTTTATCAGAAAATTTGTCAGCTTCGGCTATTACGTCATGCTGCGGGTGCTTTTCCGGTTGAAAGTACATGATACGCAAACCGGCATTAAGCTTTTTAAGGCCGGTCTTCTTAAGGGTATAATAGAAGATGTTATGACGAAGGGCTTTGCGTACGATATTGAGATCCTAGCGGTGGCGAATGAATTAGGCGCTAAAATCATCGAGAGACCGATCCGCCTTGTGTTTACGAGACAGGGTGGTTTTTCCCGAATCAAGTTTTCGGACATCTGGCTGGTGTTCAAGGATACATTTAAAATAAGAAAAAAAGTTTCCGCATTGCGTCGGGAAAGAAGAAAGGCGGCGAAGCAGAATGGAAAATAAGTATGATTATCTGGTAGTAGGAGCAGGTCTTTTCGGAGCAGTTTTTGCTCATGAGGCAAAAGCGCGCGGCAAGAGTGTGCTGGTGATCGAGAAGCGTCCGCACATTGCCGGAAATGTCTACTGCGAAGATGTGGAAGGGATCAAAGTCCATACTTATGGTGCGCATATTTTCCATACGAACAATGAAGAAGTATGGAACTATCTGAATCAGTTTACCGCTTTTAACCGCTTTACCAATAGTCCGGTCGCGAACTATAAAGGAGAGCTTTTCTCTTTGCCGTTCAATATGTACACGTTTAATAAAATGTGGGGCGTTGTGACGCCGGAAGAGGCACAGGCGAAGATCGATGAACAGAAAGCCGAGATGGCGGGCAAAGAACCTTCCAATCTGGAGGAGCAGGCGATTTCGTTGGTGGGCCGTGACATCTTTGAAAAACTGGTAAAGGGTTATACGGAAAAGCAGTGGGGGCGTGACTGCAAAGACTTGCCGGCGTTTATCATCAAGCGCCTTCCGGTACGCCTGACTTTTGACAATAACTATTTCAATGCTCTTTATCAGGGTATTCCGACCAAGGGTTACACCAAGATGGTCGAAAACATGCTCGAAGGTATCGAGGTGCGCTTGAATACGAATTATCTGGATGATAAGGAGAAGTGGAATGCGATGGCTGACAAGGTCCTGTTCACCGGACCGATCGATGCTTATTATGCATTCTCCCTGGGTTATCTTCAGTACCGCTCGGTAAGATTCGAGAACGAACTGCTGGATAAGCCGAATTTCCAGGGCAACGCGGCAGTGAACTATACTGATCGGGAAACACCCTGGACAAGGATCATTGAGCATAAGTGGTTTACATTTGGTAAGGATGAAGAAGGCCGTGATCTTCCGAAGACCGTGATCAGCCGTGAGTACAGTTCCGAGTGGAAGCCGGGCGACGAGCCGTATTACCCGGTGAATGACGAAGCAAATGGTGCGCTTTACGCCAAGTACCGCGAACTCGCAGATAAAGAACAGAAGGTCATTTTCGGCGGACGTCTGGGCGAGTACAAGTACTATGACATGGACGCTGTCGTTGCCTCGGCGTTGGCGCTTGTGAAGAGAGAACTTGCCTGACACAAACCGGACAAGCAATGATATAATAAAAGATAATCAAGCGAACACAGGAGCACGGAATATGGATAATCTTTATATTGTAATGCCGGCATATAATGAGGAAGCCAATATCGAGAAAGTCGTAAGTGACTGGTATCCGATCATTGAAGATAAGGGAGAGGGCTCCCGGATGGTTGTGGCAGATAGCGGCAGTTCGGATAGAACGCATGAGATCCTGGTCTCCTTACAACAGAAGTACCCGAAGCTGGAGATCATGTCAGACTGCCTCAAGCAGCATGGTCCGAAGCTGATCGCGATGTATAAGTATGCGGTGGCTAACGGCGCGGATTATATTTTTCAGACTGACTCGGATGGTCAGACAGATCCGAATGAATTCCAGGCTTTCTGGGAATTGAGAAATCAGTATGATGCGATCCTCGGAAACCGTGTGGTCCGTGGGGATGGAAAATCAAGAAAGTTCGTCGAGAAGTTCCTCTGCTTCCTGCTCAGATTGCATTTCGGTGTTAAAGTGAAGGATTCCAATGCTCCTTTCCGTCTCATGAAGAGCACGCTGGTCAATAAATATGTGGGGCGGTTCAGAGAAGACTACAATCTTCCGAACGTTATGCTGACCACATTCTTTGCTTACTATAAAGAGAACTATACGCTCCGTGTGATTACGTTCAAACCCAGACAAGGAGGCAAGAACTCCATCAACATTAAGAAGATCTTCAAGATCGGCTGGGCGGCGTTAGCGGACTTCAGAGCTTTCAAGAGAGAAATGAAGAAAAAATAACGGAAGGCACGCAGATTGCGTGCTTTTCCATCTGAAAAGAAAGAATGGACAATAAGGGAAAAAGAATGGCTGATAAAGAACCACAGAACAATAATGTTGAGCCCAAGGAGGAACCGATCCGCCCTGATCCGAGCATCGAGAGCATGACCAAGGAAGAGGCGCTGAATTATTTTGATCTTCCCCCGTGGGCGAAAAGAAGCGATCTGGACGATCGTTTCTGGAAACTTGGAAAGACCTATAAGGCACAGAAGAATGAACAGAAACTGGCAGACATTTCTGCTGCGTATCATATTGCTTCCGGAAGACGTGACAGAGAAGCCGCGGAAGAGAAAGAGGCGGCTTCCGCCAAGCGGTATTTCGGAAAGAGTAAGAAGCAGTGGGGAGAGTTCTTCCATTACGAGTGGGCGAAGTTCGTGGTCGCGATCGCTGTCATAATATTTCTTGTAGCGGTTGTCCGGTTCTTTTTCCTCAGCCCTCGTCTGGATGTCCGTGTTACCGGTATCGGTCATTTTGATGTGGATGCGAGCATCCTTAGCGATATCACTACTTCGCATTCCTCATTTAAAAATCCGGAAGTGACTTATGTCGATGTAGTCTCGGATAATCAGGAAGGCGCGGAGATCGATGTATATGCGCTTCAGCGTGAAGCCGGACTGATGGCAGTCCGACCGTCTATTCTGATCTACGATGCGTATACCGTACCGAGCTATGTTTCCAGTGAGACCATGCTTTCTCTGGATGACCTTTATGAGCAGATGAAGAATACCTGGACACAGGAGGAGCTTGCGCATATTCAGCCGTACATTTACTCGCAGGCCCGCTTCGTAGAAGAATTCGGAGATAAGATCGCATCCAGCGGCGTCGAACTTCCAGAATTGACTGAAAAATCCTATGAAGAGCATGTCTATGGATTTATCATCAAGGATAAGATCGATCAAAAAGCACTGGGTGTTTCGGTTCTCTGGAAAGAATCCGATACTTCGATCGTGATCGGACTCAATGCAGGCGGTGATGAATTGGACCGTTCAAAAGAGTTCCTTATGAACATGCTGAAAGATATGGATAAGATCCGTAAGGATTACCTCGAGCTTCATCCATATGCTGAGTCCAACGATTGATACTTAGTCTTTTAGCGAGTCGATTTCTTCGCTGCTTAACGCATACATTTCTCCAGGCTTTTGTCCCTCGTGAAGACGCAGCGATCCGATGCTCTCTCTGTGCAGGGCAACGACGCTTCGGCCCTGGGATGCGAGCATGCGCTTGACCTGATGTGTCTTTCCTTCCGTCAGTACCAGGCGGCATTGGCCGGGTGACAGAAGGATCAGTTTAGCCGGCTTCAATCTTTCCGGTTCATGACCTTTCTCGAGTAGCGTGATCCCTTTCGAGAAGGACTCGACTTCTTTTTCCGTGAGAGCTTCTCCCTCGTAGGAGACCAGGTAAACTTTTTCTTTGTGCCATTTCGGACTGGTGAGCTTATGGGACAGATCGCCGTCGTTGGTAATGAGAAGGACCCCTGTCGTGTGATAATCCAATCGTCCGACCGGAGCAAGTTTTTTCGTTTTCAAATGATCAGGAAGAAGATCACCTACGCAAGGCAGACGGTCGTCGCTCATAGCAGTAAGATAGCCGTCAGGCTTATTTAAACAAAAATACAGATGCTGGGAAGCCGCTATCGGCGAACCATCCAGACAGATGGAGGAAATATCTTTGTCAAATACGGAAAAACCCGGGTCGGAGACGACTTCTCCGTTGAGCGTAACACGACCGGATCGCAAGAATTCCTTTACTTGCGAGCGTGTACCATAGCCTGAATTTGCCAAAATTTTATCGATCCTCATGTCTGCTATTATAGCAAAATGCCTACACTTTCAAACATGAAAAAAATGAAAAATGTGATATAATAATTGTGTAAGTCGAGAGTAGAGGTATATTATGGCCGCAAGTATCATCAATATCAAAGAAGGAATGCCGAAAGTCGATGTTGCCATTCGTAAATTGCGTTTGGAACTGAATACTTTGCGCCGTGTCGGAGTCAACCAGGTCAAGGTTGTACATGGTTATGGTTCCACAGGTAAAGGCGGTGTGATCAAGACGGCTACACTGGAATTGCTTCGTACCATGAAAGATGAGGGACGTATCCGTGCATTCTGCCCGGGTGAGCAGTTCGGTCCTTTCGAGACTTTGGGAAGATCCATCGTGGAGGCGTGTCCCGCTTTCCGTAATGACCCGGATTGGGCCAAGGGTAACGATGGTATTACTGTTGTTGTTTTGCGTTAAAACCTGTTGGTGATCTTATGAAAATATCCTGGAACGATTTTGTTGAAGAGTGTCGGAATTGTCAGGCATGTCCGCTTTCCGAAACCAGAAAAAACGTTGTGATCTATCGTGGCAGCGTGGTGGCTCCGATCATGTTTATCGGAGAAGGTCCCGGTGCCAACGAGGATGAGCAGGGTCTCCCGTTTGTCGGCCAGGCAGGTCAGCTCTTACAGCTTCTTTTGGATGCGCAGGGTTTTTCTATGGAAGACTTTCATATTGCAAACGTGGTGAAGTGCCGCCCGCCGGAGAACCGCGTGCCTACTGAAGCAGAAGCGAAGGCCTGCAAGAAACTTCTCGGTAAGCAGATCCTGATCTCAAAACCGAAGATCATAGTGCTTCTGGGAAAGACTGCCTACACTCTTTTTACCGGGGATAAGATGGCTAAGATGACGGAGATCCGTGGACAATTCCTGGAGAAGAACGGGTATTATATTATGCCGACGTTTCATCCGGCATACATCCTTCGGAACAATAACGAGCGTATCAAACTCTGGAAAGACATTGAGTTGGTAAGAAAGAAAGCAGAGGAACTCGGGTTGATGAAACCTCTTTCCGGCGCTCCGGATATGCCGACTGCAAGGCCTTCCGGGAAATAAAGAAAAAGGTATTGCACTTGCCGAAATCTTTTGGTATACTTTCTAGCGTTGATTAACAACATTGCCGAATTGTGTAAGGGTAGCACTCCGGTTTCTGGCACCGTCTGTCTGGGTTCGAATCCTAGTTCGGCAGCCAAAAGACTGTTCCCAAATGTGGAAACAGTCTTTTTTTTATTTCGTAATGAAAGCAAATGAAAAGAAAACGTTGACAAACGATAGAAACGCGTTTATCATATGTGGCGTTCTACGAAAGAATAGGACGAGGGGTGGGAATGATATGATTAATGTTGACAGAAGGAAGAAAATCCTCGAAATCCTGGAAAAAGAAAGCCGAGTGGCAACGACCGATCTCGAAGAGAGATTGGGTGTGACCGGAGCGACGGTCAGAAGTGATCTTCGTGACCTCGAACGTGAAGGCGCGATCGTGCGTTTTCATGGTGGAGCGTCGATCTCCGATTCCGTAAAGCAATCTGCCGCACCGGAAAACTATATGCGCCGAAGCGTGATGTGTGTCGCGGAGAAGACGGCGATCGGCAGAGAGGCCGGAAAGTTTGTCCGTGAAGGTGAGACGATCTTCATCGATGCAAGTTCCACAACTTTTCATATGATTCCATTTATCAGCAAACTGGAAAATCTTACTATCGTAACGAACGGAATCCATACAGCTATGGAGATCCAAAGATACAGTAATTTCCGCACGGTCCTGGTGGGCGGTGTGCTTCGCCCGCATTCCGGAGCGATCGAAGGACTGCTTTGCGAAGAGATGCTTCGCCGTATCAGTGGCGACAGTTATTTTGTATCGGGAAACGGATTCTCCTTGACTTCCGGACTTACCGGACATAACTTCTATGAACTGGAACTGAAGAAGCGCTTCGCCGAGAAGTGCAAGCGCAGGATCGCACTGGTGGATTCCAGCAAACTGAATGCGGATTCGACCTCTTCGTTTATTCCGGCGGATCGCATTGATGTTCTGATCACGGATTCCGGTATCTCGGATGAGCAGGCACAAGAGATCCGTGATTTCGGTATTGAATTGGTGATTGCACCTCTGGGTTGATTCCTATATTTGAAAAGATGCCGTGACCAGCGGATATGATGTCATATGATCTTTGATTTCATGGACTGGTATCACGGCATATTACTATTTCCGGACATCTTCTGACCCGTGATCTTCGTCAGTTAGCGGATCAGCATTAAAGTGCTGCTTTTCGAGCGAGACCATACCCCAGTAGTCTTCATACGGCACGTCCAATGTGGCTAAGATCTTTAATACTGTTTTTATCGTCGGATTGGCTTCCCCACGTTCAATCCGGCTGTAGTAAGACAGGTTCAGTTCTGCCTTTAATGCGATTTCGACCTGGGATAATTCTCGTGCCCGGCGAAGAGTTCGCAAGACTCTCCCCATACACACGATATCTTCCACTTATTCACCTCCTCACCCCCCGGAAATACCATGCACTTGGATTGTACTTCCTGGCTTTTTGAAACTAAAGATTATTTAAATATTCTTGGCGTAAAAAGCACTGCCGGGGCGAACATAGATTTCAGAATATGATTTCTTTGCATATTCTAAGTATTCTTCAGGAAATTCGGGCAAGTTTGGAAAAGTTGTCGTATAATAGGTAAGATAGAATAGATATGTGTAATTTTGGAAAGGTGTCAAAACTATGACGCAAACGAATGATATACGTCTTCCTTCGTGGATCTCACCGGGTATGGTCTTTCAGCAGGGCGTACCTGTAAAACTTCGCGGAGAGGTTGGAAAACCGAATGTTCCGGTAACTTTGGAAGTTAAGAAGGATCCTACGGATGGACGTAAAGTATCCAAGCTGGATACAGACTATGGTGTTATCCTGAGCCTGGAGACCACATCGGAAGAAGACGGCAGTTTCCAATTTGAGATGCCGCCGTACCGGTCTTCCACGGACGCCTATACTTTAGAATTCCGGTCTCTGACCAATAAACTGACGATCGAAGACTGCCGATGCGGTGACGTATGGGTCATGTTCGGTGGAAAGCCTTTCGGAACATCGATCGCTGAGAGCGCAGCGCCGAGAACGCCGCTCAAGAAGCAGGTTATGCCGCTGATCCGTTTTTATACACCGGAGAGAAATGCTTTAAAAGATATCGAGAAACTCTCGTATGAGCCGATCTTCATGCAACAGCAGAACAACTGGATCCGCATCCGTGATACCAGAGAGTTGGCCAGAGTTTCATCAGTTGCTTTTTCCTTTGCATATCATCTGGCTGAACAACTGCACTATCCGGTAGGTATCCTGGATCTGGCGGAAGAGTATGCGCCGATCTACCGTTGGCTTTCACATGATGGTGTGGACAGTAGCGAAGTCATTAAGAATTATCTTTCCGAACGCAATCTGTATTTTGATGTGGAAGGTTTCCGCGCCAATGTGCTCCGTCTGAAGGAGAAGAAGAACGCGATCCTTTCAGGCAGCCTTCTGAAAGACAATACAAAGTCGGATGAAGACGGTGAGGCAACAAGTGAGGAATCCTTTGTTTTCGAAGATGAGGAAACTTGCGAGGTACCGATCGATCCGGAAGGCGCGCTTGCTTTTGAAGACGATCAGGGCGGACTGCCGGATAAGAAATCTGAAGAAGATTCGTCTGAAGACGAGAACGAAAAGACGGAAGAAAACGCAGCTGAGAACACAGCTGACGAGAAGTCCGAGGAGGCTGAGAAGAGTGAAGAGTCTGAGGATAACGGAAAAGCCGGGACTGAATTGGATTATGAAGCTCCTCTGGAAGATACAGAAACGGATCCGGACAAGAAGGATGAGAAGCCTCTCCAATTCCCGGATGAGGAAGTGGCCAGAGAGATCAAGAGCAACCATGACCTGATCTCATCTATTCTTCAGAAGGCTGAAGTTGAAGATGAGACTCTTGTGTCGGAAGCCAGCCACCGGCCACTTGTGGGACCGGAGGATCTGATGTCCGTACTGTATAACCATAAACTGGCACCGCTTTGTGACAGCAGTATCCGTGGTATCGTGTTTGCTCCTGATGCTTCGGATGCACAGATCGGAAAAGAATATGTGCCGATGGTCAGACAGCTTCTGATCGATCTGGCTCGTGTGTTTGGTCCGCGTGAGATCGAAGATAAGCTTCAGGTACCGTCTTTTATCATACTGGGACTGCATCCGGATGCAATCGATCCGGAAAAACCGTATCAGCATGTGGAGTTTAATGAACGCCTTTCGGCGATCAGGAGAAGTTTCCCGATGCCGATCGGAATCTTGAGCCAGCACGATATGCTGCTTACCGATAAAGCTGTATCCTTTGCTTTGGGAAGAAGACTTTCCTGCATCGCGTTAGGATTGCACTTTACCCCGAAGATGCCTTCTTCCTCGCCGGAGTGTGTCGGTGTGGAAGTGATCGGAAACAAGATCATGCTTTCTTTTGATAATACAGTCGACGGTCTGCGTCTTGCCGAAAACGAAGCGATCCTTCGCGGTTTTGCTATTTGCGACGAAAGCCGCGTGTATGTTCCGGCTCAGGCTCGTATACTGCATGGCGTACGCGTTATGGTATGGAACGATGAGATCGAGAACCCGGTAGGCGTTACATACGGATACAGCCCGATCCCGCATCAGGCTACATTCCGTAACCGTATCGATATTCCGGTGCTTCCGTTCCGCTTCGACCGCATCCCGTCCGAGTATTGCCCGGACCTGACATTTGCCGCATGCGAAGACCTGTCTTTTATCGGAAAGAGAACCTGGGATAGTGATTTTGAAAAACTACCGACATATCAGGTGACGAAAGGAAAGGCCGAGATCTTCCGTGAGGTCATGAACAAGACCCAGGGTGCGGCTTCTCTTCGTATCGAATATGAGACCGAGAACAGTCTTTTGTCTTTCGGACCGGTGCTTTCCTATGCGTCCTGCATGGCGCCGCTGCGCTTCTCCAAAGCCAGAAGGATCTGTCTGGATGTCTTTAATCCGGATCAGGCAGAGAAGACCATGCAGATCACCGGCTTCCGCGGTGAGGCCACGATCGCGATCGGGCTCCGCTGGCAGACGATCACCCTGAACTGGTCGTCTTTCGATGAGATGGAGATCAGTGACCTTCGCTTCACGATTTTTGACAGACAGCGCTCAGGCGCAATCTATATAGACAATATCCGCTTTTTAACATAAACGATCAGGAGGTACAACATGGTAGAAGATCTGTTACCGGCATTTGAGAAGAGTCTTCTTGAGTTTTCCGGCTCGATTCCCGTAGTGTTTGAAGGTGTGGAACACTGTTACGAGACCTCTACGCCTTTCCCGACTGCCAGTAGACATACCTCCCACGAGCTGATGTATCTAAGAAGAGGAAAGTGCGAATTCAACATCAATGGAAAGACCGTCCTGGTAACGAAGGGTTCCACATTGGTGATCCGTCCGCAGGTGACACACTCTGTCCGGGTACTGGAAGGCCCGGCAGACATGGTCGTTCTGTATTTCGGTTTTTCTTCTGATATTCAAAAAGCACAGGAAGCTTTGCTTTCGAAGCCGAAGGAGTCTCAGCCGATGGATAACGGAAGGCTGAAGGGCGGACCTACGGTTCCTTTCCTTCAGGAAAATGTTTCCCAGCTTCCTTTGGAATATTTCCTGGATTTTGCCCAGGGTGAAAAGGATACCAAGATCGATACGTCATATCTGATCATTTCGGGCAAAAGCCGTACGGCGATCGGTACGCTGGCAGAGCGGATCATGCAGGAAAGCCGTCAGGATGCTTATGCCAAAGATATGATGATGCAGTTCTTGACGATGGAACTTCTGATCACTTTGTCTCGCGCGCTTCGGGAAGAGTGGGAGGAGAGCCTCCGTGTGAAAAACGGCAAGGCAAGAGAACTGGTCTTGATCGCCCGTGACTATCTCGATGAGAATTATGAGCGTGGCGTGACCGTGGCGGAGACGGCTTCATATGTCTTCTTGAGCCAAGGATATTTCACCAGAGCTTTTCGCGATGAATTCGGTATCAGTCCGATGAATTATCTTATGCAGATCCGGATCGAGGCCGCCTGCCGGCTTCTTACCCAGAAAGAGATCAAGGTCAGTGGTATTGCGACGCAGGTCGGTTTTTCGAGTCCGCAGCGATTCAATGTGGCATTTCGCAAACAGAAGGGGATGACCCCGATGGAATACAGGCATCAATATGGAGTTTGAGGAGAAGAAAAAATGAGTGTGTATGATGATGATTTCCGTGTGCCGGAAGAAAGCCGGAAGGGCATGGATCTGGAGCGTATAGAGAAGGCGGTCAGAGAGATCCTGATTGCGGTGGGCGAAGACCCGGACCGTGAAGGACTCAAGGAGACGCCGAACCGTGTAGCCAGAATGTATGGTGAAGTGTTTTCCGGATTGCATCGTGACATCAGTAAAGACGTCAAGGTATTTACGGAAACCGGCAACGACGAGATGATCCTGATCGGAGATATTCCTTTTTATTCTATGTGTGAGCATCACCTGCTTCCGTTCCATGGCAAAGCACATGTTGTGTATGTACCGAGAAACGGTAAGATCCTCGGCCTTTCCAAAGTTGCCAGGATCGTGGACACGCTTTCGCGCAAGCCACAGTTGCAGGAGAGACTTACTTCAGAGATTGCGGATACGATCCAGGAGGCTGTCGATGCGCTTTCCGTCTGCGTGGTGATCGAGGCGGAGCACCTTTGCATGACGATGCGCGGTATCCGTAAGCCGGGTTCCAAGACGGTAACGTCTGCAATGCGTGGAGGATGCCGCTCGGATGCAAGAACGAGATCCGAGGCACTGGCACTGATCAACCGCCCGAGAAATGTAATCTGAGGAGCAGCTGAGGACGAGCATGACAGACGAACTGAGAAAACAACTGATCGATAATGCCGGCAAGAAAGAATGGTGTTTCCGTGACAAGGTGCTTTCCTTCCGGGAACGTCCGCTTGTAATGGGTATTTTGAATGTCACGATGGATTCTTTTTCTGACGGAGGGAATTTCTTCGTTCCGGAACAGGCTCTGGCCAGAGCGATCCAGATGGAAAAGGATGGCGCGGATATCATTGACATTGGCGCCGAATCGACAAGACCCGGGGCGGAGCCGATTTCGGCGGACGAAGAACTGTCCCGCCTGATCCCTGCTTTGAAGCTGATCGCACAGCATGTGTCGGTTCCGATCTCCGTGGATACCTATAAAAGCAAGACAGCCCGGGAGGCGCTTGCTTTTGGAGCATCTATCATAAACGATGTTTGGGGACTTATGTATGATCCGGATATGGCGAAAGTCGTAGCCGACAACCATGCCGGACTTGTCCTGATGGCGAACTATACGCGTCCGGATATCTTTTCCGGTGAGGGCACGATCCGGGAAAAATGCGAGGATTTCTTTGAAAAAGGACTGGAGCGGGCGATCCGTGCGGGGATCCCGATCCAATCGATCCTTTTCGATCCTGGAATCGGATTCGGAACACAGACCGATGAATCGATCGATTTTGTCAGAAGCATTTCCTGTTTCTCAAATAAAGGATATCCCATGCTGATCGGCGCTTCACGGAAGCGTTTCATCGGCGCGACATTAGGTGGAGTGCCGGTTGAAGACCGGGACGCAGCAACGATAGCAGTTTCCTGTTACTGTGCGAAGGAACATGCCGCTTCCGTGCGCGTTCACGATGTGCGTGGCACGGCACAGGCATTGACCATGTGGAAGGCAATGGAAGGATAAGACGATGGATAAGATTCTCATGAATGCGATGCGCTTCAATAGCCATAGCGGGGTTTTGGAAGAAGAGAAGAAAAATGGACAGACGTTTGTGGTTTCTCTTATTCTTTTTGTTCCGTCGATCCCGGCGTGGAAGACAGACAAACTCGAGGATACCATCGATTACAGTAAGGTCTATGAGATCGTGAAAAACACGGTGGAGCCCATGCAGTGTGATCTGATCGAATACATGGCCGGAGAAATCATGAAGAATGTGATGAGTGCTTTTGCCGAAGTGGAAAAGATCACGGTGAAGATTGAAAAACCACTTGCACCAATCAAGGGCGATTTTGAATCCATGGGTGTGGAGATCACGAGATCCCGCAATGACTTGGAGGGACGAGCATGACAGAAGCGTTTCTTTCTTTGGGAAGCAATATGGGAGACCGGATGGATAATCTTACAAAAGCCGTCCGGATGCTCAGGGAAGATCCGAAGATTTCAAATGTGAAGTGTTCTCCGGTTTTTGAGACGGATCCGGTCGGGTATACGGAACAGGATCCTTTTTTGAATATTTGTGTGAGACTTGAGACTTCACTTTCGCCGGTGGCGCTTCTGGACTTGTGTCAGAAGATCGAGAGTGCGCTTCACCGTGTAAGGAAGATCCATTGGGGGCCAAGAACGATCGATCTGGATATTCTGACCTACGGACAGGAGAGGATCGATACCAAGAGACTGACGGTGCCGCATCCGCGCATGGAGGAGAGAGGCTTTGTTCAGGTGCCGCTCGGATTCCTCCGGGGAGAGGAGACGATCCCTGAAAAATGGAGCAAAGAGGTCAGGTACTTCGGACCCTTGTCTGACATTGACAGTTGATAGAAAGCCGAAAACCGATATAATAAAGATGTTCAATCCGTTTTAGATGATGGGAGGAAAAGAATGGCCGAGCAAGAAAACAATAAGCCGAATCATCAGAATCAGGCAGTCTCTGCGACCGGGGGAAATCAGGCGCCGAGAAGTGGTAACGGTGGAAACAGAAACAGAAGAAGAAAGCCGGGCAATCACGGAAATAGTCAGAACCGTAATGGCGGATACCGTAACAATAACCGTTCCGGAAACGAAAATGAGAACGGAGCGCCGAAGGATAAAGAAGAGAGACGTTCTGAGAACAGAGCCAGAAATCCGGAGAGAAATTCCGAGAAGAATGCGGAAAGAAATCAGGAGAGACGGGAGTACCGCTCCAATAAGAGAGATTACGACCGCAATAATCAGGAGCATAGAGAAAACCGGGAGGGCGAGGGACGTTCCCGTAAGAACTGGAACCGTGCACCGCGTCGTCCTGCGGAAGAAACGCTCGAAGATATCAAGAAGGATAACGAGCGGATCGAAAAGGATATCTGGTTGGAAATTGCCAGCATCCATTCTGTGAAGTTAGACTGATTATGTTATATAATATTTGTAAAGGTTAAAGGAGGTCGTAAGGAAAGCATGAAGGGTTTGTTCGTTACCTTTGAAGGAATCGATGGTTCCGGAAAATCTACGCAGATCGAGATGCTTTCGAATGATCTCCGAAAAGAAGGGATCCCGTACATTCTGATCCGTGAACCCGGAGCGACCGGTATCGGGGAGAAGATCCGTACGATCCTTCTGGATAAAGCGAACAGCAAGATGCATGCGCGTACGGAGCTCCTGCTTTATGAAGCAGCGCGTGCGCAGATCGTAGAAGAGAAGATCAGACCGGAGCTTGAAAAAGGCACGGTCGTGATCTGTGACCGTTTCTATGATTCGACAGTTGCCTATCAGGGATATGCCAGAGGCTTGGAACTGTCCGCCATCGATTATCTGAATCGTTGGAGTACGGCAGGCCTGGCGCCGGATATCACGTTTCTTTTCGATCTTTCGGAAGAAGAGGCCTACCGTCGGAGAAACGGAAGAGAAGGTGCGGAAGACCGGCTGGAAGCTGAGGGACTCGCCTTCATGAAGAAAGTTCGGGATGGTTATCTCGAACTGGCAAAGAGTGAGAAAAGGATACAGTGTATCAGTGCGATGGATGCGCCTGACGAGATTTACCGCAAGGTGCGTCTTGCTGTATGGGAGGTATTAGGACGATGAAACTGGTATTCGCGATTGTACATGATGAGGATACACCCCGTCTGATGGCGGAGTTGAATAAAGCAGGTTTCCGTGTGACTAAACTGAATTCTTCAGGTGGATTTCTCCGTTCCGGAAACACGACCCTGATGATCGTTGTGGAGGCTGAGAAGCAGCAGGAAGTCCTTGATCTGATCCGTAAGTATTCTTCCAGCAGACAATCAGCGATCAATACCAATATTACGCCTTCTGCCATGGGCGGCTCTTATGTGCCGTACCCGGTCGATGTTACAGTAGGCGGCGCAACCGTGTTCGTGGTCAACGTCGAACACTTCGAGAAGATGTAAGCTATGGCATTTTCTGAACTGACCGGACAAATTGATGCTAAGACACGCCTCGGAAACTCCCTTCTTGGTGAACCGGGGCATGCTTTTTTATTCGTAGGTCCTTCCGGGATCGGCAAGAAGACTTTGGCCAGAGAATTTGCCAAAGGACTTCTTTGCAGCCATCCTACCAAGGATGGCGGTTGCGGGACATGCCCGAACTGCATATACATGCGTGAACATACTCATCCCGACTATAGGGAGTTGCTGCTTCCTGACGGGGAGAAGAATATCAAGGTGGCTGATGTACGATCCAGGATCCTTTCCGATGTAGGTATTCTTTCTCAGATCGCGGAACGGAAAGTTTATCTGATCGATGCGGACGGATTAGCGGAAGAAGGGCAGAATGCGCTTCTTAAGACTTTGGAAGAGCCACCGAAACATGTAGTTTTCCTTTTGACGGTGTCTGACGATTCAAAACTTCTTCCTACGGTGTTATCCAGAACGGTGTCTATACGTATGGTGCCGAATACGGATGAGGAAGTCTATTCCGTACTGCGTAAGAAGGATCCGGATATTCTCGAAGAGGAAGCCAAACTCTATTCGCGCTTTTCAAGAGGAATCATCGGTTACGCGATGTCGCTGATGGAGACCACCTGGCTGGTGGACGCCTGGGAGGAAGTGATGGACCTTGTATTGACCTTGTCGGAAAAAACAAGAGCTGATCTTCTTACCGACACATATACGTTCTTTGAAGAGGAAAAAGAACACTTCCCGGATCTGCTGGCTCTTCTGGATATGATCTTTGATGAGATGGCGATCCTGATCGTTGCCCCTCAATCTCCGTGCTTGCATGGTGAGGGCAAAAAAGATAAGATGATGAGCGTGATTAAGAAGAATAAGCTGCGCGTGAGCCAGATCGAGCGCTGTTCGAAAGTGATTTCAACGGCGGCAAAAGCTTTCCGCGCGAATGGAAATTTTGAGATATTGGTCTGCCAGATGCTTCTGGCGCTGAAAAAGGAGTATATGAATGGCTAAAGTAGTGAATTTGAGGTTCCATGATGCGGGAAAACCTTATCGTTTCCTTGCAGGTGATTTTAAACTGAAGGTTGGCGATGCGGTCATGGTCAATACCGCACTCGGACAGGATATTGCTTTTGTAGTGGATGAGCCTTTTGATCTTCCGGATGAGAAACTGGATGAGACGATCCTTCCGGTGCTTCGCATGGCGACGGATACAGAGATGGATCACTATGCCGAGAAGAAAAAGCGCGAACAAAGTGCTTTTATCAAGTGCCTGGAATTTATTGAGAAGAGAGAGCTGCCGATGACGCTGGTTGAGGCGGTTTATACGTTTGACGGCAAGAAGCTGACGTTCTACTTCACCGCTGAAAAACGTGTCGACTTTAGAGAATTGGTCAAAGATCTTACGTCCTGTTTCCGTACCAGGATCGAACTTCGTCAGATCGGTTCGAGAGAGCAGGCGAAGATGGTGGGTGGATTAGGTATCTGCGGACGCGAACTATGCTGCTGTTCATATCTGGATCAGTTCCTGCCGGTTACGATCCGTATGGCCAAGGATCAGGGGCTTTCGATGAATCCGGCAAAGCTGACCGGAACCTGTGGTCGTCTGATGTGCTGCCTTTCTTATGAAGAGGCGGCGTACGAAGATGCGAATAAACGTGTACCGAAGGTAGGTAAGAAGGTCAAGACACCGAATGGTATCGGTGTGGTCATGTATTCGGACCTGCTTCGTGAACGTGTGACGGTGCGTTTTGAAAAGGATGAGGAGACTGAAATGGAGGTCTTTGATGCATCGGAAGTTACTCTTCTGAATCCACCGCAACCGCAGCCGAAATGCAAAGAAGACTGCCCGAGAAAGAAGATTGCTCCAAAACAGGAAGATAAGGAAGAGAATCCTCCTCTTGAAGAATGATATCGGTTTCGGTCGTCTGATTCTTGCAAAATGCGATAAATGTCAAAAACACTTTTAATTACATGGGTATTTGCCAGAATTTTTTTGCTTCGGCTCGCGTGGATTTGTTGAGAAGATAAAAGTTTTCAAAACCCACTTTACTTTCATGTGATTTATCTATAATATACCGACCTTGGTTAGATGTGTTGCTGTTTGGGTGCTCCAAACAGACATGAAGAAGATTAAGGGAGGTATTTATGAGTAAAGACAAGTTTTTGATCACCGGCCGTGGCACTTTGGGTGTTGAGATGAAGAAATATGCCAAGTGCACTATGATTGCAACCATGATCACGTTGATCCTGGCAAGTGCCGTTCAGTTTCTGTGGTTTAAGTATGATAGCATTCTTCGTGAAGGCTGGCTTCGTATTTCTTATGCCGGTTATACCAGCGAGGAAGAACCATGGATCCGTTTCTTTCAGTCTGCTTTCATTGAAAAGATCATTCCGGTCTGCTCCCTTATTACTCTCGCTATCGTTTTGATTTACATGTCGTATGACGTGCTTCGTGACATCCATTCTGACGAGGAGTCCGATGAAGGTTCCTTCTTCAAGCGCTTCTTGAGCAAATTTGCAGCTGTAGGTATTTGTGCGGCGATTGCAACAGCGATCCACACTCTGGCAGGTTTCTTCGGAAACGGGTGTCTGACATACGATAACGGACTTTATCTCCTCGGGGAAAGATCTTTCCTTCCGATTGGCGGATATACTTACGATGAGGTGGTTACCAAATACCCGTCTGTGAATGTAAAGATCTATATCTTTGCTTTCCTTATGCTCATGTTTGTTTTCCTTAGCCTCTATCTTTTCGCTTCAGTTGTTGCGGCTCTGGCTAATCTTTCCAAAAAACTGGCCAATATTGCCTCGCTTGTTCTGCTCGGTACTGTGGTGGCCGTCGTTCTTATGGCTAACACTTCCAACCTTGTGATCCTTGCTCTGGTTGTCGCTCTTATTGTTCTGGATTCTGTTTTCTTATCTTTTGTTGCAGACCGGAACGGCAATAATCGCCAGATGATCTGATTTGTTCGGTAATAAGCTGTTTTTATATCGCAGAAGCGACGAAAATAGTTATATTTACAAAAAGAAAAAAATAGTGTTTAATGAAATCATAGACCAGATAAAGGAGGATATCAGTATGGCATATGTAATTTCTGACGCATGTCTTTCTTGCGGTAGCTGCGAGGGTGAGTGCCCGGTAGGCGCTATTTCCCAGGGCGACGGTAAGTATGAGATCAATCCTGATCTTTGTCTTGAGTGCGGTTCTTGTGAAGCTGCTTGCCCGACAGGTGCAATTTCTCAGGGCTAATAAGAGATAGTGAATTGAATGTGAGAGATCTGTACCCGAATAGGATGCAGATCTCTTTTTATAATCTGGAGGATTCGTGGATATTTTTGATCCGGAAACAGAAACAATGGAAGAGCTTGGCAGGGCAGGCATGCGCCTGATCCAGCGTAAAGATGGTTTTCGCTTCGGCGAAGATACGGTCCTGCTTTCCTGGTTTGTGGCGGAAAATGCCCGTTTGCGACAGAAAGACCCGCTTCGTGTGCTGGAACTTGGATGTAATTGCGGAGCGGCTTCGATCCTTCTTGCCGCGCGAAGAAAAGACGTCCGGATCGATGCGGTAGAAAGACAGGAAAAAGCTGAGGAGGTATTTGAAAGAAATATCCGTATGAACAGCCTTTCAGACCGTGTACGCGGGGAAGTGGCGGATATCCGGAATCTTCCGACGGAGAGTGTATTAAAAAACCATTATGATGTGGTTTTTGCCAATCCTCCGTTTCGAAAGCAGGGAAGCGGACCTGTTACAGAAGTGGATGTGCATAGCCGTGCACTTCTTGAGGCCAGGTTTGCTATGCATGGCGAAGTGGAAGATTTTATTTCCTGCGCTGCCAAAATGCTGGTGCCGAAAGGGGATCTTTTTCTTGTGGATCGCGCGGAGACTCTTGCAGATGTCATGAAGGCCTGCTATAAAGAGAATCTGGCACCTAAACATCTTCGTTTTGTCTATCCTTTTTCAGGAAGACCGGCAACACTTTATCTGATGTCTGCTAAAAAAGACGGCAAACTTTCCGGTACAATGATCGACCCGCCCTTGATCCTGCGGGGACCGGACCTTGAATATACTGATGAATTGAAAAAGATCTACAGTGAGGAATAATGAATGCTATATCTGGTAGGAACACCGATCGGAAATATGGGGGATCTTTCTCCGAGAGCCATAGAAGTATTAAAGAGTGTGGAATATGTTGCTTGCGAAGATACCAGGCGGACAGGACTTCTTCTGTCTCACTTTGAGATCACCTCGCACCTGATCAGCTATCACGAACATAACAAAGCTTCCCATGGAGAGAAACTCCTTGGACTTCTCCGAGCCGGTGTGGATGTGGCTTTGGTCTCTGATGCCGGTATGCCGAGCATCTCTGATCCGGGCGAAGATCTCGTCAAGGCCTGCATAGAGGAAAACATAGAAGTGACAGCGGTCCCCGGACCGGTAGCAGGAATTACCGCGCTGGTGCTTTCGGGACTGGATACGAGGCATTACTATTTTGAAGGGTTTCTTCCTGTGGAGACGAAAGAACGTAAAGAACGTCTTCAGGTGGTCAGTCATATGCCGACGACCACGATCTTGTATGAAGCTCCGCATCGCCTTTTAAGGACGCTTTCCGACCTTGCTTCGTGTGGGAATGGTCAGAGAAGAGCGTCCTGCTGTCGTGAACTGACCAAGCGCTACGAAGAGGTGGTAAGAGGAACGATCGACGAATTGATCTCGCATTTTGAGGAGGTGCCGCCGAAAGGGGAGTTCGTCGTGATCCTGGAGGGAGTAAAGGCAGAAGAGGCGAAGACGTTGTCCCCTGAGGATCGGAAAAATAGGATCCTGCAACTGCGCGAAGAGGGGTATCCGACGAAGGAAATTGCGAAAATTCTTTCGCAAGAATGGGGAGAAAACAAAAAAACACTATACGCCGAGGTGCTTGAGATGTTACAATAAGGCATAGTAAGTGTGTCGGGGGATGTAGTATGGTTGCAGATGATTCAGGGTTTGGATCTGAGTTATACGACTCTTCAATCTGTCTGGATCCGCAGCTTTTAGCTCAGGCGGAGGGCCTGGTTGAAAAAGTTGCTCTTTGTACTTTTGTGGTTTTTCCTAAAGATAAACGGTTTTTCTTTTCTCCCGGAATGGTTTCGGTATTAGGACCGGTTGCCTCCCAGGATATGATCATGGACGCCTATCTGCAGTATGCAGACCCGTCTGAGCGTCGTGCTCTGGTCGTCCGCTATGAAGAGGCTTTCTATGACTTGATCGCCGATAACCACAAAGTCGTTACCATTGAACACAACCTGGCTTCTTATTCCGGCCATACATATCATATCCGTGTCAGCATGCAGACGGTCAAGAAAGATAATCACTCCATCATTTTCGGAATGATCGAAGACCGTACCCAGCGGTTTGGTGAAATCGTTTACGAGAAACTGTTGAGCGATGCGATCGACGGATATGTGCTTTGCTATGATGAGACAGAAGATTTTTGCCGCTTTAATTCTTCTTTGGCAGAGCTGGTCGAGATCCCGACACGTGAATTGTCTCATGCTTCAAGAGAATTGAGCAATTATGTTCATCCGGAAGATTACGCCGCTTTTGTTTCTGTGCTGGATAATTCGGCCTGGGGCAAGAAGAGCCGGGCCAAGGATTTCCGTATTTTCTCTCCGTTGAAGGGTGAAGTCTGGATCCATTCCTGTGGCGTATTCCGTTTTACGGCTCCGGATAAGAAGAAATATCTCATCGGTATTTTCCTGGATGTTACAGACCGTAAACAGACGGATTCCTTCCAGAGGATCATTATCGACGGTTCGGAGGCAATTACTTTCACGGCGGACATGAAGCGTGAGATCCTGACTTTCTCCGAAAACATCCGTAATACATTCCCGGATATGGAGCTCACATATACCGGAGACCTTATCAACCGGATGGCGGAAGAGGTCATCGAGGATGACCGTCGCCGTTTCATCGAGACATTTACATATCTGGTCGATGAGGAGAAAGATAACTTCTCCATCGAGTTCCGTGTATGGGGCGTAGATGATCAGATCCGCTGGCTTGCCTGTCGTGGTAAGACTGTATATGACAATAACAAGCAGGCGTTTATCCTGATCGGTACGATCTTCGATCTGACCAGTATGAACGAAGTTCGTGAGAATGTGGAAAGAAATTCCTCGCGTAATGAATTGACCGGACTGCCTGTACGGGGACGTCTTTTGGCAGATGCCGAGACCCTGATCCATAACCGTAATGTTCTTTCGGCGGCGATGGTTCTTGTGGACATAAAGGATTTCCATGTCTTTAATGACCGTTATGGCCGTTCCACCGGTGAGAAACTTCTGGTGGCAGTTGCCAAGAAACTCCGTGACAGTCTTCCGAAGGAAGGATCGCTTTACCATATTTCGATAGATACATTCTGTGTCTTGTGGCCGCATGCTTCACGCGTACAGGTTGAGCATTTCATGAAAGCATTTAAAGAGGAGATGAATGCTCCGCTTACTTTGGACCGTAGTTCGATCTATGCATCTTTTTCCATGAGTGCAGCGCTTTTCCCGTCTTGCGGAAATAGTGCGGAAGAACTCCTTGTAAATGCGGAGATCGCTTTACATAAGGTCAAGCAGGATGCGCGTGTTTCGTATTCGATCTATACTCCGCAATACAAGATGGAGCTGAAGGAAAGATTGGATTTCGAGTTCCAGATCTCCAAGTCCATCCGTGAAGGAAACAAGAGCTTCCTTTTATACTTCCAGCCGCTTGTGGATGCGCGCTCTGAACGTCTTGTCGGATGTGAAGCATTGCTCCGCTGGATGTCTCCGAACGGTAATCTTGTGAGCCCGGAGAAAGTTATTGCTGCGGTTACCGCTACAGGACAAATGAATGTGGTCGGTGACTGGATCCTGCGCACGGCTATGGGTCAGTGCAAGGAATGGATCGACAGTGGTGTTCCGGAAGATTTTTATGTGCATATCAATGTTACGGCAGAAGATATGGCCAGGATCGATTTTGCGGAATATGTGATCCAGTTGCTCGGTGAATATGGATTGAAACCGAAGAATGTGCTTCTGGAGATCACGGAAACCACGTTGATGAAGAATCTGGCTATTTGCCGTCAGAATATGCTTAAACTCCGTAACAACGGTATCCGAATTGCTCTGGATGACTTTGGTACCGGATATTCGTCGTTTAATTATCTTCGTGAATTCCCGGTCGACGAGATCAAGATCGACCGTGCATTTGTGGATCAGGATGATCGTTTTAATACATCCTTTATTTCCGCTATCGTTCTCCTGACACGTACTATCGGCATGACAGTGTGCGTCGAGGGTATCGAGACTGCGCAGAAAGCTTCCCGTATACGTGCTTTGGGTGTAGATATCTTCCAGGGTTACTACTATGCACGACCGCTTTCACCGGAAGATTTCGGAAGAAAGTATTTTGCGGATGTAAAACCTCGTCCGGTCCAGGCAAAGAGAGAGCCGACCCGTCGTGGTGAGTGATCCGTCTATTATTTCTCGATATTGATAAAGCGGCTGTACCGCGCGAGTGCGTATTCACCATCGTGTGCTTCGCCTTCAAAAAGACTCGACATATGTCCGGCGCGCGTCACGCGTTGGACACCGCAACTTGTCAGCAGACGTGTCAGAGTTTCCCGCTTGTCAGGATCGCAGATCAATCCTGCTGTCTGAAGATAACCTTTACTGTTGCGGAGTGTTTCAGGAAGCGCGGAAGCGGGGAGAGGCTTCACGATCACATTTCCGTACATGTAAGATAATTCAAGGGTTGGATCTGTCTTGACGGTGATGCTTGTGTGCGTGCCTTGAAAGCGTGTCTCGTCTGACGACGCATCGTTTTCGGCGCGAAGGTGCTTCTCGATCCTCTCTTCGTATCTGCGAAGAGTCAATTCCGCAACGCCGCCGATCTCCCGTATCGGATATTCGGCAAAAGCACTCTCCATATATGGAAGAAATTTCTTTGCAAAAGCGACTGCTTCATTATATTGATCGGTGTCGATATATATGATCTGACACGAACTGCAAAGAAGCTGGCGTGTCATCAGGATATGTCCGGCCAGATCAGAAAGCTCGCTTTCCTCATTTTCGTAACCGGAGATATAAGCGAATCCGAGTTTGTGTCCCCATTCGATCAGGCGTGTACCCGGCTTGGAGAAGGATCTTACCGCCGAGATCACTTCGTCTCCGCCCCAGACGGCGATTCCGTCGGACAGATCCGCGAGCTTCTTGATCGTAGCGATATCCGAGGAAGGAGTATCAAAAACATAGATGAAGTCTTTTAGCCTGGGCTCGGCATCTACCAGCATTTTCAGCGCACGGATCGTAAGTCCTTTGTCCACACTGGGAAGCTTCAGGATATTAATGTTTCCGGCGAGAAGCCCCTCTCCGATACTTGCGATCGGAAGAACATCCATGTTGCCGGCAGCTATATGAAATACGACGCCAAGCGGCACTTCTTTGGTTGCGATCTTCGAGTTATCGTTGCGCACACCATGAAACTCGATCTCCGCTTTCTTTTCCAGATAATCGCGACTCATCATGCGGACGATCTGATCCATATAAAGAGAAGTGGAATCCGGATCCAGTTCGCTGAGGAGAGACTCAAATTCTCCACTGGCAAGCCGTGTGCTGATTTCATCAAAAGCACGGATCACGGTCTGTCTGTCCAGTTCCTGATGAAGGAGTGTGTCCGTCAGCTTGGAAGAAAGGTCCGAAAGGATCCGGTTTTGTTCGTTGGTTTCGTAGAGATTTCCATTTGCCAGGATCATTTCAAATCTCCTTTGTTCAGATACTCTGCTGCACCGGCGGCGCAGGTCTTGATATCTTTGAGACCGACTCGCCCGAGGATCTCGAGATACGGAGAGGTTTGACCGCATCCGCAGTTTGTTCCGTCGTGAAGGATGCCCAGGTCATCTGTCATGACACTGGTGAGTGGTGTGCCCTTAACCAGAGGAGTCAGCAGATTCACCAGACCCGGCGTGCCATATGAAACCGGCTCAAGTGTATTCACGTCACGGATCAGGACGCGGCCATAGACCGGTACATGAAAGTGATGGTTCTTGCAGTCGCAATAGAGGATCGGGTGCTCGACGGCCCCGAAGAACTCGACGATATCCTCGTCAGATACACCAAGGACTCTCTTGGCCAGATCGTAGAAGATACTCTTTTCGACCTCCTCGGTATAAAACTGCTTCCAGCCTCCCGCCAGCATGATCTTAGATCCCTTCGGGAGTTTGACGAATATCTTTCTTTCCTCCATCATCTGCATCACGAATGTGGTGTAAGAAGGAAAACCCATGAAGCGGACCGGAGTTTTCTTTTTCGCATATTTCTCGATAGCACGGATCACGCTTTCCAGATCCGGCTCGTATTTGCCGTCTTTATACTTCAGCGCATAGGTCCGATGAAGTGCGGGCGCAAGAAGCGTCGTGATAAATGCGGTTTTTGTGACACCGGTCTTGTTGTGCCGGTTAGGCTTATATCCGAAGACGATATAATTGCATGGACGAAGAGAAACGAGATGCCGCTTATTCACGACACGAATCGCCATCTTGAGCGCATACCAGAGTTCACTCCATGCAAATCCGATGCGGCTGAAATGACCGCTTGTGCCTGACGAGGTGACCTTGACCGGCAATCTGTATTTCGGTAGAGAATAAACGTGATGCTTCTTGAAAAATAAAGTCGGAAGGAAAGGAAGTTTCGACAGGTCAGAAAAAGAGGCGAGGTTTTCCGGAGAAAAACCCTCGCCATCTAACACTTTTCTGTATTCTTCGCAGTGAGCATAATGAAATGCACAGTTTTCTTTCATGGCGTGAAGGAACAACTCGTTCGTTGACTCGAGATCATAGGTGTTCTTCTTCGAAAAAAGCTTGCCTCGAAAACTCATGTTTCCTCCGTCAGACGGATGTATGTCACTTTGCGACGATGTTTGCCAGTCTTCCTTTTACGTAAATGAACTTTACGATATTTCTTCCTGCGAGCGCCGGCTCAAGATGAGAATCTTCCTTAACGATCTTCTCAACATCTTCCTGGGTTGCATCCGGGCTGATGTTTACCTTGAACTTGACCTGTCCGTTGATCTGTACGGCGATCTCGATGGTATCTTTTACGAGTTTGCTCTCATCGCATACCGGCCAAGCCTGGTTGAAGATGGAATACTCGTTGCCCATTCTCTCCCAGAGTTCTTCGGTAAAGTGTGGAGCATAAGGTGCATAGAGAAGCAGGAATGTTTCTACTGTGGAACGAAGAAGAGCATCGTTCTTGTTAGGCGCGCTCTGGTATTTGCCGATTGCCGTCAACAGTTCCATAAGACGTGCGATGGAAGTATTGAACTGGAATTTCTCCGTGTCTGTAGTAACCGCCTTGATGGTGTAGTTCAGACTGTAGAGAAGAGCCTTATCCTCATCGGAATACTCTGTCGGCAATGCCTGTCCCTTAGCGATCTGACTGATCTCTTCTACGAGACGGTCGATACGTCCGGTGAACTTCACGATAGCCTGAAGACCGCTCTCGCTCCACGGACCACCATCAGTATAAGCGAAACCGAATGCAAGATAGGTACGGAATACGTCAGAACCATACTTCTGGATATACGGATCCGGAGCGACTGTGTTACCGCGGGACTTACTCATGCGGTTTCCGTCAGGCCCGAGGATGATTCCCTGATGTACAAGAGAAGTGAACGGTTCGTCGAAATCGAGGTAACCCATATCACGGAGCGCCTTGCAGAAGAATCGTGTATACAGAAGATGCATGGCGGCATGTTCCGGACCACCGACGTATTTGTCGACCGGACACATCTTGTCGATGAGTTCTCTGTTGAAGGGTTCCTTGTCGTTCTTGTTGTCCGGATAACGGAGCTGATACCAGGAAGAGTCTACGAATGTATCCATGGTATCCGGATCACGCTTAGCCGGAGCACCGCACTTCGGACAAGTGGTATTCATGAATTCTGCGCACTTGGCAAGCGGAGATTCTCCATCCGGACGGAATTCTACGTCGTACGGGAGAAGAACAGGAAGCTGGTCGTCCGGTACCGGAACAACACCGCACTTTTCGCAGTGAACGACCGGGATCGGTGTGCCCCAGTAACGCTGACGGGAGATCAGCCAGTCACGGAGACGATAGTTGATCTTTCTTTCCGCCATGCCCTGCGGCTTAAGCTTTTCAATGATAGCATCGATCGCTGTTTTGAAGTTCAGGCCGTCAAATTCGCCCGAGTTGACCAGGACGCCTTTTTCAATGAATGGAAGTTCATCCTCTGCATCCGGAGCCGATGCGATGACACGCTGGATCGGAAGACCGAACTTCTTTGCGAATTCGAAGTCACGCTCGTCGTGAGCAGGAACCGCCATAACGACACCTGTGCCGTATGTTGCGATAACATAGTCGGAAGCCCAGATCGGAACCGCCTTGCCGGTGATCGGATGGATCGCGTAGGAACCTGTGAATACACCGGTCTTTTCACGTGTGGTGGACATACGGTCGATGTCTGTTGCTTTCTTCGTAAATGCCTGATACTCTTCAACCTTTTCACGGCACTCATCAGTTGTCAGAAGTGTGCAGAGAGGAGACTCCGGTGCAACGACCACATAGGATACGCCCATCAGTGTATCCGCACGTGTCGTAAATACGGAAAGCTTCAGATCCTCTCCGTTTTCGTCCTTCAGACGCTCACCGTTCTTTTCGCAAAGGAAGGAGATCTGTGTACCTTCTGAACGACCGATCCAGTTGGTCTGGATCTTCTTGGTCTTTTCCGGCCAGTCGAGCTGCGGCAGGCAGTCGAGGAGTTCCTGGGCATAGGCAGTGATCTTAAAGAACCACTGCGTCATGTTCTTGTGCTCAACCTCGGTATGGCAACGCTCGCAGGCGCCATCGATGACCTGCTCATTGGCCAGAACAGTATTGCACTGCGGACACCAGTTGACCGGCGCATTCTTTCGGTAGGCCAGTCCTTTCTCCAAAAGACGGAGAAAGATCCACTGATTCCACTTATAGTATTCCGGTTTACATGTTGCGATCTCATAATCCCAGTCATAGGTGGCACCCATGGCCTTTAACTGCTTCTCCATGATCTCGATATTGTGGAGTGTGGAGTCCTTCGGGTGAATACCTGTCTTGATGGCATAGTTTTCAGCCGGAAGACCGAAAGAGTCAAAACCCATCGGATGGAACACGTTAAAGCCTTGCATACGCTTCATACGGGACCAGGAATCGGTAAGAGAGTAATTGTACCAGTGACCAAGGTGTAGGTTGGCTGCACTCGGATAAGAGAACATCTCCAGGACGTATAGTTTCTCGCCCTTCTTGTTCGGGTCAAACTTGTAAAGCTTGGTTTCCTCCCACTTTTGCTGCCATTTACGGTCAATGTCTGTTGAATACGCCATATGCATACCTCTCTTTATATAGAAACTTACAAACAGTCATTATACCAGATTTTACAGGGCTCGTCTTATATTTTTGAAACTTATCGGCGAGGAACACCAAAGAACGTCGCCAAAGTGTTTTTTCTAAGGCTTATGCATGCGATAAAACCGCGGAAAGCGTCGCGAAGACCAGATTGCAAAGCGGGAACAGAAGATAAAGCGCCCGGTAGAACCAGCGAGGCTTTTTCCGGCGCTTTTCGGGGATAAGGAGGCAAAGCAGGAATCCGGCAAGCGAGGTCCACTCCCATGAAATCGTTCCGGTGAGACGATAGTGCATGTATGTGTAGGATGCGGCAAAAGCACTGAAAACGATCGTTGCGATGAGAATGCGGGATTGGAGTTTCCATCGGTGGAGAAGATAGAAAACGATCACACAGAACAAGGAAAGCATGGACATCGTCAAAGGGAGAAATGTGGTGAGGATCAGGCACATGGACAGGAGTACCAGCGCGATAGCATAAAATGTGGATTTCGGCCATTTCGGGACTTTCAGACCGCGGGGCAGATTGTTGGCCTCTTCGCTGGTGATGATGACGTCATATCGGGTGGAATTCGTGACCGGATTGGCATTTAAAAGATTCATGGACGCGATGCGGTCGCGGGGAAGGGAGATCAGAAGTTCCAGGGCGATGAGAAGAGTCAGGGAGAGCATCCAGGAAAAGACGATGTTCATTTTGGAAGGATACTGCGTCGACGGCCACAGAAGATAGACCAGAAAATAGGAAAGCTGTGTAAGATAGGCGATCAGGGAAAGTCTTACAAAGTACATGTACACGTTTTTGGTAAGAAAAAAACCTTCCACGACTGCCTGGGCAAAAAACGGCATGGCGATATATCCAAGGATCTCAAGGAAAAACTGCACGGAGGGAGTGATTGCCCAACTGAAATAGTAGGCGCCGAGTCCGCAAATCATGAATAAATATGCCAATAACTTCTTCACAATTTAACTCCGATTTGTAAAATGAATGCAAACAAGCAACATTGAAAGATATGTGCTTTTATTGTATCATTAACGTGCTTATTTGTGTGCATAACAATACGCAAGGCGTATTTTCTTATATTCGAGGTGTTGATAATATGGGCTTAGGATTAGATATTGGTATCGATTTAGGCACGAGTAGTGTTTTGATCTATGTTCGCGGTAAGGGTGTTGTTCTCAAGGAACCATCCGTAGTTGCCGTCAATACAAAAACCGGAACCGTTCTTGCGGTTGGTGAGAGCGCCAGCCTGATGCTTGGACGTACACCGGGTGTCGTAGAAGCCATCCGTCCTCTGCGTGATGGCGTTATTTCTGACTTTAAGGTTACCGAGGTCATGCTGAAGGCATTTATCGGTCGTGTCTGTCAGGGTATCCGTGCGACATATTTCCGTCCGACGATCGTTGTATGCGTACCGTCTGTGATCACACCGGTTGAGCAGAAAGCCGTAGAAGATGCTTGCCGTCATGCCGGCGCGAAAGACGTATTCCTGATCCGTGAACCGATTGCTGCCGCCATTGGCGCAGGTATCGATATTACGAAAGCTTGCGGTTCCATGATCGTTGATATCGGTGGTGGTACGACAGATATCGCGGTGATCTCTCTTTGCGAGCCGGTAGTTGACTTTTCCTTGAAGGTTGCCGGTGATAAGTTCGATGAAGCAATCGTCAAGCACGTCCGCCGTAAACACAATGTCCTCATTGGTGAGAAGACGGCAGAAGAGCTGAAGATCAATATCGGATGCGCGTATCCGAGAGAAGAAGAAATGACAATGGATGTACGTGGACGTAACCTGATCACCGGTCTTCCGGCGACTGTTACGGTTTCTTCCACCGAGATGCTCGAAGCGCTCGAAGAACCGGTTGCTGCCATCTTTGATGCAGTACACTCTGTTCTTGAGAGAACTCCGCCGGAGCTTATGGCGGATATCTCACAACGTGGTATCGTTATGACCGGTGGCGGTGCGCTGCTTTATGGTCTTGACCGCATGCTGGCCACAAAGATCGGTATCGATGTGTATGTTGCAGAAGATACGGTCAGCTGTGTAGCCATCGGAACAGGTAAGGCTTTGAGCATGATGGATAAGTTCGCCGCTTTGGGTGATACCTGATCCTTGATGAGTCTGATTACGATTATTCGAAACTGTCCCTTTCGGGGCAGTTTTTTTCTTTGTGGCCGAGTGTGGATTTTAAGTTGACAATTTCTCGATTTTACGTATATAATGACAACGGTTTTAGTGATGTATTCTTTCTGCAGTATTTGCAGACATGTTGAATACAGATGAGGTGTAATTATTCTTTTTTTTCATGTGATGTGTTGATCCATATGATTTTATAAGAAGGGTGTCCTTCTATATTCAAACATAACCGATTCCAATTTTTTACGAGGTAATTTTGTGTCAAAAGACGATTTTTCTTCTAAGAGTAAAGAAGCACTTGCGACCATCGCTGTCACCTTTCACCTTGTGACGGAAGAACAGGCGCAGGCAATGACGCAGCAGCAGCTTGCCGATCTTTTGAATCGCGAACAGAAGATGTCTGAAGCGATCGAGCAGACGGCAGAACCGCCTAAGGCCGAGAAGGCTGCGAAGACAACAAAGAAGGCAACTTCGAGAAAGACAACAGCGAAGGCAGAAAAAGCCGACGCGGTCGAGAAGAAAGAGGAAGCTAAACCGAAGACGGAGAAACCCGCTAAGGCTGCGAAGAAACCGGCTTCGAAGAAGGCTGCCAAGAAAACGGAGAGTGAGGCTCTGCCGATTGAGGAACTGATCGAGAAAAACAGTGAAGGATCTTCAGAATCTGAGAAGAAAGCAGAGGAGGCACCTAAGAAGGATACGTCTGCTGCAAAGAGCAAAGGCCGTTCCCGAAAGAAGACAGAAGAACCGAAAGATAAGGAGGAAACTCCTGTTGCGGCTGAACCCGCAGTGACGGAGCCGGTCGTTTCGGAAAAGGCAGATAAGGCAGATAAGAAAGAAGAAAAGTCTTCCAAGGGCCGTTCTCGAAAGACGAAGAAAGAGACCAAGGAAGCGGCTTCTGAGAACAAGGTTTCCGAAGAACCGAAGGACGAGAAGAAGGACGAGCCGAAGCCGGAAGAAAAGAAGCCGGAAGAGGTTGCTCCTGACGTAAACAAAGAAGAGAAAAAACAGGATAATAAGCCGACGCCGTCTGAGAAACCTTCCAAGAATAAGAAATCACGTCATAGAAGCGTAGAGATCCGCCCGGCAGGCGAATCTGCTCCGATCGCGGAAAGTGCAACTGTGGAAGATGGAGAAAACGGGGAAGGTGAATCCCGTCCGGAACAGAATAACAGACCGCAGATCGAGCCGACCGAATTTATCGGAGTGCTGGAGATCGTGTCGGAAGGTGGATACGGTTTTGTAAGAAGAGAGAATTATCTGCCTTCGCCGCAGGATATTTTCGTTCCGAACAATATTATCAGAAGATTCGGTCTTCGTATGGGTGACCAGATCCAGGGTTTTGCACTCCCGAAGAAGAACCAGGACAAGAATCTGGCTTTGAGTTATATCACTACCGTAAACGGAGTGGAATTGGATAAGCTGGGCAAGCGTCCTCATTTCGAAAGATTGACACCGATCTATCCGAATGAAAGATTCCGTCTGGAAACCGGTAAACAGGAACTGTCCACACGTATTATCGACCTGGTTTCACCAATCGGTAAAGGTCAGCGTGGTATGATCGTTTCCCCGCCGAAAGCAGGTAAGACGATTCTTTTGCAGAAGATCGCCAATGCGATCTCCCAGAACAGCCCGAAGACAAAACTGATCGTGCTTCTGATCGATGAGCGTCCGGAGGAAGTTACGGATATGCAACGTTCCATCAAGGGTGAAGTTGTCTATTCCACATTCGATAAGAAACCGGAGAATCATACACGTGTTACCGAACTGGTTCTCGAGCGTGCTATGCGTCTCGTGGAGATGGGTGAGGATGTTGTGATCCTGCTTGATTCCATGACACGTCTTGCCCGTGCATATAACTTAACGATCACACCGACCGGCCGAACACTGTCCGGTGGTCTGGATCCGGGATCTCTCTATGGACCGAAGCGCTTCTTCGGTGCGGCCCGAAACATTGAAAACGGCGGAAGTCTTACGATCGTGGCGACTTCTCTTATTGAGACCGGATCGAGAATGGACGAAGTTATTTTCGAGGAATTCAAGGGTACAGGTAACATGGAAGTGTATCTCGACAGAAAACTGTCCGAGAAGCGTATCTTCCCGGCTATCGATATCAACAAATCCGGTACACGTCGTGAGGATCTCCTGATGTCTCAGGAAGAACTCGATGCGGTATGGACGATCCGAAAAGCATTTTCGCAGATGGAGACCGCTCCGGTCACCGAGACGATCATCAACCTTTTGCTCCGTACCAATTCCAACGATCACTTTATCCGTTCCGTCAAGGTTTCTTTTGCGGATAAAGAAGTGTTCGATGCGATGCGTGGAACAGGTGCGAACGGCAGCGCAAACGGAAACAGTGCGAACTGATGGTTTGCGATAAATGAATAAAAACAAAGAGGACAGTCTTGGTCATGAGACTGTCCTCTTCTTTTTGCGTCGGTTTTATAACTGTATGTTTTTCCTGCGGACGTGTTCTTCGATGGCTTTCGCGATAAGTTTGTGTCCTTCCGCATTCGGATGGATCCCATCTACACAAAGGAACCGGGAGTAGTTCTTCTTCTCGAGAAAAATGGATGTGATGTCAATGACCGGAACACTCGTGGCGATAGCCAGCTTGAAGATCTCGATATTGTATCTCTCGTGCCAGTTGGTGATGTACTGCCGATCGTTTTTCATCCACTTCATGATGTTTTCAGAAGAAAGACCTCGGGAGATCTGTGCGAAATATCTTGCTGAGTCGATCGGCGGAAGAGAAAGCAGGACCGGGATCTTTCCCATGTTTTTGATCTCGTTGATAATGTTTGTATATGTGGTGGTGAAGTTGCTGATGGTGCTCATGGGAAGATGCTTGCGATCAGGATCTTCCGAGATTTCTTTCCAGTTGAAGTCGCAATCATTTCCGCCGAACTCCAAAACCACATAATCGCCATCGGATTCTTTGATCAGAGAGAGGTTCTTCTCGAACACGCTTTCTCCCTTGCTGATGGTACTGCCAAATCTGGCCCGGTTTTCGATGGTGATGCCGAAATACTGTTCGCATATTTTCTGAAATGATTCGTCGGCAACTCGATAATGCTCATCTTCGTAGATAACACCTTTTAATACAGAATCGCCAAATGCTGTGATCGTTCCCATACCCGTCACTCCCTTTCAGTTTCAAAAGCACTTTTATAATAATACGAATCCGGTCAAAACAAAACTGACGAAGCGGTTTTTTGGAAAAAAGATATCTAACTTGCTGATCCTGCTTATAATTCTGCCTGCAAAAGCTGTTTTCTTCTGTGTTGGGGTGTTCTCCCGTTATGCTATAATTGTTTCGCAAGTATATGGGCGCCAAGTTCCGGTTTTGCCCTGAAGTTACTATTTTTTGCGAGCAAAGGAAGAGACACTGTGCAGACAGACGTTAGAAAATGCAGTAATTGTGGGGGCCGGATGGTCTTTCAGAACAATCAGTGGGTCTGCATGAGCTGCGGAAGTTCTTTTGCCGTAGATTGGGAAAGTGATGACGTGGAGCGTATCCGCCAGGCGACGGAAAAAGATCGGGCGGATGCGGAGAAAGAACGTCTGCAGACACTTAATACTACCAGCAGACAGATCCAGGAGGCTGAGCAGCGGAACCGGAATTTGCGGGAGTCGCAGCTCAACCGGAGGAAACGTTTTAAACCGATCATTATAGTGTTTTCTGTTATGGCTGTTATCGGGATCATTAATTTTGTGATGAATTTAGCCATGACCGGGTTATTATTCGGCGGCGTGTTCGGCAAAAATGGCGGGACCGCTTTCGGCCCCTCACGAGGTGCTACGCTTAAAGAGATTTCACGTGCGATATCCGCTGATCAGGATCTGCAGAAGAAACTGCTTTCTTCTGCGAAGTATTATGCTAAGTATGACGGTAAGGAAGAAATCGAGCTTTCCGATCCGGAAGAGATTGCAATAAGGTGCGGTGAGCCTGAGTTGATTGAGAGTTATCTACAACAAACATCGTCAGACAAGCGGCTCATTCTGGTTTATAAGACTACTTATCAGACACAGTCTGGAGAGCGGACGCAAGAAGTCTTTTCGGCATACACGATCATGCTTTCGGGTACATTGGACGAGAACGGACATGTTGAGAGTTCTTTTGCGGCAACGAGAACTTATGATGAGAAATATATCTGGAGGATCGCCGGATATGAGAGCCTGGAAGATCTTCACAAAGATAATCGGCTGGACGTGAGGAAAAATGCTTCGATGCTTTTGGAGTTTGATTTTTCCGCGAACGGAAATGAAAAGCAGAAGATAAATGGTTAAGGAGGGCACGAGATGAAACTTACAAATCTTAACTGCCCTCAGTGTAATGGCAACCTGAGCCAGCAGGGCGATTCTTTCTTTTGTACAAGTTGCGGGTCGGCATTTACGATCGACTACGATGAAAATGATGTGAAGTATACGGATCTGGTTACGCAGGCGGATCGTACAAGACAGCTTATTGCGCGGGATCAGGAGTTGCTGCAGACCAGGCACAGGCTGAAAGAACAGATGGAGCAGAATAAACTGCACCGTGACTTTGAACGAGAGAAGAAGAACGATATCCGTAAGATTGCTTCGATCGTTGCTTCCTACTATATTTCCATCTTTCTTTTCCTTGGCGGCTTGATCGGGTTGATCGTCTATTTCAGTCATTCGGTCAAGGCTTCCAAAAAGGAAATGAAGGTGAAGGCTCAGGAAATAATGAGTGAAATGACCCAGGCGCTGAATAGCGATCGGAGCGTGGTGGAGAATGCAGCTCTCGAAGGGCAGGACTATCTCTTTTCGGAAAGAAGCACGATCTTTTATGATCCTGCTTATGTGAATAGTAGAGAAGCTAAGATCAAGGATACACCAAAGCCTTATGATGCCTATGTTATGATCGATAGTTCAGCTAAAAGCAAACTCTGTATCTTCTTTGAGTCTGTATATGAATATCAGGATACGAAAGAAGAATTCACGATCTATGACTGTGTGATTATTCCAAGGTTTTCGCTGAATGAAATGACCAAAATGATCGAAACAGATTATGTATGCTCTATGGGAAACCGGACAAATGGAACATTTGGTGGATACAGGGAAGCAGATCAACTCTATCTGGAATGTATCGAAGGTGAGTACGAGAGCACTTCTTTCAAGATCGATCAGGTATTCGAGGACGGAAAGGGAGGAGAGAACGGATGAAACTGAAAGTTTTGACCTGTAAGCTTTGTGAGTCTCCCATGCACTTTGAAGACGGAAAACTGGTCTGCGCATATTGTGGCGCAGTCAGAGACGTCGAGAAGGATGCAAGTGATGCCGAATACGAACAGATCGCGAATGCGGAGGAACACATCCGTCTTTCCTTAGAAAGACAGAAACAGGAGTTGGAAGATTACTATGCGCAGGAAGAACAGCGTCAGATCGAGGCGGAAGAAGAAGCTGCGCGTCAGGAGAGAAAGCGAAAGATCAAAGAGAAAATGAGACGCCTGAGACGTACGTTGATCATCTTTGGCGTGATACTTGCGGTTTGTTTTGCAAGCGGGTTCATGATCAAGTATTATGTGCAACGTGATGCAAAAACGGAGATGGCAACACCTGTTACAACACAGAAAGAGAATATCCGAAAGAATGACCATGTGAGCAGAGCAGATCTCCTGAAAGATCCGCATTTCCTTGAACAGGCGGAAGGCGCAGCTCTTCAGCAGGCCGAGAAGGTTCACAGTAGTAATATCATTGTATCTGCAGACGAGAGATGGAGCCTTTCAGGTACGCCGATACTTCTAGAAACCTACCTGGTCACATCCAAAAACGAAAGCTATCTTTTCTTCTTCTATCAGTCGACGTTAACAACAAAAGCCGGAGACAAAAGAGAAGTATATAACTGCATAGCGATGCAGGACATTCAGGTCTCTTCTGACGGGAAAGTTTCGTATGGCTCGAGAGTTTATGAGCAGAAGGGCGGAGACTATGATTTCCTTTGGAAATGTGCTTTTGACCTGGAACAGATCCGTGGCGAGATCATCGGTTCGAAGCGGGATGACGTCATGGAAAAGCACTTTATTTACAGACTGTGATCAGGGTTTCTTTTCGATCCGGTGAAGCTGCGGACGAACCGTGAATTCCGTGATCGTCATATGAGGATCCGCCTGAAGAATGTACTTCACGGCATCGGAAATATCTGCAGGAAGCAACCGCGCATTCTCTTCTTTCGATGATTCGAAATCAGCATTCCGGTACAGATTGGTATCCGTCATGTCCGGTAGGATAGTGGTGACTTTGACACCGTATTTTCTTGCTTCGTCGAAAAGGCTTTTCGAGAAACTTAAAAGCCCTGCTTTGGTAGCGCCGTATGCCGCGCCGTGCGGATTGCTCTGTTGGGCGGTAACCGAGGCGATATTAAGGATCGTTCCTTTGCTCTCTTTTAGTTTCCGAAGGAGAAGGTTGGTAAGAAGAAGCGGGACTTCTAAATTGGTACGCACCATAGCGGAAATGTCCTTGACCTTTAGTTCCTCGTGAAGTCCGTAAAAACCGACGCCGGCACAGTTGACCAAAAGATCGATGCCTCGTCCTTTGCTCATTTCCCGGATCGTTTTTTCGACTTCTGAAGTGTTCAGAAGATCCAGCTCGACCCGGTGAAATGACGGACGCAAAGCAAGCTCCTCCGCCTCGGAAAAATCTCTGCCGATACCGAAGACCTCATAGTCCATATCCAAAAGCACTTCACTTATGGCTTTGCCGATTCCGGATGATGCTCCTGTGAGAATTGCTGTTTTGCTCATTTTTCCCTCACGTATAGAAAATATGGTTTTTGTCACCATTGCGTCTTCTGTCGAAGAATGACTGCCCAGTTGTTCAACAGCTTAACATTTACCTGACTGTTTACCTCGTAGGGTTTGGAAGTGGTTCCGAGTGGAAGAAGGATAAACTTTTTCCCTTCGGCCGTATCTACAAGGATCTTCACTTTCTGACCGTTCACTCCGTTATATGCGACGGTGTCGTCCATATAGCCATATACCACACCGCTTCGAAGGGTTCCCTTCAACATGACCTGAATGGTACGGAAGGAACGATAGAAGGCGAAGCCGATGGAGGCCAGACCGATCAAGATAAACGGAATCAAAAAGGTGTTATAGGTATTCGGAAGATCTATGCCTTTGATCTCTTCACGGGCGAATAGAAAAGGTAACGCGGCGAGAGAAAACATTAATCCGAAGACCAGCGGGAATCCGACGGTCCAGAAGGTGATCTTTGCCTGTTTGCATTCGATCAGCGGATATTCCGGAGTCAGGTCTGAAGTGGCGACCTTTCCGATATATGTGCCGCAAAACTGGCAGACTTCGGAAAGAATAGGGGCGCCGCATTTGGGACAGTTTCTGACGTCCTCAGGTCTCATTTTGTGTTCGTTGTTGAGTCGTATATCGTTCAAAGGAAGACCTCCTTTAAGGTACTTGGTTAGTATCGATTTTATATATTCTGTCTTTGGATATCAAGTTTTGAAGCAGGGATCCCAGATAATCTTCCATTCCGGCCCGTATCTTTTCAGGATACTGGAAGACGCCGTTTATGTTTTCATACGGGAATTGGCATACGGGCGAAGAAGGGAAATCTCTTCTCAGTTTGTGTATGTAGTCCGAAGGGATGCGAAAAGATCCGATGCTTACATCTTTTAATTGATGCATATCTATATTTTCCGACACTTCCTGAATCATTGATGAATACGCATCTTTCCAATCTTTGCAATAAATGATCGGATCAAAACAAAGCCGGACCGGAAAACCTTTTGCCATTGCGTACGAAGCGGCAGCGATTCGTTCGGAAAGCGTGGCGGTCTTGCTTTCGTATCTCTCGATGATGGATCGGGGAGATATCGTGTAGGCGAAGATCACCCGATCGCATGGTTCAGTTTTATCGTAGATATCTTTTCGAAAAGATTTTGTGCGGATCTCGATCGTCAGATCTTTATGCGTTCTTGTAAATTCGATCCAACGGGACGTGAATCCGGTAAGCGATTCTAAAGCGATGAGGTCGGTATCGTAAGAGATGCAAAGATATACAGGGTGCTCGGCAAGCAATTTCTCCAGTTCGGAAAAAGTATCCTCGAGATTGACGAAAACGACAATGTTTCCGGATCCGTACATTCCTTTTAAAAAGCAATAGTCGCAATCGAAGATGCAGTTTCGGATCGAACTTGCATAGTAGAAGTGGTCATAACCGAAATCCTGACAGACCGGCGCACCCGGAAAGATCGAGGCGCCGCGGTTTTTCGCAAGTATCAGAGCCTGTGACTGTTTCTGTATGCCAAAGTTCTGTCTTGGACGATTGAACACATCTTTGTAATGTCCGACAGGAATTATGACGGACTTGGAAAAACGTGCGAGGATCGCTTGGGTAAGAGGATGGTCAGATGCTGCTTTCTCAACATAGATATGTGAGAACGGGTGATTAAATAAGTCGTTCCCGGATGGCATGGAGGACCTCCTTTCCTTCGCGCTTGGAGGGAGCAGGTATCCTGCCTTCTTTTTTCAATCCGTCGAGGATCTTCTCTATGTCGATATTCTCCGACCGTGCGTAGACGAAGAGCTGGTAGAGCTCGTGCCGTAATGTTTCGCTAAGATGCAGGGCATAAGAAGCCGAGAGAAACAGATCTTCGTCGATGGAAGGTATTTCTTCAGAGATATTCTTGAGTTTTCCGAGGATCAAAAGCACTGTAGAAAGCTGTTGCTCGGCGCAAGCCGTCAGGTGCGCATTGGTTATGGATTTCGGATCTTCCACGCCTGAATCGGAAACATACTTCAGGAAAAGCATCCGATGAGGTGGAAGAAAGTGAGAACCAGCCTGAAATATCCCGGATGCTTCCATCTCGTAGAGTTGATCCGGATCCTCCAGGGAAGAGACGACATGGTTGACTGTCGTCAGTGCTTTTTCCGAAGAAAAAGAAAGACCGGCGGAACTCAGGTCGTACAGCATATCGGGATAATACTCGCGGCCGGAGATGTCGTCGGTGATCTTGTTGATCAGATACATTCCCGGGTCTTTGCCGGCGCAGGACCCGAAATTAATGAGGTGGTCCTGCTCTTTTTTGGTTCCGAAACGAGTGAGAAGATAGGTGGTCGCAGAAGCGGCGGCAACTGTGCCCATACCGGAGATGGCAAGCACGACGGAATTGTCCTCGGCAAAATATGTGTCGTAGGGACAGGATGTGTTGTCCTTCCGCAGAGAAAGAGCGGAGATCAACGGTTTGGCTTCGGCCGTGAGTGCGCAGAGAATAAAGAGCATGAATATTTCTCGTTTCTTTTCGGATTTGATCTTATGGAAATCATTGTACCACAGGTGATTTTAAAGTGAAGCGGAGTACGGCTGAAGAAAAAGTCGAACAAATTTTCTGAAAAGTAGAGACATTTCATTTTGTGGCGTGTATAATAAAAGCGAAAGTTTGTTCTTTAATGTAATGTGGAGGCGAGGAGAATAAGAAATGGAACGGACATACATTGCTATCGATCTGAAATCCTTTTATGCCAGCGTGGAATGTGTGGAACGCGGGCTTGATCCTTTGAACACGAATCTTGTTGTCGCGGATGCCTCCCGTACGGAGAAGACGATCTGTCTTGCTGTGTCGCCGAGTCTGAAACAGTACGGTCTTCCGGGAAGAGCAAGACTTTTCGAGGTGGTCGAGAAAGTGAAACAGATCAATACCGTAAGGCAGTTTCAGGCTCCGAAGAGATTGTTCTCGGGAAAGAGTTATCTGGCCTCGGAGCTGGCGCAAGATCCGTCTTTGGAACTGGACTATGTGGTTGCGACGCCTCAGATGGCGCGTTATATGCAGGTCAGCGTGAAGATATTCGGTGTTTATCTTCGTTTTGTCGCGCCGGAGGATATTTTTGCCTATTCGATCGACGAAGTATTTATCGATTGTACGACCTATTTGAAGATGTATAAGATCTCGGCACATGATTTTGCCATGAAGATGGTCCGTGCAGTTCTTGATGAGACCGGAATCACGGCTACGGCGGGGATCGGGACGAATATGTATCTTTGCAAAGTGGCCATGGACATCGTGGCGAAGCATATTCCTGCAGATAAAGATGGTGTTCGGATCGCCGAACTGGATGAAGAGAAGTATAAGGATGAACTCTGGGCACATGAGCCGTTGACCGATTTCTGGCGTGTGGGGCGGGGGATTTCTGCAAGACTTGCGAAGTGCGGCGTGAGAACGATGGGCGATATAGCCCGCCTTTCTCTTACCAGGGAGGGAATGGGTTTCCTTCAGACGCTTTTCGGTAAGAATACTGAGCTTCTGGTCGACCATGCCTGGGGGATCGAGCCTGCGACGATGGCGGATGTGAAGGCGTACAAACCGCAGAATAACAGCATTTCTTCCGGTCAGGTGCTCACGGAACCTACGAGTTATGAGCATACCAGACTGATCGTGTGGGAGATGGCGGATGTGATGTCTTTGGATCTGGTGGAGAAGGGACTGGTAACGGATCAGCTGGTCTTAACAGTCGGTTATGATCGGGCGAGTCTTCAGAGTGGCAGTTATCAGGGTGAGATCACGACAGATTTCTATGGCCGGCAGGTGCCGAAGCATGCGCACGGTACGATCAATCTGAATGCCTATACTTCTTCGACGAAAACTATCACGGCAGCGGCAGTTGAACTTCTGGAACGGATCATGGACAAGAATCTTCTTTCCAGAAGGATCGGGCTTTGTGCCTGCCATATCGTTCGGGAAGAAGCAGCAGCGAACGAGAGACCGTATCGGCAGATGAGTCTTTTCGATCTTATCGTGGAGACGGAAAACCGGTCGGCGAAAGTGGAGACCACGTCGCTACAAAGCGAGAAGAAAGTGAAAGAGCACGAACTTCAGCAGACTATGGTGGAAATCAAGAAAAAGTTCGGTAAAAATGCCGTGATCAAGGCGAAGAATCTGAATGAAGGAGGCACGGCGATCTTAAGAAACAGCCAGATCGGCGGACATAGAGCATGAGCAAGTATGATGACATTCGACATCTTTCGCGTCCTGTTTATGAGGATCTTCCACCGATGCCGTTGGCAGATCGCGCAGCTCAGTTTTCTCCTTTTGCAGCAGTTGTGGGGTATGACAAGGCAGTTGCGGAGGCGGCGCGGCTTACCGATCCCCGGATCGAGAGAATGGAGGACGAACTGGAAAAGATCGATCAAGAGATGGCGGTCCTTTCGAAGCGGATCAAAGAAATGCCGCAAGTGCGAATTCGTTATTTTGTTCCGGATCATCGGAAATCCGGAGGCAGTTACCGGGAAAAACAAGGCAGGGTACGGGTGATCGATACGGTAGGCAATACTCTCGTTTTTGCCGATGGCGAAGTGATCGCGATCCGCGAAATCTATGAATTGACATTTATGTGAAGGTGGCGGGTTGCTTCACTACGGCTTCTTTATGTGCTGTGTACTGACGTTTCCGGCCAAAGTATCCGGATGGTATATAAGTATGGCTGATTCATTGATTTTCTCTATATATTCTTGTTATAATAACAAAATGCAATTTGCAAATAAAAGGAGGCGCATATCAAATGGCCGAAAAACAGAAATTTTACATTACAACCCCGATTTACTATCCATCCGGAAATCCTCATGTAGGACACTGCTACACGACGCTCGCTTGCGACGTGGTTTCCAGATTTAAGCGAATGCAGGGTTATGATGTCATGTTTCTGACCGGTACAGATGAGCATGGCCAGAAAATCGAGAAGAAAGCTTCGGAGCTGGGTACAACACCGAAGAAATATGTTGATGGAATCGTTGCCAACTTCCAGAAACTGTGGGGCCGTCTGGGCATCACGTATGACCGCTTTATCCGTACGACAGATCCGTACCATGTGGAGTCGGTACAGAACATTTTCAAGGCCCTCTACGATAAAGGATATATCTATAAGGGAAAATACGTAGGCAAGTACTGCACACCTTGTGAGTCCTTCTGGACCGAGAGCCAGCTCAAGGACGGCAAGTGCCCGGATTGCGGACGTGACGTGACCGATGCGGAAGAAGAAGCATATTTCTTCAAGCTTTCCGAATTCAGCGACCGTCTGGAGGCATTGCTTCTGGATGAGGAGAGAAATTTCCTGGAGCCGAAGTCCCGTGTCAATGAGATGATCAACAACTTCATCAAGCCGGGTCTGGAGGATCTCTGCGTTTCCAGAACGAGTTTCACTTGGGGCATTCCGGTATCTTTCGATACCAAGCATGTCGTATATGTCTGGGTCGATGCGCTCAGCAACTATATCACGGCACTGGGATACGGAAACTCTACATATAACGATTTTGAGAAATATTGGCCGGCAGATGTGCACGTCATGGCGAAGGAGATCGTCCGTTTCCATTCTCTTATCTGGCCGGCTATGCTGATGGCTCTGGATATTCCGCTTCCGAAACATATTTATGGTCACGGCTGGATCACATTCGGCGGCGCGAAGATGGGTAAGTCCACCGGTAACGTCATTGATCCGTTTATCCTGGCTGACCGATACGGCGTGGATGCCGTACGTTACCATCTCCTGCGTGAGATGCCTTTCGGCGCAGACTGCCCGTTCAGCAATGAGCAGATGGTTCAGCGTATCAATAACGATCTGGCCAATGATCTGGGTAACCTGGTGTCCCGTACTGTCGCCATGGCGATCAAGTACTTTGACGGCAAGCTCCCGACAGAACGTGAGAGCGATCCGCTGGATGAGGAACTCCTTTCTATGGCAAGAGCACTGAAGCCGTATGTGGAGACAAACTATGGGGATCTTCACATTGCCAATGCTCTGGCAGAGATCTTCAAGGTCATTGCCCGCGCAAACAAGTATATCGATGAGACAGCGCCATGGGTACTGGCAAAGGATGAGAGCAAGAAAGCCAGACTGGCATCAGTCCTTTATAACCTTTTGGATACTGTGCGTATCTGCTCGATCCTGTTGAATCCAGTTCTGCCGAATACCTGTCCGGAAATCTGGAGACAGATCGGCGCGACAGAAGAGGCCACTGCATGGGAAAAGTCCGGTGAGACAGGCGTGCTCGCGGCAGATGTAACCGTACAGAAAGGGGAAGTGCTTTTCCCGAGACTGGATATGGATAAGGAGATGGAAGAACTGGCGAAGATCTCTGAAGCGGCGTTGGCAGCTGCACAGGGCAAGGTACTCGAGCATAAAGAAGAGATCGTTTACGACGATTTTGCAAAACTTGAGCTTCGTGCTGCGAAGGTCCTCGAGTGTGAGAAAGTACCGAAGGCAGATAAGCTTCTTCGTATGCAGCTGGATGTAGGTGATCGTAAGATGCAGGTCCTCTCCGGTATTGCACAGTACTACACACCGGAAGAAATGGTTGGAAAGATGGTCGTTTGGGTGGCTAATCTGGCTCCGAGAAAGCTTCGTGGATTTGATTCCTATGGCATGATCCTTTGCGCGGAGAAACCGAACGGTGACTATGCACTTCTTTCCGTGCCGGAAGGCGTAGAGCCTGGAGCGGAGGTTTCCTGATCCATGGAGATGTTTGACACGCATGCTCATTTGAACTGGCGTGAAGACTATAAGGAAGATATTGACCAGGTCCTTCATAATGCGAAGGAAGCGGGTGTTACACACATCATGCTGGCCAGTTCTACCATAGAGGATAGTGAGATCTCTCTTCAGCTTCGGAAGATGAAAGAGAATTGTGGTGTGAAACTTTCCTGCATGGTCGGTGTACATCCGGAAACGGCGAAATCTTTTGATGATGAAGCAAAGTTCCGTCTTGAGGACTGGCTGAAACATAAAGATAAGCTCGGCATCGTGGCTGTGGGAGAGATCGGAATGGATTACCATTACGACGATGCGTCTCCGGTCCATGAGGCTACGGCTTTCATTTATCAGATGGGGCTTGCCTACCGCTATGATCTTCCTGCCGTGATCCATGAACGTGATGCATGTGAAGATACGCTTTTCATCCTGAGATCCTTGCACGAACAGCATGCACTCCGTGAGGTGCCGGGCGTGCTGCACTGCTTCTCCGGAAGCCCGGAGACCGCAGAGATCCTTCTGAAGATGGGTTTCTATCTTGGCTTCGATGGTCCGATCACTTTCAAGAATGCACGAAGAGCACCGGATGTGATCCGAATGTGTCCTTTGGACCGTCTTCTTGTAGAGACGGATTCGCCGTATATGACTCCGGTACCGTATCGTGGTCACAGGAATGAACCGGCTTACGTCCGGTATGTAGTGGAAGAAATGGCAAGGATCAAGGAGATCTCGCCTGAAGAGATGGCCCGGATCACAACAGAAAATGCCAGACGGCTTTTCGGAAAGGATACATAATGTACGAAGATAAGAAGAAGTTGACCATCATCGCAGTGTTGTTGATCGTTTTCGCAGTGGTACTGGGAGTATTCTTTGTCCTTGACGAAAAAGAGAAAGTGATCGAAAGAAAGACAGGTTTTGATGTGCCGTCATATTGCACGATCGAAGATTACCGTCCGTCCGGTTCTATTTTTCGTAGGACTTCTTTTGAAGCGAAGATCCGTATCGATACGGTTGCCCACATGAACGAAGTGATTCAGACAGCACATGGACTCTATGGTGATGATTTTCACGAGATCCCTCTGGCTGAGTACAATATCCAGAAGTATACACTTTTTTCCGGACAGAAGATCGTGCCGAATCCGTCTTCTGTCTCCTGGGTAATCGTAGGAAGGAGGAGCAAGGGTTCCGTCGTTATGTTTGTCTGCATGGAAAACAGCTCCACTCCGTATGTTTATGTGTACTATAACGAATAATGCCAAAGTTGAGATAATAAAATTTCGTGGATTTTTATACTGCTGGTATACTGACAAATAAAAATCATAGTGGTAAAGTATCTATATCGAGCAAGGCTCGTAAGATCGAATTTTAAAGAAAGGAGTGTTTCACAAATGAAATCAGTACGTATCGTGAATTACATTAAGCAGAATATCGCCGGTACAACAGCGATGCATGGTTACTCTGTGCACGATACTATTTGGGTCGCCAAAACAGGCAAACTCAATATTCCAAGAGAAGCTTTCGTGGAACACTTCATCCGGTAGTTCCACGGTATATAATCAGTTTGATTCGCCGCTTTTCTTGGAATGTCAGGAAAAGCGGTTTTTTATTATTAGTTTTTTGAAATAGAATGGAGGAATGAGCTATGTTACCAATCATCAACATGGAAGAAACAGGAAGTAATATCGTACGGCTTCGTGAGAATGCAGGAATGTCCGTACGCGAACTTCAGGATATTTTCGGATTTGCCACTCCTCAGGCCATATACAAGTGGCAGCGGGGCGTATCGATGCCTACGATCGACAACCTGGTCGTACTGTCCATAACATTCCAGGTTCCGATCGAACGTATTCTTGTTGTGGATACGCCGGCATAAGAGCGGTTACATAATCAATCATGAAAAAGAAAATATAACAGCGGTAAGTAAGCGTTTTCGCCTTTGTCAAAAGCACTTGCTTGCCGCTTTTGTCGTCTTGGTCAATCTGTAGGTCGTATTGTATTAGGTGTTTTACTTTATATGGATATGTGCTATACTGATTGGAACGAAAATATGTTCGAAAAAGCGGGAAGTCTTTATGGAAATAGATACAAGCAGACAATTTAAGATCCACTCTCCTTTTGTACCGACAGGAGATCAGCCTCAGGCGATTGAGAAACTCGTTGAAGGTCTTTCTTCCGGCATGCGCGGTCAGACGCTTCTTGGTGTAACCGGATCCGGTAAGACATTCACCATGGCGAACATTATTGAGAAGACGCAAAGACCGACACTTGTTATTGCGCCGAATAAGACTTTGGCGGCACAGCTTGCCGCAGAATTTAAAGCCTTTTTTCCGGATAATGCGGTAGAGTTTTTTGTTTCGTACTATGACTACTATCAGCCGGAAGCATACATTGCTTCAACGGATACATATATTGAGAAGGATTGCGATATCAACGATGAGATCGATCGCATGCGTCACAGTGCGACCAGCTCGCTCCTGGAAAGAAGAGATGTGATCGTAGTTGCTTCGGTCTCCTGTATCTATGGATTAGGTGATCCTTCTGACTATAAGGATCTTATGATCAATCTTCGTGTAGGAATGGAGAAGTCCAGAGAAGAGGTGATCCGTCACCTGATCGACCTGCAGTATGTCAGAAATGATTTTGAGATCACGCGAGGCGCTTTTCGAGTGAAGGGAGACACGCTGGATATTTTTCCGCCGTCTTCCGAGGAACTGCTGACACGTGTGACCTTTTTCGGTGACGAGATCGAGAGGATCTCGGAAGTGCATTACCTGAGCGGGAAAGTCATGTGGAACAGAAATTATGCCGTGATATTTCCGGCTTCGCATTATGCGACAACGAAAGAGAAACTGGATCGTGCGCTCGTGACGATTGAGGCCGAGCTGGACGAGCGCCTTGCCGAGCTTCGGGAGCAGGGCAAGCTTATCGAGGCTTATCGTCTCGAGCAGAAGACAAGATACGATTTGGAGATGCTGGCGGAAACGGGTTTTGTAAAGGGGATCGAGAATTACTCGAGACACTTGACCCAGAGAGCTCCGGGTTCTCCACCGTTTACGCTTATGGACTTTATGCCGGAGGACTATCTTCTTATGATCGATGAGTCGCATGTGACCGTGCCGCAGATCGGCGCGATGTATAACGGAGACCGTTCGAGAAAGACGACTTTGGTGGATTACGGATTCCGTCTCCCGTCCGCGTTCGATAACCGGCCGCTGAAGTTTGAGGAATTTGAAAAGAAGATGGGTCAGACGATCTTTGTATCTGCCACTCCTTCCAAATATGAAGCGGAACATAGCGGACAGACAGTCGAACAGATCATCCGTCCGACCGGCCTTTTGGATCCGGAAATTTCGATCCGTCCGGTCGATGGACAGATGGAAGATATCCTTTCTGAGATTCGCGAGACGGTCAAGAAAGGTGAGCGTGCTTTGATCCTGACATTAACAAAGAAGATGAGTGAAGACCTGACGGCTTATCTTAAACAGGAAGAGGTCCGAGTGAAATACCTCCATTCGGATATCGATACAGTAGACCGTATGAAGATCCTTCGCGAACTGCGAACGGGTGAATTTGACGTGCTGGTCGGTATCAACCTCCTTCGTGAAGGACTTGATATTCCGGAGGTGTCTTTGCTTATGATCCTCGACGCTGACAAGGAAGGCTTCCTGCGGTCGACACGCTCGTTGATCCAGATGATCGGACGCGCGGCAAGAAACGTAAACGGTCGTGTTATCTTCTATGCGGATGAAGTGACGGATTCCATGTTCGAAGCGGTATCGGAAACGAATCGTCGACGTGAGATACAAATCCAGTATAATAGAGATAACAATATTACTCCGAAGAGTGTTTCGAAAGAAGTTCGTGATGTTCTGGAGACGATGGAAGAAGTCAGCAGGGAAGACCAGATCGATATGAAGGATCTGTCTAACCTGATGAATCAGAAGAAGACCAAAATGTCTCGTGCGGAGCTTGAGAAACTGGCGGCGCGTCTGGATAAGGAAATGAAGGCCGCGGCGAAGGAACTGGCTTTCGAAGAAGCTGCCCGGCTTCGCGATTTGCTGGTTGTGGTAAAGGGAAAACTCGGGGACGCATGATGAAGAAGATGTGATCCCATGGTGGCCGGGAGAGTCCCGGAAAGGATAATATATGGCAGAGGCAGTCAATCAAGGTTTTGTACACCTTCATCTACATACAGAGTATAGTTTGCTGGACGGCGCGATCCGTATCAAGCGTCTTGCTGCCCGTCTTTCCGAATTGGGTATGACTTCCTGTGCCATTACGGATCACGGAGTCATGTATGGCGCTGTAGAGTTTTATAAGGCTATGACTGAAGCGGGGATCCATCCGATCATCGGATGTGAAGTCTATGTGGCGCCTCGAGGCCGTTTCCTCAAAGAAGTAGAGGATAGAAACTATTATCATCTGGTGCTTTTGGCAAAGAATGACGAGGGACTGAAGAATTTAAACCGGTTGGTATCGACCGGCTTTACGGAGGGCTTCTATTATAAGCCACGTGTGGATCACGAACTTCTCGAGAAGTATTCCGATGGATTGATTGCGCTTTCCGCCTGCCTTTCCGGTGAGGTGGCGACCCATATTCTTCAGGGTGATCTCGACGGGGCGAAAAAGTGTGCATTGTGGTATGACCGGACTTTCGGACGTGGCAATTACTATTTGGAGATCCAGAGTAATCAGATGCCCGAGCAGGCAAAAGTGAATCAGCATATGATCCTGCTTTCGAATGAGACCGGGATCCCGCTGGTGGCGACCAATGACTGTCATTATATGTATCGCCAGGATAGTGAAGCGCACGAAGTTCTGCTTTGTATGCAGACCGGAAAGAGAATGAGTGATCCGGATCGTATGCGCATGGCTTGTGATGATTTTTATATTAAATCCGAACAGGAGATGCGTCAGTATTTTGCCTCGGTTCCGTCAGCGATCGAGAATACGACCAAGATCGCCAGTATGTGCCATGCCGGATATACTTTTGATCAGATCCATCTTCCGGCTTTTGATGTTCCTTTGGAGTATTCCAATGCAGAAGAGTATTTGCGCCATCTGTGCGAGGAAGGCTTGCGGAAAAGATTGGAGTGGTGCACGGATGATGAGCTTCGAAACAAGTATTATGAACGTGCAGAATATGAGATGTCCGTGATCACCTCCATGGGATATACCGATTATTACCTGATCGTCTGGGACTTCATCCATTATGCCAAAGAGAACAACATCATGGTCGGACCCGGACGTGGTTCCGGTGCAGGTTCTCTGGTGGCCTATGCGCTTTCCATTACCAATATCGATCCGATCAAGTACGGATTGATCTTTGAGAGGTTCCTCAATAGTGAACGTGTCAGCATGCCTGACTTTGACGTTGATTTTTGCTACGAAAGAAGACAGGAAGTCATTGATTATGTGACAAGAAAATATGGTTCGGATCGTGTTGCGCAGGTGATCACGTTCGGAACTTTGGCGGCGAAAGCCTGTATCCGTGACGTTGCCCGTGCGCTGGATGTTCCGTATGCCGAGAGTGACCGGATCGCCAAGATGATTCCGAATAACCTGGGCATTACTATTTCCGATGCGTTGAAGAATTCCGCTGAATTGAGGGAAGAGTATGAGAATTCTCCAACAGTGAAACAGGTTCTGGATACGGCAATGCTTTTCGAAGGAATGCCCCGTCATGCTTCGACGCATGCTGCCGGAGTGATCATTTCCGCCAAACCTCTTACGGAGATCGCTCCTTTGGCAAAGAATGACGAGTCTGTCGTAGTTCAGTTTGCAAAGGCAAACTCCGAAGAAATAGGTCTGTTAAAGTTCGACTTCTTGGGATTGCGTACATTAACGGTATTGCGCGATACCGCGCAGATGGTGCTGGAGAATCAGGGAATTGAGATCGATTATGATCGGATCCCGATGGATGAGCCTGCAATCTTCGACATGATCAGCCGCGGAGAAACAGAAGGTGTGTTCCAGCTTGAGAGTGGCGGAATGACATCCTTTATGATGGATCTGAAGCCTGCTTCTCTGGAAGATATTATTGCGGGTATTTCGTTGTATCGTCCGGGACCGATGGATCAGATCCCGAAATATGTGGCCGCGAAACATGATCCTTCGTTGATCCGCTATGACCATCCTTTGCTCGAACCGATCCTCAACATGACTTACGGGTGTATGATCTATCAGGAGCAGGTTATGCAGATCGTTCGTGATCTGGCAGGTTTTTCCATGGGCCAGTCTGATAATATCCGGCGTGCGATGGCCAAGAAGAAAGCCTCACTTATGGAGAAATACCGTCAAACATTTATCTATGGCGGAAAGGACGAAAAGGGTAGAGAAGTCAGCGGCGCTATCGCTCATGGAGTTCCGGAAGCTGTGGCTAGAAAGATATTTGACGACGTTACCCAGTTTGCAGGATATGCTTTTAACAAATCGCATGCCGCCGCTTATGCTGTAGTGGGATATTTTACGGCATATCTGAAATATCACTACCCGACAGAGTTTATGGCAGCAATGCTGAACAGTTTTTTGGGGAACCAGTCGCAATCTGCCTGGTACACGAGTTGCGCCAAGAAGATGGGGATCGCTATCCTGCCGCCTTCTATCAATAAGAGTGTGGTCAAGTTTAAAACCGAAGGGGATAAGGCGATCCGCATAGGACTTACCGCTGTGAAAAATGTCGGGGAAGGTGCGGTAGAAAAGATCGTTATCGATCGAGAAGTGAACGGACCATTTTCTTCTTTCGGTGATTTTCTGCGACGCTCCGAGAAACTGGACATTAATAAGAAGATGATTGAAAGTCTGATCTATGCATCGGCTTTAGACGAATTCGGTATTCCGAGATCGCAGATGCTGGGCGCAGCCGAGCCGTACCTGAATCGCTTATCTGCGCAGAAGCACCAGACGATGGAAGGACAGATCTCTATATTCAGTTTGCTGGGTGACAGTCAGGCTTCGGCGGCCCAGGATGAGCCGATCCTTCCCAATGTCAGTGAATTTCCTCTGGAAGAGCGTCTCATGAAAGAAAAGGAGATGATCGGTCTTTATGTTTCCGGACATCCTCTTGAGAACTATAAGAAAGCCATTGAGGCACGTGCGAATACGGATAGCACTTCATTTCTTAAAACGCTTGGTGAAGATGTGGCCGGCGGCCGTGTGCTGAAAGATAAAGAAACCGTCGTGATGGCAGGACTGGTCGTTTCCAGAAAGCAGAAGACGACGAAGAACGGAAAAGCCATGTGCATCCTTCAGATGGAAGATTTCTACGGAGACTATGAAGTTTTAGTGTTCCCGGGTGCTTTTGCCAAATGCGGAGCTGTGGTTCTGGCTTCGAGGGCGCTCCTGATGCGTGGACAGGTTCAGGTGGAAGATGAAGAAGTTAAACTGTTTCTGGAAGATGCAGTGACTTTGAGCCGTGACGATGAGGAACTGTGCGAATTGCCGCCTCCTAACCGGAATCGTGGCGGATCCTATGTTCCAAGAAATAATAAGACTTCGGAATCGCCTAAGGAAAACAAAGAAGTGGGGGCTGAAAAGACGACAGGGGCGGATGCTGCCAATACAGATCATTCGGTACGCTATGCTCCTTCCGGCAACATGCGTGTGGCGATCCGTTATTTCGGAACTACCGAGGATGCAGGTTATAAGAGACTTCTGGCGACATGTGCGTATTTCAGGGGGAATGTGCCGGTCTATGTGGCGCTTCCGAATGAGAAACGCTATGTAATATTGCAGCCGGAGTACAGCATCGAGTGGAACCGGGATGTATGTGACATATTGGTTAAAGAATTCGGTATTGAAAATGTTTCCTTGTTCTAGGGGGATTTGGTATAATAGTAGCGCAAAAATGCAGTGTAATCGCTTTTATGAGGAGAGAAATAATATGTTTGAACAATACGGAAATGATAATCTGCCAAATCTGAAGGAAATGGTAGCGAAGAATTATGATAATGTGAATCCGGACGAGGAACCGGCGGTACACGGCATAGGCGTGCTGACCAGTGGTGGTGATGCGCCGGGCATGAATGCCACGATCCGTGCGGTCGTACGTGCAGGAACCAAAGCCGGTTTCAAGATGATGGGCGTGACCCGTGGTTACCATGGCCTTTGGAAAGGCGAGATCAAGGAACTCGGCCACAGAGATGTTTCCGAGACACTGCAGCGTGGCGGTACCTTCCTGATGACCGCGAGATCCAAGAGCTGGGAGACACCGGAAGGCGTTCTCAAGGGTGCGAAGAACTGTGAAGTATTCGGTATCGATTGCATGATCGTTATCGGTGGTGACGGTTCTTACCGCGGTGCAAGAGACCTGGCCAGACTTGGAATTCCGGTGATCGGTATTCCGGGAACGATCGACAACGATATTGCTTCTACCGACTATACGATTGGTTACGATACGGCAATGAATACCGCGATGGAAGCTATCGACAAACTCCGTGATACTGCTTCTTCGCACGAGCGTTGCAGTGTCATCGAAGTCATGGGCAGACACGCCGGCTATATCGCTTTGAACGTAGGTATTGCGACCGGTGCCGAGCTGATCCTTTTGCCGGAAGTACCATGGGACATCAAGGATGTCATCCGCACGATCCTCGATGGCAGAAACCGCGGCAAGCGTCATTACATCGTCATCGTGGCTGAGGGTGCAGGCAGTGCGACCGAGATTGCGAAGCAGATCGAAGAAGCTACCGAGATCGAGTCCCGTCCGACGATCCTCGGACACCTGCAGAGAGGCGGAAGCCCATCGCTTCGTGACAGAACGATGGCCAGCCTTATGGGTATTCACGCCATCGAGTGTATCCAACAGAAGAAATTAAACCGTCTCATCGTCTATAAGCATGGTGAGATCAGTGATGTAGATATAGAAGAGGGACTTTCCATGAGCAAGAGCATCAATATGGAAGATGTTGAAAGGTCGAAGCTCCTCTCCTAAGAAAAGGAAAGTATGTATACAACATTTGAAGAAGAGGCACAAAGAAAGCTTGTCCGTGGCCGATCCTTATCCATATTAGAGTATGACAAGATACTCGATCGCTTAGTCAATCACGCTCGTACTGTTTACGGGCGTGAATTGTGCTATGGCTTATTACCGACTTCCGATCTGAAACTGGTGGAAGTCTGGCAGAAAGAAACCGAAGATGCCCTGGCATTCCTTGTTAAAGAAGGAGCACTCCCGCTAGGCGGAGTCAACGATATCCGCGATGCCGTGAAGTTTTCCGACACCGGTGCAACACTGACCATGAAGCATCTTCTGCACGTTGCCTCGTTCCTTCGTACCGTTGAGCGTCTGCATGCTGTGACGCCAAAAGCACTGGACAATCCTGACGATAATCTCCTGATGCAGGAGTTGAAGCGTCTTGAACCTTTGGAGGCTCTTGAAAAAGAGATCTCAATGTGTATTAATGGCGAGAATGAGATGAATGACCGTGCCAGTAATGAACTCTATGCGATCCGCCGTCAGATCCGTGATGCCCAGAGCAGTATCCGAGAGATCCTCGACCGCTTGATCCGTAAGAATCCTCAGGCCCTTCAGGATCAATTGGTTACCATGCGTGACGGCCGTTATTGTGTTCCGGTCAAGCCGGAGAAAAAGGGTGAGATCCCGGGTGTCGTACACGACACATCTGCTTCCGGGCAGACACTGTTTATCGAGCCGATGGCTGTTGTGGAACTGAATAACAAGATCCGTGAGTGGACCGCGGCCGAACAGGAAGAAATCAACCGTATCCTGGGTATCCTCACCGGCAAAGTCGGTATCAGCAAAGACGCGATCCTGATGGACATCGAGCTCATTGCCCACATCGATTTTATGCAGGCGAAAGCACAATATGCGCTGGAGATGGAAGCGATCCGTCCGCTCTTTAATCAGGAGGGACGTATTATCCTGAAAAAAGCGCGTCATCCTTTGATCGATAAGGACCGTGTCGTGCCGATCAATTTCGTTGTCGGCACCGATTACCGTACGCTAGTCATCACGGGACCGAATACCGGTGGTAAGACCGTATCTTTAAAGACGTGCGGCCTGATCTCCCTGATGGCGATGGCCGGACTTTTCATTCCTTGCCTGGACGGCTCGGAAGTATCGACATTTACGAAGGTACTCGCGGATATCGGTGATGAGCAGAGCATCGAACAGAGCCTGTCGACGTTCTCGGCGCATATGACCAACATCGTGCAGATCCTGAAACTGACCAAGCCGACTACACTGGTCCTTGTTGATGAACTTGGAAGCGGAACCGATCCGTCTGAAGGCGCGGCACTGGCTATTGCGATCCTGGATGAATGCCGGAAAAAGGGCGCCGTCACAGTCGCCACCACGCATTACAAAGAGCTGAAAGCCTATGCGGTCGAACAGGAAGGGGTGGAGAATGCCTGCTGTGAATTTGATACCGAGACATTGTCTCCGACATATCGCCTCATGATCGGTCTTCCGGGTGTAAGTAATGCATTCGTGATCTCGAGAAAACTGGGCTTACCGCATCACATTATCGACTCGGCACAGAGCATCCTTTCCGAGGAGAGTCTGAAGGTGGAAGAACTTCTTTCTTCCGCAGAACGTCATAACCGTGAGAGCGAGAAACTTCAGAAAGAGATCGCCGATCTTCGTGACGAAGTGAAGAGACAGTCTGAGGATCTCGATAAGCAGAGAATGCAGATCGAAAAAGAGAGAAAGAGAGTGCTCGCCCAGGCTAGGGAAGAGAAGCAGGAGATGCTGGAAGAAGTTCTGGAAAAAGCCGATTCGATCCTCGATGAGATCAAGGAGATCCAGAAGATGGAGAACTCCCACGATGCCGAGAGAAAGATCCGTGCGATCCGTAATAATCTTCGCGCCGGTCTTGCTGATATCGATGCCGAGACAGAGGGCGACGAAGAGCCGAAGGAGATCCCGGGAGAAAAGCCGGATAAGATTCGTGAAGGTGGTCTGTATTATTCACCGACTCTCGATGTCACGGGAATCGTCATCAAGGGGCCGGACAGCAAGAATAACTGCATCTTGTCTTCGGGTCCGCTAAAACTGACGGTAGCTGCGGACTCGCTTCGCTATCCTAAAAAGGATGAGGTGAAGAAGAATGCGACACAACCGAGAAATGTGGCAAGAAAGAAGACGACATCGCGTGCGGACAACCTGCGCTTAAAGAAGAAGTCCACCATGATGACCGAGATCCAGCTTCTGGGTATGACGGTCGATGAGGCGATGCATGCTCTCGACAGCTATCTTGACGATTGCGTCCTAAGTAACATCTCCAACGTCCGGATCGTCCACGGCAAAGGTACCGGTGCGCTGCGTTCCGCAGTTGACCAGTTCCTTAAGAAAGATCGCCGTGTAAAGACATACCGCCTGGGTACTTTTGGCGAAGGCGAAGACGGCGTTACGATCGCGGAGCTTCGATGAGCGCCAAAACGCCAATCGGCAACGCTTAAGATAACTTATGTGTCACATATGTAATGCGCATTTTAGATATAATTATTCCAAATGGCAATGAAATCATGTGGAAAGAGGTGTATTTATGAAAAAGTCAATTGTAGCTGTTGCACTCGCAATGTCAGTGCTTTTCTGTTCGTGCTCGAAACAGGATCCTGAAACATCATCTGAAAGTGAATCAACGGCTCCTTCATCCGAAGCTACCACGACTACTTCAGAAAAAGAAACAGAAACATCCGAAGAACCGACAGAGACATCGAAAGAAGAAACGATCTCTTACGATGCGCCGACCTTTAAGAAGATCAATTATCTTCCTGTTTGGATTTTTCGGGAAAAAGTCTTTGCTTTCCAACCCAAGAACATATCGGGTGATGATAATCCGGGTTATAACTGCATCGAGTACTATTTAGGATATTATGGTCATCCTTTATTCTCCGGAGATAACGCGGAAACCCTCAATGGTGCAGCCAAAGAAGATGGCAAGGCATTTGCTTCTTATACCGGGGAGTATCTTGAGAATAAAAAAACAGAGTATATGGGTAAATTCGGTACGAAAGATGGCGAAGTCGAGGTCGTAGAGGATATTGTTCCTGTCGTCCTCCGTGCGGATGAGAAGATCGCTACGGTCTATTATCCTTCCAATAGTGAACAGATGGATAAAGAACTGACCTCTAAAAACCTGATCAACTACGATACGGCGACAGGAAAAAAGATTGCTCTTTCTGATGTGGTCAAGGATAAAGAACGGTTCGTAGAACTGGCGAAAAACAGCATTATGGATACTCTGACAGAGTATGACCTGGAGACGTACAAGGAAAAAGATATTCTTTCTTTCCTGAACTCGGATGATGTTCCTTTTACGATCGATTATTCTGGTATCACTGTGTATTATGATATCGGCATTTTCAGAAGATACATGCGTGCACCGGCACATATCGGATACATTGGAAACGAAGATGTATTTAATGGAGAATTCTTCGATTCGATTCCGGAAAACTATGTGCTTCACCTCTCGCCGAACAAGGACTTCCATTGGGATCTTGACGGGGACGGAAAGACAGAGAATATCCGTGTGGATATTGATGTGGAACACCAGTTTTACGAGATAGGTTCTTTCTCCATCCGGGTCGATGACCAGGAAACAAAGGTGGATACATCGGGTTCCGGCGGTGATGAGATCGCTGAGTTCCTGACGCTTGTCCATACTCATGGTAAGGATTTCCTTTATATCTGGACAGGTGGCGAAGATAACAACATGGGGATCATGATCTATGAGATCATCGGAAAGAAAGCGGAGTACAAAGGCGGTTCCGGAAAGTGGCTGCAAGCTCCTTGCCAGAACTTCGATCCGGATCAAGTGATCCTCTTGGAAGAAGTGTATGTCATCGGTCTCGAATGCACGGATGCTGTCTATCACATCGATGAGAGTGGTAAGCCGGTCATCGATCAGGAATATGCTTTATGCAACTGTTACTACGGACGGATCTTTCCATGCCTCAAGAAGGACCTTGAAGTCGATCAGATCGATCCGGAGACACGCGAAAAAATAGGTTCTGTCACGCTGAAAGCGGGTACCAGTCTGCAACCATGTTCGACGAACCGTTTGTCCGGGGAGAAGAAAGCCTATGAGGTACTTAAGGTCCTCGATGAGGATTCGGAGAAAGACGTCTATGTGCGACTGGATCTTAATTACGAAGCAAATGATTATGAGCCTTTGATCAACGGAGAGAGTATGCAGGATCTTTTCGTCAAGGTATTCATGGGCGCCTGATGCGCCTGATCAGAAAGATAGAAACGGTTATTCGGCTCTTTCTTTTGTAGTCAATTCTTATAAGAAATGGTATGCTAATGTTCGGATGGCGTGATCTCATGCCATCCGAATTCTCTTTGAACGAGGAAACAAAATGAGCGAAGATACAAACAAGAAAGTACGGCTTTACGTGTTTGTCGGTGCATATGGCAGTGGCAAGTCTGAAGTGTCGGTACATTTTGCACATAAACTGAAGAAAGAAGATCCTTCTGCCAAAGTTATGCTGGCGGATCTTGATATCGTGAATCCTTATTACCGTTCGGCGGATGCCAAGGATGCTCTTGAAGCCGAAGGTATCCACGTTATCGTTCCGGAGTATGCCAATACCAACGTTGATGTACCGGCGCTTTCCGGTGAGGTGTATTCGGCATTTGACCAGGAGGATACCGTCTCCGTTTTCGATATCGGCGGTGAAGACCTCGGCGCGAGAGTTCTCGGTGCCATGCTGAGCCGGTTTAAGAACATCGAGTATCGCGTGTATATGGTCGTCAATGCATTCCGTCCGTTTACTTCGGACGCTGAGAGCATCCGTCAGATGGCATCGGAACTCTCCGAGGCGGCAAGACTTCCGATCAGTGGTTTCATTAATAACTCCAACCTTTTGGAAGATACGACAGAAGAAGAGTTGATCGAAGGAGAGAAGGTGCTTAAAGAAGCATCTGAACTGACAGGCATTCCGCTTGTTTACCAGACCGGTCTGGACAATGTGCTTCCGGAATCCTGGAAAGAGAAGACGCCAGGGGGGATTCCGGTACTCGCGATGGATCGAAAAGTGCTTTATAAGTATTAAGAGTGAGTGGGAAACATGTACTGAAAAAGGGGGAGAAGGAATATGCCGGAATGGTTTTCTGTTAAATGGGCAATCGTAGCTGTTGTGGGTCTTTTGGGTACACTGGGTGTGATCGGAGGCGTGAGAAAGGCGAGACGTGCATGGCGTAACTCTCTTCTCGGCATGATCACCCAAGGAGTCAAAGATGAGATCCGCCAGGGTAAAGTCGGACCGGAAGATCTGAGTATGCGCGAGGTCGTGCAGGCGCCGCCGAAATCCGTATCGGATCTTTCGATGACTTTGATTCCTCGTATTGCGAGAGACTATCCGGATCTGAATATCAGTGAGATGCAGAGCGCGGCGCAGGCGGTACTGGTCAAAAGCTTGCAGTTGCAGACCGAAATGACGACTCCGACTAATGGAGACGGCATTGATCGGATCGAGCGTGAACTCTGCGCATGCGGCATCGGCGTGACCCGTTCACTGTGCCAGAATATCGACCAGATCGTGGGTTCTGCGCGTTCCACGGGGAAAAGTCTGATTTACCGTGATGTATGCGTGCATAAAGGTGGAATTAACGACTATAAAAGGACTGCATCGACGGTGGAAATCACCTTCCAATATTCGTTACAATATTTGCAATACCAGGAAAGAAATGGTAAATTTATATCAGGCAATCGAGCGACTCCAACGCAGGTCCGATACAACGTAAAAGTGATCAATATCCTTGACGCGACAAGGCTTGCAATGGAAGACACAAAAGGGGTTGGTTTCAACTGTCCGCATTGCGGTGCTCCGGTTCGCCATCTGGGTACAGATGTTTGTGAATTCTGCGGTACAGCAATCAAGACGGTTGATATGCGAGTCTGGCTTGTGGATCAGTTGCTTGAGTATTAAAAATTTTTCTTGTTTGGGAGGAGATTAAAATGGGCTTAATTAAGGCTGCAATTCAGGCTGTTGGCGGAAACTTAAGAGATCAGTATCTTGAGTTCTTCACATGTGACTCACTTGGTCAGGAAGTACTGCTCCGCCGCGGTGCAAAAGTCGTACGTAATGGTAGCAATAAAGGTGATGTAGAAATCATCAGTAACGGATCTAAGATCGCTGTTCCGGAAGGAACCGCACTGATCCTGGTAGACAATGGCCGTGTAGTAGATTTTACAACTGAGGCAGGTATGTATACTTGGGATACATCTTCTGCTCCTTCTTGCTTCGGCACAAGCGGATTCCTCGACGGCGTAAAGAAATCCTGCGCTGATATCTGGGGCCGTATTAAGGCCGGCGGTGAGGCTCTTACACAGCAGAGAGTTTACTTTGTAAATATGCTGGAAATGACAGACAATAAGTTTGGCACCGCATCTCCGCTTCCTTACGATGATCCGACATATCGTGGTATCTACATCCGCATGAATGGTACATTCTCATTCAAGATCGTAGACCCGGTTACGTTCTTCAAGAACATTGCCGGTAACGTAGCAGGCGATTATCGTCGCGACGAACTGATGGGTAAGAACGGACAGCCTGGTCAGGCTAAGGCTGAGTTCCTCATGAACCTCGGCGATGCTCTGAACAGAATGGGTGCCGGTGGAGAAGAAGTACAGTACAACCGCTTGCAGAGCCAGCAGGTAAAGCTTGCTAAGTACATGAACGAAGTTCTTGACGAAGAATGGCTCCAGGGCCGTGGTATGGTCGTTGAGAAAGTTGCTATCATGTCCATTACTCCGGATGAGAAGTCCAGAGAGAGAATCGAAGCTATGGACGATGGTCTTATGTTTGGTAACAACCCGAACATGGCTGCCGGTTACCAGGTCAAGGGTTCTGTTGATGCTATGAAGACAGCTGCAGGCAATACAGCAGGTGCCGGCAACGCTATGATGGGCGTCGGCCTTGTTGGTGGTTTCGGCGGAAGCGGAATGAACCCGGGTAACCAGGGTATGGCTTTCCTCCAGCAGCAGCAGATGATGCAGCAACAGCAGCAGATGATGCAGCAGCAGGCTCCGGCAGCGGCAGGCGGCTGGACATGTTCTTGCGGCCAGAGCGGAAACCAGGGCAAGTTCTGCGCTAACTGCGGTTCTCCGAAGCCGGTTGAAAATGCAGGCTGGACATGCTCTTGCGGACAGGCAGGCAACACAGGTAAGTTCTGTGCAAACTGCGGTTCTCCGAAGCCGGCAGATAACGCTGGCTGGACATGCAGCAAGTGCGGCAAGACAGGCAACACCGGTAAGTTCTGCGGTGAGTGCGGTCAGCCACAGGGTTGATCCTCTTAAACAAAAACGATCAAGAAGGCGTGACTTCGGTCACGCCTTCTTTTTTGACATCATGGCTTGACAAGGTTCTTGTGTCTTTGCTACTATCAGCCTAATAACATAAGAAAAGCATTGACGGAAAAGAGTAGTCCGTGGTGAATCAGCCAGAGAGAGTGACATTTGGTGGAAGTCACTTATGAGGATAGCGGACGAAAACCATTCCCGAGCTGTAATGCTGAACAATGAGTAAGTGTTACCGTATGTCTGCGTTAAAGGCTAGGATTTGTTGGAATCTGAAGTGAAAAGTTAAGGTGGAACCGTGCATATAGCACCCTTAAGATCTATTCGATCTTTGGGGTGCTTTTCTTATGTTGTTGCGAATATACACCTATTGATTTATTGCAAAAGGAGGCAACACATGATGAAGATTTTAAGAAATGATCAACAGGTTTTGGAAGCAGCATTTGAAAGCAAAGAAGGAAAGAAGGCTTTCTGGCACACGAGCGCACATGTTCTGGCGCAGGCGGTGAAACGTCTGTATCCGGATGCGAAATGCGCGATCGGTCCGGCGATCGAGAACGGGTTCTACTATGACTTCGATTTCGGTTTTGCTTTTTCCGATGAGCATCTTCGGGCGGTGGAAGAGAAGATGAAGGAAATCGTGAAAGAGTCACTTTCTCTTCAGGTGTACGAGGTAAGTAAAGACGAAGCGTACGCCTATATGGAGGAGAGAAACGAGTCGTTCAAGATGGAGCTGATCCGGGAGATGCCGGACGATGCACACATTACGTTCTACAAGCAGGGCGACTATGCGGAGTTCTGCGCCGGACCGCATATCGTGAACATCAGCCACATTAAAGCAATCAAGCTTCTATCGGTAGCCGGCGCATACTGGCGTGGTGATGAGCATAACCCGATGCTCACGAGGATCTACGGAATCTCTTTTCCAAAGGCATCTATGCTGGAAGAGTACCTGCATCAGCTTGAAGAGGCACGTGCCAGAGATCACAGAAAGCTGGGAAAAGAACTGGAGCTTTTCGCGCTGATGGATGAGGGACCGGGACTGCCGTTTTATTTTCCGAAGGGACTCATGATGAAAAACATTCTGATCGACTACTGGAGAAAGATCCATAGAAGAGAAGGCTATCAGGAGATCAGTACGCCGATCATGCTGATGAGAACGCTGTGGGAAAAGTCCGGTCACTGGGATCACTACAGAGAGAATATGTATACGACGAGTGTGGATGATACGGATTATGCAATCAAGCCGATGAACTGTCCGGGCGGTATGCTGGTGTATAAATCCAAGCCGCATTCCTACAGGGAATTTCCGATGCGTGTCGGAGAACTGGGGATCGTGCACCGTGCGGAGAAATCCGGTACGCTCCATGGTCTGATGCGGGCAAGATGTTTCACGCAGGATGATGCCCATATCTTCATGCGCGAAGATCAGGTGGAATCGGAGATCCAGGGTGTCATGCGGTTGATCGATGAGTTCTACGAGAGATTCGGCTTCAAGTATGAGATCGAATTGTCCACGAGACCGGAGAATTCCATCGGCAGTGATGAAGAGTGGGAACTGGCGATCAACTCACTTAAATCTGCGGTGGAAGGTGTCGGAAAACCCTATGCGATCAACGAAGGCGACGGTGCTTTTTACGGACCGAAGCTGGACTTCCATATCAAGGATTCCATCGGAAGAATGTGGCAGTGCGGCACGATCCAGCTGGATTTCCAGCTGCCACAGAGATTTGACCTCGATTACTTCGGACAAGATGGTGAGAAGCACCGGCCGATCATGCTGCATCGTGTGGTATTCGGAAGTATTGACCGTTTCCTTGGTATCCTGATCGAGCACTATGCCGGAAAATTTCCGGTGTGGCTGTCGCCGGTACAGGCGAAGATCTTACCGGTATCGGACAAGTATCTGGAATATGCAAGTGCTTTGGCCGCGGAACTGAGTGAACAGGATGTACGTGTGGAGCTGGATGAATCCGACGAGAAACTGGGCTATAAGATCCGCGCGGCGAGAATGGAAAAGGTGCCGTACATTATCGTGGTTGGGGAGAAGGAGATGAAGAATCACTCCATGTCGGTCCGAAGCCGCGATGCGGAAGAAGAAAAGCAGGATCTGGGCGAATTTGAGATCGCTTCGTTTGTGGATCTTGTGTCGAAGGGTTGATCTGACTGAAGAGACGGCTAAAGAATCGAGAAGTAGCTGTCAGTTCACAATGAAGAGGCCCTTTTGTCGGACGTTTCTATCTGAGTATAAGGACTGATAAGCCGAAATATTTTTATTATGACAAATCAAAAACCTCTCCGCTTCTGAGGAAACGGAGAGGTTTTATTAGAGGGTTGATGTGACAGAGAAAGCTATTCTTCATCGCCACCTTCGGTAGCAACTTCTGCATCGATCTGATTCTGGATTTCCTGATCTATTTCTCGATAGGTATTCAACAGATTGGAGATGAATTCTCGGGTTGTCAGATCTCCGTCTTCGTATATTTCTACAGTGGCTCCGGTTTTTACAAGCTCATCGTAGCAACGACGTATTTTCCGAACAGCTGAGTCGTTGGTATAATCACAATCAAAAACAAAGGCTTTGCTTTCTATAGCAGTTTTAATCTCTGATATAGAAATCGGGTTGTATTTGCGGATGATTGATATACATTTTGCGATTGAATCGGCAGATTTGATGACTAATCCGATTCTGTCTTCGGGATAATTATTCATCTTGTTTCCTCCTAGAATTCTTTGACCATTTTGATTGGAATACCCGGCAAACTGTTTTTGGTATTACCGCCATGCCATCCATATACGTGTTCATAGAATGTGACGGGATATATCAGTTCCTTGCGATTTGCCAGGTGAGGGTACTTTGCGACGCTATACATGTTGTGACTAGCCATTGTTTTGCCTTTATATTTTGGCTGCTTACCAGACAGTATTTCCTGTCGTTGAGCTGCACTCCAGTTGCGGGTGGTTGGAAGATTAAGCTTGATGAGTCTACGCTCTTTTTTCCAAAACTGTGTAATGGCCTCTTTACGACGAGCTGTTAAGCGACGCTGCCACTCTTTATGTTTGTATTCCTCTTTTGTCAGGGTGCGATTAGCTTCCTTTTCACGGAGAGCTTTGAGTTTTTTGGAACTCATTTGCTTGTACTTCGTAGGGTGCTCTCTTAAATCAAGACCCTTCGGAGAGATTATATCATTACTGTCGGTATTACGCGAAAGATTTTTTGAAGCGTTTCTGCTACCAGTCGTTCCGCTGAAATGACCGCTACATGGTTTAGACATTGGGACCTCCTTTCTTGGATACGAAAGAGAGACTTGTATCACTGGGAAAAGAAATAATCCGAATCCCCATATTAATAAGCGTTTTGAAGCAAACATAATTAGCCGAACCATAAATGATGATAGTATGAGGATTAAGCACTTCGACCATTTTGAAAAGTCCTCTTTCAAAGTCGGATCGATTCTCTAATTTTCTAATTCCACTTGCTACGGTTCCGATAGCAATAATGCTGTTATAAGGAATGCCATCGAAACAGTAATCCCAAGTTTCTTCGGTGCCCCAACGGACATTATTGATGACAGAGATTCCCTGTGATCCAAGCCAGAAACCCAAAGCCCTCATGCGATATGTGTTATACCGCTTGATCGGATCAGGAAAGTCCGCATTGGTTGAAAAGTCTACAGTGATCACACCGGCAAAATGGCGAAAAACTTCCAACGCTTCATAGGGATAAAGCCATATACTGCTTCTGGGACCGTCAAACTTCTGATCATCAACATAAAAATGCACATAGGCATCAATGTGATAATCAGGATTAGACTTGAGGTTTATCTTATGAATATGTTTGGCTTCTACATAAGATATCAGTTTCTTGGGTATGCCTTTAGCGGTGCAGGGACAGATAGGAATATCTGATCCTAAGACAAATTCGGCACCGCGAACCATAACGGCATTCCACATGTCTGCGCACCCACTGCGGATGGGTTCATTGAAATTATTTTGAATCATTGTGATTCCTCCTTCATTTTGGATTTGAAGGTGATGCCACTTCCCGATAGCGGAATCACAGATTTCTGTTAATGCCTGAGAAATCGGGACATCGATGATCAGTCGTTGTTTCTCTGACACTACCTACTATAGCGGAGTTGTGGTATTATGGGCATGGCTGCGAGTTGCCCAGAAGTTGCCCAGAAGTTGCCCGAAACGGAGGAAGTATGTTTTGCATAGGTTGCATCATCAGTGCAGTTGTTGAATGTAAGAATGAAGGAACGAAACAGGCGAAGATTGTTGAGACTATTTTTCGAAGCATAGATAAGGGTTGCGAAGAGGTTAGTAATGAAGCAGCATCCAATATTGCCAGAGGTTCGAAGAATCCTTCGGGGTATTTAATGGATGCCTTAGGAAACCTTTCTGTGGACGATTATAAAACTATCGCAGAGTATTTTCGTAATCAGGTTGTTGTGTTGATTAAAGAGAATGAAAGAAATAATGTTAGGGATACGCTGATTCTGATGATACAGGAAACGCAAGAAATCGCTGATGAGACGGTTGTTGATGTGGTGAATGGGATATGTAAGGCTGACTTATCGGATGAGGTTGATCTTTCAAGTTTTCTTGCTGGCATTTTCTTATATGCATTGAAGAACACGAAAAATAACATCGGAGGATCGGCGAAGAAACTAACGATGGAGTATCTCGAAAGGGTAAAAAAGGGTGAAAAACCAGTTAAGGGGAAAAAAGTATTTAAAGAGGAGATCAAGGATTCAAAACAGGAACTTGGGTATTCTCGTTTTGATTATCAATCGAGAGAAACAGACCAGTTGAAAGAGCGAACAGAACAGGAGGCGCTTTCTTTTTGTCGAAAATATGCGGAAGAAAAAGAGTATATCGCTTTATGCCAGGTTGCCTTTATCACAAATCCTGCCAGAGTTCATCACAGGGATATATATAATGAATTCTGTGAGCAGACGAACAGTACAAGAAACAGGATTCTCGAAATAAGTGAAGTTGATAAGATGAAGGTTTCAGGAGAGCGTTGGTGGGATAAGTATCTTGATATGTTTAAAATGGATTACGTAAATTATGGACTAGGATCTGAAAGTTATCAGTATTCTTTTTCACAGTATTTTCCCGGATTGCTCGAGTATGGCGGGAGACATGTCAGTGATTTTACACGACGGTTTTTAGTGCCTAAAATTATTACTCCGACCATGAAGAATTTCTCCCAAAACTATGAATTCGATGTTGCAGGACTTATTGATGAATATGTTTATTACAGAGATGATGAGAAATACTCTAATCTACTAGAGCCGCCGATGGACTTTCTGTGGAGAGAACTAGACTTTGGCAGATGTTCGAAATTCATGATCACATCTTTCTTGGCGTTGTTTATTATCGGAACCTGTCAGGGGATTCCGATTCCTAAAGATGCAGGAAATAAGAGTTTCGCTTTTAGCGGTGTTTGTGTTTCTGAACTAGAAACAGCAGAAGATCTTTTTTATCAGACGCTACTGACGCTCTATGAAAAATATGAAGTCTGTGAGTAATGAAAGAATGGTGATACTGATGAATACTTCAAACCGAATATCAAATGTGAGAGTATTTGTAAACTTTTTGATTTTGGCGGTGAGTTTTTCTTTCGCTGGTTGCCGGAACAAAGGGAATCCGTATCCTGAAAAGTCCAGGTTATGGATCGTTCCTGCGGAAGACATCTCACTGGAGTATCAACTGGTATCGCAAGAGGGACAGACTCTGGAAGTAAGGTTGAAGAACCTCTCGGATAAGGAGTGTGCGTATAGTGAACAATTCTCGATCGAATACGAGTATAAGGGTGAATGGTATACTGTACCGCCGCAACTGACATTTATGGGGAGTGGGAAGAGCTTGTGGCAAAACGGTGAGGATGTCCATACTTTCGATACTACGGAGATGTACGGGAAATTACCTTCCGGTCATTATCGGTTTGCGCAGGCTGTGAACTTGTTTACCTATGAAGATGTTGAAGTCACAGAGAGAAAAACATATCGGGTTGCTGTTGAGTTTTCTCTGTAACCCCAAAACGAATCAGATGAGAAGAGGTTGCCTCGTGTGAGACAACCTCTTTGCTTTATCTATTAAGTTTTGGATGCGCTGTTTATATTTCTCAGCAGTACTTGGTAACGCTCTCAGGGAGAACATCAGCCGCGCGGCTGCAGATAATTGTCGCTGTGATCTTTTCTCCGAGGAAAGAATTGAGTTTATCAAGGAAAGCTCCGAATCTCTCAAAATCAGTCTCGCCTGTAATTTTCAAAATGCTGTCCACATAGATGTGTGTAACGTCGTAGTCTTTGGCACATATGCCGGCTACAAAACTTAAGAATTGTTCAAAACCTTCAACCGGATACTCATCAAGGTCCACAAGACGGACTCTGTATTTCAAAAGACGGTCGAGGCGGTGTCCACGCTGGATGCATACGATATTGTTGTCCGTGGTAGCCTGCTCGTTAATGTCCTCTACGAGCTGAGCTGTCTTTCCTGTTCCCTTTTCTCCTGCAATTACCTTTATCATTGGCATCATCTCCTTGTTTTGTTGATTATCCAACGGATTAATTTGGATTAATTCTATTCTACATGATAACTTGGATAATTTGAATAGCATTTTGAAGAAAAAGTTAGTTAAAATTGTGTAAATAAAACAAAGTGCCGGGAAGACTGATTTGACAAGGTTTGCGGCGTCGGAAACAGGAAAAAGCTAGAAATTGCAGTTCTTTTGAATCGGTTTACGAAAAAAACTTGCCAGTTGAAATAATAAGTGATAGTATATCTGTGTTACTAGAGGTTTTTTAAGTAGAGTGGGTCGTGGCCCACTCTTTTGTTTATCGGAAATGCGGAGGGTATATGGCGGCAAGATCGAAAGTGGCGCAAGAAGCGTTTGAGATCGCAGAACCTATTGTAAAAAAACTGGGTTTTGATCTTGTGGATTGCGAGTACAAGAAAGAGGGCCAATATTACTTTCTCCGGATGTTCATCGATAAGCGAGGCGGCATCGGGATCGAAGATTGCGAGACGGTGAGCCGGGCTTTGGATGAAGCACTGGACGGAAAACTCCATGCGGATCCGGATTACTTTGAGGTTTCCTCACCGGGAGCGACAAGACCTTTTACATGTCTTGCGGACTATCTCCGACACCAGGGGGAAGAAATCGAAGTATCTCTGTTCGCACCGATAAACGGCGTAAAACATCTTGAAGGGATCATCGATAGTGCAGATGAGGAGAAACTGATCCTAACGGTCGGTCAGGAGAAGATCGAGATCACATGGGAGAAGATATCCAAGGCACAACGAACGATACATTTTTGATCAGTAAACCAAAACGATAAAGATAAGGAGAGTTTGTATGAAAAACGAAGAATTGTTGCTGGCGCTTCAGGCTGTAGCGAAGGAAAGAGGACTCGAAGAGGAAGTGCTTTTTGAGGCGGTAGAAGAGGCACTTGTTGCTGCTTTTAAGAGAGAATTCGCAGATGCAAAGGAGAATGAGCAGGTTTTTGCGGAAATCGACCGTGAGACCGGTGAGATCTCCGTATATGAAGAAGTGGAAGTTGTTGCCGAGGTAACCAACCCGAATACACAGATCTCGCTGGAAGAGGCGAAAGAGATCGACCCGGATCTGGAAGAGGGCGATACGATCGAGATGAATATGGATGTTGAATCTCTGGGACGTTTGGCTGCCAAGGTGGCTAAGGATGCAATCAGCAAGAAGCTTCGTGATACCGAGAACAGCCGTATCGAGTCGGAGTTCTCCGATAGACAGGGTGAGCTCGCTACCGGTGTGATCCAAAGAAGTGACAATCGTTTCGTTTTTGTTGATATCGGCCGTGCGGAAGCGACTCTTCCTCGTCAGGAACAGGTTAAAGATGAGGACTATTCTTTCAATAAGAGAATGAAGTTCCTGATCCTTCGTGTTCAGATCGAAAAAGAGCGTCCGATGATCATTGTTTCCCGAAGCCATCCGAATCTGGTCAGAAAGCTTCTGGAACAGGAGGTTCCGGAGATCCATGACGGTATCGTAGAGATCGTGAATGTTGCCCGTGAGGCAGGTTCCCGTTCCAAGGTTGCAGTAGTTTCCCGTGATCCGGATGTCGACCCGCTCGGCGCTTGTGTAGGTCAGCGTGGCGCACGTATCCAGGCGATCATGGATGAGCTTGGCCAGGAGAAGATCGATGTGATCCAGTATAGCGATGATCCGGCTGTATTCATCAGCAACGCGCTTTCTCCGGCAAAGGTTGAGCGTGTGGATACTGAGATCATCACAAATGAAGATGGTACTAAAGAGATGAACGCTCAGGTTATCGTTCCGGACCAGCAGTATTCTCTGGCAATCGGCCGTGCCGGACAGAATGTACGTCTGGCGGCAAGACTGACGGGTTGGAAGATCGATATCAAGAGCTCCAGCCAATTCCAGCAGATGGTGCAGAACGATCTGGTTGAGAACTTTACTGTCGTAGACGATGAGTCTTCGGAAGATAAGGCCTGAGATAAGCGTGATCGCGGGTTGAGAAAGAAGGCATTCAGATATGGCAAAGAAAATACCAATGAGAATGTGCATCACCTGTAGAGAACGTCTGCCGAAGAAAGAGCTGATCCGTATCGTTGCTACGGAAGACGGAGAAGTGACGGTCGATCCGACCGGAAAGATGCCGGGCCGGGGCGCATATGTTTGTAAGAATCCGGAGTGTCTGGAGAAAGCGGTCAAACAGCATCGGTTCGAATATGGTCTTAAGGATAAGATCAACCGGGGAGCCGCCGAGAAGCTTCTGGATACTGAAGAAAAGGTGGATGCAGAAGATGAGAAAGGAAAAGACGAGTAAGGTCGTCACCAAGGAAAGGATACTTTCGAGTATCGGACTTGCTTATCGGGCATCTCTTCTGACTTCCGGGTCGGATGCGGTGGAACAGGCACTCCATGCCGGTGCAGTGGAACTGTTGATCCTCGCTGAGGATGGTTCTGACCGGCAGAAGGAGAAACTGACCAGGATCGCTTCGGAGGAGGAGACGAAGGTCAGGGTAATAGGAAGTAATCAAGAATTAGGAAGAGCGATCGGACGGGATTCGCGGATTGCCATAGCGATACTCGATGCCGGGTTTGCTGAAAAACTAATGAAGATGATAGATGAATATATAAGTAAACTGTCTGATGGAAAGACAGAATGATGCAGGAGGAAACAATGGCAGAAGACAAAAAGAAAGTAACACCAGGAGAGGAAAAAGCCGAGAACAAGGCTGATTCTTCACAAGGCCTTAAGAGAACGGTAAGCGGTATTTCCGGTACCAAGACTCTTCGTGTCGGGCGTGTAAATAAGAAGGCCAAGAAACCTCCGACGGAAGAGGGTACTGAGACAGTTGCCAAAGTGGAAGAGCCAAAGGCCAAGGAAGCACCGGTGAAAGCACCTGTTGTGGAACCGGCACCGAAGGTTCCTGTGGAAAAAGCAGCCGAAGAGAAGAAGACAGAAGAGCCTGCGGCTCCGAAGAAGACGACTAAGGCCACCAAGGCTGCTAAGGAAGAAAAAGCAGTTAAGGAACCCAAGGAAGAGAAAGCTCCGGTCGTAAAAGAAGAACCGAAGCCGGTGAAAGAAACAAAAGAACCTGTTGCAGTCAAGGAAGAAGTTCCTGAAAAGGCAGAGAAGAAAGAGCCGGAAGCTCCGGCAGCCAAGCCTGCTGCTCCGGAGGCTCCGAAAAAAGAAGAGCCGAAGAGTGAAGGACCGCGTCTTTCCTCCGCTGTGGTCAAAGCACCTTCTGCAGGTTATACGCGTGAAACTTCCACGTTTGTCCGTCCGCAGGGACAGGGCGCAAACCGTGGCAACTATCAGGGCAGAGGTGACAGACCGCAAGGCGGTTACCAGGGACGCGGCGACAGACCGCAGGGCGGCCCACGTCAAGGCGGCACACCAGGTCAGAACAGAGGCTCGCGCGGCGGTTCTTTTGGCGGATTCTCTCCAAAAGACAAAGATGATGACGATATTTACAACAATAATAGAAACCAGCCGAAGAAGAGCTCCAAGCCGAAGCAGGATCTTCCGCCGGAGGCAACAAAGGAGAAGGCAAACTTCGCTGCACGTGATGCTTACGAGAAGAGCCGCAAAGAGCCACAGAAGGATTCGAAGAAAGATAACCAGAAGAGCAGTAATGCCAATGCTGACCGTCGTTCCGGCAACAAGAGCGCAAACCGTTTTACAGGTAATGCATCCGATCTTCTTTCCGATGATGCTGTACTCGATTCGATGTACAGAGATAACAAGGGTAAAAAGAAGGTGAAGCGCCAGTCTTTCGTAGCGGCAGCTCCGGTGGTGCACGCTCAGCTTACGCATGTTGAGCTTCCGCCTTTCATCACGGTAAAAGAACTGGCCGAGGGCCTTGGCAAGCGTAGTGCGGATGTTATCAAGACGCTCATGACGATGGGGATGCTGGTTACGCTCAATCAGGAGCTGGACTACGATACAGCAGCGCTGGTTGCTTCTGAGTACGGCATCACTACAGAGCCGATCGTAGAGGTTACCGAAGAGGATATCCTCTTTGACGATAGCGAGGATAACGAGGAGAACATGAAACCGCGTCCGCCGATCGTGGTGGTTATGGGTCACGTTGACCATGGTAAGACTTCACTCCTCGATAAGATCCGTTCGGCTTCTGTTGTAAAAGGTGAGGCCGGTGGTATCACCCAGCACATCGGTGCGTATACAGTTCGTTGCAAGGGTAGACAGATCACATTCCTCGATACGCCTGGTCACGAAGCGTTTACAACGATGCGTGCCCGTGGTGCACAGGTTACCGATATCGCGATCCTGGTCGTTGCTGCAGATGATGGTGTCATGCCGCAGACGATCGAGGCGATCAACCATGCAAGAGCTGCTAACACCGAGATCATTGTAGCGATCACGAAGATCGATAAGGTTGGCGCAAACCCGGATAGAGTAAAGCAGGAGCTTTCTTCTCAGGGTCTCCTTCCGGAAGAATGGGGCGGATCCACGATCATGGTTCCGGTTTCCAGTAAGTCCGGTGAAGGTATTGACGATCTTCTCGAGATGGTGCTTCTCACTGCTGATGTTATGGAACTGAAAGCGGATCCGAAGCGTCAGGCGAAGGGTACTGTTATCGAGGCTAAGCTCGATAAGAACAGAGGTCCGGTTGCTACCGTTCTTGTTCAGCGTGGTACACTTCGTGCCGGCGACACAGTCGTTACCGGTCCGATCTTCGGTCATATCCGTGCCATGTACGATGAAAACGGTACTGCCCAGAAGAAGGCAGGTCCTTCTGTACCGGTAGAGATCTTAGGTCTTCCGGAAGTACCGGAAGCAGGCGAGACCTTCTATGCGGTAACCGATGAGAAGATGGCCCGTCAGCTGGTTGAAAAGAGAAAGATCAAGCAGAGAGAAGAACAGCTCCACAAGTCTTCGAGAATGACTCTCGAAACCTTGTCTCAGGTACTTGCAGAGGGCGAGATCAAAGATCTCAATCTTATTATCAAGGCCGACGTACAGGGTTCTGTCGAGGCGGTTACCCAGTCTTTGGAGAAGCTGTCTAATGATGAAGTCCGCGTAAAAGTCATCCATGGTGGCGTCGGTACGATCACCGAGTCCGATGTTACTCTCGCTGACGTATCCAATGCCGTTATCATCGGCTTTAACGTTCGTCCGAGCGCAGTGGTTACCGAGCAGGCTAAGAGCGTCGGCGTGGATATTAAGCTCTACAGCGTTATCTATAACGCGATCGAGGATATTGAGAACGCCATGAAGGGAATGCTCAAGCCGCAGTTCGAAGAAGTGGTGCTCGGTCACGTCGAGATCCGCCAGACATTCAAGGTATCGTCTGTCGGTACGATCGGTGGTGCGTATGTTCAGGATGGTAAGATCCTTCGTTCTTCTGAAGTACGTATCGTACGAAACGGTATCGTTGTGCATCAGGGTAAGCTTGCTTCCCTCAAGCGATTCAAGGACGATGCGAAGGAAGTTGCTGCCGGTTATGAATGCGGTCTTTCTATCGAGAACTATAACGACATCGAAGAAGGCGATATCATTGAAGTCTTCGAGATGCAGGAGATCAAGAGAAAATAAGTAGGACGAGAATATGAGACAAAACCGTGCTGCCCGAGTGGGCGATGAGATGCAGAAAGTGATATCTCAACTTCTGCAGACAGAAGTGAAGGATCCGCGTATCCCGATGATGACTTCTGTTATGGAAGTGCGTATGTCTTCTGACCTTACACATGCCAACGTCTTTCTTTCGGTCTATGGATCCAAAGCAGAGAAAGACGCATGCATGGAGGCGATGGAGCGCGCTTCCGGTTTTATCAGACGCGAAGTGGCCAAGCGCATCAAGTTGCGCGTCGCGCCGGAATTGCACTTTAAACTGGATGAGTCTATCGAGAAGAGCATGGAACTTATGGATCTGATCGATCGTACCATCAAGGAGGACGAAGAACGTGCCCGTAGAAATGAGTGATTTTGCAAAGCAGGCGTATGCCTGCTTTGCTTGCCTTGAGAATAAAGAAATCCAGATCTTCCCGCACACGCGTGTGGACGGAGATGCCGTCGGTTCAGCCTGCGCGCTGGCCAGCGGATTCCTTCGAATGGGAATTCACGCGAAAGTCATGTTGGATGCCCCGATTCCTCCGCGTCTATATTTCATGGAGATCCCGGAAGAGTTGTATCGTATCGTAACTTTGGAAAACGAGGAGAGTGCCAAAGAAGCACAAGGCCTGGCATTTGCCGTGGATTGCGCGGAAGCACACCGCATGGGCGGATGCGAAGCGCTTTTTGCACAGGCGAAAACAAAGCTTGTGATCGATCATCATGTTTCGGTGGAAAACAGTTGTGAGAATTCCTATATTGACCCGAAGGCCGCGTCTGCGTCCGAGTTGGTTTATGCTTTTCTTCGTGAACTGGAAGAAATGACGGGAAAGAAACTGCTTGATCAGGATAATGCCAACTGGCTCATGGTCGGCATCCAGTCGGATTCCGGCAAGTTTTCTTACGAGAATACGAATCCGAAGACTTTCCGGGCGGCTGCGGATCTTCTGGAGCTGGGCGCCAATATCTCGGATAATGCGTACCATCTGTTCGACGAGTCTTCCAAAGGGAAAGTGCTTCTTCAGGCGCAGGCAATGAATGCCATGCAGCTTTTCGATCAGGATAAGATCGCGATCACCAAGATCACGATGAAAATGATGGAAGAAACACAAGCCCCCGATGGCGCAGCGGATGGGATCGCGAATATTCTTCGCGACATCGACACCGTACTGGCTGCTTTTGCGGTAAGAGAGTGTGAGGACGGCACGATCAGGGTGAATTGCCGATCTAAAGAAGGATTTGATGCAGCTGCTTTTGCCCAGATTATGGGAGGCGGCGGACATCACCGTGCTTCCGGATTCTCCGGTAAGGATACGGATATCGATACTTTTGTCAGGGAGATCGTCGAAAAGGCGACAACCTTTTTGGAGCGTCAATGAGTGAACAGGTTCTTCCAAGTGGTATCGTTTTAGTCGATAAACCGGCAGGGATGACTTCTTTTTCAGTGGTTGCCCGGATCCGGAAAATGCTTCATGTAAAAAAAGTCGGACATGCGGGTACTCTTGATCCCTTTGCGACTGGTCTTTTGACCATTGCGGTGGGTAGGGCGACCCGCGTCTTGCGGTATATGGAAAACCATGACAAGACGTACCGGGCGACGATGGTGCTGGGCGCGAAAACGTCGACCGGTGATGTGGATGGTGAAGTGATCGGCGGAAGAAAACCCTCCTTAGAGGAGAGAGAGGAACTTCTGCGCGATAATGGCGCGAAGATCCGTGAGGCTGTTTCTTCCATGGTCGGTGAAATCAGCCAGGTCCCTTCCGTGTATTCTGCTATCAAGATCAATGGCCGTCCGGCTTACGATTATGCTAGAAAAGGTGAACAGGTGGAGATGAAGAGCCGCCTGGTAACGATCTATTCTATCAAAGTTCATCGTATATGGGAGGAGCAAGGTGTGATCCGCGTGGATATGACGGTAGCCTGCTCGAAGGGTACCTATATCCGTTCGCTATGTGAAGATATCGGAGAAAAGCTGGGCTTCGGTGCTTTTTGCGAAGAACTGCGTAGACTGTCGAGCGGGCAGTATAGTCTTGCTGATGCTTACACGCCGGAACAGCTCGAGAAGATGGCGGAAGATAACGACGAGTCTTTCTTTTTGCCTGAAAATAGCGTTTTTTCATCGTTCCCGAAACTTTCGGTGAACCGTAAAGAAGCATCGGATATGGGCAATGGTAAAAAACTTGATTTCTCTCTCTTTAAGGATAGAATGGAAAACATAGACGGTATTCTTTCCGGTACACGTGTGCTGGCATGCTGTGAGGGACGGTCCGTTGCGGTCGTCTATGTGGAAAATGAGGATGGTCAGTTCGTGATCCGCGAAGAAAGGGTTCTGGAAGACGTAAGATGAATGTATGGAATTGTGTGATCAATAAAGACGGTCAATTGATCTCTACGCCTTCGAGCGCGACCTCGGTGACGGCTGAGCGTGCTGTGGCTCTCGGGTATTTTGACGGCGTGCATCTTGGTCATCAGAAGATCTTCAGTACTATGTGTGATAAGGCGCAGGAAATGGGCCTTCGTACCGCGGTGCAGACTTTTGCGAATCCGCCTGCGTCGAAGTCTCAAAACAGCCTGATCACGACCTATTCGGAGCGGTGCGGAATCGTATCCGCCTGGGGTGTGGACGATCTGTTCGCGCTTCCTTTCAATGAAAAAGTTAAAACTATGAGCGCTACCGATTTTCTTGAAGTATGTGTCAAGAACTGGATGCATGCACGAGTCGTGGTCGTAGGCGAAGATTACCATTTCGGCAAAGGACGTACGGGAGATCTTTTCCTGCTTCGGGATTGGGGAAAGAAAAACGGGATCGAAGTCGTCGCGGTGAAAGCAGAGCTTTGCGAGGGGAGAAGGATCTCTTCCACCTGGATCCGTGAACTGATTTCCGAGGGCAACGTGGAAAAAGTCGAGACGCTTCTGGACCATCCGCTGGCCTATGCCGGCGTAGTGGAGAAGGGCCAGCAGCTCGGGAGAAAACTGGGATTCCCGACTGCAAACATCCGAATCGAAAAACAAAAAATCGTCCCGAAGTTCGGTGTGTACGCTTCTGCGTATCTTTATAACGGAAAACTGTATCACGGATTGACAAATGTTGGCATGCGCCCGACGGTTAATAAGGATGACGACTCTCCACTTACAGAGACCATGATCTTTCGTGAGCATTTTCAGCTTTACGGCACCAGAGGGACGGTATTCCTTCTTAAATATATCCGCCCGGAAAGACAGTTCGGTTCAGTCGAAGAATTGAAGAAACAGATGCTTCTGGATCAGAAAGAAGTGTGGCAGTATCATATGGATCGGCAAAAAACAGTTCGGTTTGAAGGGTATATGTGATATTATATTGCGTGGATAAAAAGAGAGAAGAGGTTCAAAATGAATATTTTGCTTGCTTTGGAAAAAGAAATCGTTTCCTTCCCGGGATTGGGATGGAAATTCAATATAGATAATGTTGCCATTACGATCGGAGGACTGAAGCTTTATTGGTACGGCGTACTGATCGGAGCCGCGGTGGCACTTTGTATTTTCCTTGGATTGAAGCAGTGCAGAAAGTTCGGGATCACCCCGGATCTTCTGACTGACTATTGTCTTTTTACGATTCCGATGGCTTTTATCGGCGCGCGTCTGTACTATGTTTTCTGCGAGTGGGGCGAGTACTATGTCAAAGGTGATATAGGCGCAACGTTAGGAAACATCATCAACTTCCGTGGAGGCGGACTGGCGATTTATGGCGGTGTTCTCGGAGCGATCTTTGCGATCTTCCTGATGAGTAAGATCCGTAAAGTGCCGATGTCCACGATGGTTGATTTTGCTATGGTATACATTCCGCTGGGACAGGCGATCGGCCGCTGGGGCAACTTCTTTAACCAGGAAGCTTTCGGTACGACGACAAACCTTCCCTGGGGCATGAAGAGTACGGAAATAGCAAGATATCTTGCCCAGAACTGCCCGGAACTGGATTCGGAAATGCCGGTTCATCCTACATTCTTCTATGAGTCTGTATGCACATTGATCACTTTCTTCGTCCTTCTTGCCGTGCGTAAGAACAGCAAGAGACCGTGGACGACGACATCCGTATATTTTATCCTTTATGGTATCGCACGTTTCTTTATCGAAGGTCTGCGTACCGATTCGCTATACATCGGTAATACTAATCTTCGTATTTCCCAGGTCCTTTCTCTGGGCTTGATCGTGGTCGGTATCTTCTTGCTCCTGATGGCCCGTTCTTTGGATTGGAAGAAGAAGCCTATTCCTGAAAGATTCATCAAAGCTGATCAGAGAATGCAGGAGGAAGCCCGTCGTAAGAAGGAAGAGAGACTTCGTGAATACGAAGAGGATGAGGATGTGGAAGATCGCGTAGAGAGACTGGCTAAGTCTTCTTTCAGTCTGGAGGATGAGGAAGAAGAGTCTGACGAAGAGGAATCTTCTGACGACGAAGAGAAAGAGGATCTTCTTGAGGATGCGTCTGATGATGAGGAAGACGTGAGCGACGTATCCGATGATGACGAGGACGAAGAGGAGATCGATGGATAAAGGAAAATCCGGAATCGAATTTTTACGCAATAATTCTCTGCGTACCGTTGATTATTGGCTGGTCATCCCGATCCTGTCCATAACCACGATCGGTCTTTATGTCTTGAATCTGGTGCTTTCGAAGGGGTTTAAAGATTATCCCATGATCTTCTATAAGCAGGTGATCGCCGTTGTCATGGGTGTCGTGATCGCTATGGTCATTTGCCTTCTTGATACACAGTTCATGAAAATGATCGGTTGGATCTTATATGCGGTTTCCATCCTGCTTCTTATTTGGGTAAGGATCGATGGTTTTACTCTGGCAGACCAGTGGGGCGCGGACTCCTGGATGCAGTTGCCTTTCCTTGGTACATTCCAGCCTTCGGAGTTAACAAAGATCGGACTGGTCATCGTATCGTCATACATATTGGAGGATATGGGGCAGAAGGTGATCTCCATGGTTCGGGGATGGGTCTATCTGGCCCTTGTCTATGCTCCGCCGATGCTGCTGATCTTTAAGCAGCCTGACTTCGGTACGGCGATGGTTATCGTTTTTTCTTTCGTGTGCATGCTTTTTATATGGAACCTGAAATACCGATACTTCTTTCTGGCTATCTCGGGTGTGGTCGTTGGCGTGCTGCCGATCGTCTGGAATTTTTACCTTGCGCCATATCAGAAGAAGAGGATCCTGTCCTTGATCTTCGAGGGCTCTGATCCGGTTTCCGAGTACAACCTTATCCAGTCCAAGGCGGCGATTGCTTCCGGTGGACTGACGGGTAACCACACCGGCATTCTGGTCAATGTTCCGGTAAAACAGTCAGACTTTATCTATTCTGCTGTGTCAGAACGTATGGGATTTATCGGCACAACGGCTATTGTTGTCCTGGCCTTTTTCTTCCTTTTGCGTTGCCTTTATGTTGCTTCGCGTGCAGCCCGGAAAGCTTATTCATATATCGTTGTCGGTCTTACGGCTTCCTATGCTTTCCACTTTATCGAGAATATGGGCATGTGTGTCGGGCTTCTTCCGATCACCGGTATCCCGCTTCCTTTTGTCAGCCATGGCGGTACAGCCATGATGGTTAACTTTATTTCGTTGGGATTTATATTAAATGTTTCTATGGACCGGAAATCTTCTTCACTTTGATAGGTGGTTTCCGGAGCCTTCTGTTTGTATGTTGTTGAAACAGTTAGTTTGTGCTAACTGTATTTTTTTACGGGTGAATTCGCTATTTCTTCAATTTCACCCGTAATCGATAGGACGATCCGGGCTTTTGGTCCGATCCGGCATCCCGTGCTTCAATCCAGGCGACTTGCGAAGGAATCTTTGTAACAAGCTCGCCTGCTTTTTTTGTCTAAAACATGATTTGGCCGTGCTTTTATGGGAAGATCCCCCACAAAAAGAACAAAACGAGCGTTTGTTCGCCTTTTTGTCGAAAAAGGCGTATTTTTCGGCATTTCTCTACGAAACACTATTGAAATGTAAACGCAACTTTACTAAAATATCTTCAGAAAGTGGTGAAAAGTGGTGGAAAGTTCACAAACGGTGGAGAATCGTGGTGAGAATTCCACTAAAACCAAGAACAAGGAGACAGAATGGCCCGCTTCATTAACAAGATGGACGCAAAAGGAAGAATCTTCATTCCGGCAAAGATCCGGGATCAGATCGGCTCGCCCATGTTTGTTACATTGAACCAGGACAAAGGCTATCTCAGTGTTTACAGCAAGCCACGTTTCGAGGATATAGTGGAACAGTTCGCGAAGATCCCGATGACCAATCCGAAGATCCGTCATGCAAGAAGACAGCTCATCGGTGAGGCTCTCGAGTGCGAATTGGACGGGCAGGGACGTATTTCCGTGAGCTCGGAGCTTTGGGGACGTATCGGAGCGGTACCTTCGGATGAGATCTGCATCTACCAGATGGGAAAAGATGCACTGGAGATCTGCACGAAGAAGTACTATGACGAGATGAACGAAGCAATCGAGCAGGAGAGCATTGATTTGGACGGCTATGAGATCACAGGATTGTAATTTTCATCATTTGCCGGTGCTTTTCCAGGAGTGTATGGACGGACTTGCCATCAAAGAGGATGGAATCTATGTTGACTGCACCGCGGGTGGTGGTGGACATAGCTCGGGAATCGTCGAAAGACTGGGAGCAAAAGGAAAACTGATCTCCCTGGACAAGGACGAGGAAGCCCTGGCAGCTTGCGAAGCAAAGCGAGAGGCGATGGGCGCGGAGGATACATGGACACTGGTACGATCTGATTTTTCAAGGATCGGGGATGTACTTAATGAGTTGAACATTGAAAAGATAGACGGAGTTCTTGCAGATCTTGGGGTATCTTCCCATCAGATCGACACACCGGACCGTGGTTTTTCTTATATGCAGGAGGGACCTCTTGATATGAGAATGAATGCGGATCAGGCGCTGTCGGCGGAGACCGTGGTCAATGAGTACAAGGAAACGGATTTGGCCAGGATCTTCCGTGAATATGGTGAAGAGAGATTTGCAGGAAGGATCGCTTCGGCCATTGTGGAAGCAAGAAAGAATGAGCCGATCCGATCTACGACGGCACTTGCTGAGATCATCAGAAAAGCGATGCCGCTCAAAGCCCGAAAAGAGGATCAGCATCCCGCAAGGAGATGCTTCCAGGCCATTCGGATCGAAGTGAACAATGAGCTTTCTTCGGTTTCGAAACTCTTGGAGGTGGTTCCGTCATTATTGAAGCCGAACGGAAGGTTCGCCGTGATCTCTTTTCACTCGCTGGAAGACCGGCTGGTGAAAGAGGCTTTCCGAAAACTGGAGAGTCCGTGCACATGCCCGAGAGAATTCCCGGTCTGTGTATGCGGCAAGATCCCGATGGGGAGAGCGGTCAATACAAAACCGATCGTGGCTTCGAAGAAAGAGGCCCTGGAGAATAAACGCTCAGGTTGCGCAAAATTACGAGTGTTTGAAAGGAATGAAGAAGAATGGCGTTGGCAGTAAGAACAAGAAAAGCAAATAAGATCGAATCTGAATTGGAGCGTACCGGAACCGAGTATTCTATCGGTTTGAACAGAAACGCTTTTGATGATATGGCTTTGGAACGTTACATGAGCCAGCTTGACGGCGTATCCTTTCGTCCGGGTAAAGTTGATGAAGAGAGAAGAAAAAAGATCCAGAAGGAAAATAAGAAGAAGGTAGATGAGGTTTACCACTACTATCGTCAGAAAAACTTCATGGAATCAGCTAAGCGTCTTCGCGATTTTATCTTTATCGCAATCGCTATTTTGACAGTTACTGCCGTTTTGGGAGCGTTGGTGTATAATGAGTCGCAGATTGCATCCATGAACTTTGCAAATAACAAACTGGAGCGTCAGATCAACAAGATGCACCAGGAGACAAGCCAGCTGAAAGAAAGCCTTGCTGATAGCGCGGACCTGGAATATATCCGCGTTCAGGCCGGCCTTCGTCTGGGTATGGTCATTCCGAGCTTTAAGCAGGTCGTGAATGTATCCGTGCCGAACCGTGATCGCATGGCGACCAGCCTTTCTTATAACTCTCACGGTGTGACCGATGAGATGCTGGAAGAAGCAACTAAGGATCTGGCTAACTATTTCGCAGAGAAAGATGCATAAGCATACTTTACGTATAGGAGTGCTTTGACAGCATGGCGCAGAATAAAAGGCCAAGATCGGGAAGCCCTGATCCCAGGGATCCTAGAAAGAAAATACCGAGAAGGAACACTTCTGATCCGAATATGGCGTTCCGTAAGGAGGCGTCTCGAAAGAGAGCGTCTCTTGTTAAACCGACGAATCCTGAGAAAAGTTCCTCTTTCAACAATCAGAAAAGACCGGACAGAAAGAATTCCTTTCTGAAAGAACAACCGGAAAAAGAGAGAAAGACGCCGGAAAAGGACATTTCTGAAAAAGAGAAGAAAGCTTTAGCCAAGAAAGCAAGACGAGAAGAGAAGAGACTTGCTGCACAGGAGCAAAAGCGAGATGCGAAGCTTTCTGAAAAGGAATCCAAGAGCAAAAACGATCCGTCTTTGGAAAGTGCGGCTTCCGAGAAAGAAGCGGCCAAGGACGAAAAGAAAAACGTCCAGTACGAAGAACAGCGCGGTTTCCGTATCGGCGGAAGAATTGTACTTGCTTCCGTCTGCCTGCTTTTGAGCGGCTTCATGGGCTATCTTATCTATAAGCAGTACGAGATCCAGGTCAAGGACTACGAAGTTTTTTCCAAGCAGGCTTCTGATATGCACTGGAAACGTATCGAAGATGTGCCGACCAGAGGTGATATTCTCGACAGTAACGGAAATATCCTTGCCAGTACTACTTATGAGTATACGATCGGCATGACGCCCTCGGATGTCTTGAAATCCCAGGATAAAAAGAACGGTCAGACGAACGAAGAGATCGCGGCTGCTTTTGCCGAATACGTCGGGGCCGATTACGACAAAATGATCGAGTGGCTGAAGGATACCGAGGCGCCTTATATCCAGATCATTAAGAATGTGAATCTGGAGCAGATGAAAGCGCTCTCGGCTTATATCAGTGAAAAAGGAATCGGCGGTGTCAAGATCGATACTGTGCCAAAGCGTTATTATACTTATGATAATCTGGCTGCCCAGATCATCGGATTTGCGGACCAGAGCGATAATTCCCTGATCGGACAGATCGGCATAGAGGCATATTTTAACTCGGATCTGACCGGTACCAAGGGATATACCTATGCGGAAGTGGACAACTATAACCGAAGCGTGCTTCCGTATTCGGCGCCGACGACGATCGAGGCGGTTGACGGATATAATGTCCAGCTGACCATGGATATGAACATCCAGCGTATAGCGGAAGAGGCCTGCCGTGATGCTTATGACGAGTATAAACCGAAGGAAGGCGTTACCTGTATCGTCATGGATCCTTTTACCGGAGAGATCAAGGCCATGGTCTCCATGCCGGACTTTAACCTGAACACGGCCAGAAGCAAGCCTTACGGAATCAGCGAGGAAAAATGGAATTCCATGGCTTCAGAAGACAGAGTGGAATATCTCATGAGAAATGCATGGAGAAACCGCTGTATTTCCGATACTTACGAGCCGGGTTCGACGATGAAAGCACTGACGACGGCGATGGCTCTGGAGGAGGGCGTGACATACGAAGATGAGGTCTTTAGCGATGCTCCGATCAAGATCTCCTCGGTCGATACGATTTCCTGCTGGCGTGAAAAGACAGAAGAAGGAAACCATGGTGATGAGACGCTCCGACAAGCTTTCGAGCGCTCCTGCAACCCGATCTTCGTTCAGCTGGCTCAGCGTATCAAGCCTGAAATCGATAAGTATTATGACTATATCCGAAACCTCGGTTTTTACGATGTGACCGGTGTGGATCTTCCTGCGGAAGGAAAGGGTATCTTCCACGCCCATCCGACAGAAGTCGACCTGGCGTCTCTTTCTTTCGGTGAGTCTTCCACAGTTACCCCGTTGCAGCTGATCACTGCATACTCGGCGCTGGTTAACGGCGGGTCCCTGCTTCGTCCGCATATTGCGGCGAGACTGATCGACCGGGATGGAAATATCGTTCGCGAATATACGACAGAGAAGATCCGTACTGTATTTTCAGAAGATACGACCAAACGTGTCCGTTCTTTGCTGGAGTCAGTAGTTAGCTCAGGTACAGGTGCACAGGGTTATATTCCCGGTTACTATGTTGCAGGAAAAACGAGTACTTCTACTATTGAAGTCGGCGAAGACAAAGACATGCACGTTATCTCATTTGTTTGTCATGCGCCGGCATATAATCCGAAGATCGCCGTGCTTCTGATCATCAACAAGCCGGAAGATAAAGATCTCGGTTCTTCTGCTCCGGCAAAAGTAGCCGCCCGTATCGTTGAAGGAACTCTTGAATACATGGGCATTCAGAGAAGACTCTCTGATTCGGAATATAAGGATATGCTGATTGAATACACGATCCCGGATGTTGTCGGAAAGACATTCTCTGAAGCAAGAAGCGAGTTGATGGAGAAAGGATTTGACGCGGTGGATGGTTTTGGCACTATGACCGCAGATACCATCGTGGGTACCATGTACTATGGTGATACGAAGAGCGGAACCCTTTGCAGAAATGCCCAGATCATCCTGTATCCGGGTGAAGTATCCGAAGCCGAAATGACCACTACAGTGATTCCGGACTTTGAAGGCATGAATATCGTGGAAGCACAGAGAATGGCCAAACAGTACGGCTTGAATATCATGGTGGAAGGCAATATAAAGGGCACTGTGGTTTCGCAGACTCCGCTGACAACGATCGGCAATGACCGTATCACACCGACTCCGACACCGAATCCGGATGGAGAAGGCGAGGAAGGATCTTCGGAAACCAATGAGACGGAAGAGACTGTAGAAGGAGGATCCTCAGAGGAGGGTTCTACTGCGGAGACCAACGAAACCGAATCCTCGCAGGATGATCCGGAGTCATCTTCTGAAACCAATGCTACCGGTGAAGATGGCGAAGATACATCGGATTCCGGTAACGGTGAAAGCGGGAGCGATTCAAGTGAAACAACGGCGCCTGCGCCGAAACGGGTGCTGTACGGAACAGTGGTATACTTGAAGCTGCAATAAGAAGGGGGAGTGTATTGTGAAAGCGATCGATCTGTTATCCGAATCGACCTATACACCATTATTTGGGGACCTGTCTGTGGAGGTGGACCGGATCTATCTGAATTCCAGAAGTGTTAAGCCGGGCTCGGCATTCCTTTGCATCTCCGGATCAAAGGCAGACGGACATAAATATATTGAAAACGCGGTAGATCAGGGAGCCAGACTGATCATCACGGAAGACGGACAAAAAGTAGCGTCAGAAGAGCTTTTGAAGAAACTTTCCGAAGAAAAGGGCGTTTGTGTGGTCAGTGTACCGGATTCCCGCGCGGCGTATGCCGATCTTTCCGGAACCTATTTCGGCCATCCGGCCAAGGACCTGGAGATGATCGGTATCACGGGCACAAAGGGTAAGACCACGTCCACCTATCTGATCCATACTATATTTGAAGCGGAAGGACGTCATTGCGGCCTGATCGGTTCCGTAGAAAACAAGATCGGACCGGATGAAGCTTGCTGGTCCGAACACACCACGCCGGAAGCATGGGAGTTTCAAGAGCTTTTGGCGCAGATGAAGAATAAGGATGTCCATAGCTGCGTGATGGAGGTTTCTTCGTTGGGACTGAAATATCACCGTACGCAGGGCGTAAAGTTTAAGGTTGGTGTGTTTACCAACTTCTTTTTGGATCACATCATGACCGGTGAGCATGAAGATGAGGAAGAGTATTTCCGGTGCAAGATGCAGCTCTTCGAGGACTGTGAAATGGCGCTGATCAACAAGAACACCAGAAGGTTGGAAGAAGTGCTCGAACATGCCAAAGTCTGCGGAAAGGTCTATACCTACTCGATCTCGCAGGATGCCGATTTTATGGCGAAAGACATTGAGTCGGTCGAAGTGGATGGTGTTCCGGGCATGCAGTTCACGTTTGTTACGCCGACCTATCGAACAAAGCTTTATGTGCCGCTCCTTTGCGAATTCAATGTGGACAATGCGCTCTGCGCTGCTTCCACGTCCTATCTTTGCGGTATCTCCGAGGAAGGGATCCAAACGGGTGTCGGAAAGGTCTATGTTCCGGGACGTATGGAAAAGATCAGAAACGAACTGGGCCTTCATGTATATGTGGATTATGCGCATAACGGAGACAGCCTGCGCGTGCTGCTTTCCTCGCTCCGTCCGTTCTGCAAAGGCAAGATCATAACCGTGTTCGGCTGCGGTGGTGACCGGTCTCAGTACCGGCGCTCCGGAATGGGCGAAATGTCCGCCAGGTACAGCGATTATTCTATCGTAACGACAGATAACTCCAGAAGTGAAAGCTTCGAGAGCATTTTCGTTCTGATCAAAGAAGGAATCGAGAAAGTCGAAAATGCCCGCTACGAAGTGATCCAAGACCGTCATCAAGCCATTGCAAAAGCACTGGAGATGGCTGCTCCGGATGACTTTGTGGTCATTGCCGGTAAGGGTCACGAGCGCACTATGGATATTAATCATCAGATATTTGAATTCGTCGATGCAGATGAAGCCCATAAGGCGATCCGGGCACTGGCGAAAGCAAGAAAGGCAGAACGTTAATGGCAAGATTCACATTAAAGGAAATCGTGGAGGCGACCGGTGGAAGACTGATTCGTCTTCCGAAAGGCGTGGATGCGGAAACGATCGCGATTTCCGATGTATCGACAGATACTAGAACGATAAAAGAAGGTAGCCTTTTTCTGGCTCTGATCGGGGAACGGTTCGACGGTCATGACTATGCGGAAGAAGCGAGAAAAAGTGGATGTGCGGCTCTTGTCCTGCAAAAGGAAGAATGTGCGCCGGAAGGTGTGCCGGCTGTCCTGGTGGAGGATACAAAAACTGCGTTGGAGAAGATCGCGGCCTATTACCGCATGCGCCAGAACTTCCTGGTAGTGGCTGTTACAGGAAGTGTGGGAAAGACTTCCACCAGACAAATGATCGCAAGTGCGCTCTCTTCCTGCAGAAAGGTCTACGCCACGAAGAATAACAATAATAATGAGATAGGCCTGTCCCAGACCATTCTGGCGGCTTCGGAAGATACGGAGATCCTGGTTTTGGAAATGGGCATGCGTCTTCGCGGAGAGATCTCCGAGCTGACACATATTGCACATCCGGATATTGCCGTGATCACCAATATCGGTGTGGCGCACATCGAACGGCTTGGCTCGCGTGAGGAGATCCTGAATGCGAAGCTGGAGATACTGGAAGGCTTGAAGGACGAAGGTCTGCTGATCATTCCGGCTGCTGATGAGATGCTGGCAAAAGCAGGAAAAGAAGGGAAGATCCGTAAAGATGTAAAGATCGCATATACGGCGATCGAATCGTCCGCTTTCCCGGAGAATGCATCCGGCACTGCTGCCGCAGAGAACATTGCTTTTGAAAATGGAAAGATCTGCTTTCTGGCCAAGGCCGGATTTGGTGAGATCGAAGAGATCCCGCTGTCGTTGTCGGTCATTGGCAAACACCATGTCGGAAATGCTCTGGCCGGTCTTCTTTGCGGGCTCTATCTGAAGCTTCCTGCTGAAAAGCTCGCTGAAGGGATCTGTTCTTTTGCACAGATCGGACATCGTGAAAGACTTGTCGAAGAACATGGCGTCTTTTTTATGGATGATTCCTATAATGCCGGTCCGGAGTCCATGATGTCGGCGATGAGTTCGATCCGCCGTCTGGCAGAAACCGGAAAAGCCTGGGCTTGCGTGGGTGACATGCTGGAACTGGGCGACGTTTCGTCAGAGAAACACTTTGAGATCGGCGCGCATGCGGCCCGGGAACACCTCAACGGCCTTTTTGTCATCGGAGATTATAAGGAAGATGTCCGAAAAGGTGTAGAATCTATCGATCGTGATCTTCCTGTCGTACTGTGCCGGGATAAGAAAGAAATCGTCGAAAAGATGCGAAATACTGTGCAACCGGGAGATTTTGTCCTGCTGAAGGCCTCCCACTCCTTTGAGATGTATACAATTTTGGAAGAGTATGCTTCAATATTCAAGGAGGAGGAGTGCTGACATGTCCAGAAAGATGAAACATCTGATATCCGAGAATGTGGATTTCAATGACGATGGTAAAATCAAATCGTTGGACGTTTATGCACCTTTCCGTTTGAATCTTGGCATCATTATCCTGGTCATGATCATGATGGCATTCGGTATTCTGATGCTTTTTTCGGCAAGTATGCCGAAGGCGTATACCTCTCAGGGTAACTCCATGTACTATGTTATCCGTCAGGGCGAGTTCCTGCTCGCCGGTTTTGTCATGGCGATCATTATCGCTTTCCTTCCAATCAAAAAATTCGATTTCTGGCCGATCACCATCCTGGTTTTCTTAGTTGCGCTTGGCGTGGCGGTATGGACGATGTGGAAGGGTGAAGTCGTAAACGGCGCAAGAAGATGGATCTTTATCGGCGGAACGTCGTTTCAGACTTCAGAGCTGATCAAGATCGCAGTCGTGTTTTTTATCGCCGGGTATCGGTCCGGTATCCAGCGTTTGCGGAAAAAGGGCTGGTTTACGGCTAAGAAGAGTTTCTCGCAAAAGACGGTGGATGCAATCGTGGACATTACTTTTCCGGGCATCTGCGTTCTGGTCGTTCTGGGCATCGTTCTGGCTCAACCGCACATGTCCTGCTTCCTGATCCTCGGCGCGATCTCCTTTATCAGCTTCCTTTGCTGCGGGATCCCGCTACGCTCCTGGATCCGGGGTGGCGCGATCCTTCTTGCGATCGGCATCATCGGCCTTGGCGGATTCTACATGACACTGTCTACCGCCAAGCGTGAAAAGATCCAGAATAACTTCGCGCACGTTGTCACCCGTCTGAACATTTTTGCTTCCATGAACAGTGAAGAAGAGGAAGGCGAGGAGAAAGCGGACGAGGACGAAAAATACCAGAGCAACCAATCCATCATCGCCGTCGGATCCGGCGGAATGACCGGTGTCGGTTTCGGAAACAGCCGACAGAAATATATGTATCTTCCTGAAGCACATAACGACTATGTGTATTCCATCATATGTGAAGAATTGGGATTTGTCGGAGGCGTCAGCGTACTGGTGCTTTTCTGGCTGTTTATGATCGGAGGATTCTACGTGTCGTGGAAGGCAAACAGTCTCTTTACGAGAGTTCTGACCGCCGGGTACACCAGCCTGATCACGCTTCAGGCCTTCCTGAATGTAGGCGTGGATATCGGAGCGATCCCTCCGACAGGTATTACGCTCCCGTTCTTCAGCTTTGGTGGTACGGCGAATTTCTTTTTCATGATCGCCGTAGGAATCATCCTGTCTGTTTCCAGAACGGGTACAAAGAGAAAAACAATGAAGTTGGTGGTATAAGATGAAAGTGATCCTCGCCGGTGGCGGCACCAGTGGACATATCCATCCCGCGGTGGCCATAGCCGATGAATTAAAAAAGCAAGATGAAAAAACGGAAGTGCTTTTTTGTGGTACGCAAAAAGGACTGGAGTCCCAGATCATTCCTTCGATGGGATATCCGTTCCATGTGATCCGTGCTTCCCAGCTCCCGATGAAGCTCTCTCCGAAGACTTTCCGGGCTTTGAAGGAATTCCTGGCGGGAAGAAAGATGTGCCGGCAGTTGATCCGCGAGCAAAAGCCTGACGTTGTCGTCGGAACCGGCGGATTCGTCTGCAGTCCGCTGATCGCGGCGGCGCATAAGGAGAAAGTGCCGATCCTTCTGCACGAACAGAATGCTTTCCCGGGAAGATCCAACCGCCTTATGTCCCGCTATGCAGGGACGGTATGCACCAGTTTCCACGGAATGGAGCATTACTTCAATAAGAAGGCTAAAGTCGTATTCACTGGAAACCCCATAAGAAGAGCTTTTGGCAATGTGGAGAGAACTGCTTGCCGTGAAAAACTCGGACTTTCTGACGAGACCTTCCTGATCCTGGCGATGGGCGGAAGCCTGGGCGCAAAAACGGTCAATGAGTCGATCGTTGCTTTTGCAAGAGAATGCAAGGATCCGAATGTGAAGATCATCCTGAGCGTCGGTAAGCAGCGCTATAAAGAGGTCGCGGAACAGGCGAAAGACTGGCCGCAATCGATCTCGGTTTTTGAATATATTCAGGATCCGGAAGTCTATATGGCAGCGGCCGATCTTTTTATCGGACGCGCAGGCGCCATCAGTTGTGCCGAGATCCAGGCAGTCGGCGTGCCGGCGATCCTGATCCCGTATCCGTACGCGGCACAGGATCACCAGACATTTAATGCCAAAGCATTCTCGGATGTGGGCGCCGGCATTTTACTCCCGGACAATGAAGCGATGCAGAAACTTCCCGGTATCGTCCGCGAACTGATCCCGGATAAGGAAAGACTTGCCAAAATGCGTCAGGCGACTCTGTCGCTGGCTATCTATGACGCGTCGAAAAGAATCTGTGATGAGGTAGAAGCACTTGCCGGACGATAATGTGAGAAAACCCGATATCGTTTTCGGCGATGAGGAGCCGAAAAAGGAAGATGTGAAAGAGCTCTCGAATGATGTATCGGATGAGGCTTCTGTTCCGGCTACGAAAAAGAAGAGTAACTTCCGTCTTTCTTTAAAGATGGCGCTATGGATCGTATTCATGGTAATGGTGCTGACGATCACGCTTCTTTTTTGTTTTCATCCAGGTTTTCATATCAGAAATATCGAGATCACGGGAAACAGCAAGATCTCACGGGAGGAGATCCTCAAGATCATCGATATTCATCAAGATGACCACCTGATCTCTCATGTGGGCGGTTCCTGGAAATCGATCCTGACCATGCACTACGGTGCTCTTGAAGAAGAGCTCATGGAGAAGAATCCGTACGTCCGTGATGTAAAGATCGTCCCGAGTTTCCCCGGAAATGTTTACATAACGATTACAGAACGAAAAAAAATAGCTTACGCCGCGATCCCCGACGGGTATGCCATTCTTGCGGATGACGGTGCCGTGTTGGAGATCTGTCAGGGCGATGTTCCGGAAGGGATCCCGGAAATCCGCGGATTGCCGATCCGTTCCGCGCAGATAGGGAAAAAACTGGATATGACATCACAGGAAGGGTATGAGATCTCTATCACGATCCTCGGCGCGATCCTAAGCGCGGACAGCCTGCAAAGAGCGGAGGATGACACGTTTGATTTCCTTTCCCATGTGGTCTGCATCCGTTATTGCGAAAACATGACAGCATTTATCGATATCCTTGTTCCGAACTATCCGACAACTATTACAGTCAAGGTGGGTTCGATGAAGACTATTTCCGATAACATGAACTGGCTCCGTTATGCCATCGTTTCGGGCTATTTTCAGGAAAAAACGGGCGATCTGCTCGACATGACCGGAAATCACTTTATTCTTCGTTAGGGAACACAAGATTTAGGGGGCACGAAATACAAGAAAAACGTCCCCGAAAAACGCGAGTAATCAAACTGTAACAAGATTTTCCGCTGTTAGTTTAGTCTATTGCTTGACTACAATATTTAGTGTAGAATTGATAAAGATAGCTAAGTAGGCTTAATTTTTTATGTGAAATATGATTTAGTATAAAGCTAACGGAGGAAGATTCGGTTATGTCAGATTTTAAGCTTGGATATTCAATGGAAGACGAACCATTTGCAGCCATCAAGGTTATTGGTGTCGGCGGTGGCGGATGTAACGCTGTAGATCGAATGATCGAGAGTTCGGTTCAGGGAATCGATTTTATCTCTATTAATACAGATCATCAGGCTCTGGCAAGATCGAAGGCGCAGATTTCGATCCAGATCGGTGAGAAGATCACAAGAGGTCTGGGTTGTGGCGCAGATCCGACGGTTGGTGAGAAGGCTGCGGAAGAGAGCAAGGATGAGATCGCTCAGGCTATCCGCGGAACCGATATGTTGTTTATCACAGCCGGTATGGGCGGTGGTACAGGAACAGGCGCAGCTCCGGTAGTTGCACAGATCGCTCGTGAACTGGGCATTCTGACAGTAGCCGTTGTTACCAGACCGTTCCGTTTCGAAGGCCCGCGTCGTGCGATGAACGCTGAGCGCGGTATCCGTGAAATCGAAAAGTATGTTGACTCCCTCATCGTAGTAGCTAACGATAAGCTCCTTGATATTACTGATGAAGATACATCCATTGATGATGCTTTCAATATGGCTGACCAGGTTCTTAAGTTTGGTGTGGCCGGTATTTCCGACCTCGTTGCTATCCCTGGTTTGATCAACCTCGACCTTGCCGATGTCCGTCGTATTATGACCAACGCCGGTATTTGCCATATGGGTATCGGTCGTGCTTCCGGTGAGGGCAGAGCGTCTGCCGCTGTTAAGCAGGCGATCAACAGCCCGCTCCTCGATACAACGATCGAGGGCGCACGTGGCGTAATCATCAACTTCACAGGTTCCAGAAACATGAAGCTGCATGAGATCGATGTAGCGGCTTCCGTAGTTAGAGATGCAGTAGCCGGTGATGCGGACATCATCGTTGGTGCGGTGACAGACCCGACACTCGAAGATGAGATCATGATCACGGTTATCGCTTCCGGTTTCGAGAATACAGAGAATGCTTCCGCGGCTTTCCGCCCGGCAACATCCATCATTTCCAAGCAGAATCCGACCATCATCGGTCAGAGCACACCGACTGCTTCCACATCGCGTCCGATCTCTCCGGTAACCACTTCCGCATTTGAGAAGCCGGCACCGGTAGTTTCCACACCTGCTCCGGCAGCTGCTCCTAAGCAGGACATTCCTCAGTTCCTGTTTGGTGATCCGGAACCGGCTAAGACGGAAGAAGCTCCGACAAGAGTATATGCTCCGAAGGCACAGCCAGCACCGGCACCGGCACCGATGGCTCCGGTCGCTCCGGTTGCTCGCCCTCAGCAAGCTCCGACATATAGCGCTCCGGCTCCGGCAGCTCCTGCTGCACCGGCACCATCCGCTCCGCACCAGCAGGGCGGAAGACCGCAACCGAATGTTGTTCCTCAGGTTCGTCCTCAGGCCGGCGCTCCGGTTGCTCCGAAGACAGCCGATGCTCCTGCTGCAAAACCGGAGAAGAAGAAGATCCTTCCTTGGTTCTTGAGCGATAATGATAATTTGGATGAGTAATTTATGAAGTGCCCATATTGCGGACATCTTGAAGATAAAGTAATTGATTCGCGGCCTGCGGAGGATGGATCTTCCATCCGCCGCAGGCGTGAATGTTTATCTTGCGCGACGCGCTTTACGACTTATGAGAAGGTGGAGATGAATCCGCTTCTGGTCGTGAAGAAGGACAGTACGCGACAAGTATATAGTCAGGAGAAACTCCTGGGCGGTCTGCTCCGTGCCTGCGAGAAAAGACCGGTATCACATGATCAGTTGATGTCTGTGGTCAATTATGTGGAATCCCAGATTGCAAACAATACCAAACGTGAGATTTCCACTACGGAGATCGGTGAGCTGGTCATGGAACAGCTGAAGGCGATCGATGATGTAGCGTATGTACGATTCGCTTCGGTTTATAAGGAATTTAAGGATGTTGAGTCTTTTAATACGATGATTGCCGAAATGGCAAAGAACACTGAGAAGAAGGGGACCTGAATATGAAGAAAGTACTTGTTGTCGATGATGATCCGAATATTGTAGAAGTCTTGCGCATCTACTTTGACAAAGACGGCTTTGCCGTGATCTCCTGCCTGACGGGTGATAAGGCAGTGGAGACATTCCAGACTTCCCAGCCTGATCTGGTTGTTTTGGACTTGATGCTTCCCGGAAAGGACGGCTATGATATCTGCCGTGAGATCCGTAAAACATCAGATGTGCCGATCATCATGCTTACAGCTCGTACAGATACCCTGGATAAAGTTGTCGGCCTGGAACTGGGCGCAGACGATTATGTGCAGAAACCCTTCGAACCTAAGGAACTCCTGGCCCGTGTAAAGGCTGTGCTCCGTCGTACGGAGAAGAAAGAGTCTGCTCCTTCTTCCGCTTCGGATAACAATGAGAAGAATGAAGTGATCTCCTATGAAGGATTTACGGTAGATATGGCCAGATATGTGGTGACCGTGGATGGCAAGGAGATCGATATCCCGCCGAAGGAATTGGAACTCCTGTTCTTCCTGGCTTCTCATCCGAACCGTGTATTTACCCGTGAACAGCTTCTCGAGAATGTCTGGGGATATGATTTCTACGGAGAGTCCCGTACTGTAGACGTACACATCAAGCGTATCCGTGAAAAACTCGAGAGACCTAATGTAAAAGTGAACTGGGAGATCCGGACAGTTTGGGGCGTTGGCTATAAATTTGAGACCACTTCCAATGCGTGATCACACTTGCAGGTGATGACGCATGAAGGAGTCAAACAAAAAATCACAGTCCGTGCTTTTTCGTACTACGCTTTCTCTGGCAGTAGGCACAATTCTGGTGTTTTTTGTCCTGGTTCTTGTATTTTACAGAAATTCAACTAGTTCTCTGATCGAAGAAAGAAAACAGAAGCTTGCGGTACAGGCAGAGTCGATTGCTCTGACATACGGTACGATGGCGGAAGATCCGAGCGTGACAGATTCTGCGGTCCAGGCTTTTATCAATACGGTTGCACGTACGGAAGACTGTTCGGTATGGTGCTGTGGCGGGGATGGAAAGATCGTCTATTCGACTTCCGTTCCCGATTTTGTGCGTGGCGATCTTCATAAAGTGAATGACTTCGTTTATCTGAGCACGGGTATTATGGATACCTTGATGCGGAATATGGGCCGTAGCATCAGCATGGAGTCGAACAACGGTATATTCACCAATTCCCAGAGTGTTTCCGTTATGGTCATCCAGAAGACCAGTGTACCGAATCTCTATATTCTTCTTTTGTCCACCATTAATGTAGAAGAAGAAGTATTCTGGCGTTTGTCCAATGGTCTTGCGCTTCCGATCCTGGTTTCCTTTTCCATGGCGCTTCTGTTCTTCTCGTTGATGGCCCGTTCGTTGATCAGACCTTTGCGTGCTTTGTCCGATACGGCGAATCAGGTTACCAAGGGCGATCTTTCTGCACGAGTGGATATTCCGGAACTGCGCAAACAATCGACGCTCAAATACATGCTGACGGACGAGATCACCAACATGGTTTCGACGGTCAACGGCATGATCGAAAGGCTGGAACGCCAGGAGGCGGACAGAAAACTGTTTATTTCCAGTATCGCGCATGATCTTCGTACACCTTTGACCTCTATCAAGGGCTTCCTGACGGCCATCTCTGACGGAACGATCCCGCCGGAGAGTTATCCGAAGTATATGGACATTATCCAGACGGAAGTGAACCGTATCCAGCGCCTGATCACTTCGATGACGGAGGCGTCTTCGTTAAGTCAGGTCGATCCGGAGAATATGGAAGAATTCGACATTAACGATATGATCCGTGATGCGGTGAGAAATATCGAGAATCTTCTGGCGGATAAGAATATCAGCGTCACAGTCGACCTTGGCCATAACACGGACGAAGAGATGGTGGTATATGGTGAATCACAGGCTCTGTACCGTGTATTCTATAATCTTCTGACCAATGCCGTGAAGTTTACTCCGGTAGACGGAGAGATCATGATCAGCACCAAGGTTTCGGAAGAAGACGGAAAAGTCTATGTTTCTCTGGAAGATTCCGGTAGCGGAATTCCCGAAGATAAACTGGAACGTGTTTTCGAAAGCTTCTATAAAGTCGATCCTTCCCGTACGGAGAGCGGTTTTGGTCTGGGCCTTTATATCTGCCGTGAGATCATTATGGCCCATGGCGAGAAGATCTGGGCGGAAAACGGAACCGAACTCGGTGGCGCGAAATTTATCTATACTTTAAAGGATTATCGGTTTAAGGAGGGAAAATGAAAACATCCCGTACGACAACCGAAATTCTGAAAAGACTTCATCAGCTTTACCCTGAAACCGAATGCACACTGGATATCGATGAAGATCCGTTTCATCTTTTGTGCCGCGCCGTACTGTCTGCACAATGCACGGATGTACGCGTCAATCAGGTAAGTGAAGTGCTTTTTGCAGAATATCCGACCTATGAGGATTTCCTTTCCGCGGGGCAGGAAAAGATCGGAGAGATCATCAAACCGTGCGGTTTTTGGAAGGTCAAGTCTTCTTATCTGTATGAGAGCGCTGTGCTTTTGAAAGAGCAGTTTCATGGCGAGCTGCCGAAGGATGCGCAGGAATTGGAAAAGTTCCCCGGAGTGGGCAGAAAAGTTGCCAACCTTTTGGTATCAGAGCTTTTCGGGATCCCGGCCATTGTTGTGGACACGCACTGCATGAGAGTTTCCGGCCGGCTGGGCTTAAGCTCCGGGAAGAATCCGGCCACGATCGAAAAAGAACTGATGAAGATCCTTCCGGAAGAGGAATGGGCGCCTTTCGGGCATCGGATGGTCGATCACGGTCGGGCCGTCTGTACTGCGCGTGCGCCGAAGTGTGACGCGTGCCTGCTGTCGGATGTTTGCCCGAAAAAGGGCGTAGCTTCTAAGTCAAAGGGCGAGGCCGTCAAGAGATCCGGTCATAGCAGCAAGAAGGTGTGATATGGCTAACGTGGATCTTTATACACCTGTGCAGTTTCTCCCGAAGGTCGGTGAGAAGAGAGCCAAGCAGTTGGAAAAATTAGGGATCTGCCGCGTGTACGATCTTCTGACTTTTTTCCCGAGAAGATACGAAGACTGGTCGGAATGTGTACCGTTGAATCAGTTGACGGACGGAGCGGAGCACTCTTTTATCGCGACAGTGGTGAATCCTCCCAGAGTTTCACGGTTCCGGGGCAGAACGACGATCTTTGCCAGTTTGTCCGATGGTACCGGCACGATCCGGGCCGTGTGGTTTAATCAGCCGTACCTCGAAAACAAGATCGTGGCAGGGGAAGAGTACTTCTTCCATGGCAAGATCGCGCGCGACGGCTTTCATTTCCAGGTGGTCAACCCGATTTTCGACCAGAGACAGAAAGGGGATGGCGACCTTTCGCCGATCCTTCCCGTCTATCCTTTGACGTCCGGACTGAAGCAAGGCCATATCCGCGCAATCATCGGCGTGGCGCTCGACCGCGTCCTGCCGCTTCTTTCCGAAGTGCTTCCTTCGTTTTTCAGAAAAGAACAGAAGCTTTGCGCGATCACCTATGCCTACGAGAAGATCCATCGGCCGAATTCGATGGAAGAACTGGAGATCGCCAGAAAATATCTCGTGTTTGAAGAGCTTTTCCTGCTGCGGGCGGCGCTGAGCGTCTATAAAAAAGAGCAGAAGGATCTTCGTGCGTCTGTGCCGATCACGACGAATGCGGAAGGTATGGCGGCGTTTACCGATATTGTAAAAGCACTTCCTTTTACGCTGACAGAGGATCAGGGTAATGTGACGAAGGAGATCCTTCAGGATATTGCGCGGCCGTACCCGATGAACCGGCTTGTACAAGGTGATGTCGGTTCCGGTAAGACTGTAGTTGCTTTCCTGTCTATGGTGGCCTGCGCCATCGCAGGTTCGCAGTCGGTATTTATGGCGCCGACGGCAGTCCTGGCGGCTCAGCATTATGCGACATTTAAGAAGTTCCTGGGAGAACGGGAGGATATCGGGATCGACCTGATCCTGGGAAGCACCCCGGCAAAAGAAAAGAACGAGATCAGAAAACGACTCCTGTCCGGACAGACAAAGATCCTGGTCGGTACGCATGCCGTGCTTTCCGAGAAGAACGAGTTTTCCAGGCTGGCCTTGATGGTTACAGACGAGCAGCATCGTTTTGGTGTCAAGCAGAGAGCGGCGCAGGAAGAACGGAGCGATCATGGTATCCATACGCTTGTCATGAGCGCCACGCCGATCCCGAGAACCCTCGGACTAGTGCTTTTCGGAGATATGGATGTATCAGTTATCCATTCTATGCCGAAAGGACGTATTCCGATCAAGACTTTCCGGACGGGGCCGGAAGAGGACGGGCGGGTGATCGCGACGATCCGTCAGCAGGTGGAGAAAGGACATCAGGCATATATCGTGTGCCCGATGATCGATGAACTGGACGAGAGTGCCTACGAGGATGAAGAGGGATCGCTGGCAAAACAGATGAAGGAAGACCTTGAGTCGGCGGTGAAATACTACGAAGATCTTTCTTCCGGGGCGCTTGCGGATATGCGAGTGGGCCTTCTGCATGGTAAGATGAAGCCGAAAGAAAAAGATGAGGTCATGAAGAAATTCTGTGACCGGGAGATCGACGTGCTTGTCTCGACGACGGTGATCGAGGTCGGTGTGGATAATCCGAACGCGACACTCATGATCATCAGAAATACCGAGAGATTCGGCCTTTCCACGCTACATCAGCTGCGCGGACGTATCGGACGCGGCAATCTGCCGTCGGCCTGCATCCTGGAGACAGATAAGTATGAGGGCGTGGCCAAAGAACGCATCGACATGATGTGTGAGACGACGGACGGTTTCAAACTGGCGGAGAAAGACATGCTTCTTCGCGGGACAGGCGATTTCTTCGGTACGAAACAGCATGGTATTCCGCAGCTTAAGATGGCAAATCTATACCGCGATGCGGATTGTCTGAAGGTGATCGAAGAAGCGATCAAGAAGATGTTTGAACAGGATCCGGATCTTGCCGGCACGGAAGGACGGATCATGATGGAAGCGTTCCGGAATCATTTCGGTGAGGAATGGCAGAAGCCGAGCCTTTGAGAAAATGACGGAGATCGAAAGGGGAAAGTAAAAGATGCCACGTGTGGTAGCAGGAAAATGCAGAGGGATGATCCTGGAGGCGCCGAAGGGCGACAGTACCCGTCCGACAACGGATAAGGTCAAGGAAGCCCTGTTTTCCAGTATCCAGGGAAGACTCCCGGGAAGTGCTTTTCTCGACGTATTTTCGGGGACCGGGCAGATGGCGATCGAAGCGTTGAGCCGTGGCGCGGAATCGGCCGTGTTGATCGACCAGGCCGGCAAGAGTATGCAGGTCATTAAGAAGAACCTCGAAAAGACGAAACTTACCGATGCGGCGAGGACGCTGAAGATGCCTTTTGCCGAAGCTGTCAGGCTTTTGGGCAAGGAAGGGGAAAAGTTCGATATCATCTTTATGGACCCTCCGTATGCCATGGCGGCGAAGTATGCAGAGACGGTTTCCGAACTAATCGAAAAGTATAAAATGCTTAGAGACGACGGGGTTTTCATAGTGGAGTCGGATGCAAATACATTGATAAACGAGAATGTAACCAACATGACATGTTTAAAGTGTTGTAAGTACGGCTCAACTTTGATAACATTCTTCGTAGAATAAGAAATTATGCGTAAAGAAGGAGATCATAGGTGAAGACGTTTATCTTTCCGGGAAGCTTTGACCCGTTTTCCTTGGGACATATGGACATAGCGAGACGTTCCGCACAGCTTTGCGATAAGCTGGTGGTGGCGATCATGGAGAACCGTGCGAAGACTTCGTTGTTTACGGTGGAAGAGCGCGTCCATATGGCAGAGATTTGCCTGAAAGACGTGCCGAATATCGAAGTGATCTCCAGAGAGTCGTTGCTTGTTGACCTGTACCGTGAGCTGGATGCTTCCGCGGTCGTGCGTGGTCTTCGAAGCGAGTCGGATTTCCGGTATGAGGCGGAAATGAATGCCGCGAATACCCTGATGTTTCCCAACTATCAAGTGATCTTCCTGCCTTGCCGGGCGGATCTTGCTTTTACCAGCTCCTCGATCATTAAGGAAGTTGCATATTATGGCGGCGATATCTCCAGAATGGTAGTACCGGCCGTAGAAGATATGGTTCATAAGAAAATGCTTGAAAAGCAAGCGGAGAAATCATAAGGGAGGTTTTCCTATGCCGGATGCAAATGGAAATGTAAGAACAACAGATAAGGATCTATACGAATTGCTCGATCAGCTTCAGGCTACGATCGAACAGGCCAAGAGTGTGCCGTTTTCAGATAACTGCCTGGTCGACCGGGCCGATGCGCTGTACTGGATCAAGCAGATCCGTGCAAGCTTCCCGTCGGAAGTGAAGCAGGCAAAGTGGATCGTGGAACAGAACCGTCAAGTCGTTGCCAGCGCTCGTCAGAAGGCGGAGAGTATCCTTCGTGAGTCGGAGCAGAGACAGGCGATCATGGTGGATGAGCACCAGATCACGCTTCTTGCTAAAGAGCAGGGCGATCAGATCCTGGCGGATGCCAACCAGCAGTCGGAGCAGATCTATGCAAGATCTCTCGACTATGCCAGAAAGAGACTGAAGGAAGTGGAGAATGAGCTGACAGATATGCTCGTTCGTATCCAGAAAGATCTCAAGGAACTGAAGTAATACATATCAAGTCCTGTCTGGCGGATGGGGTTCACGAGACAGGAGAGTTTCGAAAGTCGAGGATGTGGATCACATGTTACTAGGAGTCAGGATCGAAAACTTTGGACTATTTCAAGATGACTGTATCGGCGCGCTTTTGGAGGATATCCGCAATGCGCCTTCGCAGTCATCTCTTGCTTTTGAGGCCGGTGTGGAAACGGCGCATCCATTGAACGGGATGGAGGCTTTGATCGGACGAAACCATTCCGGAAAGACGATGTTTTTCTCTTTTCTTTCCTTCGTTCAATCCACTGTTATCAAGGGGCCTGTCGTGGCTTCGACGGAGTCGGGAAGAAGCGGTTTTTTGAACCTTGCTTTGGACCCGGAAAAACCGGTGACCGCGACGATGTGCTTTCTTTTTACTCATCCGAAAACGCAAGAGAAAGTGTATTGTGAATATAAGCTTGTTTTAGCTTGCAACGTGCATGGCAAGCCGCATTTTGAGAAAGAGATCCTGCGTCTTTGGACAAAGAATATGGAAGAGCCGGAAGAGATCCTTTCTTTTTCGAGCGGAGCCGGTTTTATCCGTCATGACGGACAGAAAATGGAAGCGGAGATGAATGACTCCCAGACCTCCGCGCTGCATGCTTTTGGAGCGGTAAAGCAGTACTATTTCGTGAACCGTACCTATCGGGAGATCATGGGATGGTTCTTCGTCGAGTTTAAGAAAGATCATATTACGCAGATCCCGGAAGATGTGACTCCGGGCGGACATAAGCATCTGAACTGTGAAGGTTCCAATGCCAGAAATGTTCTTCTTTATATGAAGAAAGAATTCCCGGGAAGATACAAAGAGTTGATCGCCAAGTGCATCGAAGTGATCCCGGGACTTTCCGGTAAAGATGAGACGGATGTGATCAGTTTCTTTAAAAAGCCGGATATCCTCGGGACGTTCCTGCTTCTGCTTTCGGATCCGAATCCGAAACCTTTGCTGCTTATGGAGTCTCCGGACGAGGGTCTGTATCACGATATGGTGGATGCGCTGGCTCGTGAGATGCGATCTTTCTCGCTTTCCAATCCGCAGTGCCAGATCATCTTCACGACGCATAATCCGTATATCCTGGAGAATATGTCTCCGGGCGAGATATGGGTATTCTCGCGTGCTATGGGTTCCGAGGCGGACAAGATCGATATCAAGTGCGCAGGGTCCATGCCGATCGTAAACGAGATGTACCATCAGGGTGTAGGCATGGGCGCGATCTGGTACGCCGGACATTTTGACGACTAAAGGAAGGACAGAGAATGCGAATCGAAATACTGAGTGAGGACAGATCCGGCGGCATGGTGATCAAGCGCCTGACCGAGTGTATCCTTAGAGAAAACAAGACGGAGTATTCTTGTTTTCTTCGTCCTCATCGTGGTTGCGGATACTGGCCGAACGATCCGGACGCAAAGCCGGAGCCTTTTGCTGCGGGCCTTCTGGAGCTGCTTCCTTCGAAACTTCGTGCGTACGATAAAGTCTATGCGGGAACATCTACGATCGTGATCGTGTGTATGGATTCGGATGACCATGATCCGGAAGAGATCAGGACCCGGCTCCGTAATACCTGCAAAAAGTATGCGCCGGGGCTTCGAACCGTTATCGGTATTTCCGTGGAAGAGATGGAGAGCTGGATGCTGGCGGATCAGAATGCGATATTACTGGCTTATCCGGATGCGGATATGGTAAGACTGCGTGAGTACGAGCAGGATAGTGTCTGCGGGACTTGGGAAGTTCTCTGTGATGTACTTCTCCATGAAAAGTCGGAGAAGATCAAGCGGATCGGTTATCCTGCTATCGGACAGTATAAGTCGACCTGGGCAGAGAAGATCTCTAAGTATATGCTTCCGGGGAATAATGTTTCGCCGAGCTTTAAAAACTTTCAAGTTGCATTTACCGCGGCGATCAAAGACGCAATGAAAGCGTGAGGCCGGGTATGGAAGCGCGTGATGGCAGAAACAGTGATGACGCGGCGCCTCAGGGCTGCGCGAAGAAGCAGACCCGTGACGGTGGTGAGACGCATCAGTATCGCGCGTTGGCGCATACCGATGCTCATGCGGCGTATATTCATATCCCTTTTTGTGTGAGAAAGTGTGCCTATTGCGACTTTCTTTCTTTTCCGTCGTGCGTAGATCAGATACCTGAGTACGTGGAGGCACTCTGCCGGGAGATCGGACTATCAGAGAAATTTTGGGGAGAGAACAAGTCGGAGCTGACTTCGGTTTATTTCGGCGGTGGCACGCCATCGCTTCTTTCTCCTTTGCAGGTGGAAAAGATCCTTGGGGCGCTACGTAAGGTGTTTACTCTTTCTGAGGACTGCGAGATCACGCTGGAAGCGAATCCCGGAACGATCGATGAAGAGAAGCTTCGAGGATTCCGTGAGGCCGGAGTGAACCGGCTTTCGATCGGGATCCAAAGCCTCGATGATTCTGTACTTACTGCTTTAGGACGGATCCATGACGCCGCGACGGCTCGGCAGGCGGTGTTTGATGCGAAAGGAACGGGGTTTCAGAATATCAGTTGTGACATGATGCTCGGGATCCCGGGTCAGAGCCGCGCGGCGGTGGAGTCGACGCTTTCCTTTTTTCTTCAGCAGGAGATCCCGCATGTTTCGTTATATTCCCTGATCCTCGAAGAGGGCACGCCGATGTATGCACGTTATGACGGGGATATCGAAAAGTACGTGTCCCAGGAAGAGGACAGGGAACTGTACCACCTGGTGGTGAACACTCTGCGGACGCAGGGGTATTCACATTATGAGATCAGTAATATGGCTAAGTCTGGTTTTGAAAGCCGGCATAATATGATGTACTGGCGGGCGGAGAATTATTATGCTTTTGGCTTGGGCGCGCATTATTATCTCGACGATGAGCGAGGCACGCACAAAGCCGAAACGATCGAAGAGTATATCGGTTCGTTTGTCGCGGACGGGGTGAAAGGTGAAGTCGTGAAAGATGACATCTACGAAGTCGAAGAGAAACTCACATCGGAAGAGAAGAAGAAAGAGTTCATGATGCTCGCGTTCCGGACCGGAAAAGGCGTGGAGGGGCAGGTGTTCGAGAAGCGGTTCGGATGCAGCGTGGAGAGTGCTTTTGGAGAAGAATTAGAAAAAGAAATCCAATCCGGTCTGGTGGAGAAGACCGAAGGCGGATACCGACTGACAGAAAAAGGATTTGATCTGGCAAACCAAGTGTTCAGTGATTACGTGTAGGCTTGAAAAGCACTGCCGCTATTTACTTTGAAATGGCCTGATGCTATTATCGAATTATTTAAGAGGTGTCCATATGAAAGTTACGAATCTGATCCTTCATATTCTTACCAGTTTAGCGTTGTTTACTCTGCAGACGGTACCGTTGGGAATAGGTTTTGTCGGTAGCGCGATCTCGCTTTTTTTCTACAGCGATAGAAGATTGGATCGTGATGTAGCAGGAAGAGAATTCGGTATCATGTTCTTTTCTGTTGTCGGAAGCCTGCTTGCACTTCTGCTTATGATCTTCTGTATCGTTGCTTTTGTGAAAAAGAAGAAGAGAAAGAGTTATATTATCTGGGAAGGCGTGACGAACGGCCTGGCTTTCATGGGCGTGCTTCTCTGCTTTTTGAGTGCCTGGAACCTGGATCAGCTGCTCGGTGATTTTACTCCTCTGGTCGAAGCTACGATCTTGCCTTTGTTAATGACGATCGTTACCGCGATCCTCTGGGTCATAGTTGCTCTGACAAGTAAAACGGAACCCAAGAATCCGGCTCCGACAACCTATTATCCGGGTCCGGGAATGTGAGAAAACGACTACGTATTTCACCTTGCGCTTGCTACTTAAGGTCTTCTTAATATCGTTCGGGTTAAAATGTGCAAAAGACCGAGTAGGGAGAACAGCAGATGCGCAAGTATTACATTGATAATCTCAGATGGGCAGCGATACTGATACTGATTCCGTATCATGTGGCCATGGCGTGGAACACGTGGAGCGAGCCCAACTACATCTTCTTCGAAGGAAACCGGGTATATAGCAGCTTTATCGTGTTTTTCAGTGCATTCCTCATGCCGCTGCTCTTCTTTATAGCAGGGATGAGTACGCGCTTCGCTTTGTCTAGAAGAACTCCCCGACAGTATCTTTCCGAGCGTGTGAAGCGTCTCCTGGTTCCGCTATGTTTCGGGACGCTGGTGTTTATGCCGGTTCTGACGTATCTGGCCGATTGTTATCACCAGTATTATGATAAAAGTTTCTTCGCTCACTATGCTGTTTTTTTCACGAAGTTTACTGACCTTACCGGTGCCGACGGCGGCTTCTCCTTCGGGCAGTTCTGGTTCCTCCTATATCTTTTCGTGATCTCGCTTGTATCACTCGGCGTGATCCTTGTGATCCGGAAACTTTCTTCCGAAAAAGATGTGTCTATGCGTAAATCGCTGAAGTCCCTGCCTTTGTGGGCTGTTCTTTGCATGGGGATCCCACTTCCGTTATTGAGTGAGGTGTTGTCTATAGGTGGCAAAAGCCTTATGGAATATACCTATCTTTTTCTTCTGGGTTACTATGTGTTCTCAAGGGAAGAGGTGGTGGAGAAACTCCGGAAACATTGCGCATGGATCTTAGGCGTCGGAGTATTGTGTGGCGTCCTGAATGTATATCTGTTTATCTGGTCAGGAAAAGATCTTGCTTTCGCCAATACCTGCATGAAGTTCCTGGCAGAATGGTTCACGATTCTCGGACTTCTTGGCTTTGGAAAAGCAAAGTTCGATTTTCAGAACAAGATCACCGGATATTTCTCTTCACGATCCTTCGCCATATTCAGCCTCCACTATCTGTTTGTGGTGCTCACCCAGTACTTTCTTTCCGAACCACTTCATGGCCAGACCATTCTCTTGTTCCTCGCGCCTGTAGTCCTATCCTACATCCTGTCACTAGCCGCCGCCGAGCTTGTTGTACGAAGCCGGGTGCTGGCGGCTTTGATGGGAGTGAAGAAGAAGGGATAATTGCACTATTGGTGTATTTGCAGAAAGTTTACATAAAAAATAGATGATATCAATACGTGAACCATAATGTCAGACTTCAACGCTCGGCTTGAAGTTGACTGCATTGATCAGGTTTTCGTTGTTGATGCGCAGGCTGAGTGTGCCGTGAAGGTTCATGTCGTTAAATTCGACTTGCACGATTGAGCCGTCGGGGGTCGTTGTGAGGCGGATCTGGTTGTGGTAATCAATTGTTTGGTTGATGAAAAATCCGAACATGTCGCGCTTTTCCTTCTCATTAAGCGAGTCAAGAAAATCCGGATCAAAAATATACGCCCAAGTGCTTTCGACGTAGACGGAATCTTCCGTGGGGACGGTGCCGCGCTTCTGGGAGATGTCCCGAATTGCGAGGAGAACTCCTGTGACATCATCGCGGCGTGGGGTGTAGATGCCGGCGATTTCAATCGGAGTTGCTTTGCTATAGCCAAAGGAGATCGACATGGAATACACGCCGAGCAGATCAGGATCTTTCGCGCTCTCATAGTATTGTATCCAGGCCAGATTGTAGGTGTCGTCTTTGATGCGGAGGCTGCATGTGACATCGAGGATCACGACGGAGTTGCCGCTGAACGTGCCGTAACTGTCGTCGATGATTTTGATTTCGGCGTTGCCAAAGTTCCTCAGAAGATATTCGATACCCTGATCCAGGTCGTTGCATGTGCTCTGTACTTTGCTCGAAAAGCACTCTCTGATTTCCTTTGCGTCCATGTTTTGGAGTCCTCGTACAACGGCGGATTCGACTTTATTGATGGCGGCTTCTTCTCTTGCTCGTTTCTCTTCGTACGAGGTGGTTTCTTTGTGGTATGGGAACGTGATAAAGGTGAGGCCGCACGAAAGAACGACTGCGGCGAGAAGGACGATTCCGAAGTATAAGATAACGGGCTTTTCGTTTTTCATGATATCCACCTCCTACTGGTTGTTAAACAGGCAAGGAGAGATTTCGTTACAGATTGATTTTGTATCGCTGGAGCGATATGATGTAAGCAAAATGTATACGAGTTGAACATGAGAGGTCTTTCTGTTTTGAACTTGAATTCGGAAGATTTCAATATCCTGAATTGGCTAGCCGTTCTGACGAGATTTCGCTCATATTGGCAGAAAAACACTATATCGGAAGAGGCGAAGAACTACTTGCAAGAACATTTTTACGTGGATGTCGATCAATTCGATGTGATCGTCGGATACAGGGCGGATGATTCGTATTTTACCTTTGCTCAAGATTTTGTTTCTAATGCCATTTCTTTGAGAAAACTGTCACAGGCTATGCGGCTGGGCAAGTTAGGAGAACAGATCGTTCTGAAAAGTGAAAAAGCATTCAGGCAGATACACTTTGTTGAGTCGGTCCCTGCGGATGCTGAGAAGTATTTCAGTCGAAAGAAGTCTCGTGATTCCGAGGCCCGACGTCAGTACCGTTTATCTAAGGGTGAGAAGGATTCTATAAATGATGTTTTTATGTTGGATATCATGCGTCAAGGGATCATTTCAGGAGATGAGAGGTTGCAGATTTGAGGTGATATGATGTTGCGCGCATATGAAGAGATGTATTTGGACAGTTCGACACGGATATTGGGAAGTGCTTTTGAATATGCGGTAGAGGCACTTGGCATGGATATTGATGAGTTCGCGGATTGTTTTGTGCAGTCGGATGTATCAAAACAGTTTGCTTCCGGGAATCCTGCCTACATTGCGGGAATCAATGGATTTGAACTGGTCGTGAAGGTTTTGAAGAAGCAGGACGATGTGCCTTTGATGCCTGACTATTTCGAGTATCCGGACAAGTCGCCGGAATATTGGTGCGGATATGTGGCGGCGTACTTTCAGTGGTACAGTGATGAGTCATTCACCAGGATTCTTCGGGCGACACGGGCGTCAGAGCTTCGCAAGATGTACGATCTTTATCATGAGGCGGATATCATGCGGTCGGTGCGCAAGCTGGAGAAAAATATAAAGTTGCGTTTTCCAGAGACGCGTCTGGCGGCGATGCGGAAAAATCTCTCCTTGTCTCAGTCGGAACTGGCAATTCTGGCCAATGTTTCGATTCGGCAGATCCAGCTTTTTGAGCAACGCCAAAGAGATATAAACAGTGCGCAGCTGATTACGGTTTATAACCTTAGTAAAGCACTGGGGTGCAGGGTCGAGGATCTGGTAGAGAGATGAGCGGCGATGAAAGTTCTTAACGATGAGTGAATCATGAAAGGAACGGACTGGAATGCGGAGGACTGCATCCATATTGCGGACGAGCTTCTCGAGTGCTTTCAGTGGGACGAAGAAAACTATAACTTGCAACATGTGAAGGAAGAACTGGCTGACGTTTTGGTCTATTGCCGCGATCTCCTCGACAAGCTTGGCCTCGACGAAGACGAGATCGTCAATATGAAAATGGACCTGAACGAAGCAAAGTACCCGGTAGAGAAGGCAAAAGGGAATGCGGATAAGTACGATACGCTATAAATCTGCTTGTGGTTTCTCGTTTTGGGAAAGAATGACAGCCGCATTTATTATTTGTTAACATACGATTTGCGAATACGAAATCTTAATTATTTAAAATTCAATTAGTACTTATGATATGACATCTGATAGCGTGTGGGCTTGAAACGACTCGTATCTATTAGAGGTTTCCACTGTGAGAATTGTCATCCTGAGTATATGTTATGTCTGCTAGATGTGTTTGGAACAATAGGAATATGAAGGAGTGGGGTTATGTACATACATTGTTTATTGAATGTATTTAGTGTTGGCTTGGCCTATAAGCAAAATGAAGATAAATCCATCTATGTAATTATTGGAATTGGGATCATATTCCTTGTAGTGTTGTTTGTTGCTATTATTCCAGCAATAATGAATAAGAAAGAAAAGGATTTGGAAGCTGAGATATTGCAATCACTGGGTTTATCGGGATGGATGTATAATGCTTTTGATGCATTAGTCAATGTGAAGAGTAGCCAGGCGGTAAGTAATTATACAGATATTAAGTATTTCACTGAAAACCGGCAAAAATTGGGAGAAGCCGCAGCGATACTAAACCAAAAAAGTGCATACGCGAAGCTTCTAAATGATTTTCTTGTTAGTAATACATTTACAAATCGGTTTAGATACTCGCGAATTGAACAGAAGATTAGGAGTAACCTTACTTATACTCAAAACTATTCTGTGGTGGTGAATTATACATCTCCGGCTGGAAGGAAAACCAATACTGGAATACTTACAATTACACCTAATCGGATTAATGAATTACGAAACAATCCCGCACTACTGATGAGCAAAACTGAATACAATAAATATATTAAGGAGCAAGAAAAGAACTTGCTTGAGAAAAAGCAACACAAATACTATGACAGAGTGAATCGCGTAATTGATACGGCTAATGATATTAAAGATAAGCTTGTTATTCATGGCGATAGCGAAAAATTAGACGCTTTGATAGCGGCTTTGTTCGATAGAACTGTAAATAGTATCAAAAAGATAAAGACGATTAAAAGCGAAGAATGGGACGTTATAGATAAATTCCTTTCGAATAATGAGCATGAAGTTGATGAGATCATAAAGCGGAATAAACAAATAACTGACTATTATAATTCTCCTGAGTTCATGCAGATAAAATCAACGTGTGATAGCTTAATGTCTACACAGAGAGAGTTTAATGAGTATATAGACGAAAAGGCAAAATCTATTCAGAACCTTTTCGGGGTTAGAGTCACAAGAGATGAAACAGTTGTAGAGGATGAGTACAACTATATCCGTCCGTATAAGAAAAGTATTACACCCTTTACAGCAGAAGTGTCAGCGGCTGTTTTTGCAAGTGCGGAAAACAATCCACTTGACTATATTGTGAAGTATTTCTATCCCAATAAATCTATGTTCCCAGAACAGATACAAAAGTTGCAATTGCTTGTAGAAGAGTTGGAAACATTGAAAGAAGCTAAACAGATTATTGAAAACTATAAGAAAGACTATCAGCAGTATATTGTAGGGGTTCCGTCCTTTATTATGGAAAATGATGAAGATGGATTCTATTCTCGATTGGGATTTGCTAATGTCAGTGAGAGTGTATTAACTGTCGCTTATAAGTTTTCTTATACTTCCGGCGGAGGTATGGCACAACGATCATTTACTGTACCTATGACGGAAGAAACAATAGTGGAACTAATTAAAATACTTGAGAGTAAACTTACCTTTTCTGCTTTTGCAAAAGAGCAGCGCTCGTTGATGACAAGTAAACTGCGCCAGATGATTAAGGAAAGAGATGACTATACATGCAAGTATTGCGGTAATTCAACACATGCAGAACCCAACCTTTTGCTTGAGATAGATCATATTATTCCGGTTGCAAAAGGTGGATTTACCGAAGAAAAGAACCTTCAAACATTGTGCTGGAAGTGTAATCGTCATAAAGGCAGTCGACTGGTTTAGTTGAATTGATGGTGTGCTTTAGAAGTTTCATGAATAGTCGATTGGATGGCTTTTTACAAGCATGTGGATATGATGAAGATGTATTTGACGCATGGAGTAATGGCATTATGTAACTCCTTTAAAATAATTTGAATGGTTTTTCTTGCCACTGACAAGAGATCCGGACTAGAGATTCTGGTCCGGATCTTGTTAAATTAGTTCGATGTTTTCCTTCGTGATTCCCATCACTTCGAGGAGGATTTCTATATTCTTGTCCACATCGGTTGTTTCCAGGGAGTGGTTGCAGTCGTCGTAGACGTGGATGTTGAGGTGGTGTTCGGATGCGGTGTGTAAGAGTTTCGGAATGTCGGACCAAGGGTCAGCGGTGCCAATGAAGGCGAGGATGCTTTCCGGGTCAGGTCTGGGTGTGGCAGAGAAGGCAGTGTCTAATGTTTCCTGAAGAGGTGTGTACCAGATCTGTTTTGCGTTGAGATCGTGTTCTGCAATGTATCTTGCGGCGACAATGGTGCCGATGCTTTTGCCGACGAAGAGAAGGTCGGTGCAGGACGTGAAGTCGATGGAATCGAGCTGGGCACTGGCCTGATCGTAGCACTGGACGGCGGCCTGGAGGATCAGTTCGCGGTTGCCCCGAATCTTCTTCGGGAGGTTGGAAAATTCGATGTGCAGAAGTTCGTAGCCTGCGGCGCTGAGGAGTTTCCCGGCGTAGTAAAGAAGAGGGCGGTCTTTGGTGTAGCCCATGCCGGGGATGATGATGGCAAGTTTGTTATTGCTCATGGTTTCTTTGGTCCTTTGTACTTGGTCGTTTTTATATTTTTATGAGAATCAGCGCTTCATTTTTTCTTCCAGCAGATCGGCAATCTTTTCCCGTGCATCAGGAATATCGTCGCAGTAGATACTGGTGACTTTGATGATCTCGGAGTCGGGGGCGGCTTTCTCTATGTCGGAGATGCTGCTGCCGTAGCCGGAACTGCCTTGGGTGGCGATGACGTAGATCGTTTTGCCGGCAAGGTTGCTTTGCTCGAGAAAAGTGGCGACAGGCATGGGGATGGTGCCCCACCAAAGCGGGAAAACAAGGATGATGCTGTCGTAACTCGAAGTGTCGATCGGAACGATAGATGGACGTGCTCCGGCTGAAAGCTCTCGACGTGCGACAGAGGTGGTCGAAGCGTAGCTCGACGGGTACTTTTCGCCTGTCAGCGTGATTGCGGCCTGGTCGCCACCGATAGCATCGGTGATCATGTCGGCGAGGAGCTGATTACTGCCCATCAATTCGCCGTCGGCCAGTAGTAGCGAGGCGCCGGAAACGGCATCAACGTCCGCATCAAAATCCGTGTTGCCGAGACGCGTGAAATAGACAGTCAGGGTCTTTCCACCGGTCCACTCGACTTGGCGGCCGGCGATCTTATCGGCATAAGTAATCGAGACAGTCTTGAAATGACGGTTCAGATAAGGCACAAGCGCGAGACCGATAGCGGCCGCGGCCACAGCACCAAGAACAATCAGGATAAGTGCTTTTCGCTTGGACTTAGCACGGAAATAACCATGCATGCCGCCGTGTACAACAGAGACCGTGAGTACGGCTGTGGCAAGGTATTTGTGTAGAGTAGGACTGCTGACATACTTAAACCAAGGGAAGATGAAGCGCGACACGCCCATGCTGCTGACGGCGAGGGTGATGATCAAGGCGAGAAGGATCAACGAAATAATATCCGAAAATCTACGCGCACGGGAGACTTTTCGGCCCTTTTTGAAAACCGTGGCGAACCATTTCCGCTTCATCAGAAGATGCGCGATTACGCATATGAACATAGTAATACCGAGGATTTCGTGGATCGTATTGCCGGCGAAGACATAGAGCATCTGCGCCAGAAGCAGGATATACATTAATGCGTCGATCACGATGCCGAGGGTTTTCTTTGCGCGTTTGTTTTCTGCCATGGGGTGCTCCTTGGTGTTTTAGTGACGGCTTGTAGTTTTGCAAAAAAGTTTACCGTTTATAGCTTTATTGTACTACAAGGTCCTGCGTAAGGAACGGCGATTTCAAACGAAGAGACATCATGCTTCGATTCGACGGATCCGGTTTTTGCGCAACGCCAGAGAGAAATAAACTGTGCGCAGTTGATTACGGTATATAATATGAGTAAAGCCCTGGGATGCAGGGTCGAAGATCTGGCAGAAAGGTGAGTGGCGATGGAAGTTATAAACGGTGAGTGGATCATGGAAGGAATGGAATGGGATGCGGAGGGATGCATTCACAGTGCGGACGAGCTTCTGAAGGTGATCGACAAAGTCGGGTTTCTGCCGCTTTTTTCGAATAAGGTGCCTGGGTTCTCGGTGGAGAATATGACGGATCCTGGCTGCTGGTGGTGTGGACGTCCGGAGGTGGACCCTTGGGAGTGGCGAGTTGTGTTGAGCCGGACGGGGAAAGTCGCGTATGGCAAATTCTTCGGAAACAAAGCAGGTTTCGTATCGAAGAAGTGGTTCCCGGATTTCGCAAATTACCGCCGCGAGGGGTACGATTTCGATGCGCGTTTTGATGACGGGAAGGCCGAGCGGCGCGAGAAAATGATCATGGATCTGTTTATTCCTTCCGACGGGGATTTCGACAACCTTGGGGAAGTGAAGAAATCCGAGTTAGGAAATTACGGCTGCGCGGAAGTGCTTTTTACGAATGATATCAGGAATAAGGCCGGGTTCGGCAAGAACGGGGAGCACGGGTTCGAGGCGACGCTGGCGAAGCTGCAGATGAAGGCGTATCTGGTGACGCAGGATTTCCAGCAGCGGGTCAACAAGCAGGGCGAGACGTTCGGGTGGGCAATCGCGAAAATGACCTTGCCGGAGTACCTGTGGGGGTACGATTTCGTCACGAAGCGGTACGCCGATGCGCCGGAGGAGTCGTTCGCACGGATCGTCGCGCAGGTGAAGAAGCATTTTGATGGTTCGGAGGCGGAAGTGCGGAAAGTGCTGAAATAAAAAGGTTTGTAGCAGTGTAACAAACCATACCAGGCGTTTTTGAAAGTGAATAATAAGCCTGCTCTTGGATAACTTCCAGAGCAGGCTTTTGTAGATAAAGCTAAAAACGGATCTCAGAAATTCCGTCCGTTCCAGCCCCAGTCGTCGACCGGGTGGTACGTCACATACACTGCGTTCCCTGGAATGCCGAGCTTCTCGTTCAGAAGATCGCAGATCTGACCGGTCATTTTGGTGTAGAGGTCGGACGGCGCCGCGCCATACAGGCTGACCGAAATGTAAGCGCCCTTTTCGAGTTTGCGGCCGCCGAGCCACAGGTCCTTGGCGTCGTCAATGCTCACCATCAGGTAAGCCTCGCTCTTGTTTAGCGTCGTGATGAGACGGCCGAACGCGTCCTTGAGTTCTTCCTTCTCGCTCTCGCTCAGAGAAACGGATAATTTCGCATCGATAAATGGCATCGTAAAACCTCCTTTGGTTGCCGCACGGCTGCGCGGCTTTGTCTGCTCTGATTCTATCGGAACGGGCGGCGGTTCGTCAAATCGAGGGGGCTCGGGGATGTCCGATCGGGTGAAAGTTGGGCCGTCCAATCGGGGAAAGTCAGTGCGATCACTGTTTTTCTCGAAAAACACTGACTCCCGGTAGCCCTGTGTCAATGGAAATCAGAGTATTCTATAAAAACACTGACAGTTTTCCGTCTGCAGTCAGTGCGATCACTGTTTTTATCGAAAAACACTGACTCCCGGTAGCCCTGTGTCAGTGGAAATCAGAGCATTCCATAAAAACACTGACAGTTTTCTCTCGGCAGTAAGTGCGATCACCGTTTTTCTCGAAAAACACTGACTCTCGGTAGCCCTGTGTCAGTGGAAATCAGAGTATTCCATAAAAACACTGACAGTTTTCTCTCGGCAGTAAGTGCGATCACCGTTTTTCTCGAAAAACACTGACTCCCGGTAGCCTGTGTC
>JAFWDK010000018.1 GCA_017513085.1 Clostridiales bacterium | reverse complement strand
GGGCGCTTTGATGACACTTACCGGTGTTGATGCAAATGGTAAAGCAATCGTTATCAACAAAGCTGATGTTGTTCTCGGTAAGGGCGCATCTCTTGATAAAACATATAACGGTAATGGTGTAAGATTTACATCCGGTTCTTCTGCGACATTGATCAAGAATCTCCCGGATGGTAAGTACACACTTAAAGAGAACGCAGCTCCGGCTGGTTATGATGTAACAACAGATATCATTTTCACAATCGAGAATGGTGTCGTGAGTGGTGATGTTAAATATGTAACTAAGGCAAACAACGGCAACCCGGCAATCGTTACGATGAAGGATGCTTTGTTGCCGACACCTACACCTACAAACACACCTACACCGACCAATACACCTACGCCGACTAATACACCGACACCTACAAATACTCCTACACCTACACCTTATAAGACAGATGTAGCGATCAGCAAGACAAACATTGATGGTTCCAAGGAACTTGAAGGTGCTTTGATGACACTCGAAGGTTTGGATAAGACCGGTGTTGATATCATGATCGATAAGAATCTTGTTGAATTGGGCAAGGATGCTTACTTTGACAGATTGTATACAGGATTTGGTGTAAAATTCACATCCGGTTCTTCTGCGACATTGTTCAAGGGCCTTCCGGATGGAGTATACACACTTTCCGAGAATGCAGCTCCGGCTGGTTATGATGTAACAACAGATATCATTTTCACGATCGAGAATGGTGTTGTGAACGGTGATGTTAAGTATGTAACTAAGGCAAGCAATGGCAACCCGGCCATCGTTACGATGAAGGATGCTCTCTTGCCGACACCTACTAATACACCTACAGCTACACCTACAGCTACTCCGACGGAGACACCTACACCAACAAATACTCCTACTCCGTATAAGACGGATGTAGCAATCAGCAAGACAAATATTGATGGTTCTGAGGAACTCGTTGGTGCAGAGCTTATCCTGGCTGGTTTTGATACTGAGAATAAGGCAATCGTAATTGACAAGAATGATGTAGTTCTTGGCGACGAAGCTGTACTTGACGAGAAGTACAATGGTACTGGCGTGAAGTTTACTTCCGGTAAGACTTCTACGTTGATCAAGAATCTCCCGGATGGTAAGTATACACTTTCCGAGAATGCGGCTCCGGCTGGATATGACGTAACCACAGATATCATTTTCACAATCGAGAATGGTGTTGTGAAGGGTGATGTTGAGTATGTAACAGAGGCTGCCAATGGTAATCCGGCTATCGTTACGATGAAGGATGAGCTGTTGCCGACACCTACACCAACAGAGACACCTACACCGACTCCGACGGAGACACCTACACCGACTCCGACAGAGACGCCTACACCGACTCCGACGGAGACACCGACACCGACTCCGACAGAGACACCTACTCCGACTCCGACGGAGACACCTACACCGACTCCGACAGAGACGCCTACACCGACTCCGACAGAGACGCCTACACCGACTCCGGTAGAGGAGACACCTACTCCGACTCCGACAGAGACGCCGACACCGATGCCGACATCAACACCTGTTCCGACATCGACTCCGTTCCCGACGCCGACTGATACGCCGACGCCAACAGTTACGGCGACACCTACCCCGACGGTGACTAATACACCTACACCGTTGCCGACGGAGACGCCTACACCTGTACCGACAGAAACACCTGTTCCTACAGAGACACCTGTTCCGACAGAAACACCTGTTCCTACAGAGACACCTGTACCGACAGATACACCTACTCCGAAGCCGACGGCTACGCCAATCCCGACTTCGACACCGATACCGCAGCCGACAACGTCGCCGATCGATTCTGAACCGACTCCGACAATTGCTCCGACTCCGACATCGGCACCTACACCAACACCTGTAGAGGAGGTTATCCCGACAACTACACCGGTTCCTCCGACACAGACACCTGTTCCGACTGGAGTTCTTGGTCAGTCCAGAATTCCGAAGACAGGTGATACAGGAAGCAATGCAACACTTCTTGCCGGTCTTGTATTCATCGCTATTTCTGTTAGCGCTGCAATCACAGTAGTGGCCAGAAAGAAGAAGGAAGAGGATCAGGAGTAATACCTGTTAGGGATGAAACAAAAAAAGGCAGTTTCGAAAGAGACTGCCTTTTTTGTTTAAAATCGGCTATTGACATCACCACTTTCAATCTGTATAATGATTCATGCTTTAAGCCATGCGGCGGTGGCGGAATTGGCAGACGCGCACGTTTGAGGGGCGTGTGGGCGACCATACGGGTTCAAGTCCCGTTCGCCGCACCAAAGAGTTGTCTTATAAAAGACAACTCTTTTTTTGTTTATTCTATATGTTTTTTTCGAGTATAATTACATTAGGTTCTGATACATGGAGGAGTACTATGAAAGAAACAATGAAGAGGACAATTTGTATATTGCTTTCCTTCTTGATCCTTCTTTCTATGTCTGCTTGTGGTGATGACAAGAAGACATCCTGCGAGATTCATGCAGAAGAATTTATGAATGTTTTTCTTGCGAGAAAATACCGCCTGGTTCATATTCTTTCTGATCTTAGTGATGGGTATATTGATTCCATTAAGCATATTGCTGCGGATGAATATATAGATGCTGTCACTGAGCGGATGGTATATACGATCGACCATGATTCTGTAAATGAAAAAACAAATCGAGCTTCCTGTAATTGTGTTCTAAAATATCCTGATTACGAAAAAGCATATACCTCTTCAGATGGTACGCTGGAGAGTTTTACTGCTGTTTTGGCAGAGCAACCAATTGAGGAGTATCTTGAGTTGAAGTTTCAATTACGCTTCCGTATAGAGGAAGGCTATTGGGTTGCTACTAAAGTTGAGTCACTTTATCAGGATCTGTTTGTAAAAATGAATGTTATCCTCGTAGAAAAAAAGATTCCTGTCATATCGGATGACGATCTGAATGATGCTGATCTTCATTTCATTATTCCTGCCGATCATGTCACTCTTGATACCTTTAAAGATGCGATCAAGTTGACCGGTGACGATGCTTTTAAAGATTATCACGATTTGGATACTTCCAAGTCCGGTGCGGATAAGAATTTGCTGGCGGCTGCTTATAGTGCTGATTCATCGACTGTATACGAATACTTTTCAATGCCCTCTGTACAAACTGCTTCTGATTATTTTTCAGATGTGTATAACTATTATGACCGTGGAAAAGAGCATGAGAAGAATATCAAGGACAACTGGGGATTCTTCGTGGCACATTATGAGGATGAAGCGGCAACTTATTGGTTCTGGTTTGAAAATACGATCATCTGCGTGGAGACCAAAAATGAAGCATCATCTAAAAAAGCGATTTTCCGCTTTTTTGCAGCCTTGAAGGTTACAGGATAAACCATGACTTGATTTATGCTAAAATGATAAAGGAATGCAGGGATCCTTTTGGAGGTTATTGTGAAGCGGCTCTTTTCATTAAGCTTAGGTATAATGATCATTCTATCTGTTATGTTTTCGATGACGGGATGTAATAATGTATATTTCGAAAGAGAAGAATGCCAGGTACATATTGATGAGTTTATGGAAAACGTCTTAACACGTGATCTGGACAAACTATCCGCACAGGCATATATGGATGCGAATGATTTCCTTATCCTGAGACGTTATAAGGAAGATGCGTTTGTATCGAAGGTCATGGAAAAAGCTCAATATGACGTTTATATGGATAATGTCCGTCAGGTCAATCAGAAAGTCTACTTTGATGTGTTCTTGACTTTGCCGGATTTTACTTCTGCTTATCGCGGAGCTCCTACCTTGGGTGATTTGGAGTATTATTCACAAGCGATAGAACAACAGAGTAAAAATAAGTATAAAACATCGGAAATAACAGTTGTATTTAATATTAAATATAATGTCTGGATAGTTAATAATCTCAAAGAACTGATCGAAGATATATACGGAGAAATGTTTATGGTCGTTTCAGAAGGACGTACCATTCCGCCGATCGGAACTGTTTTTGAGACTTCTAAAGCGGATTCACAGGCATTTTACCGGCATGCGGTAATTAATGATGTGAATTTCCGTTATGCCATAGATATTGTTAGAAAAGATGATATTATCGTTAACAAAATCGAAGGTGATGACGTAACGAAGTATGGCTTGGACGGGCAGAGTGTACGATATATTCTGGATTCCGGAAGAGGAAAAAGCCAGGCAAAGTATGTGTTATATTGTTTTGCGTCAACGGAAGATGCGAAGAATTATTTTGAGCTGCACTCTGATCCTGGTCAGGACGATATCCAGTATTACTATATGTCTCAGGAATGGGGATATGCACGGGATATGAGTTTTGATGGCGTTAATTTGTATTACTGGTGTGGAGATAAGATCGTCTATGCAGAGATCCCTGAGACGGCAAGGGAGAATGATGATTATATGGTAGAATATGCGAATTTCTGGGTCTCTATGGATATAATGGGTTGATTGAATATGAAAGTTACTGTTTTGTCTGAGAATACCAGCGAGTGTGGTCTAGCTACTGAGCATGGCCTTAGTCTGTATATAGAGACAAGAAAGCATAGGATCCTTTTTGATTTTGGTCATAGTGCTGTCTTTGCCGAAAATGCCGTGAAACTCGGTATCGATCTGTCCACTGTTGATATTGCTTTTTTATCTCACGGTCATAATGACCACAGTACCGGGATGGAGACTTTCCTTGATCTGAATAAGCATGCGAATATTTATATGCATGAGCAGGTATTTGAACCGCATTACAATGGCAATAATGAGTATATCGGTATGGATGAGACCATGGATGGCCATCCGCGGCTGATCAAGGTGAGAGAAGACATTACGATCGATCCCGAGATTTCCTTTGTTACGTTGAAAAAACCGAGAAAAGCTGCTGATACGTTCGGGCAGAAGGTTAAACGCGGAAAATACATGGAGAAAGAAACCTACGATCACGAGATGTATCTTCAGATACGGGAATGGTATAAGACATATATTTTTAGTGGGTGTACCCATAAGGGAATCGTAAATCTTATCTACGGGAAATCTTTCGATTGTTTTGTCGGCGGTCTGCATACTATGAAATATGATGTCCTCTGGGATGAAGAGCTTCTGCTGGAGGTGTCCCGGGCACTGAAAGATTCCGGAGCAGAGTTTTATACGTGTCACTGCACCGGTAAAGAGCAATATCTGTTTTTGAAAGATAATGTCGGTCCGAGACTTCATTCCATCTCGGCAGGAGTTACGATCGAGATCTGATCGTCGCATTTCGATACAAATTCGGCAAAATCACTTGCATCTTTTCTGTTCTCTGATATCATGAGAATGAAGTTTTTGTGCCTGTTTTCAGGCAAATCAAATTGTAGGGCTGCCAAGGGGTATAGGCAGCAGAAGGATGGTAGTATATGGATACTCTCGATTTATTGTACGGAGTAGTCATTGTCGTGTTCTTCGCAATGATTATTTCAGTAGGCGTGTACTCGAGAAAGAACACGAAAGATGTTTCTTCTTTTGTACTCGGAGGCAGAAAGGTAGGCCCGTGGCTGACCGCTTTTTCATTCGGTGCCACATATTTCTCCGCTGTTATTTTTATCGGTTATGCAGGTAAATTCGGTTGGGATTTCGGTGTTTCCGCATTGTGGATCGGTCTTGGAAACGCTTTTGTCGGAAGCCTGGCTGCATGGGTTGTACTTGGTAAGCGTTGCCGTATCATGACGAAGACGCTGAATACCAATACAATGCCTGATTTCTTCGGAAAACGTTATAATTCCAAAGCTTTGCGCATTGCCGCGGCTTTGATCATCTTTATCTTTATGATCCCGTATTCCGCATCGGTATTCAATGGTCTGTCTTACCTGTTTACCTCTGCGCTTCGTCTGAATCGTATTTCCTATGGATATGAGATCTGCATTGTCGTAATGAGCCTTCTGGCTGCAACATACGTTATTCTCGGCGGTTATATGTCCACGGCAATCAACGACTTTATTCAGGGTCTCATCATGATCGTGGGTATTACCATGACGATCCTTTGTGTGCTGAACTATAACGGCGGAATGATGTCTTCCATGGAGAAGCTTTCTCAGATCCCGGCAGCGAATGGTTCTTCCTTCCAAGGCGTGTATGCTTCGCTGTTCGGTCCTGAACCATTGAATCTGCTTGGCGTGGTGATCCTTACTTCTTTGGGTACATGGGGTCTTCCGCAGATGGTGCAGAAGTTCTATTCCATTAAGGATGACAAGTCTGTTCATACCGCTACGATCGTATCCACTGTCTTTGCAGTGATCATTGCCGGTGGATCCTACTTCATGGGTGGTTTCGGACGTATCTTCGTCCAGCATGATGCCACAAAGGGCGCACTGAATATGGACACGATCGTTCCGCAAATGCTGGATATGGCTGTTCCGAAGATCCTGGTAGCGATCCTCGTTGTTCTCGTTCTTTCGGCTTCCATGTCTACACTGACATCTCTCGTACTTACTTCCAGTTCGACGATTACGCTGGACGTTCTGGCTGACAACGTGATCAAGGACATGAATGAGAAGAAGAAGGTAAGCATTATCCGTCTTCTCCTTGCATTCTTTGTTCTGGTTTCCATGATGCTGGCTATTTATTCTTACCGTTCCAACGATATGTACATTACTAAATTGATGTCTATCTCCTGGGGCGCAATGGCCGGTTCCTTCCTGGCACCGTTCCTTTACGGTCTTTTCTGGAAGGGTGTTACCAAAGCTGCGGTCTGGGCTTCCTTTATCAGTGGTGTCGGCATCACGGTTTCCCACCTTATTCTCAGCAATGGTGCACTGTTCGGACATAGTTTCAAGTTCCCGACAGGTCTTCCGATCAACCTTGCCTCACCGATCAATGCAGGTGCTTTTGCCATGTTGTTTGGAATCGTGCTGGTTCCGATCGTTTCATGGATCTCACCGAAACTGGACAAGAAAGTCATCGACAGAGCTTTTGCTGACATGCCGGAAGACGTGATCTCCCCGAAACTTGATAAGACGGGTGTAGATAAGTCGGCCGTTGATGAGAAGTGATGATTTCTTCGCACGCAAATCTCTGTTTCGTGATACAATAGATAAAGTGTCTTAAATCGATGTAAATCGTATAACATAGAATCGAGGTGCGCAAATTGAAACAGATTATGTTAGGTAACGAAGCTGTTGCGCGTGGTGCTTTTGAGGCAGGAGTCAAGGTAGTATCCTCCTATCCGGGCACACCGAGCACAGAGATCACGGAAACCATCGCAACGTATGATCGCATTTATTGTGAGTGGGCAACAAACGAGAAGGTTGCTTCAGAGGTCGCGATTGGTGCGAGTATTCGTGGTGCCAGAGCCATGACGTGCATGAAGCATGTCGGTATGAATGTGGCGGCAGACCCGATGTTTACGGCAGCTTATGAGGGTGTCAATGGTGGTCTGGTGTTTGTGGTCGCGGATGATCCGGGCATGCACAGTTCCCAGGATGAGCAGGACAGCCGTAATTACGGACGTGCTGCCAAACTCATGATCCTCGAGCCTTCTGATAGCCAGGAATGCAAGGATTTTGCCAAGATGGCATTTTCTCTTTCCGAGAGATTTGATACTCCGGTTATCCTTCGTATGCATACTCGTGTTTCTCATTCCCGTTCTATCGTGGAACTTGGCGAGCCTGAGGATATCGTCGTGCGTCCATATGAAAAGAATGTCAGCAAGTACGTCATGATGCCGGCGATGGCGATCAAGCGCCATGTTGTTGTAGAGCAGCGTACATTGGATATCCAGAAGGCTTCCAACGAAGAATTCCTGGGTATGGGCATTCATAAGATCGAGATGAACGATACAAAGATCGGTATTGTTACTGCCGGTGCTTCGTATCAGTATGTGAAAGAGGGCGCTCCGGAAGCTTCCGTATTAAAGCTCGGTTGTGTTTGGCCGTTGCCGATGGATCTGATCCGTGATTTTGCGTCCAAGGTCGATCGTCTGGTCATCGTTGAAGAACTTGACCCGTTCATGGAAACCGAGATCAAGGCTGCAGGCATTGCTTGCGAAGGCAAATCTCTGTTCACGCTTCAAGGTGAATATAATGCAAGAATGATCCGCTCGGCATTGTCTTCCGAGCCTCTTCCGGAAAAAGCACTTGACCTCGACAAGCTTCCTACCGCTCCGGGACGTCCGCCGCTTCTTTGTGCCGGCTGTCCGCATAAGGGTATGTTCCTTGCGCTGAATCGTCTGAAGGTTCAGGTCATGGGTGATATCGGATGTTATACACTTGGTACTCTCCCGCCGACTTCTGCAATGGATGTTTCCGTGTGCATGGGTGCATCCGTCGGTATGGCGCATGGTTTCGACAAGGCTTCTGACGGAGCAGACAGCAAGAAGACGGTAGCCGTTATCGGCGATTCCACATTCCTGCATTCCGGTATTACGAACCTTATCAATGCTGTATATAATCAGAGTTCGATCACCGTTATGATCCTGGATAACTCGATCACCGGTATGACAGGACATCAGCAGAATCCGGCTTCCGGAAAGAATATCCGTTTGCAGCCGGCTCCGGCGATCGATCTGGAGACTCTCTGCAGAAGTGTGGGTGTAACTTCCGTACGTACTGTAGACCCGGTCGATACTTTCGGCGTGGAGCAGGTTGTTAAAGAAGAGATCGCAAAAGACTGTGTTTCCGTTATCATTGTTCGCCGTCCTTGCGCTTTGATCCCGACTGGAAAGAAGCCGAAGGGTGTTTCGATCGTATTGGATGATGAGAAGTGCAAGAAGTGTGGTGCTTGCTCACGTATCATGTGTCCGGCACTTGTTGCAGGACCTGATAAGAAGCCGGTCATCGATCCGGAAGCATGTAACGCATGTGGTCTTTGCATCAATATGTGTAAGTTCGATGCACTCAGCAAGAAGGAGGAAGCATAATATGGCAAAGAATGTTTCGATCGTACTCGCCGGTGTTGGCGGACAGGGAACCTTGATCGCCGGAAAGCTCCTGGGTATTCTTGCTCTGAAGCTCGGCTGGGACATTAAGGTATCTGAAGTTCATGGTATGAGCCAGCGTGGCGGTTCCGTTATCACATATGTAAGAATGGGTGAGAAAGTCTATTCTCCGATCGTGGAAGAAGGCATGGCTGATTATGTTCTCGCTTTTGAAGAAGTTGAGGCAGTTCGATGGGCAAATCTCCTGAAGAAAGACGGTACGCTTCTTGTCAATTCCCAGAAGATCAAGAGTCTTCCGGTACTTCTCGGTAATGCCGAGTATCCGGAGAATATCTATGAATCTCTCAAGGGCGCTGACATGTCTTCGGCGAAGATACTCGAATTTGATGCTCTTTCCGCAGCTCTCGAGTGTGGAAGTTCCAAGGCTGTAAATATGGTAATGGTAGGTGCTCTTTCTGCCGGAATGGATATTGATCAGGCACTCTGGGAGGAAGCGATCAATGAGGCGTTTGCTTCTAAAGCCAAGCTGATCCCGATGAATTTACAGGCATTTAACAAAGGCCGCGCACTTTTTTCCTAAAAACAAGTGCTTTTGCGGTATAATGAGAATATAAGCGCAAGGGAGGGATCCAATATGTTAGTTAAACAGATCAACGTCTTTATCGAGAATTCTTTCGGCCGCCTGGCAGAGGTTACGAAGACACTTGGCAAGGCTAATATTGATATCCGTGCACTTTTTGTAGCAGACGGATCAGATTACGGAATTCTTCGAATGATCCTGGATAAGCCTGAAGAGGCTGTTTCAGTCTTGACGGAATCCGGATTTACGGTAAGTATGACTCCGGTGCTGGCAATTGCGATCCCTGATAGAGCCGGTACGCTTGATCAGGCACTTTCGGTTTTCTCGGAGACCGGAGAGTCTATGGAATATATCTATGGATTTGTCGGACGTGCATCTTCCGATGCCGTCATGGTGATCCGTGTTCAGAATTTCGATCCTGTCATCAAGAAGTTTGAAGAGGCCGGGATCAGGATATTGAAACCTGAGGAGGTTTATGGTATTTGATGAAGATCGATCCTTACAAAACAATGTTCGGAATCAGTGATGCGGTGGTTGAGATGGCTAATGAAGCGATGACCACCGCTTCATCTGTATTTGAAAAGATTGAAAAAACACGCGAGATCAATCAGCTTCGTGTCCTGGAAGCTTTTCGTCATGCACGCTTTGCCGAAGCACATCTTGGTGCAACGACAGGCTATGGTTATGACGATATCGGAAGAGAAAAGATCGAAGAAATGTATGCTGAGCTTTTCGGAGCAGAGGCGGCATATGTCCGTATCCAGGTTACATGTGGTACGCAGATCCTGGTGGCTTGCCTGTTCGGCATTTTAAAGCCTGGCGAAGAAATGCTTGCGGTTAGCGGACGTCCGTACGATACGCTTGCTTCGGCTTTAGGCGTGAATAAAGAAGATGACGGGTTTACCGGTTCGCTTCTGGATTACGGGATGAAGTATAACGAGGTACAGCTAAAAGAGGACGGATCTCCGGATCTTGAAGCTATCCGTGCTGCGATCCGCCCGGAAACAAAGGTTGTATTTATTCAAAAATCGAAGGGCTATACTACCCGAAGATGCTTGCGCGCCGATGATATCAAGGCGGTCGTGGATCTGGTCAAGGGTATTCGAAAAGATATAATCGTTTTCGTAGACAACTGCTATGGTGAGTTTGTCGAAACACAGGAACCATGTGCTCTTGGAGCGGATCTTTGCGCAGGATCTTTGATCAAGAATGCCGGTGGCGGTCTTTGTCCTTCCGGTGCCTATGTGGCTGGTCGAAAAGATCTTGTTGAGCGTGTCGCAGAGCGTGTGACGGCGCCTGGTCTGGGAAGTCATGTCGGTCCGAGTCTTGGATTTAATCGTGATATTGCGCAAGGTCTGTTTATGGCCCCACATATTGTCGCAGAAGCCATGAAGGGGGCGGTGTTTGCTTCGGCTATGCTTTCTATGGCCGGTTGTAAATGTGACCCTTCTTTTGATTCCGAGCGCGGAGATATTGTGCAAAGTGTCGCTTTCCCAAATGCGGAACAAATGGTAAACTTTTGTAGAATGATACAGAGTTGCTCTCCTGTTGATTCTTATGTATCACCGGAACCTTGGGATATGCCGGGATATGATGCGCAGGTCGTAATGGCGGCAGGTGCTTTTGTACAGGGAGCGTCTATCGAGCTTTCAGCCGATGGACCGGTCAAGCCGCCTTTTATGGTATATATGCAGGGTGGTCTTGTTTTTGAACAGGTGAAGCTTGCAGTTATGCTGGCTGTCTCTGAAATGCTGAAGAATAAGGGTTGAATATGGCGAAGAAGAAGCCAAGTAAGGGTAATAAACCGAATAACGGTAACCGTCCGTCCAATTCGGAACGCAATGTCAACGGAAGTCGTCCGTCCATGCCGAAGCGTTCTGAAGATGGTGTTATGCCGTTTTCCGGTAAGCGTCTTTCCGTTGAGGGGCAGATGCCTGTCCGGGGGGGAGAGAGACGCCCTGTAGAAGGCAGACGTCCGATCGAAGGAAGACGCCCGATCGAGGGAAGACGTCTCGCGGATAACAATCGTCCTTCTGATACGGCTTCTTATAAGATGAATAGAAGAAATCCGATCCGTGATGCAAGAGCTGATGAGCCGATATCTGTAAAGAATGGTATTCCCATGATATCGCGTGTGAGCCATGAAGAGGAGAATAGTATTCCTGAGTCTGTCCGTTCAAACCAGGATCGGGACAAGAAGAACGGATCCTTGCGTGCGGTTGCTTCGTCCGACATGGACAAGAAGAAAAAACGCGAAGATAAGAAGAAAAAGATTGACGAAAAGGATGATTCTTCGGCTCCGAAGGATTTGAAAGAGCAGTCTGCGCCGTCTTATGTCGACGAGATTGCTGACTCGGATGAAGTCAGACGAAATCACATGGCTAAAAAGAGAAAGAGAGATGCGCTGAAAGCGTCTTTTAATGCTTTTCTCTGTGTAGCGATCCTGGTCGGAGTGCTCTGCATTGCTGTCCTCTATGTCGTTGATTATGTGGCAGCTAAGCCAAAGTATGCTTTTGTAACAGAAGGTTCGATCGAACACACGATCGGAGCGGAAGCTTTGATCCTTAGAGATGAAAAAGTAATTATTTCAACGAACAGCGGTAATGTTCTTACTCAGGCAACAGAAGGAAGCCGCGTCTTCAGAGACCAGCTTCTTGCCATGGTTATTCCGGAAGAGATGGAGGGCACTTTGACAGAACTTCGAAGTGTGGAAAGACAGATCGTTGATATTGAGCGCGAACTTATGGAAAAAGGTAAAGTCGATGAGGCGAAGACGATCTTTAATGAGATCAATTCAGAGATTTCTCCGATCATATCTACTGTGCGTAAAGATACTATACTCGGTAATCTGACCAATATGACCAGTTATTCTTCATCTATCCGCGTATTGATGGAAAAGCGCGATCTCAATATCGAGAGCATTGATTTTGATAATGAGGAACTTGTTGTTTTGAAGCGTACACAGACCGGATTGAAGAATCAGCTTGAGTCCAGGGCGGCATCAATCAAAGCAGAGATCCCGGGTATCGTATCCTATAAACTTGATGGTCATGAGAATGATGTTGATCTGACACAATTGATGAGTATGATGGATTACCAGTTTTCCGATATGCGTAAGAAGTGCGGCAGCATCATCAGCGGTGACCTTTCCGTCAAGAAAGATGAACCGGTATTACGTATTGTTCAAAATGATGTGCAGTATTTCGCCTGCACAATACCCGGCGCAACGTTGGCTGATTTCCAGCTTGAGTCTAAACATGTGATCCGTATCCCTTCTGAAGGTATATCGATCTCGGAGTGCAAGGTGATCCGTGCATCCTATGCTGAAGAAGGACTCTTCGTTTTGTTTGAGACCAATAATCAGGTGGAAAGACTTCTGGACCGCCGTACGGTTAAGATCGAAATCGTTCAGAAGACAAGTAAGGAAAAGAGCAGAGGACTTCGTGTACCGATATCTGCTCTGGTCAATCCGGATCTGGAGCGTGGAGTTGCTTCCATCTATATCAATGAGAGCGGCTATGCAAGAGAATATACGGTCATTGTAATCGACTCGGATCGTGAATATGCTATTATTGCTCCTGTTGAAGGACAAAGTGTTCCGAGTATCAGTACGATCGTCATTACAAATCCGAACACCGTTAAGGTTGGAGATAAAGTGGAGAAATAGTCATGGAAATGTACAGTAAAGAAGTTATGAAAGAGAAGATCGCTATGGTACGTGAAAGCATTGCTGAAGCGGCAAAAGAGGCGGGACGTGATCCCTCTGACATTACTTTGATCGGTGTTTCCAAGTTTTTTCCGGCAGAATATGCCAGACAAGCATTTGAACTGGGTCTTACGGATCTTGGCGAGAATCGTCCTGAAGAAATGCATGCCAAAAAAGAGACTCTGGATCCACAGGGAATACATCCTAACTGGCATCTTATCGGAACGATTCAATCCAGAAAAGTTCGTCTTATAGTCGGAGAACCATATCTGATCCATTCGGTAGATACATTATCGTTGGCCAAAGAGATTTCCAAGCGTTCTGAAGCGAAAGGAATTGTTTCACCAATATTGCTGGAAGTAAACGTTTCAGGGGAAGAAAGTAAACATGGCTTTTCCAAAGAAGAAGTGATCAATTCGCTGGAAACCCTGATACAACTGCCGAATCTGTCAATTGAAGGATTAATGACCATGGCGCCGATCCAGCATAAAGAAGGCGAAGCACGTGCCATTTTTGAGAAAACACGGGTGCTTTTTGATGAAATCAGTCATCTTGGTGTAAAAAAGGAAAAGTGGAACAAGCTCTCCATGGGAATGAGTGGCGATTTTAAGGATGCTATTATATGCGGATCCACGCATGTTCGCATTGGCACGGCTATTTTCGGTAAAAGAGATTATCCGGATCCGGTGTAATGTTGCACAAAAGTAACACAAATATCGTTGATTGTTTCGGAAAAATTACAAGGGAAAGTGTAAAAATTACATGTTATTTACCGATGCGCGCAATCTATTGCAAGCGAAATTTCGTAGTTCTATACTGACACCATAGTGAAATTAGCCAGTGAGAAAACACTGATGCATGAAATTTGGAGGTTAGTATGGCAGGTTTTTTAAAGAAGGTATTCAACAAGGTTGCAGGTATCGACGAGAACGAAGAGTGGGACGAGAATGAAATGTATGATTCCGAAGAAATGTCCGATTACGAGACGGAATCTTTTGACAGCTATCGTGAAGCAGATACAGATTACGTTGAGCAGCCAAGAGTAGAAGTTGTTGACACACAGATGAGTGCACGTTCTTATCCGATCAAGAGTGTTCAGTCTTCTTCCAACCAGGTAGTTATCCTCCAGCCGGACAGCATTCGTTCTTCTCAGGCTGTTTGTGATCATATCCGTGAGGGCCATACAGTAATCTGCAATATTGAAAATGTTGATCGTAACGTTGCTCAGCGCGTTATTGACTATATCTCCGGTGCTGCTTATTCTATCGACGGTAATGTTAAGCCGATCGACCAGAACAGAAAGACATTCGTTGTTGCTCCGAGAAATGTTTCTCTGATGGATCGCGATGCTCTTGCTAAGCAGGCTGAAGCACAGAATCAGCAGCAGGCTTATCGCCAGGTTCTTTAATTGAATTTTCAATAATCAATGTTAACTTCCAAAAGGACTGCCATTAGTGGCAGTCCTTTTAGTTTATACGCGTGATCCTGATTTCATGTAATCATATAGGGTGAAAAAATGGCCGGCTCATTATGAGTCAGCCATTTCCGTTTGTCGTCAATATATTTTCTGATCACTTATTCTCCGGCTTGTAACTGTCCTTAAGTGAAACGCTTCGATTGAAGACAAGGTTACCCGGCTTACTGTCTTTCGTATCCATGCAGAAATAACCGAGTCTCAAGAACTGGAAGCGGTCTGCCGGCTTAGCATCGGCCAGGGAGGCTTCAACTTTGGCACCCTCGACGACCGTAAGAGAATCCGGGTTGATGTAGTCGAGATAATTGCAATCTGCAAGATCCGGAGCTTCTACTGTAAAGAGACGGTCGTAAAGACGTACGGTAGCATCCAGTGCAGTTTTTGTATCGACCCAATGGATCGTTGCCTTGATACGGCGTCCATCTGCCGGATTACCGCCACGACTGGATTCTTCATATTCAGCATGCACGGCAGTGACCTTGCCGTTTTCGTCTTTGTCACAGCCTGTGCACTTAATGACATAGGCGGACTTCAAGCGAACTTCGTTTCCAGGGAAGAGACGGAAATATTTCTTTTCCGGAACTTCCATGAAATCATCTTCTTCGATCCAGAGTTCACGTGAGAATGTTACTTCACGGGTACCGTCTTCCGGCCTTTCCGGATTATTCTCTACTGTAAAACTCTCGGTTTTGCCTTCCGGATAATTATCAATGATAAGCTTTACCGGATGTACAACACCCATGACACGCTTAGCAGTAGCATTCAGATCTTCACGCAAACAGTATTCAAGGAAAGCGTAGTCAACTACCGCATTCACTTTGGAAATACCGTTTCTGGAGTGGAAGTTATGGATCGAAGCAGGTGTATATCCACGACGTCTAAGACCGCAAAGGGTAGGCATACGCGGATCGTCCCAGCCATCTACAAGTCCGGTCTCGACCATGTTACGGAGTTTTCTCTTACTGAGGACCGTATGTGTGATACCGAGTCTTGCAAACTCGATCTGACGCGGCTTAGACGGAACGGATACGTTCTCGATCACCCAATCGTACAATGGACGATGCGCCTCGAACTCAAGAGAGCAGAGAGAGTGTGTAATGCCCTCCAGTGCATCTTCGATCGGGTGGGCAAAGTCGTACATCGGATAGATGCACCACTTGTCTCCGGTGTTATGATGACGCATATGATTGATTCTGTAAATGGCAGGATCACGCATATTAAAGTTACCGGATGCCAGATCGATCTTAGCACGAAGTGTCATCGCGCCATCCTCGAATTCACCGTTTTTCATTCGCTCAAAAAGATCCAGACTCTCTTCGATCGGACGATCACGATAAGGGCTTGTTGCCGGATGAGTCAGGTCTCCACGATGTTCCTTCATTTCTTCCGGAGTCAGCTGACAAACATAAGCAAGACCTTTCTTGATCAGCTCAACTGCATACTCGTACATCTTATCGAAGTAGGAAGAGGCATAATAGAAGCGGTCGTCCCAGTCATGGCCAAGCCACTTGATATCTTCCTTGATCGCCTCGACATATTCTTCATCTTCTTTGGTCGGGTTGGTATCATCCATACGAAGATTGCAAAGACCACCGTACTGTTCCGCCATTCCGAAATCGATCTCCAATGCTTTGGCATGACCGATATGGAGATAGCCGTTCGGCTCCGGTGGAAAACGGGTATGGACGGTCTTACCTTCGTAACGTCCGCCCGGTCCGATATCTTCTTCGATTGCTTCATGGATAAAACTTTTATATTCGCTCATATTTTTCTCTCGCTTTCTATATTACACGGATGCGTGTTTTCAATTCTTAAGGAAAAGCACTTGTTCTTAACTTTTCCAATCATTGGGACAATGCAGCGGAGAGACGCTGTCGTCCGGATTCAATACGCTTCAGGGCTTCTTCCTTGCCGAGCAGAAGAAGAACTTCCACTGCACCACCGGGTGTTACAGCTGTGCCGGAAGCGGCGATACGAACCGGCCACATGACCAGTGCGTTCTTCACGCCAAGACCTTCTGCCAGACCGGTCATACATTCAGACAGAGCGTCCTTGTTCCAATCCACCGTTTCCAGAAGCGGAATTACGGTATTGAGCATCTCAAGAGACCCTTCCTTGGTAGTCTTGCTCTTCTTGTGAACATACAGTTCCAGATCGTAATCGGCCAGCTCCAGAAGGAATCCGAGCTTCTCGCTGATCTGCGGAAGCTTAGTGATACGAGGCTGCATGATCTCTGTAAAGAGAGGATAAAGATCAGGGGTGATCATCGGGAACTTGGCAAGTTCAGGCTTGGCAAACTCGATGAATTCCTCCTGACTCATTTTTCTAATATACTCACCATTGAACCACTCGAGTTTATCGTAATCGAAGACAGCCGGTGATTTACTGATGCCGGAGATGTCGAATGCCTGACAGAGCTCAGAAAGCGAGAATACTTCCTGATTATCCTTCGGACACCAGCCGAGGAGCGCGATGTAGTTAATGATCGCTTCCGGAAGGAATCCCTGTGCTACAAGATCTTCGAATCCTGTGGAACCATGACGCTTGGAAAGTTTGCTGACAGAACCATCCTCATTCTTACCCATGATCAGCGGAAGATGAACATATGTCGGGATCTCCCAACCGAAAGCCTCATAGCAGAGGTTGTATTTCGGTGTAGAGGAGAGGTACTCGGAGCCACGGACTACATGAGAGATCTTCATGAGATGGTCATCGATGATATTTGCAAAGTTATATGTCGGATAACCGTCAGCCTTCAGAAGGATCTGATCCTCGAGTTCCTTGTTCTGAACCGTGATATCTCCGTAGACGCAGTCATGAAATGTGGTCTCGCCGGTAAGCGGCATCTTCTGACGGATGACGTAAGGAACTCCGGCATCCAGATTCTTCTTGACTTCCTCAGGGGACAGATCACGGCAGTGACGGTCATAACCGGCTTCAGCGCCACCTTCCTCATGAAGAGAAGCCAGTCGCTCCTTAGAACAGAAACAATAGTAAGCGTGTCCTTTTTTGACAAGCTCTTCGGCATATGGCTTATACAGATCCATGCGCTGGCTTTGGACATAAGGACCGAAATCGCCGCCGATATCCGGACCTTCATCATGGATCAGTCCTGCGGTCTTCAGTGTTTTGTAGATAATGTCCACTGCGCCATCCACATAACGTTCCTGGTCTGTATCCTCGATACGCAAAACAAAAGTACCGCCTAAAGATTTGGCGATCAGATACTCATAGAGAGCCGTACGAAGATTGCCCACGTGCATGAAACCCGTCGGGCTGGGCGCAAAACGCGTGCGAATTGCTGGATTTGTTACAACAGTCATTGTATATAACCTTCTTTCCTATATATGCAAATACATATTCTACCATATATATTTCTCAAAAAGCACTTTCCTTTCGGATTTTTGCAAAGTTTTGGGTAAAAGTGTTATCATATCAGCAGACAAAAAAGGGAAGGGAGGATCCGTCGGATGCCAAGTCTGAAACGTGTTGAGTCCAAGTGCGACTATCCGATCATTTGCGGAAGGGAAATTGCACACGAGCGTCTTTATGAAATCGTAAAGGAGCGATCCTCCTTAGCACCGGTAAAAGTTGCGATCGTTACGGATAAAGAAGTCAATGGTCTGCACCACCTTCGCTTCATTTCCGAACTTGAGAATAAAGGCATCGTTCCGACGGTGATCATGATCGACGGAAGACAGTCTTCGAAAAACTTCGATGTTGTTATGGATGTATTCGAAAGACTGATGGATATTTCCTTCTCCGGACAGGATCTTCTTGTCGGATGGGGCGGCGGCAGTATCCTTGATGTCACGGCTTTTGTCGCTTCGACATTTCTGGGCGGTCTGCCTTATTGTCTGGTTCCGACATCCCTTCTGGGCATGCTTGAGTCGGCAGAAGCAGATACGGCCTATTTGAATTATATGAGTCATAAAGACTGTGTCAGCGTGAAGTGTAAGCCGATTGCCGTAATTATGGATGTGGAATTTTTAAGCACACTTCCGGAACATTTTCTTAAAAACGGCTATGCACAGATCATCCAATATGGCATGCTTGATCAGATCACACTTTTGAACCGTCTGGTGAATCATTCCGATATGTTTATTACGATCGACGAATGTTATCTTGCCAAATCACGCATTACCGCTGCCAATGCCAATGCTTTTGACTTTGGCCGTGAATTGAAAGAGGCAATATTGGAGCATTTCCGTTTCCTTCGGTATTCGGAAGGAGAAGCACTTGCCTTCGCAATGGCAGCGATGAATCCTTCTGAGGCGCTTTTCCGGCTTTATGATCTTCTTGGATTTCCGAGAAAACTCGAAGGAGTTTCCAAGGATTCTCTACTCAGAAGGATCAGCAAAAACATTGCCCCATATAAAGATGAAGTTCCCGTGATCCTCGCGTCCGGAAATGGTACGGTGAAGCAAGCGACCATGACGGCAGCCGAGGCGATGTTGTTTTTTTCGGAAAAACTCGATATCATCTGTGAAGATTTCCACGGTGGGCGCTGACAGGAGAAGAAATGAGAGAAAGAAACAGAACACATTTCCTAGTAAGAATCGTATCACTGGCAATATGCCTTTGCATGCTGCCCTGGTGTGCGGCATGCAAAAAAGATAAAGAAAAGCAGAAAGTTGCCGACTATGGTACATATGGTTCGGATCTCGCAATAAAGATCGCCAATGAGTTTCCTTACCGTTATTCGGGTTCGGCCGGAGAAGCGGGTGCCGGTACATTAATACAGAATGAACTGGAAAAGATCGGTTATAAAGTTGAGACGCAATCTTTTCGTACCGGTGGAGATACATCGACCAATTATATCGTTCGTCTTAATGGCGAAGGTTTCATGCAGAGAGATTCTTTCGGTGAATATTCCAAGGTGAGAAAGACGGTCGTGATCGGCGCGCACTATGATTCTCCGGTCAAGTATGACCAGCGATTCGAGTATCCTGCTTACGATGGTATCCAGAACAATGCTTGCGGTATCGGAGCTTTGCTGACGATTGCCAAGCAGATGTACGGACATACTTACGGTTATGATGTGATCATCGTAGCTTTTGGCGCCGGATCGGCATCTTACGCCGGAGCGTCTTATTTCCTGAATAACCTGACTGAAGAGGAAAAGAAAAAAATCGAGTGCATGTATTGTATCGAGAGTATATATGCCGGTGACAAACTGTATGCGCATGCCGGTCTTTCTTCGTTAAAAGACGGGAAGAAGTACTCTTTCCGACGGAAACTTTACGAAGCGTATGATGTGGCATATGAGAATGCAGTCAATTCGCAGACCGGTGTGGATCTTTGCTACAATATGTCTTTACTGAGTTTTGATGTCGATGGGGATGGAAAGCAGGATATGTATCGTGAGGTAACGAAAGTCAGATCCGACTTTGTGCCTTTTGATAACGCATCGATACCGATCGTGTTTTTCGAGTCTTCGGATTATAATTTTTCCAAACTCGAAGATATGAAAGAAACGAAGAACCTGGCCTTGCAGGATTATGGAGGAAAGATCCGCAGCACGAATCTGGATTCCTATAAGACGTTAATAGATGCGCTTGACGAGAACCGTTTGACGGTGCGTATCAATGTTGTTGCTTTTATCGTGGTGAAAGCGGTAGAGAAGGGATCACAGAATTGTGTAACCGTATCCCGTTACGAAGCAGGTGAGACGTTGGAACCAACAGCTCAGCCAAAGAAAAAGACACAGTCAGCATCAGAAGAATCTACGACACAAACGAGTCAGGATAAAAAGGAGAAGCATAATGGAAAATGAATTCCAGGCGCCAAAAAAAGGACATTTACTAGAAGGCGATCTGTTTTCCGGCATCGTGATCGGTGAAAACATCGACGCGGATTATGAGTTTGATCTGGATGGCTCGCATGTTACAATAGCCCAGCGCGTCACAAAGCCTAAGGAAGATCGTGAAGTACTAGGTCTTTTGTTTCTTATGGACAAACCATGCCGTTTCCGTGTGGATGTCCTGATCCCGCAGAATTGCGTGAACGCGCAGATCTCTTTGAATGACAAAGAGCTTCTCGGTTTCTTTTCCGACAAGATTCCGGAGGATCCGGAATATGTGCAGATGACGCATTGTAACGATGCCAACAAGTATACGCCGCTTGCTCCGGGACAATTTCAGACTCTGAACTTCCGTTGGGAATCCGGCGATGTGCTGAAGTGCTTTTTCTATTACTGAGGACGTATGAACGGGATACTTACAGTAATAAAGAAAATTGACGTGATTTTTTCGTAGTGATATATTTAAACATAGAAGCATTTAGGAGGGGATAACGGTTATGAATACGAATGCAACTATGGGAACCCGTTTGATTGCGGTCTTCCTCGATTTGATCACTTTTTTCGGTTTTTTGGTAGGCTTGAACATGTTGATGTTTACTGCAACAGAGTCAAGTTTTTTATTCCATATTGATACGATGTCTCTTGAAAGCAGACTGATCTTGATTGGAGAGATTCTTGGTGCATTCTTTATTTGTGATGTGCTCTGTACAAGATTGATGGCTACCACTCCGGGTAAGCTTTGCATGAACTGTGATGTTGACTTCCATTCCGGAAATACTTTCCTTCACAATATCATCCGCAGTTTTATTAAAACACTGTGTTTGTTCACGATCCTGCCGGCTATCTTTTCTTATGTTCATGCGACAGGTAATTACGACAGCAAAACATTCCATGATTATGCTGCAAAGACAAATGTTACGAACACAACAAGAACACCTCGCTTCATTGGTTTGCTGATCTTTTTCACCGGTCTGGTGCTCCTGGTTTATTTCATCGTGAACTATCATTCGCAGCTTGGACTTGACTTCGATATTCTCGGTTTGAAGCACTATAAGATCTTCGATCTGGGCTGATGAATACTACCGTGTTTTTACATTTCTGTGAAGAATAATTTTTGTACTTGTATATTTGTGAATTACATGGTATCATCTTCACAGAAGGACGACAGATTTGTCTGAATTTATGTAACTACAGAAATGGCCATCTGAGATATCAGATGGTTATTTTTATGTCTTGGAAAAATGCTGAGATATCAGCATTGGCGAATGATTGAAGATGATAACTTCATATAAAAAATCAAGACGAAATATCGTGCAGAAATCTGTTCGTGTAGTTGAGAAAATACGACATAAAAAAGCAGGGTGTGATGGAAGAATCACACCCTGCTTTTTTATCGATTTTTTTATCAATGAGTGATAGGAAAAACCTGATCAGTTTACTTTCGTAATCCAACCGAATTTGTCTTCTGTTTTTCCGCTCTGAATACCTGTGATAGTATCATAGAATTTCTGGGTGATCGGACCGATCTCGCCATTGTTGATCGTGATGACGGTGTCTTCATACTTGAGCTCACCAACAGGAGAAACTACAGCAGCTGTACCGCAACCGAAGCACTCCTGCATACGACCGGACTTGCCGGCTTCGATAACCTCGTCGATGGAGATCTTGCGCTCTTCAACTTCAAGACCCATATCCTTTGCGATCTCAATGCAGGATCTTCTTGTGATACCCGGCAGGATAGAACCGGCAGCCAGAGAAGGTGTAACCAGCTTGTTGTCGATGATGAACATGATGTTCATAGCGCCAACTTCTTCGATATATTTCTGCTCAACGCCGTCGAGCCAGAGAACCTGCTCGTAACCGGAATCATGAGCGATCGTCTGGGCGATCAAAGAACAGCCATAGTTACCGGCACACTTTGTAAAACCGGTACCACCACGAACGGCACGGACATATTTGTCTTCAACATAGATCTTGACCGGCTTGATTCCGTGAGCGTAATAAGCTCCGGAAGGTGAGAGCAGGATGAAGAACTTATATGTATTGGAAGCACGTACACCGAGATACGGGTCAGTAGCGATAACGAACGGACGGATGTACATGGATTCGCCCTTGCCGGAAGGGATCCAATCCTGATCGAGCTCGACAAGCTTCTTGGTAGCGTAAACGCAGAAATCAACATCGACCTTCGGAATAACGAGACGATCGTTACTGTTGTTCATACGCTCAAAGTTGCAAGCCGGACGGAAGAGGTTGATCGAACCATCTTCGCACTTATATGCTTTCAAACCTTCAAATACAGCCTGACCATAGTGGAAAACCATAGCAGAAGGTTCAATCTCGAAAGGTCCGTAAGGAACGATGCGAGGATTGATCCAACCCTGTCCTTCCACATAATCCATTACAAACATGTGATCAGAGAAGATGTGACCAAACGGCAGCGGCTGACCCGGCTGCGGATGCGGTCTCGGTGAGGTTGTCTTAGTAACCGAAATTTCTGGGAACATAATAATCCTCCTATTAATTTTTCATTTTATCTTTTCTTTAGATTATAGTCTCTTTTCCGGAAAATGGTGTACAAGATTTACGAATTCGTCGAAATGGTGCAAATTCGTGAAGAAAAATGCCCTTAATATCAGTTAGAAACCCGATTTCAAGGGGAAAATACAAAAGGTGTTCGTGTACAAAATGATATATTAGGGGTAGAATGTTAAACATACCGATGAATACGAGGAAGACCATGAGATCCGAACGAAACGAGCAGAGCTTTCATTTGATCAAGCCGCGAGAACACTGCTTTTGTCTGGAAACACATATGCACACATCTCAGAGTTCTGCTTGCGGACGAGGCACGCCTGAGGAGATGGTCCTTGCATATAAGCAAGCGGGATATGACGGAATAATCGTTACTGATCATTTCATGAATGGAAACTCCTGTATCGACAGATCACTGCCTTGGGAAGAACAGGTCGACCGATACTGCCTGGCCTATGAGAAAGCGAAGCAGTGCGGCGATGAGATCGGTTTTTCTGTTTTCTTTGGATTCGAGTTCAATTATCTCACTACGGAATTTATTACACTGGGTGTAGGAAAAGACTGGCTGAAGGCACATCCTGAGATCATGACGATTCCGATAGAAGATTACCTGACACTGATACGTGATCATGGCGGCATGAATATTCATGCACACCCGTTCCGTGAGGCACGGTATATCACGGAGCATCGATTCTATCCGGATCTTGTTGATGCGGTAGAAGTGATAAATCTGGGAAACCATGATCCGATTTATAATTCAAAAGCACTTCATTACGCGCAGGAACATGCTCTGCCTATGACATCCGGATCAGATTGTCATGCGCCGGACCATCACATGGGTGCCGGTCTTGCAATGGATCAAAGACCTTCCGGAATAAAGGATATCATGGACACTATCCGAAGCGGACAAGGTTATACCTTGTTAGGAGAGGAACTGGTATGTAACAGAATGCACGAAGGAGACGAAGAATGAGATTTACACATGCGGATCTGATCGGTCCTGATTTCAGTATGAAGAAAGATATGACCGTGGTTGTCGAGAATGGACGAATCACGGGCATAGGAAAAGAGATACTATCTGTTCCGGCAGATGAGGAGACGATCGATCTGTCAGGTCTGACTCTTTTTCCGGGTTTTATAGATATCCATGTCCATGGAGCAAATGGTGCGGATACGTCGGATGCAAATGTGCAAGGATTTGAGACGGTCTCACGTTACCTGGCTTCGCATGCGGTGACTTCTTTTTGCCCGACGACTATGATGATCTCAAAAGAAGATCTCAAACATGTTCTTATGGCATCTGAGGTATTTCAGGAGCAAGATACCCTTGGCGCAAAGATGATCGGCCTTCGCCTGGAAGGTCCCTTTCTTTCCAAAGAAAAGTGTGGTGTGCAGAATACGGACTATGCTGAACTTCCTTCGGTTTCTTATATGGAAGACCTGTTGGCCGGCTTCCCGGAAGATATGGTTAAGATCGTCGATCTGGCTCCGGAACTCTCCGGCGCTGATGCTTTTATAGCAGACATGAAAGATAAGTTTATACTGTCTATAGCTCATACAAATGCAACTTATGCGCAGACCAAAGTTGCTATCGATGCCGGTGTGCATCACGGTACGCATCTTTTCAATGCCATGGGTCCGCTTTCGCACCATGAACCCGGCGCTGTCGGTGCTTTGCTTACTGATGAGCGGGCAACATGCGAACTGATCTGCGATGGCATGCATGTTCATCCTTCCGTACTTAGCATAGCCTGGAAGAGTCTGGGAGAAGACAGGGCCGTTGTCGTATCCGATGCGATGCGTGCAGCAGGTATGCCGGATGGTGAGTATTCCCTTGGAGGCAAGCCGGTGCGTGTGGTAAATGGCCGGACCGATATGGGAGACGGAAAACTTGCCGGATCCACGACGGATCTTCTTTCCGAGTTTAAGAACCTTCTTTCCTGGGGAATGCCGTTACGCGCAGCACTGAAAGCCTGTACGATCAATCCGGCCAAAGTCCTTGGGATCGAAAAGCAGGTCGGAACGCTTGAGCCGGGAAAATTCGCAGACATGGTTGCTTTTGATAACGAATTCAATGTAAAGAAAGTATGGGTGCGAGGACGTCTCGTATTCGATGCTTCTTCCGAAGTCACAGCTTAAGGTGAAAAACATGACGCTGAAAGAGATCTTGAGTAAGACAGAACTCTTTTCCGGGCTGGATGAGAAAAGCCTGGAAGAACTATGTCTGGCCTCGAGAGTGCGTTCGTTTAAGAAAGACGGTATGATCCTTGCTCAGGGAGATCCTTGCGAAGGCATGGCGCTGGTCATCAAAGGGGAAGTAGCCATCGAGATCTACGATCAGGAAGGTGATGCGGTCATGGTCGATCTTCTGGATAACGGTTCCTGTATCGGGGAAGAACTGCTTTTTGAAGACGATAGCCGCTTTCCTTATACCGTGGTTTCCTGTTCAACATCGGAACTTTGCTTTTTTACGAAAAAAGCGATCGTCTCTCTTATCGATAAGAATACGCAGTTTCAATTGTGTTTTTTTAGACTTCTATCGTCCGGTCTGCTTCAAAAGAACCGGCATATAGCTATACTTGCTCAGAAAAGCCTGCGTCAGAAGGTTTGCTGTTTTATCCGTGAATCTCTTGTTTCCAAGGATCAGAACGAAGTAACGCTTCCCGCGTCAAGAGAGATGCTGGCGAAGTATCTGGCCATACCGCGTCCGAGTTTTTCCCGTGAACTGGCACTGCTTTGTCAGGAAGGGATCCTTGAAGTGGAAGGACGTAAAGTCAGGATCAAAGATCGGAGCAGACTGGAGCATATCATTTCTGAGGATGATAAAGAAAGTAAGGACGAAGATTCGTAACAATTCGTTCTTATTGATATGTTATAATTATATGAGCTTTTAGAGAAGGAGGTACGTTACGGATATGTTTGAAAAGCTTTCGGATTTTGTACGTGAGATCTTTTCAAGTTTGGATAGCGGCTACCTCTTTTTCGGCGGACCATTGGATCTTGTCAGATATATCATCGATATCCTTCTGGTCACATTCTTAATGTACAGTCTTCTTCGCATTATCCGCGATACCCGTGCATGGCAGCTTCTGAAAGGTGTCCTGCTGATCATGGGTTTCATTTTAGTCTGCAGTTTCCTGGGACTGGAAATGGTCGGATACTTGTTCAATAAACTTCTTTACATTGTTGCGATCCTGTTTGTCGTAATTTTCCAGCCTGAACTCCGTCATGCGCTGGAGACGGTCGGCTTAAAGTCATTTTCTTCGTTATCGAGCGTGATCGTAAATGAAGATGGTGACGAACAGCTTCGTTTCGTGAGTATGGTCGATGAGATCGTCAAGGCTTGCACAGAGATGAGCAAGACCTATACCGGCGCGATCATGCTGATCGAGAGGAGTACCCGCCTGGGTGAATTGCTGAAACAGGAGAATGTTGTGTTACTGGATTCTTCCGTTACCAATTCCATGTTGCAGTCGATCTTCTACAAGGGTTCTCCGATGCATGATGGTGCGTTGCTGATCCGTGACGGCAGGATCGTGGCAGCACGTTGCCATGTCCCGTTAGCAGAAACCTTCCATTCTCTGGAAAGATACGGTACTCGTCACAGAGCGGCAGTTGGTGCAAGTGAGATCGGAGATACAATAGCGATCGTTGTTTCCGAGGAAAGAGGAACGATGTCCATTGCGGTGGAGGGCGTTCTCTATGAGATGAAGGACGGACAGGAACTGAAGAAGAATCTTTCTTATCTGCTCGGTCTTTCCAATTCCAAGGGCCGTCTTACCGTACGTTCCAAGAAGAATTCCAAGAAGACGAAGAAGCAGGAGCTGGAAGCTCAGGATGCGCCGATCCTTGTTACTGCCAAGAATAGTGAAACAAAGAACAGCGATACAAAAAAAGCAGAAGCCGAATCTGTTCCGGTCGTTGCTTCGCGCCGGGCGAGAAAAGGTGCGAAGAAGTCCGGCCGTGTATGGCTTCTTCTGATTTCGTTTTTGTTTTCTATTTTCCTTTGGATGTATATTCAGGTTACGACCAATCCGGTTACCGAGAAGACGTACACGCTTCCGTTGCGTTATGAAAATGATGCGATGCTGACGGAGAGAAATCTGACTGTCAACAATTACCCGATCGTTCAGGAAGTCACGGTGCGTATCGTTGGCCGAAAGAATGTGATCGATAAACTGAATACTTCTAATCTTGAAGCATATATTGATTTTGCTGAGGTAAATTCTACCGGTTCCTGGAATATGCTCATTAAAGTGAAGTGTTCGGATAGCGTTTATTTCCGTGTAGACATGCAAAAGCCGGAAGATATCTATGTTTCCGTAAACTCGGTGGAGAACGACTGAAAAACGGTGAAGAATAAATGACGGATCCGGATTATTTAACCGGTAGTTCCTTCATGGCCTGCTCGATGCAATCAGAAATCGACATATTCTTATAACAAGCCAATCTGCCTAACAGGATAAGGGAATGGAATTTACCGGCAAGCCGTGCATATTTCCCGTAGATACGAAGGCTCTCTTTATTAATAGCCGGTTCGAATGGTTCAAACTGCTTGTTGATGACCTTGGAGTATGAACTTTCCTTGCAGATGCTGGTCGTGCCGGGCGTATCGATCAGAGTTAAATACTTATTTTCAAAAATACGAACACAAGAAGCATCATGGGCATTAGTCAAAACAGCACTATCGAGATAGTAGTCCTGATCGATGTCCTCATGTGTGATATTGGATATTCTAAAGGGAAGATGCCCGAAACGGTAATCAAAAAGAATATCCAGAGAAGGGGTGAAAATGACCGGACCCTTAAACGGGATTCCATCAAACAGAAAAGAACCTGTCTCTTCCACCAGTGAAAGACGCGCAAACCCATCAGTATTGGTCTGGTAGGAGATCTTCGGGTGAGAGAGCATATTCTCCAGAAGAGGGAGAAAGCCCAGGATCGGCATAGCCTGATATTTATCCGGATAATAATTGTCATTATCTCCGGTTTCAACGAAAGTATCATACATATAGGAATCATCGCAGGCAATCTGGGATTCCTCACTGACACGATTGATATTCGGGATCTGAAGGTTCTCCACTAAATACTTCCCGAGTCCGATCAAGGTATTATCTCCGCTGGACAGTAGCTCATCCGGAGAAATCCGTTTGTCGACGCCGAAAACACTTGTCAGTTTTTCTGTAAGGATCGACGCCTGTCTGGTATTGAACAGTTTGGAAAGAGAAGTGAAATTAACGGGAACCGGTACTACTTTACCGGATACATCGGCAAGAACGCGATGTGTATAAGGATAAAAATTCCCGAAACGCTTCAAAAAAGTGTAGACATCTTCATTATCCGTGTGAAAGATGTGAGGACCATAAAGCTGGACGCGTTGACCGTTCGGTCGGATCTCTTCAAAAAGATTTCCTCCGATATGGGATTCTTTTTCAAAACAAGAAACGGAATAACCGGCATCTGCCAGAAGTCTGGCGGCGACACATCCGGATAAGCCTAATCCGATAACAATTGCTTCTTTGGTCATGACAATCCCCTTATAAAACCAACGTACTTTGTTATTGTATACTACGGCGTCCGAGAAATCAAAACAATTTGTGGAAATTCGAGAAAACTTCTTATTTCCCGGATATAGCATCGGTGACAAATTGTAATATAAGTACAGAGAATGTAAAAAAGGAGAAGACGAGTTTATGTTACAATCCTTTTGAATGGGAAAAAGAGGTAAATACTATGGATAAAGAAAAAGGCAACCCAAAGGGAAATCAGAATCGCCCGGACCCGAAGAAATCCGCTGACATAAACCAGAAGAAGCAAGAGAATATGCTCTCCGGCATCAGACGTGTGTCGGCAGATTCAAATGTATCCAAAGCCCAGCAGCCTGCCAAAGCGCAAGCGCCCTCTCATCCGGCAAAAGCACCGGTGCACAAGCCGGAATCTCCCAATCATCATGTATCCGGGACCCGTCGTACTATGCCTCCCAGAAAAAGCAAAGAAGAGATACGGCGCAGAAAGAGAAATGCAGCCATTCTTCTGGGCACAGCGGCTATTCTGATCCTGGCACTGATCGGTACAGGTATCTTCTTTCTGGTGAAACACTTCAGCGGAGAAAAGAAAACTACACTGACTACCGTTACGTCTACTGAAACCACTACTTTGGCGACTTCGGAGGAGACTACGTCCGAAGTAACAACTTCTGAAACCACCGAGATGACGACAACGGCAGAACCCACTGCGACACCAACACCGGCAACGACTCCGTTCCCGGCCGGCGGTCCGAATCTTAATGGCTATTGTGTGGTGATCGATGCCGGACATCAGGAAGTAGCTAATCTTAGTCAGGAAGCGATGTCTGATTCCATGGGTGGCTCGAAAGCAAAATCGGCAGAAGGATTCTCCGGAGTGATCAGTGGTATCAATGAATCAGAGATCAATTTGTCGGTAGAGCTGCTTTTGAAATCGTATCTCGAATCACTCGGATGTGAAGTGTACGTTACCAGAGAAAGCAATGATGTAGATATATCCAATAAGGAAAGAGCTCAGTTTGCGGTATCGCATGATCCGGACCTTTATATCCGTCTCTTTTGTAATGCTGCGAATGATTCGGCGACGAATGGTTGTGAAGTGATCGTTCCTTCCGGTGGAAAATATGCATCTGAAGTGATGACATGGGGCGAGAATCTTGGCAAGAACATCTCAGTTTCTTCCGGAAGTGCTTTTAATGGTTGCAAGCAAAGCGGAAGTTATAGTGGATTGAACTGGGCGCAGGATGTTCCGGCTTTTATGGTGCGTATGGGTTATCTTTCCAATAGCGATGAGGAAGCAAAACTTCTGAAAGAGGAGTATCAATTTACGATCTGTCAGGGAATTGCGCAGTTTATCAGTACTATGCCCCGCCATTAAAACATAAGGAAAAATTTAGAAAGAATTTTTCAAAAGATACTTTTCAAGATATGGTATAAGTGCTAGAATACTAGTAAACGATATCGTCCTCAAAATATTGTTTCAGCATCCGTGAAAAATGCCCGGTACCCCACAGATCAGGTAACCTGGCATTTTTCTTGCTATATGTTTAGTTGTGCATTTCTGAATATGTGATAAAATCAATAGAAGTATATGTATTTGGAGGCGGCGAAATGAAGAGAAGCAAGCTGATTCAGTTTCTTTCTGTGATCCTTAGTTTATCTGTTTTTCTTTTCTCTTTAAGTGCCTGTAAGAAGAACACGGATAAGGTTGCGGCCAAGTCTACGGCTTCCGAGGAAGACGAGGACGATGAAGATGAGGACGAGGACGAAACTACGACCAAGGCGACTAAAGCGACCGTTTCTGAACCTTCTCTGGATGTTCTTTCTTTGGATCAGTTTATCAGCGACGGAAGTATTTTTGCAGAAGATGTTGTTTTGCCGACGCCTACTCCTATTCCTGTTTCCCAGGCTCCTCTCGGTTTGAGTAATGATGGCAGAGGTTACTATAGCGGAACCCTTGAAAAGGTTAATGTTATTGATAATCAGTATTTCCGTTATACGATTTTTAAAGTGGAAAAAGATGCCGAGCATTATTATGTGCACGGCGAATTCGAGAATAAGACGGATAGTTCTTTTGGACTTCGTTTTATGAATCCGACCGTCGATAATGAAACCAATGATTTCTATTTCTATATCGATGCGCCAATGGAGCCGAAATCTGTTCTTCAAGATACGACAGATTTTGCCAAATGTGTCTCTAACTATAATGGGCAGGATCTGACCAGGATCTCGTTCTTGCTTCTTGCTACGGATCCTGAAAACAAAAATACGATTTACCCGATTTCGGATAACAACTGCAATTATGTTCTGGTGAATCTTTTCCCGCAGGGCGAGGATGCTTTTGTATACGAAGAAGCTGCATTGCCGGATACGGCTGATATCCTGGTCGATACGGAGGGAGCTCTTTTTAGTATTGATAGTTTTGATCTTAACGACTCTCAGATGATCATTCACTATACATTCCGAAATAAGACGGGTGACTATCTTCAGTTGAAACTGAAGGATAAGACGATCATGGTCGATGATACTGTTTTTGATGAGCTTGGTTCGCAAACGATATACATAGCGCCTTACAGTACATGTTCGAATTATTTCTTTATTCGGAAAGACCGATTCGATAAAGTGAAACTGAATCCGATCAATGCCAATTCAATATCCATTCCGATCCTCGTCAATTCTTTGTCGGATGGCGTGAATGTTCTTTGGGAAAGAATCGTGAAGGCGGAAGTTGAATACGGTTGATCTAAGTTAGCATCGTAAATAAATATATTAAAGGATAAGGGAAAAATGGGATTATTTGACAGAAAAAAGGGAAAGCCGGAAGGCGAGAAAAATGAAGAACAGATCGTGCCGAAGAAGGATGGGATTTTTCCTATCGTCACCTTGGTGATCGAGGATGTCCTTGCTTTGACATCGGCGGAGGTTTCCGTTCTTGGTAATGTTCATGGCGGAGATATTAAAGTGGGCGATACGATGTTCCTCCTGGGACGTTCCGGAAGATCGCTTAAAACTACGGTCAGAAGTATTCAGGATGAGATGCTCAGCAAGATTGCGGTTGCCGAGGAGAATACCAATGCTTCTTTGGTGCTCGATGGACTGAAGCAGGGCGATATCGTGAAGTATGATGTTCTTTCATCCGTGAACTGTATGTCTGCGGAAGAGGATAAACCGTCTGATGTGGTGAATCCGTATCTGACAGGTCTTTTGCGTGATGTCAAAGCGAATGATCATATAACCAATAATGAGTATATGGGACGTCTGATCGAGTACCTGGTTAATGAAGCGGTCCTGATCACACCTATGATGCATGCGCCGGAAGGCGGTAAGGAAGAAGGCAAGATCGGTCTGGCGCTTCTGAGAAATGGTGAGAATACATTCCTTCCTGCTTTCACGGATACTTATGAACTTGAGCAGGCGAATGGTATTAATGAGAAGCTGATCAAGCCTCTAGATTTTAAAGAAGCTAAGACGATCGTGGACAATTCTGATTGCAATGGCCTGGCACTGAATCCGTCTACGGAAGGCTTTGTGGTTCCTAAGGAACTTCTCGATCGTATCGAGCATCAGAAGAAGAATATCGACAATAATATCCGTGAGCAGAAAATCGATAAGAATGAACCACTCATGCTGGCTATACCGAATGAAGGCAAGGAGCCGGAAGAACTTTTCAATGCGGTCAAGGAGTATTTTGCCAAGGAACCTCGTGTACAGAGAGCCTGGTATGGTATTATGGTGCATCCTAAGTCGGAGACTCGTAAGGAAGAGAGTCAGGACCACCTGATCATTGTGGATACACTTGAGGAAGATCAGGATATTTTCGGTGCCATCGGCCGCGTCGCGAAGGAGCACTTGAACGGTATGCAACTGAATATGCAGACTTTTCAGCGCGTCGGTGAGAATATTACCAACCATCTGAAGCTTTTCTACGAGAGAAAAGAGAATATTACCATCGTTAAGTAAAAAAATGCCTTTTGCAACGATCCGTCTGACTTTGTGTCTGGATATATGTGTTGCAAAAGGCTTTTTTCATCTTTGGTGGAGGCGAGGAGAATCGAACTCCTGTCCGAAACCACGTCAACAAAGACATCTCCGGGTGCAGTTCGTGTATGGAGTATTCCCCTCAAAGACGATCCCACGAACAGGATGCCTTCTCCGGTAGCTTCATAGATACGTCTTGCGCGCAAAGCTTAGCCCAAAACGTTGTCTTGTTTAACCTGCCGGCAAGTAAGGTCTGTCATCTGACATCTCCGATCCGATCGACAGATAGAACGGGGAGATGGTAGCTAAATTAAGCAGCTACGAGATTGTTGTTGTTTGCAATTACTTGCATTTCTCGTTTTTTTAAGAGGCCAACGAGAATCCTCTACCCGCTTTCTAAGTCTCCACGACCCCGTCGAAACCAGTGCGCCCCCAAATACAATCTCTCATTTTCGGGTTTTATGATTGATGAGTATACATGAATAAATAGTGGTTTTCAAGAGTGTTTTCTTCCGAATTAGTGAACCGTTGGTATATAATGTATGAGAACAACAAATGTCTTATCTTGTGAGGTTTGTGTATGGCTTCTGAATTTGTGAACAAACTTATGAAATCGCTTTCTGCCAAGCAAAAAGCGTCGTTGTGTTCGGGTAGTGATTTCTGGCGGACGCGCCGTCTTCCACTCAATAATATTCCTTCCATCATGATGACGGATGGACCGCATGGTCTTCGAAAACAGGAGACGATCGAGGGAAGAAGAGGTAACGGACCAAGCCGTGAAGCGACTTGTTTTCCGCCGGCTTCAACTACGGCGAATTCTTTTGACGAGAAACTCATGGAAGCAGTCGGAAAAGCAATTGCAGAAGAAGCCATTGATCAGGATGTATCGATCGTCCTGGGACCTGCAATCAATATTAAACGTTCTCCGCTTTGTGGCAGAAACTTTGAGTATGTATCGGAGGATCCGCTTGTTGCCGGAAAGATGGGCGCGGCGCTGGTTCGCGGTGTTCAAAGCAGAGGGATCGGTACTTCAGTGAAGCATTTCGCGGCAAACAGTCAGGAACGTTCGCGCCTGACCAATGACTCGATCGTGGATGAGAGAGCACTGAGAGAGATCTATCTGAGAGCTTTTGAAACGGTTGTGAAAGAGTCTAAGCCTTGGACGATCATGGCGGCGTATAACCGATTGAACGGTACTTATTGCTGTGAGAGCAGAAGGCTTCTTACCGAGATCCTTCGTGATGAGTGGGGATTCGACGGCGTGGTCATGAGTGACTGGGGCGCAACGAATAACCGACTTGACGGGCTTGCTGCCGGATTGGATCTTGAGATGCCGTCTTCTGCCGGTGAGAGAAACCGGCAGATCGCGGAAGCCGTGGAATCCGGAAAACTTCCCCAGACTCTTCTGGATCGGAGCGCAGAGCGGCTTCTTAGTATGATCGAAAAGGGTTTGAATAAACCACAGCCGACTTCATCGCCTTATCAGAATAATATGCAGCTGGCCAGACAGGCTTTCGAGGAGTCCGCGGTGCTTCTGAAAAATGATGGCCTCTTGCCGATCGCGTCCGGAATGAGTGTGGCGGTCCTTGGTGCTATGTGCAAAAATACAAGATTCCAGGGTGGCGGAAGTTCACATATCAATCCTGTTCATGTGGCACATGCCTTCCAGAGCTTTTCGACCGGAAGCGAAAATTTTGTTTATGAACCCGGATATGATCTGGAAAAGGATGAAGTCAATGAGAAACTGCTTCAAGCGGCTGTCGATGCGGCGAAAGATAAGGACGTTGTCATTATTTTTGTCGGACTTCCGGACAGTTTTGAGAGCGAGTCTTTCGACAGGAGCCATATGCAACTGCCCAAGTCCCACCAGCGTCTGATCGATGAGGTGGTGAGAAAGAACAGTAATGTTTGCGTTGTCCTTTATGCCGGTTCTCCGGTGGAGATGCCATGGATCTCGCAGGTCAAGGCTGTCCTGATGGCATATCTGCCAGGTCAGGAAGGCGCCGGAGCAATCCCGGATATTTTGTATGGCAAGATCAATCCTTCGGGAAAACTGGCTGAGACTTTCCCGATCAAGCTTTCGGATACACCATCTTTCCTGAATTTCGGCGATCCCAGACAGACTCTTTACAGTGAGAGTGTTTTTGTCGGATACAGATATTATGACTCAGCGAACATGCCGGTGCTTTTCCCGTTTGGACACGGGTTGTCGTACTCGAAGTTTTCTTATGGCGAGATCAAGCTTGATAACCCGAATTATGAGGAGAGCGAGACCCTGACGGTGTCGATCGACGTCACGAATATCAGTGAGGTCGATGGTAAAGAAGTCGTCCAGCTTTATGTTGCGCCTCCGCCGTCTGCAATCTTTAAGCCGGTGCATGAGTTGCGCGCATTCAAGAAAGTCTTCATTCAGCGAGGGGAAACAAGAACGGTGGAGTTTAAGCTGGATCGTAGAGCTTTTGCCTATTATAACGTGCAGATCGGAGACTGGCATGTCGAGAGCGGAAAATATGAGATCCAGATCGGCGCCTCGTCCAGAGATATCCGTGCTCGTCGGGAAGTTGAAGTACAGTCGAAGAATCCGACGGCTCCTGTTCCGGATTATAGAGCACTGGCGCCACATTATTACAATCTGAATGCTGAGACGAAGATCTTCGAAAAGAAACAGTTCGAGGCGGTATACGGTCGACAGATCCATGAAGAGAAACCACCGAAAAAAGGTGAGTTTACTTTGAATACTACGGTCGAAGAAGCCAGATCAGGAGGTATTGTAGGTAAAATCATCTACAAGACGACCATGTTTGGCATCTCACGCGCGAATAAAAATGAGAAGCAGGAAGACCAGAAGAAAATGCGTGAGGTCATGGCTAAGGAAATGCCGCTGCGTACTTTGGCGGGCTTTAGTCTCGGAAGGATCTCGATCGAAGAGATGGAATCCTATATTCTGATGATGAACGGTCATTTCTTCAAAGGCCTCTGGGCACGAAAAAAAGCAGGTAAGAGAAAGAAAGAGCTGGATAAACTCGATTGAGTGCGACGCAATGTGACAGAATGTTTCGTTGACTTCTTCAAAATGAAATCTGTCTGATACATCAGCGATTTGATGAAATGCTACAATACTCTTAACAAAGTATGTTTGATTATGCTTGGAGAGTACTATGGCGCAGATACCTGCACAAGGATATTTTTATCCTTATGATTCGATAGACGAACTCTATTGCGAGAAGCAACAGCCGGAGTTCGGACAGGTTAAGTCACTTTGGAAGCTTGATCTTCCGAAGTGGAAGTTTTTCCATGCGCGTTCGTCAGAGGAGCTCCCCGGTGATTTCATGAGTCTTGATTATAACGACGATAGCTGGGATGTGATCGATGTTCCGAGTGTCTGGCAGCAGGAAGGTTATGGTTATCCGAGTGAACTCGTTTATGAGAAGAACGCTTTGCTTGCCAAGCGTACCAGCCGTTTGCAACAGCGCCTCGCTGACAGTGTCGCGACTGAAAACGATAATGAAGTCGGTGTGTACCGTGTTTGGATCAATCTTCCGGAACAGTATGTATCGCGTTTTGTATATTTCATGACTGATGGTATCGTAGGAAGATATAAGATCTACGTGAACGGTCAATCTGCTTCGTCGTCCAGAAGTACATTCTCGACAACGAAGTGCCTTTTGAATGATTATATCCATGAAGGTAATAACCTGATCGTGGTTCAGGTCTATCGTTTCGACAAAAACCAGCATGATAAGATCATGCGCGCACAGGGTGCTTTTGGATTCTCAGGATTATTCCGGCTCCCTTATATCGTAGCGGAAGCGCCGATCGAGATCTCTTCCGTCCGGCTGACGTCGACATGGCTGACTGATACTCTGGCCAGAGACGTTGTACCGAAAACTGCTTTGATCTCAAGTCTTTACCGCTCCGGTATCTCCGACAGTGAGACGGACCGTGAGAAGGAGATCCTTCCGAATGCCGATATCCGTAATGATGCGGGTATGAATATTCAGGTCGAACTTCGCAATCATCTCGAGTATGATTATGAGGTGACGGTTAACTGCAGGCTGATGGAAGCAAGAGAAGAGTATGACTTGTATAATCTTCCGGAGCATCGTCTTACTCAGCGAAAAGAACTCAAGGATCTTATTCCTAAAGAGGGTGTGAAGATCCTGGGAACAGAGTTTTATGCCAAGCTTGTTCTGCCATGGACGGATCAGACGCCGAACCTTTATGACATCATCATTGAGGTGAAGAACAAAAACGACGAAGTGATCTGTGTGAAGAAGCAACGCTTCGGTTTCCGTACCATTTCGTATTCCGAAGAAGTGATCCATATTAATGATGTTGCTGTTCCGCTTCATGGCGTGAAATACTATGAGTTTGATCCGCAAAGCGGTATCTCGGTTCCGTTAGAGCGTTACCGTCAGGATATCCTGATGATGAAGCAGGCGAATATCAATACGATCTTTGTCATGCATCATCCGACGGACCCCAGATTCTTCGACCTTTGTGATCAGTATGGTATGTACGTGATCGTGCAGAGTGCCGCTGCGGTCTTGCCGCTGACAGTTTATTCTCTGATCAATCATCCGTGTATTATCATGTGGTCCATGACCGGTAAAAAATTTGAAGAGAACGCATATATGGAAGTCAAGGAGAAGATTTCGACTTTCGATGCGAAGAGACCGATCTATTGTGAGATCGATCGTTACGGACGTGTCTCGGATCTTCCACCATTCCCGAACCGTGCAGGAATGCTTTTTGGTGAGTGGTGCGACCTTTGCCTGAACCGTCCTTATCTGCGTTCCCGATTGAAGAAAGACAAAGTGCTTTTTGATTCGATCATCGCTCGTCCGCGCAGACCGGAAGATCAGATGGATCTGAAGTATATCCATCAGGGAGATTTGGTTGAATATGCCGAGCAGATCGGTGTATCGATCGCGCAGGGCATTGTGGATGCCAATCGCAAGCCGCATCCGATTTTCTACGAAGTTAAGAAGCAGTGCGAAAGCATCAAGATCTTCTCGTCTGCGGATAATCCTGCCAACCTGACCATTCATAATGTTCAGCAGTTCGGCTATACACCATCTTTGGTCCTGCATTGGCAGCTCCTTCTCGGTGGACTTCGTCTTACAGGTGGTTCCGGTGTTGTTCCGCCGATCTCGGCTTTGGGCAATCGTGAAATGCAGTTCCCGTTTAACGTGAATGAGTTTATTTCTCCTTCGTGGTGGAGACTGTATCCTAAGGCCAACGAGATCTATCAGCAGGCTGTGTGCAAAGAACTTGTTCTGGACATTCATCTGACTTTGGAAACGGATACGAATTACGCCCGCTCCGGTCATGAAGTAGCGTTTTATCAGCAGGTGCTGCTTGATGAAGTTTGCGATCCGAAAAAACAGGATGAGATCTTCGAAGATAATTATTTGAGTACGGAAGAAGCGAAGACTCGGATCATTGATGGATCTTCCAAGGATAGCGCGTTGATCGATGCTTCTTCTGAAAAGAAGGTAGAAATACTTACGGCGCCGGCATTCATATATGCTAAAGCCGGAAACGTCACTTATGGTTTCAGCAGACAGGAAGGTGGTCTGTGCTCGATCCGCATTAATGGTGAGGAATTCTTCGATGGTTTGTTCATTCCTAGTTTCTATCGTGCTGCGACCAATATCGACCGTGCAGATAAATCCTATGTTCTTTCGCAGACTGTTTTCTCGCATGAGACAGACTGGAGAACCATTCAGTCTGAAATCAAATTTGAAAGCAGTTTCTATGAGATGGATGGCAAGGATTTCCACCTGATCTGTAAGTATAAATCATCCGGTATGCGCGGACCGATCCTTGTAGATTACCGTGTTCACCCGGATGGCGTGATTGCGACAGGCTTAAGTTTTGTTCCGAAATATGATCTGGTCCGGTATGGTTTCCGTGTTCCGATCCTTCCTCAGGAAATGATCGGATGGTATGGACGAGGAAGCGGGGAGTCTTATGTTGACCGTAAGGAATCCCAGCGTATCGGCTGGTTTACGTCTGTCGATTCGCCATTGTATCACGAATATGCCCGTCCGTCCGAGAACGGAGGACATGCCGATACCCGCGTGCTTGTCTTGCAGCACGATCATGGTTTGGGCGTAAAAGTTTATAAAGAACACCAGGAACCGTTTTCATTCTCATGCATTCCGTATGTTCCGGAAGATCTCGATGACTACGCACATCAGGAATTGATCCCGGTTGAGAATGAACAACATTTATATATTGATTTCTATATGAAGGGTATTGAACGAAGTCCGGATGTGGTTTCAAAACATGGATTGAGTAAAAACACCCGATATGATCAAACTGTTTATTTTGCTCCAAAGTTCTAATTTCACTATACGATTTGGGCTCTCAAGAAAAATCTTGAGAGCCCTTTTCAATTAGCTTCTTTTGTCTAAGATCTCTTTGAGATCGCGTCGCTCTTTCGGTGTGAGGTTCCTGTATTCGCCAACGGGAAGCGCGCCCAGCGATATATTCAGAATGCGGATCCTCTTGAGACGTACGACTCTGTACCCGAAATACTCGCACATTCTACGGATCTGACGGTTCAGGCCTTGGTTCAGGATGATATGGAAAGACGATTTGCCCACGATCTTGACTTGGCAGGGGAGAGTGACGGTATCCAGTATCGGCACTCCGTTTTCCATGTTTTTCTTAAAGTCCGGATCAAGCGGTTTATTCACTTCCACAACATATTCTTTATCATGACGGCCCTCTGCGCGAAGAAGCCGGTTCACGATATCTCCGTCATTGGTCAGAAGTATCAGGCCGGAAGAATTCTTATCGAGTCTGCCGATAGGGAAGATGCGCTGCGGATAATCGATATAGTCGATGATATTATCCGGATCGCGGCTGTCTGTGGTACAGGTGATGCCCAACGGCTTATGAAAAGCGAGATAGATATGGTCATCATTGGGAAGCACAGGTTTACCATTGATCAGGACAGTCTGACCGGGAAAGACCTGACTTCCGGAAACGGCAGTCAGACCGTCAATGGTGACGATCCCCAGTTCGACAAGCTCATCTGCTTTCCTTCGGGAACAAAAACCGCTGGAACTGATGTATTTATTGATCCGTACGCTTTCTTTGCGTTCATCTTCCGCCATAATGTTTTCTCCGGCAAAAGCACTCAATACCAGACTGTTCCGGTGACACGCTTAAGTGTGAAGGTGAATGTCGTGCCCTCACCATATTCGCTCTGCACAGTAATTGTCTCGCCCATGTAACTTAAGAGCTCTTTGGCAATAGCAAGGCCCAGACCGGTACCCTTCTTGCCTCTGGCACGGTCGGCTTTATAGAAACGGTCGAAAATATGATCAATGTCGTATTCATGGATACCTTGACCTGTATCACTGACAGATACGAGTACCTGGTCGGTCTCGTCGTTATACTCGGTGGAAATGGTGATAGAACCTCCGGCCGGCGTATATTTCTTCGCGTTATCAAGAAGAATGACGATGATCTGTTCCACACGGTCCGGATTACCCATAACAGTCGGCAGAGGACCGGTCTTGTATTCAACAGAGAAGTCGAGATCGGCTTCTTCCATGACCGGAGCAAACTTGGTTTCAAATTCGGAAAGGAGTTTGTTCAGGTCAAACGGGAATGTCTTAAATGCAAGCGTTCTCGCCTGAAGACGGGAAAGCTCCAACATGTCATCGATCAGACGGGAAAGACGCATGGTCTCGTGAAGGATGATGCCATAGTAACGCTGACGGTCTTCCTCTTTCTTAACCATGCCGTCCGCCAAAGGCTCTACCAGACCACGCATGGCGGTGAGAGGAGTACGAAGCTCGTGAGATACATTGGCCACATAGTCGCGGCGTGTCTGCTCAAGACGTTCCTGCTCGGAAATATCACGGAAGAATCCGGTTGCGCCGATGATCATCTTATCACTGTCACGGGTAGGCACGATCGTGGACATATATGCGCAATCTTTCGCTTCAATCGTTCTCTCGAGAGTCTCACCGGTCTTGATGCAGTTTTCGAAATCTTCCCATACTTCTTCAAAAGGAATGAGCTGCAGTTTTTCCGTAAACAGATTTCTTCTCGGTACCTTCTCGAAGAGAGTAGCGATAGCATTGTTCGAATAGTCCGGCTGGAGATTGATATCTACGGAAACGATACCTTCGGAAATGATATCGAAGATTTCTTTCAGCCGGTTACGTTCATTGGTAACACTGGTGATCGATTTGGAAAGACGTTCCGCCAGTTCATTGATCGAAGCGGCAAGATCACCGATCTCGCCCCGGGTGGAATCATCCGCTCTCTTGGTAAAATCACCCTGACCCAAAGCATTCGCAACATCTGCAACTTTGCTAAGAGGACGCATCAAACGCTTCGATGCAAAATAGACAGGAATAGTCATGAAAAAGGCAACGACAAAAGTGGAGAGAAGAAGAACATCGCTGAAGTTCTTCACGATCTCGCTCTGTTGAGGTTCTTCGCTTCCGAGGATCAGAAAAGCAATCGGATCATCTTCTACAAAAATCGGGATCTGAACGATGAATGTCGATGTTTTCTTGGTGGAGTTCGGTATACGGCTGAAAAGATTCATGTTCGTATTCTTGGTCAGCATATAACTGGTGGCATATGTGTCCAGAGAAGAAATCATGGATGCATCGTCAAATGTAGTGATGTTGGCGGTCTTCAACTGTTTCCCGTCGGTGTCATATAAAAGAAAGTAGGCTCCGAGGACGTTAGGATCACCATATGAATCGGTAGCCAAGAGAAGATTATCGATATTACTCTTCTTGTTTTCAGCGTGCTTATCCAGATAGGAAGTCAGAAAAGCTGAAAGAGAGGTCGCCTTATCGATCATCGCATTCTCTGTGGTAACACGGTAACTGGCATTCGCGGCAAGTGAAAAAAGGAATGCAGAAAGAAGTGCCGATGAGCAAAGCGCCACCAGCACTAAAGTTACCATCTTTCTTAAAAAGACGCTACGGAACATTATTGATTGACCTCAAACTTATAACCTACACCATATACTGTAATGAGAGACCACGGAGCACCCTCATAATATACCTTCTGACGGATACGCTTCACGTGTGTGTCTACGGTTCTGGTATCACCGAAATAGTCATATCCCCATACCTGAGAAAGGATCTGTTCACGATCCATGACCTGACCGATATGTGAGGCCAACAGGTGGAGGATCTCCACTTCCTTAGGGGTACAAGGAACAAGTTCACCCTTGACTTTCACCTGATAGTTATCCAGATTGATCTCCAGACCTTCAAAACGAAGAAGAGAAGAATTGTCCTGCGGTTCCGTGATACGGCGAAGAACCGCCTTAATACGCGCGATTACTTCACGCGGGGAAAACGGCTTAACAATATAATCATCCGCACCAAGTTCCAGACCTAATACACGATCGATCTCTTCACCCTTCGCAGTAAGGATAATAATTGGCGTAGAAAGTGTCTTACGGATCTCCCGGCAAACTTCGATACCTGTTTTTTCAGGCATCATGACATCCAGGATAATGAGATCCGGCTTGTCGGAAGCGACATGAGCTAACGCATCACGTCCGTCATATGCACTCGAATACGTGAAGTGTTCATTTTCAAAATATAATCCAAGAGACTCGTGTACGACCGGATCGTCGTCACAAATAAGAATATGTGGAGCAATAGCCATTTCTTAACACCTCGATAATTGTTTACATTACAATATATTATAATATAACCGCGTGAATTGTGAACATGAATTTCATATTTTTTTTGTTTTTCGGGATAAATTCTGTAATTTGGGGGGAGTCAGGAAAATGACAAATTCGAAATTGTTTCCCGTGACGCTCTCTTTTTTCCATTTATTTGAAATGGTATACTGAAATACGATATTTCGCACAGAGGAGAACAGTATGTTTTTAGCGGACAGATGGACGGATTTCGAGTTGCTTTACAGCGGTGAAGGGGAGAAATACGAGCGATGGGGAGACATTTATCTCCAACGGCCGGATCCCCAGGCAATCTGGCCGAAGACCGGTTATGCCGGCATGAAAGAACAGTACTGGCCTAAGCCTCATGCCATGTATCATCGCAGCGAGAGCGGCGGTGGCCACTGGAGCAAGGAGAAGCCGATGCCGCAGAAGTGGGAGATTCATTACGATGCTGTCGGACGTCCTTTAACATTCATTATTGAACCTACCAGCTTTAAACATACAGGACTTTTTCCTGAACAGGCAGCTAACTGGGACTTTTGCGGAAAGAAGATCCAGAAAGCCGTGAAAGAGGGAAAAAAGCCCCGTATCCTGAATCTTTTTGCCTATACCGGAGGCGCCACCATGGCTTTTGCAGCGGCGGGCGCTGCTGAAGTCGTGCATGTTGATGCAAGTAAGGGCATGGTCGGCCGCGCCAAAGAGAATATGGTGGCTTCCAAACTCGAGGATTGCTATATCCGCTTTATCGTAGAAGACTGTAACCGCTTTGTGGAAAGGGAGATCCGGCGAGGCCGGACTTACGATGGCATCATCATGGATCCGCCTGCCTACGGACGCGGACCTTCCGGTGAGATGTGGAAACTCGAAGATGCGCTTTTTCCGTTGGTCGAAAAATGTGAGAAACTCCTTTCCGATGACCCGTTGTTCTTCCTGATCAATTCTTATACGACAGGACTATCCTCTATGGTGATCGAGGATATACTGAGGCTTGCTATAAGGACGAAACACGGGGGAAATGTGCTTTCGGAAGAATTGGGCCTTCCTTGCACGAAGATGGATCTGATACTGCCTTGCGGATCAACAGGCAGATGGACACCTGAGGAGGCTTGATATGAACCACACACCGAAGGTCCTTTTTGAAGATAATCACCTTCTTGTGGCCGTCAAACCTGCCGGTGTGCTTTCGCAGAGCGACAGTTCCGGTGCGCCGGATATGCTTACGCTTTTAAAATCGTATCTCGTTGAGAAATATCACAAGCCGGGAGAAGCTTATCTCGGACTGTTACACCGGCTGGACCGTCCCGTTCGCGGCGTCATGGTTTTTGCCAAGACCAGCAAATGCGCTTCCCGCATCAGCGAACAAATCCGAAACCGTACAGTCGGAAAGAAGTATCGTGCCGTCGTCTATGGTGCTTTTGAAGAAAAAAGGGGAGAGATCCGTTCGTTTCTTCTGAAGAATGCGAAGACGAATCTTGTTGAGGTTTTTCCTGCCAAGGAACAGGCGCCCCGAGATGCTAAAGAGTGTTTTCTGGAGTATGAGGTCGTCGGGAACGGAAGAGTCGCCGGAGTTCCGGTCACCCTCTTGTCGATCACACTCCATACAGGCCGTTCACACCAGATCCGGGCGCAGCTTTCCTCCATCGGACATCCGATCGTTGGTGATCGCAAATACGGATCCGGACCGAACCGGTTTGCCGGAGACATCCTTTTGGAGTCGTATCATCTTGAACTGGACCATCCGGTTACGAAAGAACGGATGGTATTTGAAATACCGCTCTCGGAAGAAGAGCCATGGAATCAATTTGCAAAGGAGTGAGCAATAATGGAAGAAGAGTTTTCAATATCTAAAGAGGAGCAGGAGCAGAATAAGAAAAAGATCACTGACCTTCTTTTGTCGACCAACCGTCCCGGCATGGACCGGCTTTTGGACTGGATCACGAATAAGACGGATTTTTTCCGTGCTCCGGCATCCACGAAGTATCATCTGAATTGCGAGGGTGGACTTGCGCTTCACAGCCTTCATGTTTATCAACGTCTTTCGGAGAAAGTGGAGCAGGGCCTGATCTCGATCAAGCCGGAAACCGTTATTATCACGTCGCTTCTTCATGATCTTTGCAAAGTGAACTTCTATGTCAAAGAAGTGAAAAACGTTAAAGAAGGCACGAAGATCAACCAGTTCGGCAAAGAAGTCGCGAATTGGGTGGAAAAAGAAGTTTGGGGGATCAAAGACAATTTCCCGGTCGGACATGGTGAAAAATCCTGTTGTTATATTCAGAATTTTATCCGCATAACGGCTGAAGAATACGCTATGATCCGTCTGCATATGGGACCGGACAAGAACACTTATCCGGATCCTTTTTCCGAAACGGCTAAGATCTACCCGTCGGTAGTAGCAATTTATACATCAGACATCGAATCAGCATACATCTTGGAGGAAAAACAATGATCTACTACGTTGACCAGAACACGAAGTCCCAGGGCTGTGGCACCAAAGAACACCCGTTTCTGACTATTTCTGCTGCGGCAAAAGTTGCCAATCCGGGTGATGAAGTACTTGTACTTCCCGGCGTGTATCGTGAATACGTGGATCCGGCAAACGCCGGAACAGAAGATGCCCGTATCACGTATCGTTCCGTAGAGCCGCTGAAGGCTGTCATTACAGGCGCGGAAATCGTAAAGGGATGGGAGAAATATAAAGGAAAAACCTGGAGAGTGCGTATCGATAACGGCATTTTCGGTGCGTATAACCCATATACCACACGTATCGGCGGTGACTGGTATTTCTGGCACCGTTATCCGCATACAGGCTGCGTATATATGAATGACGTGGCTCTTTATGAGACGGATACGCTAGAGGAATGCCTCAAAGGCGAAATAGATATCGCTTCCTGGGAGCCGGAGAATTCCACACGCAAGTGGTATTGTGAGCAGGATGGCAATACGACTGTGATCTATGCTAATTTCCAGGGAAAAGATCCGAATAAGCAAAAGGTTGAGATCAATGTCAGAAGAAACTGCTTCTTCCCGAGCAAAACAGGCGTCGGCTTTATCACGCTTTCCGGATTTACCGTGAACAAAGCGGCCACCACCTGGGCTCCGCCGGCAGCATTCCAGGACGGCATGATCGGTCCTCACTGGAGCAAGGGATGGATCATCGAAGACTGTGAAGTCAGCCATAGCCGTTGCTGCGGCATCTCTCTCGGCAAATATCTGGATCCGGAGAATGACCACTACTTTACGAAATACCGTGTTAAGAGTCCGACGCAGATGGAGCGCGACGCGGTATGCCGTGGCCAGTATCACGGATGGCTCAAGGAAAATATCGGTTCGCATATCGTGCGCCGTTGTCATATCCATCACTGCGAACAGACCGGTATTGTCGGTCGTATGGGCGGTGTCTTCTCCATCATCGAGGACAACCATATCCATAACATAAACAACATGATGGAGATCGGTGGCGCGGAGATCGCCGGAATCAAGATGCATGCCGCGATCGATGTGATCATGAGAAGAAACCACATTCATCATTGTACGATGGGTATCTGGTGTGACTGGCAGGCGCAGGGCACGATCCTTTCACAGAATTTCCTGCATGACAATCATACACCTGCTTTTGCCAAGAGGATCCGCGGCACGATCATGAGTCAGGATATCTTTGTGGAAGTCAGCCATGGACCTACGCTTATCGACAATAACATCATGCTCAGTAAAGCGTCGCTTCGCCTGGCGACGGAGGGTGTGGCTGTGGTCAATAACCTGATCTGCGGAACATTCCAGGCAATCGGCGAGGGAACGGATGAATTCGTATCCGGTAAGAACCAGCCGAGATATACACCTTACCATTTCCCGCACAGAACGGAAGTGATGGGCTTTATGAGTATCCTTCACGGAGATGACCGTATCTACAATAATATTTTCGTACAGAAGTGGCCGATCGAAACCTGTCCGGAGGATGAAGATCCGAATTTCTTCGACAAGCAGGAAGCGGGCACGTTCATCTTTGACGAATATCCGACATATCAGGAATGGATCGATTCTTTCCATCTCGATGAGCCGATGTCTTATGAACACAAGATCATGGAAAAGCACTTCCAGCATCTTCCTGTCTGGATCAACGGCAATGTGTACATGAACGGTGCGAAGGCATGGAAGAAGGAAGAGAAGAACCTGACCGTAAAGAGATTCAAGGCTGTGGCGGATGTTACGGAGAAGAACGGAAAATATATTCTTTCCACCAACATAATAAAGAAAGTGGAGGATTTCCCGCTGGGGATCATAAACACCGACATACTCGGGAAAGCCTTCCAGCCGGATCAGCGTTTTGAAAACACGGATGGATCCGATATCGTTCTGAAATATGACTATTTCGGAAAAGACAGAGGGGTATCCACGATAGCGGGTCCTTTTGCCGACGTAAGAGAAGAATATGAAATGTGAACGTTTTTGGAGGAATTGACGAAATTCTCTTTATAATATAAAAAACATACTCAGGCCCTGTTTCGTATGTTATAATGACGGGAGCTTTTGGAAAAGTTGAGGTTTTACTATGTATAAAAAAGTATCGCCGGATATGAAGTTTATCGATCGCGAGAAGGAAGTGCTGGCTTTCTGGAAAGAGAATGACATCCAGAAGAAGTCTATCCGCCCGGAGAAGGACGGAACACCGAGCTTTACGCTCTATGACGGTCCGCCGACCGCTAACGGCAAGCCGCACATCGGACATATTAAGACCCGTGTCATTAAGGACCTCGTTCCGAGATACCACGCTATGAAGGGTGAGCACGTACAGTTTAAGGCGGGCTGGGATACACACGGCCTTCCGGTTGAACTGGAAGTGGAGAAGATGCTGGGCATCAACGGTAAGCCTCAGATCGAGGAATATGGTGTAGAGCCTTTCATCAAGAAGTGCAAAGAGTCTGTATGGAAATATAAGACCGAGTGGGAGCAGATGTCGGACCGCGTTGGTTTCTGGGCCGATATGGAACATCCTTATGTAACTTACGATAATAATTATATCGAGTCCGAGTGGTGGGCTTTGAAGACCATGTGGGACAAGGGCATGCTTTATAAGGGACACAAGATCGTTCCTTATTGCCCGCGTTGCGGTACGGCTTTGTCGAGCCATGAGGTTGCTCAGGGCTATAAGGCGGTTAAAGAGAATTCCGTTTTCGTCCGCTTTAAGGCTGTCGGCGAAGAAGATACTTATTTTGCGGCATGGACGACAACACCTTGGACACTTCCGTCTAACGTGGCTCTCTGCGTCAGCCCGACGGATGAGTATGTAAAGATCGCTGTTCCAAAGGATCTTGATGGAACCGAGAAGAAAGTTATGTATTATATGGCAGGATGCCTTGTTCCGCAGCTTTTTGACGAATACGAGATCCTGGAGAGATATCAGGGCACTGAGCTGGTGGGCAAGAAATATGAGTCCTTGCTGCCTTATTCCGCTTCCAGCGTGGAGAAGAGCAAAAAAGAAGCTTTCAAAGTTTGCGCTGACAGCTATGTTACCATGAGCGATGGTACCGGTATCGTTCATATTGCTCCGGCTTTCGGTGAAGATGACGCCCGTGTCGGCCGTGACAATGATCTGCCGTTTGTACAGCTTGTTAAAGAAGATGGTACACTCCCGGAGGAGTGTGGTGAATTCGCCGGTCTCTTTGTTAAGGATGCGGACCCGCTTATCATCAAGAAATTGAATATGGAAGGCAAGCTTTTAAAGAAGATGCCTTACGAGCATGACTATCCGTTCTGCTGGAGATGCGATACGCCGCTCATCTACTATGCAAGATCTTCCTGGTTCATCGCTATGACCAAGGTTAAGGATCAGCTTGTTAAGAGCAACCGTATGGCAACCTGGTATCCGGAGACGATCCGTGACGGCCGTATGGGTAACTTCCTGGAGAACGTTGTTGACTGGGGTATCTCCCGTGAGCGTTACTGGGGTACACCTCTTCCGGTATGGGAGTGCGAGTGTGGCCACCGTCAGTGTATCGGTTCTATCGAGGAACTCAAGAAGAATTCGACGGACTGCCCGGATGATATTGAGCTTCATAAGCCTTATGTGGATAATGTTCACGTTACTTGCGAGAAGTGCGGTAAACCGATGACGCGTGTTCCGGAAGTTATCGACTGCTGGTTTGACAGCGGCGCGATGCCTTTCGCTCAGTTCCACTATCCTTTTGAGAATAAGGAATTCTTCGATGCACACTATCCGTGTCAGTTTATTTCCGAGGCTTTGGACCAGACACGTGGCTGGTTCTACTCCTTGCTTGCGATCAGCACGCAGTTGTTCGGAAGATCGCCTTTCGAAAATGTTATCGTAATGGGTCTTGTCCAGGATAAGGACGGCCTGAAGATGAGTAAGCATAAGGGCAATGTTGTTGACCCGTGGGATATCCTGAACCGTCAGGGTGCCGATGCAGCCAGATGGTATTTCTATAGTGCGAATGCGCCGTGGCTGCCGTCGCGTTTTGATCATGCCAATGTTGATGAGATCCAACGTAAGTTTATGGGTACGCTCTGGAATACATATGCTTTCTACGTTATGTACGCAGAGATCGATCAGTTCGATCCTACCAAGTATTCTCTGGATTACGAGAAACTGTCCGTTATGGATAAGTGGATCCTGTCCCGCTTGAATTCTTTGATCGAGACAGTCGACAGCAAAATGCAGGCATATGATATCACAGGCTCTTCACGTCTGATGGAGACCTTTGTGGATGAGCTTTCCAACTGGTATGTACGTCGTGGCCGTGAGAGATACTGGGGCCCGGAGATGACGCAGGATAAGATCAATGCGTTCATGACTCTGTATACAGTACTTGAACAGTTCTCCAGACTGGCGGCTCCGTTTATTCCGTTCATGACCGAGTCGATCTATCAGAACATCGTACGTTCCGTGAATGCAGATGCTCCGCTGTCCATCCATATGTGTGACTATCCGGTTGCCAAGAAAGAATGGATCTTACCTGAACTCGAGCGTGATATGGATGATGTAGAGAAGATCGTGGCTCTCGGACGTTCCTGCCGTCAGGCGGCAAACCTCAAGAACCGTCAGCCGCTGAGCAAACTTTACGCTGTATGTGAAGATGTGCTTCCGGAAGAATACAGCTCGATCATCAAAGAAGAGTTGAACGTGCACGAAGTGCTTTTCCTGAAGGATGCTTCGTCACTTCTTGACTATAAGTTTAAGCCTCAACTGAGAACACTTGGCAGAAAGCTCGGCGCAAAACTCAATGCTGCGAAAGAAGTGATCGCTGCTCTGCCTGGTAAGGAGACGATGGCGGCTCTTGATGCAGATGGCAAGATCAGCATCGAAGTGGATGGCGAGACTTTCGAGCTTCTTACAGAGGATCTGCTGGTGGAGAATGTTCAGCCGGAAGGTCTGTCTACTCAGTCGGATAAGGGCTTTACGGTTTCTCTTGACACGAAGCTTAATGATGAGCTGGTCGAGGAGGGTTATGTCCGTGAGATCGTTTCCAAGATCCAGAATCAGCGTAAGTCTTCCGGATTTGAGATCACTGACCGCATCGTTGTGAGCTATTCCTGTGATGCGAAACTCAAGAGCGTCTTCGAGAAATACGGCGCGCAGATCGCTTCGGATGTTCTTGCTACGACGATCGTGGAAGGCGAGGATGATTCTTCCAAGGATTGGGATATCAACGGAGAGAAAGTTCGCCTTTCTTTGAAAAAAGCTTGATTTGAGGGAATACAAGAGGTATGTTGTTTTCGATTTTTAATTCAGATGCTTCTATGGCAGAAAAGATCATGGAACTGACCTTGCTGGTCATGGTCTTGTCCTTTACCTTTTCGATTCATGAATTTTTTCATGCATGGGTAGCTGTGAAGTGTGGAGATGACACACCTAAATATCAAGGAAGAATTACGCTGAACCCATTGGCTCATATTGATCCTCTGGGTGCGATCATGATGCTGCTTGCAGGGTTCGGCTGGGCGAAGCCGGTCCAGTATAATCCGAATAATCTGAAGCGGTATAAGCGGCAGACCTGCGAGCGCATGATCAGTCTTGCCGGTGTTACGGCAAACTATATTACGGCAATCGTTGCTTCTTGCATTGTTCCTGTAATCGTATGCTGGTTCTGGCACAGTGCGGAAAGCAGTGAAAAGATGCAGTTGTTTATCACTCTGGTCTTAAAACTGTTCTATTATTTAAGAGAGTACAGTTTCCTTTTTCTGGCTTTTAATTTGTTGCCGGTGCCGCCTTTGGATGGATATCGTTTTATTTCCACTTTTATACCATACAAGCACAGGAGATTCTTCGAGAATATTTCAAGATACAGTTATTACATTTTCTTTGCCTTGCTCTTGATGGGAAGATTCGGAAATCTGAATATTCTTTCCAAGATCATTGATCTGGTCGCATGGCCGTTCCGCTATCCGATATCGTTCCTGGAAAAAGGACTATATGATCTTTTGAAAGTTCCGGTTTTCTTCAGATTGTGATGCGAAAACAAAAATTTAAAGTCGAAAGGCTATAAAATAAGGGGTAAATATGGAAAACAAAATCGTACTATCTGGAACACGTCCTACGGGCAATATTCATCTTGGCAACTATTTCGGTGCTATTGAAAACTGGGTCCGTCTTCAGGATCAATATGAGTGCTATTTCTTTATCGCAGACTGGCACGCACTGACAACAGGCTATGCGGAGACAGATGTTCTTCGTAAGAATACTCTCGGACTTTTGGCCGATATTCTTGCAAGTGGAGTGGATCCGGAGAAGGCTACGATTTTCCTTCAGTCCGATATTAAGCAGCATGCGGAGCTTTTCCTGCTTCTCGGAATGAATACACCGCTTTCCTGGTTGGAGAGATGCCCGACATATAAGGATATGATTGCGAATATGTCGTCGGAAAAAGATATTATGACATACGGCTTCCTGGGATATCCGGCATTGATGGCCGCAGATATTCTTATGTACCGTGCAAGTTATGTTCCGGTTGGCGAAGACCAGTCGGCTCATCTGGAGATTTCCCGTGAGATGGCCAGACGTTTTAATTTCCTTTATAAGTCGGATGTGCTGGTTGAACCGCAGCCGCTTTTTACAAAGGCAAAAGTTCTGCCGGGTACGGATGGACGTAAGATGAGTAAGAGTTATGGCAACACGATCGCGTTGGCGGATACTCCTGATGATGTTAAGAAGAAGGTTATGAGCATGATCACGGATCCGGCCCGTATCCGTAAAGATGACCCGGGTCATCCGGATATTTGTACTGTCTACGCTTTCCACAAGGTCTTCAATGAGGACAAAGTTCCGGAGATCGAAGATCAGTGCAAGAAGGGTTGCATCGGTTGCGTAGCCTGCAAGCGTATTCTCCAGGAAAAGATCTCTGAGTTCCATACTCCTATTTATGAGAAGCGTACGGCACTTCTTGCGGATGAACCGAAACTTCTGGATATACTGCGACAGGGCAGGGAAAAGGCCTCTAAGAAAGCGGAAGAAACGATCCGTGAGGTCAGAAAAGCCGTAAAGATCGGTTTTGATGAGTAAGAACCAAAGAGAGTTCTTTTGGAAAGGAAACGTACATGTCGGTAGCGCATCCAAATCCTGAAGTCAAACTGAGAAAATTCGAAGGTCCTCTGGACCTTCTGTTTCATTTGATCGAAAAGAACGATATCGATATCTACGATATTCCGATTGCGGAAGTGACCGATCAGTACATGGATTATCTGGATAAGATGAGTTCTCTGGATATGGAAGTCGCTTCCGAGTTTCTTCTTATGGCGGCGACTCTGGTGCATATCAAGTCGCGTATGCTTCTTCCGGACAAGAGGATCTCTGAAAATTCCGATGAAGAAGATCCGAGAGAAGAACTGGTCGTACGTCTTTTGGAATACCGCCGTTGTAAGCTTTTGGCCGGGGATCTCAAAGACAGATACCGTGATTATTCCAAATGTATGTATAGATTACCACAGACTCCCTCCGAACTGGGCATTGAAGTGGAGTATGTGCCTGCCGCAGTTGACGATGATGCGTTTTATGCCGGCATTGATACTGTGTGTAAGCGTAATGAGATCCGGTTCGCTGATATTGCGGCCAAGATCACACATATCCTCAAGCGCGACAAATTCTCGATTCGTGATAAAATAAAATTTGTATGGAACAGCCTTAAAAGCAGAGGAAAGGTTTTCTTTCATGAGATCTTTCCGGTGCATAAGGTGGATAAGATGGATAGGATCGTCGGTTTCCTGGCGGTTTTGGAGCTTCTTCGCGGTGACCAGATCGTGGCGGAGCAGGATAAGCCTTTTGACGTTATCCTGATCGAGCCTAAGAAAGATGAGCTGGACGAGGAGAGATTCGGTTTGAACCAGGACAGCGAGAATAAGGAGCTGCGCGCATATGACTGATAGCATGGAAAGAGAAAGTAAACTTACCGTGCAGGAATTGCCGTCTGCATTAGAGGCAATTCTTTTCGCGCATGGCGATCCGATTTCGGTTTCCCGTTTGTGCGAGATCACGGATATGCCGAAAGAAGTTGTTGAAGAGACCTTGACCCGCATGATGAAAGAGTTCGAGACGAACCCGTGGGGAGGTCTTTTGATCCGTAAGGCCGATGATGATTACGTGATGTGTACCAAGCCGGGATTGAAGCCTGTTTTGGAGAGAATGTTTGCGCCGAAGAACCGCCCGCCTATGTCGCAGGCGACGTATGAGACGTTAGCGGTCATTGCGTATAACCAGCCGGTGACGCGTGCGCAGATCGAAGCTGTGCGTGGAGTCAGTTCTGATTCGATCGTGACACGATTGATCGAGCGCGGATTTGTTGAAGAATGCGGAACACTTGATGCGCCGGGCAGACCTGCGCTATTCCGTACGACGCAACAGTTTTTATTGGAGTTCGGTATATCTTCTGTTTCAGAGATGCCGGCTATGGAGTTGATGATGTATAAGACTATCCGGGATCTGGAAGATTCGCTCGATGATGCGGCCGGAAATAACGATGACCGCCAGATCAGTATCGAGAACTGGATGGATGGTCAAAAAGGAGATGAAGAGACATGAGTCAAAATGACAAGCGAACGGATGCGCCGCGCGGGGTAGTGGAGCGTATTGCGCAGGAAATCGATTCAATGAGTAAGGGACAGAAGGCTATAGCTAATTATATTCTGTCCAATTACGAAAGCGCCGCATATATGACCGCGGCAAAACTCGGAGAGGCTACCGGGGTCAGTGAATCGACAGTCGTGCGTTTTTCTATGGAGCTTGGATATGAAGGATATCCGCATTTCCAGAAAGTCCTGCAGGAAGAACTGAAGGTGAAGCTTACTTCAGTGCAGAGATTAAATGCTGCCAGTCGTTTTACCGATGATGCGTCAGTATTGAAGTCCATCATGCAGGCGGATCTTGACAGCTTGAAGCATACTTATGAGAATCTTGATACAGAAGCATTCAGTAAGGCTGTAAAGACTATACTTGGTGCCAAGAAGATCTATTTGATGGGACTTCGCAGTTCTTCGCCTCTTTCGTCATTCATGCATTTTTATATGACGCTTCTTTTTGATGATGTACGTCATATCCATAGTAATAGTGCCAACGAAGTATTTGAGCAGATCCTGCCGATCGGTCCGGGCGATGTCATGATCGGAATCAGCTTCCCGAGATATTCTTCCAGAACGATCCAATCCATGCAGTATGCGAGAAGCCGCGGTGCAAACGTGATCGTTATTACCGACAAAGCGGATACACCTATGACGGAACACGCGGATGTAGCGCTTTTTGCAAGGTCGGATATGGCTTCGTTCGTTGATTCCCTGACTGCGCCTCTTTCGTTGATCAATGCGTTGCTTGTCGCACTGGGTATGCATAGGAAGAGCCATATCGAGGAATCTTTTGAGGCGCTTGAGTCGTTGTGGGCGGAGTATAAGGTCTACGATACCGGCAAGGATAGAAATCTTCCGGAAAATGATGAAGAGGAGGACAACGGCAATGAAAGAACTGATCGCTAGCAGTAAGCTTACGGCATCCGCGTCGATCCGCATTGCGCTGACCAATACCAGAGAAGAAGAGGGCGACCTCAAGCATGCTTTGAAGGAACAGAATATCCTTGCAACTGCAGCCGATTTCGGCGGAGAGTTTATTTCGTCGGTTTCCAAGATCATTGAAAGATGTGTCGTTGCCGCGCAAAGAGAAGGGATCATCGGAAATAATCATAATGAGGAAGGTGCGCTGGCCGGCGCGGCTCGTGAGGCGATTTCCCAGATCACATCCAAGGCGATCGGCCTTAATGTCGGAGGAAAGATCGGAATTGCACGTTTTAACGATCATATCAGCGTTTGTGTGTATTTCGGTATCGGACTTCTGCACTTGAATGAAATCGCGATCGGTCTCGGTCACCGTGCTATTTAAGGAGGAACGTATTATGGAATATTATCAGATTGCAATCGATGGCCCATCCGGATCCGGAAAATCCACTATGGCTAAAGGTGTGGCCGGAAAACTCGGGATCCTGTATCTGGATACCGGCGCCATGTACCGTGCTTGTGGTCTCAAAGCACTGAAACTTGGTATTTCTACTAAAGATCAGGCGGCCGTGGAAGAGATGATGAAAGATATTCATATCGATATTACCCATGAAGAAGGCGCGCAGCATGTCTGGCTCGATGGAGAAGATGTTTCTGAAGAGATCCGTATGCCTGGCGTTTCTGTTGCGGCTTCCGATGTGTCGGCGATCCCTTGCGTGCGTGAAGCCATGGTGGATCTGCAAAGAAAAATCTCAGAGGGCAAGAATGTTATCCTCGACGGAAGAGATATCGGTTCCAAAGTTTTTCCGGATGCTAAGTACAAGTTTTTCCTGGTTGCGGATGCGGAGGAGCGTGCCAGAAGGAGATTGGCTGAGCTTCAGGCAAAGGGTGTAACGGATCAGACATTTGAAGATGTTCTTCGTGATATCAAGTACCGTGACCATCAGGATACGACTCGTGCTTCATCTCCTCTGGTGAAGGTGAAAGATGCGGTCGAGATCGACACGACACACATTTCAATCGACGATATGATCAATATCGTGCTTGAAAGAGTAATGAAGGATCAATGAGAGGCGGAAAGAAAGTAGTGAAAGGTTGGACGATTCAATCAGCGAAATCATCCGGGTTCTGTTTTGGCGTGGAAAATGCCGTTAAAACAGCCTATTCCATCCTCGAAGAAAACGCAGACAGTAAGATCTATATGCTTGGCGAGATCACTCACAACGAGAATGTGGTGGGTGATCTTTTGTCTAAAGGAATGCTTCTGGTCCATGAGCCGGAAGAAGTGGACGACGGATGTATCGTGCTGATCCGCGCACATGGTGTGCCACCGAGAGTGGAAGAGGTCCTGGCCCGTAAAAACTGCAGGATCGTGGATTGCACATGTCCTTTTGTAAACAAGATACATAAGATCGTACGTAAAGCGGACGAGGAAGGACATCCGGTTTATATAACGGGTACAAAAGGCCATCCGGAAGTGGTTGGAATCTGCGGAGAGTGCAGAGATTCAGCCACTGTGGTCTCTTCCTATGAAGAGTGTCTGGCCCTTTCAAACATTGAAAATGACTCTGTTTGGGTATCGCAAACCACATTTTCAAGTAAAGAATTCCAAAAAATTTGTGAATTCGTGCAGAAAAAAATTGCAAAAGAGCAAATATTTGGTACAATATGTAGTACGACTGAAAATAGGCAGAGAGAAACTGCGGATTTGGCAAGTAATTCCGATGTTATGGTCGTCATAGGATCGAAGACTAGCTCAAATACAATGAAACTTTTTGACATATGTTCAGATCGTTGTGCGCTGACATATCTTGTCGGGACACCTGAAGATGTTCGAGATCTTATTCCTATGTGGAGGGAAAAGGAAATCAAGCGGATCGGTGTGACAGCAGGAGCATCAACGCCGGTCAGTATTATCAGGGAGGTTATCCAAACCATGAGTGAGAACGGGGTAAACACGAATCCAGAGTCGAATGACATTAATTTTGGCGATTACATTGAAAGCATTCCACAGCTTCGAAAGAACGCTACAGTGAAGGGAGTATTGACGTCCTATGATGGCGATTTCGTATATGTAGATGTCCATGATAAGTCGGAAGGCAGGATTCCAAAAGACGAGTTCGAACCTGATTTTGACTTTGACAAAGCAATCAACGAGAAGCAAGAAATCGAAGTATATGTTCGCAGCATCCGTAATACGGACATGGGTAAAGAGATCGTTCTTTCCAAGTCTCATGTAGACTTCAGCAAGAATAAGGCTGAGATCGAAGCTGCTTATGAGAATAAGACACCGGTTACAGTTAAGATCACCAATGTAGTTAAAGATGGCGTAATCGGTAATTACGGCGGAGTAGATATTTACATCCACCGCACACAGTTGGAACTGAATACGGTTAATGATCTGGAAGCATACAAAGGCAAGTCCATCGAAGTATTGATCACACAGTTCGATGCTGAGAAGCGCCGCTTGAGAGTTTCCGGTTCCAGACGTACACTTCTGAACAATGAGCGTAAGGCGAAGGCAGAAGAAGTATGGAATTCCATCGAAGAAGGCAAGGAGTATGACGGTGTCGTAAGAAGCCTTACAGATTTCGGTGCTTTCGTAGACATCGGCGGTGTGGATGGACTCATCCATGTTTCCGAGCTTTCCTGGAACCGTATCCGTCATCCTTCGGAGGTTGTTTCTGTAGGTGATCCGGTACACGTTTATGTAAAGGAATTTGATCCTGAGAAGAAGAGAATCTCTCTTGGCTACAAGAAGCCGGAAGACGATCCTTTCTATAACATCGAAGAGCGTATCCCGGTTGGCGCGATCGTTCGCGGTAAAGTTGTCCGCATGTTCCAGTTCGGCGCATTTGTTGAGCTTGAGCCAAACCTTGATGCTCTGTGCCATGTTTCCCAGATTTCTGATGTCCGCCTGAACAAGCCGCAGGATGTTTTGAAAGAGGGCATGGAAGTTGAAGCAAAGGTTCTTGATGTCAATGCTGCTTCCCGTCGTATCAGCATCTCGATCAAGGACGTTGCTCCGATCAATCCTGTAGCCGGTGAGGAAGCTGAGGAGGCTGCTCCTGCTGAGGAAGCTGCTCCTGCAATTGAAGAGGCTCCGGTTGCTGAGGCTGCTTCGGAGAACGCAGCGGAGTGATCTGATTCTGATTCAAATGATTTTTCAAGAGGTTGCCACACGGCAACCTCTTTTTTGTCTTTGACATTATTTTGTAACTCAAAATATCAGAACAGAATGTGTGCACTTTGTGAATTTAAGGCCTCTAATGTTACAGTTGTGTCACAAAAGCCCCGCACGCTCGGTTATTAGGTTATAATTAAAATGAAATAAGTTTGGGATGGGATTGAAACAAACGGAGGTACATTTGAAGAAGCATATACATGATGAAAACTTGGAAATAGTAAGGAAGCATTATTCTGCACCGCGCAATCCGCGCAGAACGGTGAAGATGCTGTCTTTGTTCTTGGTGTCGTCTATGGTTGCCGTATCGACTCCTGTGCTTTCTATTGGCCATGCGTCGGATATCAGTCTTCAGGTTCCGGTGGAAGCCACACTCCCGGATTCTTCAGGAACAGGTGAAAATTCCAATGTTCATTTTATTGATCTGAAGCCTGAAATTGAAGAAGCATCGATTGATGTTGTTAAAGAGAATACTTTTATGATCATTGAGCAGAAGGACCGTGACGGTATGGTACTTGAGATGCTCGATGAGAGTGCTTTTACCGAGACAGACGATCAGCTTTATGTTGCCAAAGAATCATCTGATCTGCATGTTAAGGCTGATAATAAGAGCCAGGTCATTCTTTCGCTTGAAAAGGATGCTTCGGTCCAGCGTCTAAGCATGGGAACAGTATGGTCGTATGTTCAGTATTCGGTTCCGGATTCTGATGAGACATTCCGTGGTTATGTGATCTCTACGGATCTTTCTTCTCAAGTGCCGGAGACTGAATTACCATCTCCGACTCCTGATCCGAAGATAAAGATTGAAACGCCTACTCCGACGCCGACTCCTGAACCGACTCCGACGCCGGCACCTGCTGAAGAAATACCATGGACCGGTACGCTTTATTCGGTTGGTGAGGTAAATGTCAGAAGTGGTCCGGGCAAGAATTATGAAGTGATCGGTCGTTTGACGGAAAACGAGAAAGTTGAAGTTGTTGCAAAGACGGACAATGGCTGGTTCAAGCTTGCGACCGGCGGATATGTGAGCGGAAGCATGCTGACGGATGAACCTGTTGCGCCACCGGTAACGGCAACTCCTACCCCGTCGCCGACACCATCTCCAACACCTGTGCCGGAAGATCCGACGCCGACCCCGGAGCCTGAGCTTCCGACTCCGACGCCTGCTCCGAGCAAGCCGGGTGAAGAAGAGTTCTATGGTACGTTCTACTCGATCGGAGATGTCAACGTAAGATCCGGTCCTGGTACAGATTACGATGTATTGAGAAAACTTGTCGAAAACGAGAAGGTCTATGTAGTGGCTAAGACGACCAATGGCTGGTTTAGACTCGATGGAGGTGGATATGTCAGCGCGGAACTGGTTTCTCCGGATCCGATGCATAAGCCGTCTCCGACGCCTACGCCTGTGCCGTCCAAGAAGGATCCGACACCGACTCCTGAGACCGGGAACCAGGATCCGACGCCTACTCCGGAACCACCGGCAGAGCCTACACCGACTCCTGCGCCGAAGCCGACTCCTAAGCCGATCAAGATTCCGGATCCTTCTACATGCAGCCTGGTTGAATATGCCCGAGCATTTATCGGTATCCCGTATAACTATACCGGTTCCTCGCCGGAAGAAGGCCTGGATTGTTCCGGATTCGTGATGTATGTTTATGCACATTATTACGGAATATCACTTCCGCATCAGTCAGCTGCCATGGCCGAGATGGGCACTGATGTTTCCGGACAGAGTCTGAAAGCCGGAGATGTTCTTTGCCACGACTACAACAGTGACGGCACGGTGGATCATGTAAGCCTCTACTGCGGTGGCGGAGTTATTGTCCATGCATCTTCCGCAAACGGCTGCATCGTCGAAGATTGTTTGCCAATGGGATATGTGGTAACCGTAAGAAGGTATATTTAATCCTTTATTACAGCTGAAGAAAGCTTTTCCAGTGCCTCTTCGTACATCGGTACGAGGAGGTACAGGTTTTCTTTGAGCATTTTTTCATTGGCCTGGTGACACTGGTCTTTATTCCAGGGAAGTTGTGGACCGAAAGCAACGATATTTGCCATTGTGCGCGCATATGTGCCGCCGCCGATCGCGATGGCTTCCGGTTCTTCGGATAGGTATTTCTCACGAAGTGCTTCTTCCTCAGCCTCGTAAGCAAAGAGTTCTCTGTAACCTGCGTAGATATTCGTAAGAACGGAGATCTGTTCGGACTTCTTATCTTTAAAAAGCGGCGGTAAGACGGAATCGTCTACGACTTTACATCCGAATTCATCCGCTATTTCCTGAAGCTTGGCTGTAACGGCCTCGGTCGGGACTGTGACCGGGAAACGGATATCGACATGAAGTCTTGCCGTTGAGGCGTTGATCGATACCATACCGACATTGGTAGTCATTTTTCCGGACTCGTCTTCCGGGAAGAACTGACTAAATGGTGTTGAAGAAGACTTGCTGAAGTACTTCTTCATCAGAGAGAGAAGAGAAGTCGAATTGACATAGTCTTCCGGCATTTTCGAAAGCATAAGGTCGATTGCGTTGATACCCATATCCGGATGGGAGGCGTGAGCCTGAAGTCCGTCTGCGCTGATTCCTTTATCTGCGGCAAAATCGATACACTCGCAATAGGCCGGTACCATATTGGCTGCATTTCCGCCGTGAAGCGTGAACTTATCGGTCGTGGTTCCTTCGAAATGCATCTGATAGATGCCTTTTTCTGCATAGATGCAAGGGAACTCGGCGTCCGGTGTGAAGCCGATATCCGGGATCTCTTCCGTTTCACAGTAGCGCTCCATGCATGAAGAACCGTTTTCTTCGTCAGTACCGAAGATGAGACGGAAACGGCAGTTCGGATCCGGATACTTTTCTTTTAAGCGGCAAAGCGCCATATAGGTACTTACGACAGGACCTTTATCGTCTACTACTCCGCGTCCGATGAAGTAATCGGAACTGCTGTCGAGTGAAAAGGCAGGCGTCTTCCAGCCGGATCCTTCCGGGACGACGTCAAGATGGCCCAGCACTGCCACCAGAGGACCTTTTGAACCCCACTGTATATATCCGGCCTTGTTTCCGACGTTTTCGGTAATGAAGCCATCTTTCTCTGCGAGAGAAAGAAGATAGGATAAAGCCTGTTTAGGAGCGATGCCGTATGGAGCGTCGATGGCTTCTTCGCCTTTTTCGCTGCGGATGGATACAAGTTCGGAAAGTATCTTGTTATAACGCGTTTTCTCGCTATCGGTGAGTCTGTTCATGGAAAATCCTCCTAAAACATAATAATTTCAGTATTTTTGGCAAATTTTTCTCGAAAAACGCTTGCCAACATTGCTTCTTTATTGTAACATTATGAGGCTAAAAAACACACAGGCGTTTCTTTTGTTCTCCGGATGAAGGAGTCAGTCCTGTGGAAGAGACAAAACAGGAGGAATTTAATTATGTCTATTTCTATGAAGCAGCTTCTTGAAGCAGGTGTGCATTTCGGCCACCAGACCCGTCGTTGGAACCCGAAGATGGCTGAGTACATCTTTACGGAGCGCAACAACATTCACATCATCGACCTGCAGAAGACAGTTAAGAAGATCGAGGAAGCATACGATTTCGTACGTTCCATCGCTGCAGACGGCGGTAATGTTCTTTTCGTAGGTACTAAGAAGCAGGCTCAGGATTCTATCTCTGAAGAAGCTGTTCGTTGCAACATGTACTTCATCAACAACCGTTGGCTCGGTGGTACACTCACAAACTTTAAGACAATCGAGAAGCGTCTTGCACGTCTTGCTGAGCTCAAGATCATGAGCGAGGACGGATCTTTTGATCTTCGTACAAAGAAGGAAGTTGCTAAGCTTAAGCTCGAGATGGAAAAGCTCGAGAAGAACCTTGGTGGTATCCAGGGCATGAAGAACCTGCCGGCTTGCCTCTTTGTTGTAGATACAAAGAAGGAGCACCTGGCTGTTGCTGAAGCTAAGCGTCTTGGTATCCCGGTAGTTGCTATCGTTGATACAAACTGTGATCCGGAAGAAGTTGATTATGTTATTCCGGGTAACGATGATGCTATCCGTGCGGTAAAGCTGATTGCAGGTCACATTGCTGATGCTGTTCTCGAAGGCCGTCAGGGCGAGCAGATCGATGTTCCGGCTGCTGCTGAGGAAGAGGTTGCTGAGGAAGCTGCTGCTGAGGAAGCTACTGCTGAGGAAGCTTAATTCCGGATCAACATTTAAACTAGATAAGAATAAATAGAAAATACGGAGGATATAACTATGGCTGACATTAGTGCTGCACAGGTCAAGGAACTTCGCGATATGACTGGTTCCGGTATTATGGATTGTAAGAGAGCTCTTCAGGAGTCTGATGGAGATATTGAGAAGGCAGTTGCATGGCTTCGTGAAAAGGGTATCGCTAAGGCTGAGAAGAAGTCCGCTAGAGTTGCTGCAGAGGGCGCAGTAATCGCTAAGATCGCTGACGACAAGAAGTCCGGTGTTCTTGTTGAGATCAACATCGAGACAGACTTTGCTGCGAACACAGATAAGTTCAAGGCTTTTGCAGATACAGTTGCGAATCACATTCTTGCTAAGAAGCCGGCTTCTGTTGAAGATCTTATGGCTCAGACACTTTTCAATGATGAGTCTAAGACAGTAGAGCTCTTCCAGAAGGAAGCTATCGCTGATATCGGAGAGAATACTTCTATCAGAAGATTTGTTGTATATGAAGTAGAAGGCAACGGCGCTGTTGCTTCTTACATCCATATGGGTGGTAAGATCGGTGTATTCGTTGATCTCGCTACTGATGACGATTCCGTTATCACAAAGCCTGAGTTCGCTGACTTCGCTAAGGATATCGCTATGCAGATCGCTGCTGCTAATCCGAAGTGGCTCACACGTGAAGATGTTCCGGCTGAGGAAATCGAGAAAGAAACAGAGATCATCATTAACAAGAACCTCAACGAAGGTAAGCCGGAGAAGATCATCAGAGAGAGAATCCTTCCTGGTAACATCGAGAAGTTCTACAAAGAGAACTGCCTCGTAGAGCAGGAATTCGTTAAGGATGATTCCAAGTCTATCGCTACATACACTAAGGAGAAGTCTTCTGCTATGGGTCAGAACATTTCCATCCGCCGCTTTACCCGCTTCGAAATGGGCGAGGGTATTGCCAAGAAGGAAGAGAACTTTGCTGAAGAAGTTATGAAGCAGATCAAGTAATCTAAGCAAACAATAACGAGAGAAGGACTGTCTTCGGACAGTCCTTTTTTGTTGTCCAATCTGTGCCTGATGTCAAGTCTTTTCCTTATGATGTTATTTGATAGAATAAGTTAAGATAAGAAACGAAATGAGGGTTTATATATGAAATTTTTGATCGTTCGACATGGCGATCCGGATTATGTCAACGATAGTCTGACAGAGACCGGCAAGCGTGAAGCAGAGCTTCTTTCCGAGAGAATGAAAAATGTTAAAGCAGATGCTTGTTTCTGCTCGCCACTGGGTCGTGCAAAGCAGACGGCAGAGCCTTGTCTAAAGAAGATGAATATGGAGGCAGAGGAGCTCCTGTGGCTTCGTGAGTTTGCACCTAAGGTGCAACGGCCTGAAAAGCTCGGTGTAGCCTGGGACTGGGTACCCTCTGATTGGATGAATATGCCGTATGCATTTGATCCGGACCGTTGGACGGAGTATCCTGCCTTTCAAGATGCAAAGGTAAAAGAAGAAATCGACTGGATCTATTCTGAATTTGACCGGTTTCTTTCCGAACACGGGTACAAGAAGGAAGGAAAGCTTTTCCGGGCATTGGCGCCGAATAATGATACGATCGTGTTTTTTTGCCATTTCGGCTTGGAGTGCGTGCTTTTGTCGTATCTTTTAAATCTTTCACCATTTGTATTATGGCATGCAACGATGGCGGCGCCGACATCAATTACAACGGTTGTGACAGAGGAACGTAGAGCGGGGATCGCGCAATTCCGTATGCTTTCTTTTGGCGATACTTCTCACTTATATGCAGCTGGGCAGGAACCTGGTTTTTCCGGGCGTTTCCGGGAGTGCTTCACAAATGAAAACGAGCGCAAGGACTGAACACACATAAAAAAATGTAAAAATGCCTCGTGTTGTCTTTTCAGAAAGTGCAATTAACGATACAATAATCTAAGTAAAGAATTGGAGGATGAGGTTATGAGCGAACCTGTCTATAAGAGGATCCTTCTTAAGATCAGCGGAGAAGCGCTGGCGGGTGATAAGAAGGTCGGAATTGATGATGCTACAGTACATAGCATCTGCTCTCAAATTAAAAAAGTTGCTGATCTCGGAGTGGAGGTCGCTGTAGTGGTCGGAGGCGGAAACTTCTGGCGTGGGCGTACAAGTGAACATATGGATCGTGTTACCGCTGACCATATGGGAATGCTTGCAACTATGATGAACGCATTGGCGATCTCGGATGCCCTTGAACAGGAAGGCGCGGTGACGCGAGTGCTTTCGGCTGTGGAAATCAGACAAATGGCGGAGCCGTATATCCGTAAGCGTGCAGTACGCCATCTGGAGAAGAAGAGAATCGTAATCTTTGCTTGCGGTACCGGTAACCCGTTTTTCTCTACGGATACGGCAGGTGCCCTTCGTGCAACCGAGATCGAAGCGGATATCTTCTGCAAGGCGACTATGGTTGACGGAGTGTATGATAAGGATCCGCATAAGTTCTCTGATGCGGTGAAATATAAGACTATCACACACGATGAAGTGCTCGCGAAGAATTTAAAGGTTATGGATGCGACAGCGGCAGCGTTGTGCAGAGATAACGGTACGAAGATCATGGTATTTTCCATGGAGGATCCGGAGAATATAGTTCGGGTCGTTCTTGGTGAAGATATAGGAACAATTGTCGGATAAGACAAACGAAAAGGAGGCTTGAATATGCCAATGCAGGAAATCACGAAAGATGTATATGCATTCTATGAAGAGAGAATGAAGAAGACCATCACAAACCTTACGGAGAATTTCAATTCTATCCGCGCGGGCCGTGCTAACCCGCATGTTCTCGACCGTATTACTGTCGATTACTATGGCGCGCCGTCCCAGTTGAATGCCGTGGCGAATATCCAGGTGCCTGAACCGAGAATGATTACTTTGACGCCTTGGGATCCGTCTATGCTTCGTGAAATCGAAAAAGCGATCCAGTCTTCTGACCTGGGTATCAATCCTAGTAACGATGGTAAGATGATCCGTCTGGTATTCCCGATCCTTACAGAGGAACGCCGTAAGGAACTGGTTAAGAGTGTCCAGAAATATGGCGAGGAAGGCAAGGTTGCCATCCGTAATATCCGCCGTGAAGGTATTGATAAGTATCGTGGAATCCACAAGAAGAAAGAAATCACAGATGATGATCTGGCTGATTTTGAAGAGCAGATGCAGAAACTTACCGACCGTTATGTTAAAGAAGTCGATAAGTGCTGCGAAGCTAAGGAAAAGGATCTCATGGAGATCTGATCCTGATCTTATTACATGAAACGAAGAGGTTGCCTTAGCCTTTTTGGAATAAGGCGCCTCTTTTTTTGGAGAGTATATGAGTAGTAACGATGAATCCAGATTTTCTTTCTTTTCACGAAAGAAGACACCTTCGATCGATGAGTCCGAACTTAAGATACCGACGCATATTGCAGTGATCATGGACGGTAACGGAAGATGGGCGAAGAAGCGTATGTTGCCTCGTTCGGCAGGACATCGTGCCGGCGCGGACAACTTGAAGACGCTTTGTAAGAATTGCGGCCATTATGGAATCAAATATGTTACGGTATATGCTTTTTCAACGGAAAACTGGTCGAGACCGGAAAGTGAAGTGCATACGCTGATGGAGCTTTTCGTGGAGTACTTCGACCGTTATGATCCGGAACTGGAGCAGGAAGGCATACGTGTCCGTTTTACCGGTGATATCGAAGCATTACCGGAGAATATCCGTGCCGTTTGTAAGAGAGCGGAAGAAGGATCCAAACATAGGACAAGAATGACGCTGATCGTTGCTTTTAACTATGGAGGCAGACGTGAGATCGTCCAGACGTGCCAGAAACTGGCGCAACGGGTAAAAGACGGTTCACTCGATCCTTCATCGATCACGGAGGAGATGTTTGCATCGAACCTGTATCTTCCGGATGTTCCGGATCCGGACCTGATCATCCGGCCCAGCGGTGAGGAAAGAACGTCGAATTTCCTCGTCTGGGAAGGGGCATATTCTGAACTTTGGTTTTCTGATGTGCTTTGGCCGGACTTCGGTATGCAGGAACTTACGGAAGCACTTGTCGCATATACAAAGAGAGATCGTCGTTTTGGCGGGCTTTCAAAGGAGAAATAATACATGAAACAAAGAATCATCACAGGAACTGTTTTTACTATTGCGGTGCTGGCACTGGTCGTTCCTGCCTATTTTTATCCTGTGATCATGCTGTTATTATCTTTGATCGTTTCGACCGTAGCGATTCACGAGTTGATCAAGGCTGCCCGGAATAAAGTAAAGGAGATCTCTCCTTTGGTTACCTTCCTTGGCGGGTTGACCGGATTCCTGCCTGTCATCACATGGCTTTGCGGAGGATCGGCTGCTGAAGCAATGACTCTTTATACGCTTGTTGCGATCACGTATTGCTTCGTGACAACGATGTTTCCACCGATCCGAAAAGAAGATCCGGACGCGATCCGTTCCGGATTGGCCCAAACATTGATCATAATCTATGTTTCTTTCCCGATCGTTTGCCTGAATACTATGGCGCTTCTGATCCAGAAAGGATGGTATTTTGCTGTCATAGGACTATTTGCTCCATGGATCTCCGATGTTTTTGCCTATTTTACGGGAGTTCTTCTCGGAAAGCATAAGATCGTCCCTCATATCAGCCCGAAAAAGACATGGGAAGGCTGTATCGGTGGTGCGGTTTTCTGTTCGGTGCTGACAGCGTTGTTTTTCGCTTTTGTTATGAACCGCGTCATTGACGTGAAGATTCCATTTGCCGGTTTCGTTGCTTTGGCAGCCTTGTTCGGTTTTCTTCTTTCTGTGGTTTCGCAGTTAGGTGACTGGATGGCCTCAAGTATTAAACGAATGGTCGGAATCAAGGATTTCGGAAAATTTATGCCGGGTCATGGCGGTATGATGGATCGCTTTGACAGTGCATTTTTTACTTTACCGGTTGCACTGGGCCTGGCCTTTATTGTGTTGCTGGGAGTGTAGAATGAAAAAACTTTGTATATTAGGTTCAACCGGTTCAATCGGTACGCAGACACTGAAAATCGTTAGAAATTTTCCGTCCGAGTTTTCTGTCGTTGCTTTGACGTGTGGCGGAAATGTTGCGCTTCTTGCCAAACAGATCGTTGAGTTCTCTCCCAAGGTCGTAAGCGTTTCTTCGGAAGATAAGAGAAGGGAACTTGTAGAGCTTCTTCCTGTCGGGCAGAACGTCGAAATACTCACCGGTGATGAAGGTAATATTGCCTGTTCGACGCTTCCGGACGTGACTTGCGTGGTTGCGGCAATGGTCGGGATGCGCGGGCTTCCTTCCGTGGTTCAAGCAATCCGTTGTGGAAAAGATATTGCTCTTGCAAATAAAGAGACACTGGTTTCCGGCGGTTCTGTTGTCATGCCGTTGGTAAAAGAACATCAGGTTGCTCTTTTGCCGGTCGATTCCGAACATTCCGCTATCTGGCAGTGCTTGTGGGGACAGCCGCAAGGATCTCTTTCCCGTATCCTTCTGACGGCATCCGGCGGACCTTTCCGCGGCTTTAGCCGGGAAATGCTTGAAAAAGTCACTTTGGAACAGGCGTTAAATCATCCGACATGGAAAATGGGCGGTAAGATCACGATCGATTCTGCCAGCATGATGAATAAGGGACTGGAGATCATCGAGGCGTCTTGGCTATTCGGTGTTCCGGTCGATCAGATCGAAGTGGTGATCCATCCCCAAAGCATCATTCACTCCATGATCGAGCTTTCTGACGGATCTGTTCTGGGACAGATGGGGTTCCCGAACATGATGCTGCCGATCCAGATCGCACTGTTTTATCCGGAACGGCAAAAGCGTGTGGTGGAGTGCTTTTCGCCATTTACGGCAAAGAGTTCCGAACTGACTTTTGAGCCTTGCGACAGAAATGTGTTCCGGTTGGTGGATATGGCTTACCACGCCGGCAGGGTGGGTGGCACACTTCCGGTTGCTATGAATGCTGCCAATGAGATCGTGGTTGCTGATTTCCTTTCGGGAAAGGCCAGATTCGTGGATATTGAGCATACTGTCGAGCGAGTGATGAATCAGCATGAAAAGGAAGGTGTAATTGCTAAGCCTTCTTTAGACGATATTTTTGAAGTGGACCGCTGGGCAAGAAAAATGGCTACTTTGAAAAAAGAATGATACACTAAATAGAAAAAAGAACAGGAGAAGCGAATGTCACCGTTAAGCATTATCATTTGTATATTAGGATTGGGAATCCTTGCCGCAGTGCATGAGATCGGACACTTTATCGTAGCCCGGATCCTGAAGATCAAAGTGTATGAGCTTTCCGTTTTTGTCGGCCCGAAGCTTTTCTCCTGGAAAAGAAACGGTATTGATTATTTTATCCGCCTTATTCCGGTCGGTGCGTATGTCCGTTTTTCGGAAATCGATGAAGAGACCGGTGAGTTAAAGGATGATAATCCTGAGAACCTGATCAATCAGGCCAGATGGAAGCGCCTTCTGGTTTCTTTGGCGGGTCCGTTTATGAATATTATTCTTGGAATCATCATCTTTATGATCTGCTTTTCGGTTTTCGGGTTCTTGTCTCTGCGCCAGGGTGTGATCGTCGAAGGTACACAGGTTGCCGATACAAGGATCGAAGTCGGCGACTCGATCGTTTCTTTGAACGGAAGAAGTATCCTTTGTCAGATGGATCTGTCTTATTATCTGGATGAGTGCAGTAATAAGGATTCGGTCGATCTGGTCATGCGTTCCGGAAAGACCGGAGAAAAATATAATGTTACACTTGTTCCTGATATTCAGGATCAGTATATGCTTGGATTTACGCATTATTCCGGCGTTGACTCCTATGGCGGATGGAAAGTGACTTCAGTCGATTCGAGACAAAATAACGATTCTCCTGTCATGAAGGTCAATGATACTGTTCTTTCTGTCAATGATGTGCCGGTTACGGATCCTGCCTGTACGGATATTATCCGGCAGTCCAATGGGCAGACTCTTTCTGTTAAGATCGTGCGGAACGGCGAAGAAATGACTTTAGAGATGAATCCGATCAAAGTTAAAACTTCCAATCTTCGTGGTATTTATCTGGATGATGGAAAGGGGCTGTGGGAGACTTTCCGTGAAGCGGTTGTTTTCCCGTTTTCATTTATCCGCATTTCTATTGATTCCCTGGCAAAAGTATTTGCCGGAAAAGTAGCGGCCTATGATGTGCTTTCCGGTCCGGTTGGTATTGCCTCTGTCGTGTCTGATGTTGTGGATGCACCGGAAGTTGAGAGCAGTATGAAAGTCGAGACCCTATTGATCCTGGCAGGCGGTATTTCCACAGGTCTTGCGTTTACGAATCTTCTTCCTATTCCGGGACTTGACGGTAACGCTATCGTGTTGACCGTAGTTGAGATGATCAGAGGTAAAAAACTGTCCAGAAAGGCTGAACAGGTGATCAATGTGATCGGCTTTGTCATGATCATCGGACTTGTTATATTTGCACTGGTTTCCGATATTATCCGGTTGTCGAGGTGAGTGGGCCCATGATCGAGAGGTATAAAACGCAAAAAGTTATGCTGGGAGATTTAGGAATCGGCGGAGATTCGCCGGTTTCGATCCAGTCCATGAATAATACGGATACCAGAGATGTTGAAGCGACCGTCAAGCAGATCTCGGAGCTTTATTCCTGCGGTTGTGATATTACCCGCGTGGCGATCCTGAATATGGAAGCTGCTGAAGCACTTAAGGAAATTACCAAGAGAAGTCCGATCCCGGTAGTGGCGGACATTCATTTCGATTATCGTTTGGCTCTGGCATCGATCGAAAATGGCGCTTCCAAGATCCGCATCAATCCGGGTAACATCGGAGGAGATGACCGCGTTCGAAGCGTCGCCGAGATGGCCAAAGAATATGGTATTCCAATCCGTGTGGGAGTGAATTCCGGTTCGATCGGTAAAGATATGCTTGAAAAGTACGGAGGGGTAAATGCCCAATCTTTGTCGCAGAGTGCGCTGTACTCTATAGGACTTCTTGAAAAGCAAGGCTTTCACGATATTGTGGTAAGCATGAAATCTTCTGATCCTGTCTTGACTATCGAAAGTTACCGGCTTTTGCGTGATCAGGTACCTTATCCGTTCCACGTCGGTGTGACAGAGGCCGGTACGCTTCGTGAAGGTGTGATCCGCTCCAGTGTCGGTATCGGCGCTTTGCTTTCCGAAGGAATCGGAGATACGATCCGTGTCAGTCTGACTGATGAACCGATAGAAGAAGTCCGCGCGGGAATATCCATACTTCGTTCCCTTGGACTTAGAAGTCAAGGAATGCGGCTGGTTTCCTGCCCGACATGCGGGCGCACACAAGTCCCGCTGATTGAAGTCGCGAAAGAAGTGGAAGCTCGTATTTCCGATCTTCCGTATAGTATGACTGTTGCAGTGATGGGATGTGCCGTAAACGGACCCGGAGAAGCCAGAGAAGCGGATATCGGTATCGCAGGCGGAGTGGATGAGTTCCTGCTTTTCTGTAAGGGAAAGCCAATCAAGAAGGTTTCAAAGGATGAAGCAGTTGATGAACTGATCCGTATGATCCACCAGATGAATGCATCGCATTGATCCTGATTTTACTGTATATGAAGGAGCATTCCTATGATTTTGTATGATTTTACATCTGACATATCGTCAGATGAACGTCTTTCAAAAATTGCATCTATGATCCCCAGTAACATCGTCGAGGTCATCCTCGATGATCGTTTTATGGGAATGGAATTAAGACTTGAACTTACCGGTGCAATCAGTCATGTGAAGGCGTTGAGCGGATTAGAAGAGTTTTTGCGTCAGACTCTTCATCTTTCCCATATCCGGCTTTATATCTGCAATGTGGATAGTGAGGCCGGGAAGAAGTCCATGCCGGCGATCCTTTTTTGGATGACCCGCGTGTTAAAAACGAAATGCATGTATGCTCATGTTCTCGATAAAATAGAAATGAGTGAAGATGGCCTGCAAGCATTTCTTTTTGCTGCCTTGCCGGACGAGTACCAGGATCAGGTCAGAGCTTCCATTGATGATTTTACGAAGCGTTATCTGAATACATGTTTCCCGGTTTCTTTCGTAGTACAAAAGCAGGAAAAAGTTCAGTCTAATTCACGGGATGCGGATTATTTTATGAATCAGATGATGAACCGTGTCGAGATCCCGAAAGAAGAGCAGGAAGTCACCATAGAGGTGAAAAAGCAGAATAATGCCAAAGATAACAAGATCCCTGAGGATCTGAATAAGGATTCATGGGAGTATAAGACCCTTCAGGAAAAACAGACGATAAAGAAAGAAAAGAAAGAATTTCGGAAGGGATCGCAGAAGTTCGAGATCCAATCAGAAGATGGCGCTGTGATATGGGGATTTGTTCCTTCGGATTGTCCGAGAAAGAGGATCCAGAATTCCGTGGATGCGGCTTCAGTCCCGGGCTACGACGGAAAAGATGAGACGATTCGATTGGAAGGATCTTTAAAGGTTCTAGAGGAAGAACAGCGTCTGGTCGGACAGAATAAAAACAAAGTATTGCTGAAGTTTTATCTGACTGATGCCTCTTCGAGTGTGGAGTGCGTCGCCTTTATGTCTCCTAAGGACGCGGACCAGTTTAATGATGCTTACAAGAAGGGCGGCTATGTAGGAATCGCCTGTACGCTTGCATACAGCAGTTTCTCCGGACAGGTGGAAGCATCGGTCAAGGGGCTTTATAAGGCTGTTCCGCCGCCGAAACGTCAGGACCATGCGACAGAAAAAAGAGTCGAGCTTCATGCCCATACCAAGATGAGTGAAAAAGATGCGGTCACTGCACCGGCGGATCTTATTTCCACGGCATACCGTATGGGCCATCCTGCCTGCGCCATTACGGACCATGGTGTCGTGCAAGGCTTTAATGAAGCTTTTGATGCATATAAGAAGTGCAAGAAAGGCGGAGAAAACCCCGACTTCAAACTGATCTTCGGTATGGAAGGTTATTTGGTCGATGATGGAGATTGTATTGCTTACCATGTGAAGGAAGATGATCCGGTCTCTTTGGATTCCTTTGTTGCTTTGGACGTGGAAACGACAGGCCTGGATTGCACCAAAGATGGTATCCTGGAGATTGCCGCTGTCCGTTATGCCAAGAATGAAAACGGCGATTATGAAGAAGTGGACAGTTTTACCACTATGGTCGATCCCGGTGTGGAGATCTCTGAAAAGTCCAGAGAATTGACGGGTATTACAGAGGATATGATCAAGGGAGCGCCGACTCCTTTTGAGATGGCGCAGCAGCTTTTCGCGTTTTTGAAGAAGGGCGAACCGATCGTCGGACATAATGTCTTTTTTGATATGGGATTTGTGCAGGAGGCCGGTTTCCAGATCGATATCGAGCAATTGGATGAAGAGAAGCATCATCCGTATCGTGTGAAATTCCATCATGTCGAGATCGATACTGTATCGGCGGTTACCTTCTTGTATCCGGATATGCCAAGACATGGGCTTGCAGATGCCTGTGAATACCTTGGGATCGAAAACGAACGGCATCACCGTGCTTTGGGCGATGCCAGAGCCAGTGCTGCGATCCTGATCCGTTGTATAAAGGATTTCGGTTTTTCTACATGTGCGGAAATGAATGCGCATGTCGGCCTTCTTCCGAAGAGTGAAGTGGCGAAGAGAAAAACGCCTTCATACCATATTATTTTCCTGGCAAGGGACACTGTAGGTCTTTATAATCTGTACCGCATCGTTTCTGAAGGCCATACCGAGTATTTTTGTTCCCGTCCGAGGATACCGAAGTCGGAAGTCATGTATCTGAGTCCGGGTATCCTTGTCGGTGGTGCCTGTGAAAGAGGACAGATTTTCAAATTTGTGAAAGATTCTTATGTGGAAAACGGGAATAATCTTGAAAAGACACTGGAATTCTTAAGCTCATCTTCCGCTTTCATGCGTCTTATACGTTTGTATGACTACTTTGAGATCCAGCCGATCTGTAACAATGAATTCTATCTGCGTAATCCTGAAAGCGGACTTCATACCAGAGAGGATCTTGTTAATATCAATGTCATTATTTCAAAAATGGCGGAACGTGTCGGTAAACCATGTTGCGCCACGACGGACTCTCACTTCCTGAATAAGGAGGACGGAGAATTCCGTAAGTATCTCTTGATGGATATGGGATTCAAGGATGCGGAGATGCAGGCAGATCTGTATTTCCGTACAACTGATGAGATGCTTGAAGAGTTCAGTTATCTCGGGGAAGAGCGATGCAAGGAAGTCGTTATTTACGGACCGAAGTCTATAGCGGATAAGATTTCCGATAAGATCAAACCATTCCCGGATGGAACATATCCTCCGGTTATTCTGTCAGCTCCGGATGATCTTCGTGCCATAGTAAATAAGACCATGCACGAGATGTATGAACATGAGGGACAGGTACCACAGTTAGTGCTTGACCGTGTGAAAAAAGAACTCGACAGTATTATCGGTAACGGATACTCCATCATGTACTACATCGCATACAAACTGGTCAATAAGTCCAACTCTGACGGATATGTAGTCGGATCGCGAGGATCGGTAGGATCGTCGCTTGTTGCGACTTTCTCCGGTATTTCGGAAGTTAATCCGCTTCCTCCGCATCGAAGATGCCCGAAGTGTAAGTATTCCGCATTTGATTTGTCCGGTACGTACGGTTCCGGATACGATCTGCCGGTCGAACCATGTCCGAAATGCGGAACCATGATGAAGTCGGATGGACAGGATATCCCGTTTGAAACCTTCCTTGGATTTAAAGGAGATAAGCAGCCGGATATCGACCTGAATTTTTCCGGCGAATATCAGAGCCGCGCACACAAGTATGTTGAAGAGCTTTTCGGAAGCGAGCATACATTCCGTGCCGGAACGATCGGATGTTATGCGGAGAAAAATGCCGAGGCGCTGATACGTGGCTGTTGTGAGATGAAGGGAGAAACGATCACCAAGGCTGAACTTGCCCGCCGGGCAAGCGGAATCGATGGTGTAAAAAGAACGACCGGTCAACATCCGGGTGGTATCGTGGTCTTGCCGAAAGAGATGGATATTTATGAGTTTACGCCTGTCCAGCATCCGGCGAACAAACTGGATTGCGGCACGATCACGACTCATTATGACTTTAATGCTTTGCATGATACGATCCTGAAACTCGATATTCTGGGTCACGATGATCCGACCATGCTTCGTATGCTCAGTGATCTGACCGGTATCGATGTACATACGATCCCGATACCGGATCCGAAAGTCATGTCGCTGTTTACTTCTACCGAAGCACTCGGCATTCCTGATGGTACATCGCCTGCAGAGGCCGCAACACTAGGTCTTTCCGAGCTGGGTACCAAGATGGCGCGTGACATGATCCATGAGACGAAGCCTTCTCAGTTCTACGATCTGGTCCAGCTGATGGGTCTTTCGCATGGTACGGATGTATGGAAAGGAAATGCACAGGATCTTATTCACGATGGAACCTGTACGCTGAATACGGTTATCGGCTGCCGTGACTCGATCATGACACAGCTGATCTACTGGAATGTTCCTTCTTCGGATGCCTTCCAGATCATGGAGAAGGTTAGAAAAGGTAAAGGCTTGACTCCGGAGCATGAAGCACTGATGCGTGAGAATAATGTACCGGACTGGTATATCGAATCCTGTAAGAAGATCAAGTACATGTTCCCGAAGGCGCATGCCGCGGCCTATGCGATTTCATCACTGCGTATTGCATGGTTCAAAGTCAACTATCCGGAAGAATACTATTGTTCTTTTTTCACTATCCGTGCAGATGAATTCGATGGCGATCTGCTCTGTAAGGGTATCGATTATGTTATTGCCAAGAGAAAAGAACTTGACAATGGACTTGGCAGAAGAAAACCGAATGAGAAAGCTTTGTTCTATCTTTGCGAACTTGTGGAGGAGATGTATCTCCGTGGTATTTCTTTTGTGCCGTATGATCTGAACAAATCAGATTCGGTGAAGTTTATCAAGGTGGAAAAGGGTAAGATCCTCCCGCCTTTGAACGTTATAGCCTCGATCAGCACATCGATCGCCGATGGTATCGTTGAAGCGAGAAAGGAAAGACCTTTCTCCACACAGGATGATCTTCAGACGAGAGCGCATCTTGGTCCGTCTGCAATGAAGAAATTGGAAGAAGAGGGCTTGCTTGCCGGCCTTCCACGATCGAGACAAATGGATCTTTTTGACCTTATGTAAGGTTAGGAGCGTAACACATGGTAGCGGAAGTTGTATTGCGAGAGAGTGTCTGGAATACAAACAAAGCCTATGACTATCTGGTCCCCGAGGAACTTAGGGAAAAGATCAGAGTCGGGCAGTATATCCGCGTGCCGTTTGGTAACGGGAACCGCCCGTGTGTGGCTTTGGTCTTGAAACTGAAAGAAGCCCAGGCAGATTCGGAAGCGAGAGCTTTTCGCATGAAAAGTATTCATTCGATTGTTGAAGAAGAACCTGTTTTGAACTCGGAACAGCTGGAGATCCTGTATTTTCTGACCAGACGCTATGCTACGACTTATGGATCTGCGATGCAGCAGATGGTGCCGGCGTTGGTGACAAAGCGTACCGGAAGAAGCCAACTGGTGGTTTCTCTGGTTTCGGAGGAAAAAGCACGTGACGCGATCGATTCCGAATCGATTTCTTCGCTTCCACAACTTCGTGCGTTGCAGTGGCTTATGGAAGTGGAGGAGATGCCGCTTGCTGACCTGATGCAAGAATTATCCATCTCCCGTTCGCCTATTGATACATTGGCCAAAAACGGATTGGTAACGATCCGCAGCGTGCATGTTTCGGCTGAGCAGCGTGCCGCGGCCGAAGAGCAGGCACCGGAAGAGCCTTGTGAAAAACAGGAAAGACATATCTTGAATCCGGAGCAGAAGGTGGCTGTCGAGGCGATACTGAATGCGAAGGGAAATCAGGAGTTTCTTCTTTTCGGTGTGACGGGAAGCGGTAAGACGGAAGTTTATCTTCAGGTCACGGAGGAGATCCTGAAGAGAGGCGGGAGTGTTCTATATTTGGTGCCGGAGATATCTTTGACGCCACAGACTGTATCCAGGATCCGTTCACGTTTTCCGGAAAAGATTGCGGTTTTGCATAGCCGCCTGACAGCCAAAGAAAGATATGATTCCTGGAAAAAGATCCAAAACGGCGAGGTCCGTATCGTGGTCGGCGCCCGTTCTGCGGTATTTGCGCCAGTTTCTGACCTTCAGCTTATCATCCTTGACGAAGAGCATGATTCGTCTTATAAGGCAGATACCATGCTGCGCTATTCGGCAAGAGATGTGGCGCGGTACCGTGCGAAAAAGGCAGGTATCACGCTTCTTCTGGGATCCGCGACTCCTTCCGTGGAAACGTATTATGCAGCCAAACATGGGTATATGCAGTTGCTGACATTGAAGAATAGAGCGGTCGGAGAAGCGATCCTTCCGAAAGTGGAACTTGTGGATATGCAGCAGGAACTGGATGCCGGCAACCGTTCGCTTTTCAGCCGGAAACTATATACGGCGACCAAACAGGCGCTCGCGCGTGGTGAACAGGTAATGCTGCTTCTGAACCGGAGAGGATATTCCCGGAATGTTTTTTGTCATTCGTGCCGGACTATGGTTACGTGCCCGGAATGTGAAGTGCCGATGACCCTGCACACAAAAACGATGGGGGCAAGGAGACTCTTGATCTGCCATTACTGCGGAAAAGTTATACCTGAGCCGGAAACGTGCCCTTACTGCGGCAGTGAGTATATCGGAGATCGTGGCGATGCTATACAGAAACTTGAGGATTGGGTGACGGAGGATTTTCCTGAGGCAAAAGTGCTTCGCATGGATCAGGATACCACCTCGACGCGGCATGCTCATGCGAAGATACTCGAACAGTTCAGAAATCATGAAGCGGATATCCTGATCGGTACACAAATGATCGCAAAAGGCCATGATTTCCCGAAAGTTTCCGTAGTCGGCGTGCTGGGCGCCGATACAGTGCTTTTTCAAAGTGATTATCGTGCAAGGGAGAGAGCTTTTCAGTTGTTGGCACAGATCAGTGGCCGAGCGGGACGGGGCAATGTGGAAGGTCATGTATTTATCCAGACGTTTTGCCCGGATTCGCCGATCTATCAGATGGCAGCTGCGCAAGATTATGAAAAGTTCTTCGACAGCGAGATCAAGTATCGGGAAGAACTTGCTTATCCGCCGTTTAGGGCGTTGGGCGGCATCCTGATCACGCATGAAAATGAAGAGGCATGTAAGAACCAGGCGACGATGGTGGCGGGTACTCTTCGTGAAATGGCTTCGGGTCTCGGTACGGATATGATCATTCTGGGGCCTTGTCCGGCCAATATGCCTAAGATCATGAACCGCTACCGCTACCAGATCGTCGTGCGCGCGAAAAGCAAGGCCCTGCTTTCGGATGGTTTTATGAAACTTCAGAAGGCGTATGCCGGTTACGGATATTCGATTTCGGTAGATATAGACACGATGTGGTAAAATAGATTCACATTAATGAATGAGTAGGAGTGCAATATGGCTTTACGAGAAATTGTTGTCGATGGTGATCCGATTCTTCGGAAGACCTCCAGACCTGTTGAAAAGTTTGATGAAAAGCTGGCTACACTGTTAGACGATATGGCAGAAACCATGTATTTTGAAAACCGGGGTATCGGCATTGCCGCTGTTCAGGTTGGCATTTTGCGCCGTTGCTTCGTCGTGGATGTGGGAGACGAGCATGGAAAACTGGAATTCGTTAATCCGGAGATCTATGAGCGCGAAGGTTCCGCGCTGGGCATTGAGGGATGCTTGTCCTGCCCGGGAAAGAACGGATATGTGGAGCGCCCTACCAAAATCAAAGTGCGTGCCCAGGACCGTCATGGCGAATGGTTCGATCTTGAAGCGGAAGAGCTTCTTGCCGTGTGTATCTGTCATGAGTATGACCATCTGGATGGTATCCTGTTTATTGATAAAGTTGTCGAAGTCGTCGAAGACGAAGACGCGGATGATGACGATCAGGAGTAATTATGAGAATAGTTTTTATGGGAACGCCGGAACTTGCGGCCACGGTGCTGGACAGACTTGTTTCGGAGAAATATGATGTGGTGCTTTGCGTAACTCAGCCGGATAAGCCTGTAGGCAGAAAGATGGTGCTTACTGCACCTCCTGCCAAGGTAAAAGCACTGGAGTGTAATATTCCTGTTTATCAGCCGGCGTCTCTTCGTAATGGAGAAGCGATGGAGAAGATCGCTTCGTATTCGCCGGATATGATCGTAACCGCGGCCTATGGAAAGATCCTGCCTCAGGAGATGCTTGATCTTCCTAAGTACGGCTGTATCAACGTGCATGGATCCTTGCTTCCTAAGTACAGGGGAGCGGCTCCGGTACAGTGGGCGATCCTGAATCTGGATAAAGTAACGGGTGTGACGATCATGAAGATGGATGCCGGTATGGATACCGGTGATATCCTGACTTCTTGTGAAGTGCCGATCGATGAACGTGTGCATACGCCGGAATTGATGGATCAGTTGGCCAAGGCAGGCGCGGAGCTTCTTATAGAGACGTTACCCAAATACATCAGCGGGCAGGTCCGTCCTGTTCCGCAAAATAACGATGAGGCGACTATGTCCCCGCCGATCACGAAAGAACAGGGAGAGATTTCCTGGGAAAAGACCGCAGCAGAGATCTGTGCCCAGATCCGGGCGCTTTCCCAGTGGCCGGGGGCTTCCACTTACTGGAAGGGAAGCAAGTTGAAGATCTATGATGCATGGCTCGATCCGAATGGAGAGACATTGCTTTCCGAATATACATCTTCTCATGGAATTCCCGCACCCGGTACCGTGCTTGCTGCCAGGAAAGGCGTTCTTGCCGTCATGTGCAAGGATAGACCTCTTTATCTTCTTGAGATCCAGCCGGCTTCCGGAAAAAGAATGAAGGCCATTGATTGTGCCCATAATTATGAAGTGGGACGAAGTATGGAGGATAAACCTTCATGAACGTCTTTCGTGACGAGCCGAGATATGTGGCTTATGCCTGTCTTTACGAAGTTTTCGAAAACCAGGCGTATTCCAATCTGATATTAAAGCAGGAACTTTGCAAAAGCGCTTTTTCATCACAGGACAAGGCGTTTATCACTGCGCTTTTTTACGGAACGATCACTCGCTGCCATACACTGGATGCCGTGTTGGACCGTTATTTAAAAACTCCATTATCACAGCTTCAAGGATCTGTGCGGACCTGTCTTCGAATGGGCGCTTGGCAGATCCTGTTTTCTTTTGGCGTGAAAGATTACGCAGCGGTCGATTCGATCGTCAGGCTGGCAAAGGAGGTCAGTCATGAGGGGGCGGCTAAACTTGTCAATGCCGTGCTCCGGAAAGTGGCGATGGAAGGTCAGGATTACCTTTCACGGTTGAATCCTAAAAATGTCGCGGTCCGCTATTCTCTCAAAAGTGAGATCGCCGGTTGTTTTGTCAAGTGGTTCGGTCTGGCTAAAGCATCGAGTATTCTGGAAGCTTTTCTGTCTGATCCCAAGGTCACTTTAAGAAGAAATACGAGTGCTTTTGCATCGGAAGAGGCATTTTTTGAGTTGGCAGGGGAAGATCAGATCACGTTGGAAAAAGAGGATGTTCTTCCATATGCTTATCGCCTTGCGTCGGATGCGTCGGATATATCTGATTCCGCGATTTACATAAAGGGAGCTTGTTCCGTGCAAAGCCTTTCTGCCATGCTGGTTTCGCATATTGCCGATCCGAAGCCCGGTATGACGGTTTTGGATACTTGCAGCGCGCCGGGCGGGAAGACGGCCCATATGGCGGAATTGATGAGGAATGAAGGCAGGATCGATGCGCTCGATGCCAATGAGGTCCGCCTTAGAATGGTTGATGAGAACGCCGGGCGGCTTGGCCTTTCTATTATCCATACCATGCCTTACGATTGTACTTATCTGAAAGAAGAGAAAGAGAAGCTTCTTGCGGAGTACGAGCTGGTTTTATGCGATGTACCTTGCAGCGGATTAGGACTTCTTCATAGAAAGCCGGATATACGTCTTTCCATGACGTATGAAAAAATGCGGTCTCTGATCGAAGTGCAGAAAGAAATACTGGAGAACAGCTGTCTTCGTGTGAAAAAGGGCGGAGTGCTCGTATACAGCACATGTACGATCGATCCTTGCGAGAATGAGGAGCAGATACGGGACTTTCTGGAAAGACATCCTGAATTTGAAACGGTTTCTTTCGCCGAAAGGCTTTCTGATGCGCTGATTGCTCTTCCGAGAATTCAAGAAGAGGCGCAAAAAGGTTATATGACACTGCTTCCGGATGAAGGTCCTTTTGACGGATTCTTCATGGCGAAACTGAGGAGGAGAGAATAATGGACAAGCGATTTGTGTTCGACCTGGATCTTCCGGATTGGGAAGAATATATGAAAGAGAAGGGGTTTCCGAAGTTTCGGGCTCTTCAGATCTATCAGTGGTTCATGAAGGGAACACTGGATCTTTCGAAAATGACAAATGTGCCGAATGACATCAAGAAAGCGGTTTCCGAGGACCTGATCGTGGAAAGCATGAGTGTCGAGAAGCATCTGGTCTCCAAGATCGATGGAACGCAGAAGTTTGTCTTCCGCCTTTATGACGGGCATTGTATCGAGACAGTGCTGATGCGCTATAAGACAGGTCTTTCCATATGTATTTCTTCGCAGGCGGGATGTAAGATGGGCTGCCGTTTCTGTGCATCGGCCCATGCGGGCTTCGGCAGGAATCTCACTTCCGGAGAGATGCTTGGACAGGTACTTCTGGCAGGTGCTTTTGCCCAGGAGAGAATACATAGTGTTGTGGTGATGGGAATCGGTGAACCGTTTGACAATTATGACCAGTTGATCCGATTCCTGCGTAGCGCCAATTCGGAAGCCGGACTTAACCTCGGAGCCCGTCACATCACGGTCTCAACTTGCGGACTTGTGCCTCAAATGTTACAATTTTCAGAGATCGATATGCAAGTGAATCTGTCTGTTTCTCTGCATGCTCCGAACGATGCGCTTCGTAAGACGCTCATGCCGATTGCGAACCGCTATACCATCAAGGAAGTACTGGATGCCTGCCGTACGTATGAGAAGAATACCAATCGGCGTATTACTTTCGAGTATTCTTTGTTTGATGGTGTCAACGATACACCGGAGTGTGCGAGAGAACTGGTAAAAGTTCTTCATGGCATTCACTGTCACATCAATCTTATTGCTGCCAACGAATTTGACGGCAGTCCTTTTAAGCGGAGTAAGCCTAATTCGGTCCGTTCTTTTCAGGAGTTGCTTGAAAAGAGTGGTATGACGGTTACGCTTCGTCGTGAGATGGGAACGGATATTATGGCTGCTTGTGGTCAATTAAGAAGAGGGTTGCAGGAGAAGACGACATGAAAATTGTGAGTGTATCCGACAAAGGTCTGGTGCGCGCAAATAATGAGGATTGTCTTGCCACATTTACCGTAGGAAAGGACGAGTGTTTCGTTATTGCGGACGGTATGGGTGGTCATGCTGCAGGAGAACTGGCCAGCAAAACGGCTGTCGAATATGTTACGCAGGCTTTAAACGATTATCTTCTTGAAGCGGACGATGAGGAAAAACTGAAGAAGCTGCTTTCTTTTACGATTGAAAAAGCAAACGTGAAGGTCTATCTTCAGTCTTTGGGCAGTTTCCGTTACCGTGGAATGGGCACCACGCTTACGATCGCGGTGCTCCGGGATAAGACTCTTTATGTTTCCCATATCGGTGACTGTCGTCTTTATCTTCTTCATGGACAGCACATGGATGCTTTAACAACGGATCATACGCTTGTCCAGGAAATGGTCGATTCCGGAATGCTTTCGAAGGAAGAAGCCAGGACACATCCGAAGAGAAATGTTCTGCTTCGGTCTTTAGGTGTAAATGAATACGTCAGCCCGGATACCTTCACGGTTGAAATTACCAACGGAGATGTTATACTTATGTGTTCAGATGGTCTTTATGGCTATGTGGCGGACGCAACGATACGCGCGGTGCTTCGGAAGCACAAGAATTTGGACTATTGCGCACAATTACTCCTTGATCTGGCGTTGGGGGCCGGAGGAGAAGACAATATATCGATGATTCTCGTAGAGTTCGAGATGAAAAAGAGTAAGGAGAAAGCATGAGTACGACGATGAGCCCGGAGGGCATGATATTAGGAGGAAGATACAGGGTCATTAAATTGATCGGCAGCGGTGGTATGGCAGATGTTTATCTAGCCACAGACCTGTCTTCCGGCATGAATGTGGCAATTAAGATCCTGAAACCGGAGTTTGCCAATAATCCGGAATTTATCAAGCGCTTCGATACAGAGGCGAAAGCTGCTTCGTCGCTTTCCCATGCCAATATCGTTCATGTTTTCGGTGTAGGCCAGGAAGGCAATATCCGTTTCATGGTTCAAGAGTATGTTGAGGGCATTACGGTTAAGGAGATGATCCTGCAAAACGGTCATCTTGACTGGAAAGTGGCAGTTCCGATCGTGATCCAGGTAGGTATGGCTCTGGATACGGCTCACCAGAACGGTATTGTCCATCGTGATGTAAAACCGCATAATATCCTTATTACAAGAGACCGTATTGCTAAAGTGACGGACTTTGGTATTGCCCATGCCTCTACGAACCATACGATCACATTGACTTCCGGCGGTGCGCTCGGATCCGTTCATTACTTTTCTCCTGAGCAGGCCCGGGGCGGTGTAGTCAGCCCGAGTTCCGATATTTACTCACTTGGCGTTACTTTGTTTGAAATGGTTACCGGTCGTGTTCCTTTTGACGGAGAAACGTCTGTGTCGATCGCTGTTAAGCATCTCCAGGAACCGGTTCCTTATGCATCTTCTTTTGTTCCGGGTGTTCCACAGGGACTTGATGCCATTATCCAGAAGGCGATGCAAAAGGATCCGAAACTGCGTTATAAGTCGATCCGTGAGATGGTCAGCGAGCTGGATGCCCTTATGGTCGATCCGAACGGCTCCTATGGTATTGTTGAGCCTTCAGCCGATACGCCGAAGGAAAATCTTTCCGGCAATAATTCATCTTCTATCCGACAGGAACCGAATTACGGAAAACTGAAGGATATCGAGCGTTCCATCAAGACGAGAAGACACTCCAGATTGAAAGATAATCTTATTGTTATTGCTATCGTTCTGTTGATCTTCGGTTTTTTGATCGGACTCACCGTGCTTGTGGCTGATACTCTGAAAAAGACGGTTCAGCGCGAAACCAATAATGTTTTTGTTGTTCAGAACTATGTGGGTAAGACGATAGCTGAAGTCCAAAAGAGTTTTGAAGAAAACCAGTTTACTGCATATAAGATCGTCGGATATGAGGTCCGTACGGATTATGCGCCGGACGTGGTCATCAAGCAGAATATTCAGGAAGGTATGGAGATCAAGAATAACAGTACCGTGAACGTGCTCGAATTAACGGTCAGTAAAGCTCCGGATGCTGTCGATCTTCCGGATTATACCGGAATGAAGTATGCCGAGGTGTTTACGAAACTCCGAAATGAAGGGTACAATGTTTCGGCACATCCTGAAATCAATAATGAAGTGGAAGAAGGAATCGTCCTTCGTACTGAGCCGGCTCCGGGAACTCCTGTTAATCCCGGTGCGGATATACATATCATTTTCAGCCAAAAATCCACGGAAATCACTGTTCCGGAAATCATTGGTCTCCCTCTTGATAAAGCCAGACAGATGATCGATGAAGCGGATCTTGTTCTTGGTACGATCGATATCAGTCCGGAACTGGCAGCTATGAATCTGCCTGAGAATCAGTTGTTTGTGCTTCTGACGGATCCTGCGCCAAAGACTGTTGTACAGAGAAAGTCTTCCATCAAGATCTTTGTGGGTACACAGGAAGACAAGCAACGTGGTGGTACACCGACGCCGACACCAGAGGTCATCGGATATAACCTGATCCTTCAGGCTCAGGGTGATGGAACGGTTGCGGGTGAAGGTATATTCCCGGCGAACACGACGATCACGATATCTGCAGTTCCGAATATCGGTTTCCACTTTGTGGCATGGGTAGATGCCTACGGAAACAGTGTAAGCTTTACGGATACCTATACATTTGTCATGCCGGCGAATGATGTCATGTTGAGTGCGGTATTTGCGATAAATGAAGCGTCTCCGACTCCAACACCGGAACCGACGCCGTCTCCGACACCTGTGCCGACTCCAACGCCTGCTCCGGCAACACCTACACCTGAACCGACACCTGTTCCGGCAACACCTACACCTGAACCGACGCCTGTTCCGGCTACACCGACACCGATTCCGGAACCTCAGCCGTCAGATCCGACTCCGACGCCGCAACCGCCTCCGCCGGAATCGAGTCCTGATCCGGGAAACCAGAATGAACCGTCTGAACCGGCTACCATGTCATCTGACACTGTGTCTTGCAGCTCTGAAAATAAGGAGATCCTTGAATGGTGAGCAGTGACAGTGGCAGGATAACGAAGGGCGTCGGCGGTGAATATACGATACTTCTGGAGGATCGTTCGGAAGTGTTGGCAAAACCGCGTGGTATTTTCCGCAATCGTAATATGAAGCCAACTGTAGGCGATTATTGTAAAATCGAAGAATCCGGTGACCCGGATATACCTTTTACGATAAGTGAACTTCTGCCAAGAAAAAATATCCTGATACGCCCAAGCGTAGCGAATATTGACGTGCTTATCATTGCCATTTCCGTCGTGGATCCTGAGCCGGATCTGAAGCTTCTGGACAAACTTCTTATTGTGTGCGAAAAACTGAGTATCCGTCCGGTGATCCTTCTCACGAAGACTGATCTGGATCCGAAAGAGGCGGAAGAGCTTGAAAAGGAATACACGCAAGCCGGATTCCGTGTGCTTAGCTCGTCTAAAGAGGAGACTTTGCCGGAAGAAGTGGTGGAAGAGATATTCCGTGATGCCACGGTTGGAATAGCAGGGCAATCCGGTGTGGGGAAATCCACATTGTGCCACAAATTGACCGGGATGGATCATATTGAAGTCGGAAACATCAGCGACCGGTTGAAAAGAGGAAAACACACCACTCGGCATGTAGAGCTTTTTCAGTATAAGGATGGCTTTTTGATCGACACGCCCGGTTTTTCTTCGCTGGATATCGGAGAAATCGGTCTGGATGTGGAGGATGTGATCGGCGGATATCCTGAACTTATGGCAATTCAAGGGAAATGCCGCTTTCAGGATTGCCGTCATAAGGGAGAACTTGGTTGCAAAATTGAAGAATCCGGTATTTCTCAAGGCCGTTTGACCCGTTACCGTGAGTTTTTGGATATAATGATTGAGAAGTCAAAAAGATATGGAAAGTAGAAGGAAGGTTTTAGCGTGAAAGATTTTGAGATCAATCCATCGATCCTTTCTGCAGATTTCGGACATCTTGCAGATGAGATCCAGAAAGTGGAGAAGGATACGACATTTCTGCATATAGATGTTATGGATGGTCACTATGTTCCGAATATTACATTTGGTGTGCCGGTAGTTAAGGCGATCCGAAGTGAAACGAATCTTATCTTTGACGTGCACCTTATGATCACTGACCCGATGGCTTTTGTTGAAGCTTTTGCTGAAGCCGGAGCAGATATGATCACTTTCCATGTTGAGACAGTAGATGATCCGGAAAAGGTGATCTCGAAGATCCGGTCGCTTGGAAAGCGCGCGGGTATGGCGATACATCCGGATACTCCTATTGAGAAGATCCTTCCGTATGTTGAAAAATGTGATCTGATCCTGATCATGTCTGTACGGCCGGGCTTCGGAGGTCAGCATTTTATGGAGGAAGCTCTGGAGCGTATTGCTGCCGTCCGTAAAGTAGTTGATGAGAAGGATTTAAAGACGATCATATCGGTCGACGGAGGAATCTGTAATGAGACGATCGATCGTGTGGTGAAGGCCGGCGCGAATCTTCTGGTTGCCGGCAGTGCCGTTTTCTCGAATGATGATCATTCCAAAGCAATCAAGGAGCTGATCTCGTGTGTGTCGTAGTAATTGCCGGCGGACCGAATAAAGATCTGACGAAGCTTCTTGACCAGATCAGGAATGCAGAACGGATAATCTGCGCAGATAGCGGAGCGGATGCTCTTTTTGCATTGAATACTCTTCCGGATGTGGTTTGGGGCGATATGGATTCCATTTCCGAAAAAACTCTTCAGTGGTTGAAAGAAAATCATGTGCAGAACCGTGTTTTCCCTGTTGAAAAGGATATGACCGATTCTGAATTGTGTCTTCGATCCCTTACCAAGGACCACAAGATCCTTTTCATCACATCCCTTTTAGGAAGATTAGATCATGTGATGGGTAATCTGCTTTTGTCCATGCGTCTGGTAAAGGAAGGGTATGACATTGTTGTGACAGATGGCATAACATGGGTATATCCCTTATATGGGCCGAATCGTTTTACGGTACCGGAAAGACTGACAGATCCGGCTTATACTGTTTCTTTGATTCCTTTGGATGAAGGAGCAGAAGGCGTATCGACTATCGGGATGAAGTATAGTCTTTCCGATAAGAATCTGATCTGGGGAAGTTCGCTTACGATCAGCAATGAGTTCGATATGGCAAAAAAAGAGCATGGCTTTGTTATGAAAAACGGTGCCATGCTCGTTATGGTGACTCCTAAGTCGTAATGTTCTTATTTCTTCAAGCCAAGTTCTCTGGCAATCGATTCAAAAGCTTCCTTTGAGCCGAGGATCGTTTTTTCGGAAACACAGAATGCCAGACGGACATAGCCTTCACGCTTGAACGCGGATCCCGGAACAACCAGGACGTTATACTTGGCGCAGACTTCGCAGAATGCATTATCTTCAATCGGTGTCTTCATGAAGAGATAAAGCGCGCCCTGAGGTTTCGTACAAGTGAAGCCTGCTTCGGTAATGATATTGTATAAGAGATTTCTACGTCTTTCGTAATTCGGAACATCAACCTTCGCGTTCAGAGCTTTTGCCACGACACGCTGCATAAGCGCCGGAGCATTTACTGCGCCGAGGATACGGTTGGCGAGTACCAAAGCGGCGGTGAGAAGTTCGAAGTCTTCATGTTTCGGGCTGACGCATGTGTAACCGATACGCTCTCCGGGGAGAGAGAGGGATTTACTCCAGGAGAAGCAGACGATCAGGTTGTCGAAGCAGGTGAGGGAAGATGGAACCGTCATACCGTCATAAGCGAGATCAATATAAGGTTCGTCTGAGATGACGTGGATCACGTGATCCTGCTTCTTCAAAAGCGCATTTAACTCAACCAGGCATTTCTTCGGATAGATCGCGCCGCTTGGGTTGTTCGGAGAGTTGATGATGATTGCTTTTGTCTTCGGCGTGATCGCCTTCTCGATCTCTTCCATGACCGGCAGGAAAGTGTCCGGATCTGTGTTAACAATGACCGGCTTACCTTTCACGTTGCTGATGTAATTCAGATATTCAAGGAAAAATGGCGCAAGAAGAATGATCTCGTCATCCGGCTCCATGATTGCGCGAAGGATATTGTTCATGCCGGAAGCCGCGCCGCAGGTCATACAAATAGAGTTGATCCCAATGGAAAGACCGCTTTCAGAAGAAAGTTTATCGGCGATTGCCTGCCGGGTCTCGGGATAACCGGCATTAGCCATGTATCCGTGCATGCCAGGGATATCAGCGTTGGCAAGCTCGATCAGGGCATCCTTTACTTCCTTCGGAGGCTCCAGATCCGGGTTTCCGATGGAAAAATCGAATACTTTGTCATCACCATATATTTTCTTAAGACGTGTGCCTTCATCGAACATCTTACGAATCAACGAACCGCCGGCAAGTTTATTTTCCATTTCTTTAGATATCATGTCATCCACTTCCTTTATTCTTCTGATTTGATATATGCGATTATAGCATAGATGATTGATTCTATTTCACGTATTTGCCGGAAATTGATTTGATTTTGTAAATGTATATGATGCGCCATTTTATGTTCACATCGAAAGGTGTTGTATTTGCGTTCGTTACGACGTGGCTTGCTCGACCAAGTTTGATGTAGAGACGTTTTTTTATAGTATAATAATGCCTAAACTGATGCAGAGTGGTTTTGGTAGCCGGTAATAAAAAAGTGCTTGACATTCTACTCATGAATGATTATCATACCTATGTTACAGCAAGTAGGAGTTTCCGCTTCTCACCTCAAGTTATGCGAAGAGGTTCACGAATGTGGCTTATGATCAGTAAGTTATAACGGAGTGAAGCGGAAAGTTTCGCTCCGTTTTTGTTTTGAAGGAGGTGTGTTCTTATCGCTAGACAGACAAATGGGCAACCCATTAACGAAGAGATTTCTTTTGAGAAGGTTCGATTGATTGATGCAGATGGTACGATGGTCGGCATTGTTCCGATCGAACAGGCCAGAAAGGCAGCAGAGTTAAGTGGTCTTGATCTCGTGCTGATCGCAAATAACCCAGATAATCCGGTTTGTAAAGTAATGGATTATGGCAAGTATTTGTTTGAACAGGCAAAGAGAGAAAAAGAAGCCCGTAAGAACCAGAAAGTGATCGAAACGAAGGAGATCGGCATGAAGCTGACAACGGAAGATCATGATCTGAATGTCAAAACGAAGAACGCTTGCCGTTTCCTGAAGGACGGAAACCGGGTAAAGGTACTCGTAAAGTTCCGTGGTCGTGAGATGGCATACCAGAATCAAGGTTATGCTGTAATGGAAAAGTTTGCACAGCTTTGTGCAGAGTTCGGCCAGGTGGATAAGCCGGCCAAGATAGAGGGCAGAAACATGGTCATGTTCCTGGCTCCGAAGAAAAACTGATTGTGATTAAGGAGGAAATAGAAAAATGCCTAAGCAGAAAACACACAGTTCATCGAAGAAGAGATTTAAGGTAACGGGTACAGGTAAGGTATTATACTCCCAGGCTTTCCGTCGCCACATCTTGAGCAAGAGACCGTCTAAGAGAATGAGACATCTCCGTCACACAGCAGTTTGTGCAGAAGCGAATGCTAAGGTCATCAGAACGATGATCCCGTACAAATAATTGATGGTCGATCAAGTTTAGTAAGATAAATTAGGGAGGTAATTTCCATGTCTAGAGTAAAAAGAGGAATGCGTACAAGAGCGCGTCATCATAAGATTTTAAAGCAGGCCAAGGGTTATTTCGGTCATAAGAGCAAGCTCTTCAAGGTTGCTAATCAGCAGGTAATGAAGTCCGGTGCTTATGCATATCGTGACAGAAAGGCCAAGAAGAGAGATTTCAGAAAGCTCTGGATCCAGCGTATCAATGCTGCTTGCCGTATCAATGGTCTTTCCTACAGCCGTTTCATGAATGGCCTTAAGAAGGCGAATATCGCTCTTGACCGTAAGGTACTTTCTGATATCGCAATCTCTGATCCGAATGGATTCGCTGCACTTTGCGAGCAGGCAAAGGCTGCACTCTGATTTCACTTAAAGTGGAACGTTATTTAGAGATAACAAGCAAAGAAAACCCTCGATTCCGATCGTTTGTGGCGCTTCATGACCGTAAGGTCGCCAGAGCGCAAGGCAAGGTCTTTATCGAGGGTTTGCGTTTGTGCGAAGATGCTTTGCTTAGCGGGCTTGCTCCCGAAACCGTTCTGTTCCGCAAAGGGAAAGAAGATCTTTTGAAAGAATGGGAGAAGAAGTATCCGAATCTTTCCGGTGTTGAAAAATTCGCTTTCAGTGAGAACCTTTTTTCCAAGATCGCCCAGACGGTAAATCCCCAAGGTATTGCGTTGGTCGTCCGAAATCCCGGGGAACAGAATATGGTCTCGTTTGATGATGAGCATGCACGGTTTATTGTTCTGGAACATCTTCAGGATCCGGGCAATATGGGCACGATCATCCGCATGGCAGATGCTTTTGGATATACTTCAGTGCTTTTTACTGAGGATTCGGTAGATCCTTATAATGAAAAAGTTCTTCGCGCTTCTATGGGATCTTGTTTTCATATTCCATTGATTTCTTTTCCTGATTCTGCTTCGATCCTTGATAAACTGGGTTCTGCCGGTATCCCTTCAATAGGTGCTCATTTGAACGGAGAGGATCTGAGAACTGTACATCTTCCTTCCCGTGCGGCTTTGTGGATCGGAAATGAAGCAAATGGATTAAGTGTGACGACTTCATCCGTATGTGATATACTAGTCAAGATTCCTATGCCCGGGAGGGCGGAATCTCTTAATGCTGCTTCCGCAGCATCTATACTTGGTTATTTACTGGCCTTCGGGTCAGATTCTTGATTTGGTATTGGAGGCCGATTCATGCAGATCATGATCCTTGGAGCTTCTCGCTCGGGTATTTCTTTGATTAAACGATTAATTGAGAAAGGTCATACTTGTGTGTTGGTCGATCCTAAAGCTCAGCAGATCGAGCAACAGTTTAACCTTGGTATTTTAACGATCAATGGTATCATTATCGATATTGATGTGCTGAAAGAAGCTGACATCGGTTCTATGGACATCGTATGTGCCATGAGCGATAGTGAAAACCAGAATCTTATGGCATCTGAAATCGCAAGAGATATTTTTGAAGTAAAAAGTGTGTTTACTCGTGTTTTTGCATCGGAAGATTACCATCTTTTCGATGATGCCGGGTTCATGTCGATTTCTTCCACGGTTTTGACGTCTGATGCATTTATGCGTGCTATCGATGGAAGACTGAAAAAGGAAGAATATATTGGTCAATGCATGGCAAATATCTTCGGAAACAGTATGGCTTTCACGATTTTGGATCTGGATGAATCTTTCGTGGGCGCCAGAGTCCGGGATGTGGAAGATACAGAAGGCCGTCACATTTTCGCTTTGATCAGACACGATGATCTTCTGACGACACTTCCAAATATGAAACTGGAAAAAGGAGACAGGCTGATTCTTGCTGAAAAGAAAGTCTGAGTAATACTATGAAGATCGTTATTGTAGGTGCCGGAAAATTAGCTTATTACCTTATCCGAGAGCTCGAAACTTCGAATGAGATCGTTATTATCGATAAAGATTATGATGCTGCCATGAAGTTTGCGGACGAGTCCGTTTCTTCCGTGATTCATGGTGACGGATCTTCATATCCGGTCCTTCGTGAAGCGTGTAAGGATGCAAAAATGATCGTTGCGCTGACCAATCGTGATGAGACGAACATGATCGCCTGTCAGATCGCAAAGAACCAGCTGAATGTGGATAAAGCCATTGCGCGTGTAAATAACCCCAAGAATCGTATGATCATGGAACATTTTGGCGTGGATCGTGCTTTTTCCGAGACTGAGATCCTGGCCAGCATGATCGAGCAGGAAATTGATTTTGAAGGATTACGTATTGTACATCGTATAAAAAATTCCGATCATGTGCTGATTGAATTTGTGTTATCGGAAAAGTCTGATGCTTGTGGACAGGCTTTGAAAGATTACCGGTTCGTACACGATGCTCGTGTCGTTGTATTGGCAGGCCAGGATGGTGAGACGATCACGCCTGTCGGTGAAACTGTCATGTATGCGGGCAATCAGATCATGATGGTTTGTGCGAAGAAGGATATTGAGCAGATCTGGAAAGCGATGGTATGTTAAATGCTTGTCCGTAGAAGAAAGACAAAGAAGATCGTTGAATGGATGCTTGAACGACCGGCACGCGTGATTATTGCCAGTTTTTTGGGCATTATGTTCATTGGTACATTGCTCCTGATGCTTCCCTTTGCAACCAATTCCGGCAAGAGTATCGGATTTTTCGATTCCTTGTTTACCACAGTATCCGCAACTTGCGTGACCGGTCTGGTTGTAAGAGATACAGCTACCACATTTAATGCATTTGGCAGAACAGTACTACTGTTTCTGATTCAGATCGGCGGTCTTGGTCTGGTTACGATCTATTCTTTTGCGGTCAGTATTTTCCGAAGAAAGGTTACTGTCCGTACACGTGTGCTGGCACAGGAAAACAGTGGCAGTTTTTCTTATGCTGAGTTGAAAGGCCTTTTAAAGACGATCGTTCTGATGACTTTTGCTTTTGAAATGATCGGTTTTATCCTGTTTTCCACTCAGTTTATTCCTGAGTTCGGATATGGCGCAGGTTTGTTCAAAGCACTTTTTTCGTCGGTTTCGGCGTTTTGTAATGCCGGTTTTGATCTGATGGGTGATACAGCAAGCGGACCTTATAGCAGTTTTACCGCCTATAACGGTAATACGGTCGTTATGCTTACGGCAACCTTTCTGATATTCTCCGGTGGTCTGGGATTCCATGTTTGGAAAGACTTGATCGATTATTCTGTTCAGAAGATCCGTACGATCATGAGACACGATAAGAAAGAGCGTACGAATATTCACATGAAATTCCATACACGCTTGGCTTTCTTTATGACGATTGCGCTTCTGGCAATCGGTACATTGCTGATCCTTGTGCTGGAATGGAGCAATGAAGCAGGATTGACGTTGGGTAATCTCCCGATCAGTGAGAAACTGAATGCATCGTTATTCCAATCCATGTCTTTACGAACTGCAGGAATGAACTCCATCGATCTGCTTAAGCTACGGGATTTTACGAAAGTGGTCTGTGTTATTCTGATGTTTATCGGTGCAGGTGCAGGTTCAACAGGTGGTGGTATTAAGGTTCAGGCTTTCGCATTGCTGATCAGTACCGTAAAGAATGACCTTATGGGTAAGAGTGAAGTAATCATTCATAATCACCGTGTTACGCGCTCTACGATCCAGAGAGCTCTGTCGATCTTCACGATGGGATTTGCTTTGATGCTTCTGCTGACGTGCGTTCTTTCGTTCACGGAGCGACGTCTGATTGCTGCCGGACAGTTTACTTTTCTGGATATATTGTTTGAATCGGCTTCTGCTTTCGGCACTGTCGGTCTTTCTTCAGCGGCCACGCCATCTTTCTCGTTCTGGGGACAACTTGCGATCATTCCGGTTATGTTTCTCGGACGTGTCGGTCCGATGACGTTCGCTATGGGTCTTGTTACCAAAGAGCATAAATCCTACCAGAGCATCTATCCGGAAGCTAAAATTCATTTGGGTTAACTTGACAAATCTTTTCGCGCTAGAAGATAATATATGCCTACACCATAGAATCGGAGGATTCGTAATTGTTTGACGATGTCGAGAAAAAACGTTTAATAACCGAACTTACTTCGCAAGCGATGGAAAAATCAAAGATCGATCCTTTTCTTTATGAGCGTTATAACGTGAAGAGGGGACTTCGAAACCGCGATGGCACGGGCGTGCTTGTTGGTCTTACAGAAGTCGGTGAGGTCATGAGTTATATCGTTGACGATGCGGAAAGGATCCCGGTAGAAGGTCGCCTTTTCTATCAGGGTATAGAGATATCTGATATTGTCCATGGTTTCTATGAGAATAAGCGTTTCGGTTATGAGGAAACGGCATATCTTCTTTTGTTCGGAGAACTTCCTACCGAGAAACAACTCAGTTCTTTTACCGAATTGTTGGCGTCCTGTCGGGCATTGCCGGAAGGTTTTACCGAGGATATGATCCTGAAAGCGCCAAGTCCGGACATTATGAATAAGCTTGCCCGGTCTGTGCTCGCTCTTTATTCTTATGATGATAAGGCCGACTCGATCAAGATCGATAACGTTCTTCGTCAATGCATCCAGCTGATCGCACGTTTTCCGGTCATTGTATCCTATGCATACATGGCCCGTCGACATTATGTGGAGAAGAAGAGCCTGTTTATTCATGCTCCTGTCCCGGAGTACAATACTGCGCAGAATATTCTTCATATGATCCGTGAAGATGGTAAGTTTACGGAGCTTGAAGCGAGAACGCTTGATCTTGCATTGGTTCTCCATGCAGAACATGGCGGTGGTAATAATTCTTCGTTTGTGACGCACGCAGTTTCTTCGACCGGATCCGATACTTATTCGGTTATTGCCGCCGCAATCGGCTCTCTCAAGGGTCCACAGCACGGCGGTGCCAGCAACAAAGCATATGCGATGATGCAGGATCTGATGAAAAATGTGTCGAATTGGCGGGATGAGAATGAGGTCTGTGCTTATCTGGAGAAGATCTTAACGAAAAAAGCATTTGACCGTTCCGGTCTGATTTATGGAATCGGTCATGCGGTATATACTTTGTCCGATCCGAGAACCAGACTTTTACGTGACTACGCCCGTTCACTGGCTTTTGAATGCGGTAAAGAAGATGCTTATGAACTTTATACTTTGACGGAACGTTTGGCTCCGGAAGTGTTTAAGCGTGTCAAGAACAGTGAGAAGATCGTATGTGCGAATGTGGACTTTTATGCCGGATTCATTTATTCCATGCTGGGTATTCCGCCGGAATTGTTTACGCCTCTTTTTGCGTGCGCACGTATTGCCGGCTGGAGCGCCCATCGTATAGAGGAACTCGTGTCCGGTGGTCGTATTATGCGTCCTGCGTACAAATCTGTCAGAAAGAGAAGAGGATATACTTCTATGCCGGATCGGACGATCGATCCGGATGAAACGGAGAAATAAGAAACAAGCGCCCTTTCAAAGAATCTTTGAAGGGGCGCTTCTATAAAGAAACTACAAAGAGGGTACTCCGTATTCTTATTTATTAGTTTAGGGAAAAAATGTATGCAATTTTTAAACAATTTATGAATAAATAGCGAAGTTATTCATAGTTGTCATGATTTGTCGGGTTTTCAAGTCGCGTGAAGTGTGGGAAAATGTATAGAAAAATGAGGGTTAGGGGAGAATTATGTTTGCATTTATGAAAGGAATGAGTGTGTGGCTTGCGCTGAAGCAGGTTGCATTCTATTTTTTGTTCGTTCTTGCTATCTGGGGCGGGAAGAACAAGTTCGGTACTAAAGATTTTCATGATGATTACGCAAGTCTGGACACGATGAAATCACTTCGTGGATTTGCAGCGATAGGAGTTATTCTTCATCATATTTCACAGGAAGATATTTTTCAGGAGATGAAGGTTTTATCCGGTTTTGTGAATGCCGGTGCATACTTTGTCGCACTGTTTTTCTTTTGCTCCGGTTATGGCCTGATCAAGAGTCTGAAGACGAAAGAGAACTATCTTAAGGGCTTTGTGAAAAAACGTATTGTGAAGGCTATCATAATTCCTTTTTATGTGAATGTACTCATTTATGCTTTGTATTTGTATATTTCTAAAGCCAAGATGCCAGCGGCACACTGGATCTTCAATTTATCCGGCTTAACTATGATGAACCGTTATGCATGGTTTCCGATTGTGCTTACGATTTTGTATTTTACATTCTTTTTCTGCTTCCGTTTTATCAAAAAGCGCCCTATATGTTATGCAGTGATTCTTTTGGTTATTGTTGGCATGGGATTTGCGTTCTCCTATAATGGACACTTCGCCTGGTGGAGTGGTAAGAAGAACTGGTGGCTGGATTGGAATCATCCAGACAATACCTGGTGGAAACAGCAGCAGGTTTTATGGTTCAGTGGCGAGTGGTGGGTCAATTCTGCTATCGCGTTCCTGATCGGCTTGCTTTTTGCGGATTTTGAAGGTACCCTTGTTCCGTGGTTTAAGAAACTATATGCCTTGAAGCTTCACATTTTGCTGTTCCTTTCATTGGTTGCATATAAGCTTTCCGAGTATGGACAGACTAAGTTCGGATACTGGACCGAGTTCAGCGGAAAAGGACCTGGCGTGATGAACAAATTCTATACGTATCTTTGCCAGATCCCGCTATTTGCTCTGATTGGACTTGTAGCGATAGTGCTTCTAATGAAATATCATGCGAGCAATCCCGTGACGAGATTCTTCGGAAAGTTTTCTTTGCATACATATCTAATGAATCGAGTAGCGATTTTTTCATTGCGATTCCTACAAACGAATAAAACTTCACCATTTAAGGCAGGAAAATATAATCTTCTGGTATACGCAATTGGAGTATTTGCGGTTACTGTCATTTTTGGTGTAGCGGAGCATTATCTTACAGAGGGTGTGAAGAAGCTTCTTTTCCACAAAAAGAAAACAAAGGAAGCTTTGCCTTCCTGATATAAATCATCTTTAACGAAATGGATGGGAACACTATGCAAGTCTATAATCGACAGGAAAAGACTTACTATGAAGATGTACAGTATGGCGGAGGTTTCTTGAAAAAACTGTATGGCACGGCTTTCGGCCGTTTCGTGATGCCGTTGGTCCTTTCAAGACCCATCTCCAAAATCGGTGGTCTTTATACGGATACTTTTTTCTCCAAACCTGCGATCAAAGGCTTTATCAAGAAAAACAATATTGATATGGATGAATATGTTCCCAAGAAATATAAGTCGTTGAATGATTTTTTTACAAGAGAGATCAAGGCTGAGCGACGTCCGATGGCCGATGAGAAAGAGGCCTTTGTTTCACCGGCAGATAGCAAGCTTTCAATGTATAAGATCGAAGATGATAACCGGATCCTTATTAAAGGAAATGAGTACACGGTTGGTGGATTGGTAGGACCGGAAACAGATGTTGCCGAATACAAGGGCGGTTCTTGCCTGGTTTTTCGTCTGTCCGTGGATGACTATCATCGATATGGTTTTCCTGACAGTGGACGGATCAAGAGTTCGCATCATATTAAAGGCAGACTGCACACAGTCTGCGACATATCCAGTCAGTATAAGGTTTATCAGGAAAACAGCCGGGTAGTAACTATCATCGATACTGATCATTTTGGAGAGTGTATTGTCATTGAGGTCGGCGCGCTTATGGTCGGGCGTATTGTGAACCATGATCTTCAGAGTTTTCAAAAAGGACAGGAAAAAGGACATTTCCGCCTCGGTGGATCAACGATCGTAGTTCTTTTGAAGAAAGATGTGATCCGTCTGGACGAAGATGTCCTTGAAAATTTGAATAAAGGTGTGGAAGTGAAGCTACGCTTCCACGAAAAGCTCGGAACCGCTAAACGATAAGCTCAGACGAGTTTGTCGATCTCGGGCGTCATGGTGAACGGGTTTTTGAGGTTCAGATCCGAGAAAAGTTTCTTGATGTTTCCGAGCCATTCCTTGTCAATGTTGCTTATATCGCTTGTTCCTATGAGAACGGATGCGAAGAGGATCACATCCTTCTGATAGTACATACATTCATAGCGCCAGTTAACGCCGTTCTGTGCTGTCAAAACCAGAAGATAATTATCTCCTTTCAGTGTTTCAGTCTTGTTCTGATCGCTATTCTCTTTCGTCGCCAGCAGGCTTTCTTCCTGGACAACAAGTTCTTCGAAGAATTGCCTGGCTTCCTTTTCGTCCTGATAATCGTTGTAGATCATGACAAGTGAATTGGCTATTGCGCCTGTAGAGGTGGAATAGACCTGAGCTGTGTGATCACGTTTTTGAGCCTCTGCTTCCTCGTTGTTGATCGTGTAATCTAAATCATAGTAAGCATTGTGATCTTGTGCGGAAACTTCTTTTTTCTCGATATGAAGATCGCTCAGCGCATATTTTTCAAAACTTGCCAAATCGAGTTTGGGTGATGACTTACATGCGGTACAGCTTCCTGCAATGAATGCCGATAAAAGCAAAGAAGAGATGAGTTTTCTCATAGAATCCTCCGAAATATCTGTTGTATTTATGAAAGAATAATAACATAACATAAAGATGCCTGTGTTATAATTCAAGCAAAAAGAGGAGTTTTCTTTCCATAAGTGAAAGGAGCGTCGCGTATGAAACTGGTTGATATGACTTGTCCGGGCTGTGGAGCCAATCTGAGGGTACAACCTGAAGAAAGAGTGGCATTTTGCGCCTCGTGCGGAAAACAGGTCATGCTGGTTCACGAAGGAGAATACGGAAAAGGATATGACCGAGAGATGGGACGGATCCAGGCTCAGCGCGATGTGGAAAGAAAGTGGAAGAAGGAACGTGAAGAGGCGATCCGACAAAAAGAACTTGAGAAAAAGCTTCGGCAGGAACGGGAGAAGAAGGACAAGATAAAAAAACAACTTCGGACGATTTGTTTGATCGAGGCCGTTATTTGTATCCTCTTCTTTGTCTTTACCATTGTTTTTCAGGAATCGGTTTTCCAGAGATCTATCAGGATGCCGATATCGTTTATTCAGTTGGCATTGGTATCGGCAATTTGTCTTTTCTATACCAAGGACAAGTATTTTAAACAAATCGCATTTGCTTGTATTTTCTGTCTGATAGCCGGATGTGTAACTACCGTTTTCGCTATACCGTTGATTTGGACAGTGCTTTTCAATGTGATGAAGTTGATCTGGATAATTCGGATAGAGCGGGTTTCCGGATCTTGGAGAGATATTTTTTCATTTTCGAAAGGAAGTAAAGTACATGAATAAGAGAATTAAGAAAATCGTATTAGTTGGACTTACAGCTACAATGGTGGCACTTTCCTGCGGTTGCTGGAATCTGAAGGAAAAAGCGGATGAGAAGGTTTCCGAGATTTCACAAAGTGCGGAATCCTTTGTGGAGTCAAAGAAAGAGTCGATCAAAGATGATGTTAAGCAGAAAGTGTCCAGTGCAGTTGACGGGGCGAAAACAAGTGTTTCGGATGCGATAGATAATGCGCGTACAGGTGTTTCAGATGCTATAGATGATGTGCGCACGGGTGTGTCCAGTGCAATCAATGGTGAGATCGCTGATGCAAAACAGACAGTAGTCAGCGCCATTGAGAACGCAACGTCATGATTTATTGATGATTTCATCGCATGAGAGCCTGCTATCTGATATAATAAAATCACCTAATGTGGAAGAAGGTGATTTGGGTGGATAAATCGAAATTGGCATCAGATATCTTGAAAAAGGTTGAGCGTAGGGAAGCTTCTTTGGATAAGATCCGTGGTTGTATGATCGGCGGTGCTGTAGGAGATGCTCTGGGTTATCCTGTAGAGTTTATGTCTTATGAAAGCATACTCGGCAATTTCGGTCCTTCCGGAATCACAGAATATAAGATCGATCCGGAGTACGGTAAGGCACGTATTTCGGATGATACTCAGATGAGCCTTTTTACTGCTAATGGTCTTCTTGTCGGACAGACCAGGTCTGCGCTACGGAATTTTACGGGAACACCAAGTTCATATGTATATCTTGCTTATCTGGACTGGCTGAAGACGCAGCGGAGTTCTTTTGCTAATGCCCAGAATCTTTGCTGGATCACTTCTTATAAAGAATTGTGGGATTGCAGGGCTCCGGGAGCAACTTGCCTGGATGCGCTTTCTAGTGGAGAGCAAGGATCAACAAGCCGACGCATCAATCATAGTAAGGGTTGCGGCGGTGTTATGCGTGTGGCTCCGGTTGCGCTTCTTTATCATGATCTTGAGGATGACTATGTTGATATGCAGGGCGCTGAGATCGCTGCTCTAACGCATTCCCATTCATTGGGATTCATGCCGGCGGCATTCCTGACGCATGTGTTAAAGCATATCGTTGATCCTTCTAATACCATGTCTCTTCGGGATATCTTTCTTGATGCGAAAGAGGCTGTTTCTCGTCTGTTCCCGGAGAGAAAACATCTTGGAGTGTTTATGGATCTGGTCGATCGTGCGATTTCTCTGGCACAGGATTCCTCAGAACCGGACGAAGAAAACATCTCCTATATCGGAGACGGGTGGTGCGGAGACGAGGCACTTTGTATAGCCCTATACTGTAGTCTTCGTTATCAGAAAGACTTTTCTAAAGCAATGATATCTTCTGTGAATCATGGCGGAGACAGTGATTCTACCGGCGCGCTTACCGGTAATATCCTTGGTGCATGGATAGGATATTCGGCCATTCCGGACATTTGGAAGAAGGATCTTGAACTATCTGATGTGATCCTGGAGATGGCAGACGATCTATGTTATGGATGTTTGATGTCTCAAGAGAATACATATGAAGATCCTGACTGGGTAAGAAAGTATGTCAATGTCGGCTAATTGAATACGTTGTCCATAACAAATTTTTGACATAGTTTTTTATTGATATTTGGTAAAAACGATGAATTTGCTGTAAACTTATTGTATAATTCCTGTTAAGGATAATATACGAGGAGTGACTGTTTATGGTTGAAAATCGTTGCAAACGCTTAAGTTGCGTATTTTCTGTCTTTGTTCTTTTGATGACTATGATCGCGGTACGACCGATCGTACGGGCTGAATGGGAGTTTGATGGACTATTCAGTTATCAGACCAATGCTGACGGTACTTGTACGCTGATGTATTTTGATGGTGAAGCTGCCGGTACTGATCCGCGTGATCTTGTTATTCCGCAGACTTTAGGTGGTCACCAGGTCGTATCTATTGCTGATGGCGCTTTCTACGGTTTGAATATCTTTAATTCTGTAGTGATTCCGGAAGGCGTGGTTTCGATTGGCAGTCAGGCTTTCTATGCTAATTCCAAGTGTACTTCGATCACATTTCCTTCGACCTTAAAGAGAATCGGCTCACAGGCTTTTCTTGCGAATTCATTGTTGACGGAAGTCAGACTTCCGAAGGCTTTGGAATATGTTGGTTCCCGTGCTTTCTATTCTGCTTCAGGAAGACTCCATGTTTATGTATACGCTACAACACAATACGAAGTAGATGCTTTTCAGAACGCTCAGGTAACAGTCATTACTGACGGCGATCCTACACCGACACCGATTCCGACCAAGAATCCGACAAATACGCCGACTCTGACCAAGAAGCCGACAAAGGCTCCTACCAAAACTCCTACCAAGAAGCCGACGAAGGCTCCAACCAAGGCTCCTACTAAGGCTCCTACTAAGGCTCCAACCAAGGCACCTACTAAAGCTCCGACGAAGGCTCCAACTAAGGCACCAACAAAGGCTCCGACTAAAGCACCTACAAAGGTTCCGACCAAGGCTCCGACTAAAGCTCCGACAAAGACGCCTACCAAGGCGCCCACAAAAGCTCCAACTAAAGCTCCGACTAAGAAGCCTACAGCTAAACCAACACAAAAGCCGTCTTTCAGCGATTTTGTTGAACGATTGTATGTATGTGCCTTAGCTCGTAAGTCTGATGCCGGCGGAAAGAAGTACTGGACAGAAGAAGTTACAAGCGGCCGTCGCACCGGTGGTGACTGTGCTCGTTACTTCCTGTTGGAAGCTCCTGAGTTCATGAACAGAAAGCTTTCTACAGATGAATTTGTTGAAACCCTTTACAAGACATTCTTTGACCGTAAGTCTGATGCTGCCGGTAAGAAGGGTTGGGTAGATGCGATCAACTCCAAGAAGATGACACGTGCTCAGGTCGTTGAGAACTTCATCGAGTCTACAGAGTGGTG
>JAFWDK010000017.1 GCA_017513085.1 Clostridiales bacterium | reverse complement strand
GTAAAATCCAGTGCTTTTCGGAGGGAATTACGGGCTGAAATGAAGAAAACGTTGATTTAGCCCGTAAATGTCAAGAAAAGAATTCAAAAAACGGCAAATTTTACGGGCTAAATGGAGCAAATCGTCGAATCTGCCCGTAAATATGGTAGTTAGTTTAAACTAACTAGGGCATTTACTGGTAAAATCCTCGATTTCAGTGATTTTACCAGTAATTTATCGACGACTTTGAATTATTTTTTTGACATTTACTGGTAGAATTTGCATTTTGAAGGATTTTACCAGTAAATGGGTCGGAAAAGGGCAGGAATTTACTGGTGAAAACATCGATTTTGAAGATTTTACCAGTAAACCATGCAGTTAGTCATAACTAACCGCTCTCGAATTACTGGTAAAACTACCGTTTTTGGAGATTTTACCAGTAAAACCGGCGGTTAGCAATAGCTAACCGCAGCTCACCACAAGCTCGCCACCCGCTCACCAACCGCTCGCCACCCGCTCACCACCGGCCCCAATCCGAACTTGTCGGGTGACCTCACGATTTGAGCAATTTCCCATATAATTGACGCGCTGCTGAGGATTGTTGATCGGACAACGATTGCCACTTTCTTCAATCTTATCCGATTTATAGTTTAAGGTGATCCAGAACATCCAGCTGATGCATGACCTGCGGGAATTCCGACAGTGCCGGGCAGGGAATGTGCGGTTCGAAAGCACGTTCCCGAAACCAGGATGCTTGAAGAGGTTTCATGCCGACATCGCGCGCGGCATACAATTCGCGTGAACCACCGTCACCGACGTAGAGGCACTCTTCCGGCTTCACGCCGAGCTCTTCCATGATCGATAAATACAGCCGAGGATCCGGCTTCAGAATACCTTCTTCGTAGGAGATACGGACCGCATCGAAATACGGGATGAGTTTTGAATTCCGGATCAGGCTGCGTTCATCGGAGAAAGTATTCGTGATCAGACCGATCTTGATGCCTCTGCTTTTCAATCCTTCGAGAAGTGCCATCGAATCGTCCGGTATCTGATCGAAGGTTTCTTGCAGAGCGAAGAGGCGCTTGCCGACGATGGTCTCCAACAGTTCATCCGAATACACACCCAGTTTCCGGAGTGTTTCGGCGATCCCTTCTTCAATCGTGATCTTTCCTGTCGTACGATCCGTCTCATTCTCATGCCAGACTTTCCGGTATAAGACCGGGTCAACGCCTGCATCGGATGCAGCATCTTCACCGAAGTAAGTGTGCTCCGTAAACAGTGTGATCAAGGTTTCAAACATATCGAACACTACAGCCTTTATCATTATGACACCTCAAAGAATCAGATTAATCAAATTGCGACTCCGCTTTTTGCGCAGTTAGTTTTCTTTTCTCCAATGTCTTCTCGAAAAGCACTCGCGCCGTTTCCGGAAAGTTCTCGTAGACGACTTTCGTTCCCTCTTCCGTAATACCGCCTGGAGTGGCTACTCGGGTGACAACGTCTTCGAATGACATGTCTTTTTCCAACATGAGTTCACCGGTGGCAATCATGGTCTGAAGGACCATGTGTACGATCTGGTCATGCGGAATGGTTGTATGTTCTTCCGAGGCCTTTACGATCACGTCGAAGATCGAAGCGATAAATCCCGGCATACAGCTGACAAGTTCGGAACCCATTCCCAGTTCCTTTTCGGGAAGTTCGATCACGTTTCCCATGCAGACGAGAAGACGCTTGAGATTACCTTTATCTTCAGTGGAAACCAGTTCGTTATAACAAACCAGAGTTTGCGAGCGGTCCACTTCGGCCGTTACGCTCGGGATCACTTTGGCGATCCTGCACGCACGAGGCAAGCTCTTTTGTAGATTTATAAACGAGACACTACCGTTTAGGGATACCACAAGGGCATCTTCTTTGATAGAATCGCGGATCTCTTCCAGAACGCCTTTCAGATCGAAAGGCCGGAGACACAGAAAGACAATGTCTGCAGATGATGCGAGTTCCGCGTTGTTGTGGAAGACCGTGGCCCATTTCTTCGCATCGCGAAGTTTCTCCGGGGAACGGCTGGATAGAAGAAGCGAGTCCTTGTCGAGAAGTCCGGACGCGGCGAACTTCTCTGCCATCATCCTACCCATGCTTCCAAAGCCGATGATTCCAACTTTCATGGATCATACCTCCTTGTTTTCAGAAGCGGTTATGCAAATTGTTTCCGCTTCATGAACCTGTTCCCGCCACGCCATAATGATAACAAATCCATGCGGAAAAAGAAAAGATACGACAGGTATACATCACGAAGGAATCTTCTCTTCTGCGCCGATCCAATGCAAAGAAAGAGCTATTGACTCTCCCCTTGGGGCATGCTTTATAGTGCGATTGTAAAATACAAACAAGTCCTTAGAAACGAGAGGTGAGTTATACAATGGGATATATTCTGGATATTCGGAAAGAACTGGGCCACCGACCACTGATCATGGCCAGTGCATGCGTCATTTTTATCAACGAAAAAAACGAGATCCTTCTACAGAAACGCGCAGACAACAGTTTCTGGGGATATCCCGGGGGATCGATGGAACTTGGAGAGAGTTTCGAAGAGTGCGCTCGAAGAGAAGCACAGGAAGAATCCGGACTCATCTGCGAAGAACTTGAATTCTTCACAGATGAATCCGGAACACAAACGCACTATATCTACCCTAACGGAGATGAGATCTATGTGGCAGGGATCGTGTACATCTGCCGGAAATATCATGGTGTATTGAAGATACAGGAAGAGGAAGTACTGGAGCAAAGTTTTTTCTCCGAGAAAGATCTTCCTGAAAACCTCAATCCATTGAATGAGAGGATAATACGAAGTGCTTTTGCCTTAATGCGTGAGTGCTAGATACAGATATTCGATCTTGCATGTTGCATTCGCATCAGACATCGTCACCGTAAAAGTTGTCGAAGTCATGGTAGACGTCATTAAAGTCGATCCAATCCTGCGATTGTGAACTGAAAAGTGAATGCTCGATTTTCTCCCATGTTAAGGTATGATCGTTTGCCAGAACGTATCGATCGTATTCTTTGATCATGGATAATTCCGGAGCCTGACCGGTCATGTGAAGGAGATACTTATAAGTTTTCTTCGATTCGATTTCAGAAGATGTACTGTTCCGGGTCGATATGGTGAACTCCTTGCCGTTATATTCGATCAAGCTGAAATATAACACAGGATAGTCATCTTTCTCTTGTTCGTACAATTCGTTGCTCACATGTGCTCGATCCAGCACATAATAATCTGCACAGAGCACGGACGCAGGAGTTCCGGCAGTAACGGCATCATAGAATTGTTTCCAGACTTTCTTTCCCGAAGAACACCCGTGTGTTTCGAAAACAACGGTGTTAGATTTTTTTGCCTCTGCCAGAGCCTCATCAGCAGAGCATACCTTCTGGAAAAGTGATTCATCTGCTTGGACTTGAAAGACCGAAAGAGAAGACTGGGTCATTTTGCTTTCCTCGCTTTTATTCGTACATGCAGCGGACATTGTGATGGACAGAGCCACCAGTAATATAGTGATGATCTTTTTCATAATCTTTCTCCTTTCATCATCCTGCATTGGTAAGCAGGACATATATAATTGCTATTACCAGCGCTGTAAAGCCTATAGTGGAAAAAAGTGTCATCGGTTTCCGGGATAACACGTTTTCGATCCTCAGTCGAACCTTCGCGCCTCCGAAAGACGCAACGAAGACATTCTTTCTGGGCGTACAGTTGAGAAGTGCACGTGCATATTCTTTCCGATCTTTGATGTCGTATTCGGCGGTTGCAGCTTCGTCGCAAGCCAGTTCCAGATCAGAAAGAAAAGCTTTCAGAAAGATCCAGGAAAGAGGATTGTACCAGTGTACTGCGGCAATCAGAAAAGCGAGCAATCTCCAAAGATTGTCCTTTCTGCGGATATGAGTCTGCTCGTGGAGAATAACATATTTTCTGTCTTTTTCCGGCATTTGCGCCGGAAGAAGGATCCGAGGCCGGATAATTCCATAAACGGCAGGGCCTTCTATCTTATCCGAAAAATATATATTCCCTTCCAGAAGCCTGGCATCCCGGAGTGTGCGCGTCGTGGTGAAATAGAGGATCAGAAGAGTCAGGATCAGAGCCAGCGCCACGATCATCCAGATCAGGGAGGCGATCGAGAAGACTTTTTCGATGAGTATGGACTTATAAGTAATGGGAGAATAACTATCCGCGGCCATCAAAGTATTTATGTATGACAATTCAAGACTTTCAGCAGGCGTATAAACGGGAACCGTACGTGTCGTGAATTTAGAGATCAAAGTCATCAGACTATAGCGGCTGTTCAGTCCGAAGGGAATGCACATGCGGAAGAACGGGATGATCCATAGGAACACCGACACTCTGTGTGGAATGAACCGCGCTTTCCGAATGGCAAGCACGATCAGACCCATAACAGAGGCAACGATACTCATATTGAAGATCCAGTAAAAAACTTCTCCCAACATTGTGATCACCTTTTGTCGATCAGATCTCTCAGTTCTTCAATTTCACGGTCAGTAAGTTTCTCGTCTTCCAGAAGCGCGGAGAAAAGTGCTTTTCGAGAACCGCCGAAGAACTTCTTCAACAGGGATTCTGCTTCATTCTTCTGTACTTCATTCTGCGATACCAGAGGTGTACAGATGAACCCCGGCTCATCCCGTCGGATGAATCCTTTGGCCTCCAGTTTCTTGATCACAGTATATGTCGTGTTTTTATTCCAACCGATGGAGTCGGCAGCAATCAGACTGATTTCTTTTGCGGAAAGAGGACCTCTTTCCCACAAGATCTCCATGACCTTTGCTTCACTGTCAAACAGTTTCTCGTTCATAATCGGAACCTCCAGACTATTTCTATAGTCCGTACTACTCCGATAGTCTAAGGATGTCAAGAGGGCATCTGAAAAAGCGATGCATGACGTTTACAAAGGGTGTTTTGCATCGATTATTCTGACTCTTTCTCGATGCGCTCGAAACTTGACAGTGTAAAGATTGATGCTATAATAACTTTACAGTGTAAAGATTGGAGACAATAACGATGAAAAAGGCAGGAAAAAAGATGTTGATCATATTAGGGATCCTCCTGGGCATAGTCGCGTTGCTATATATCATCTGGGTTATTTTGAGCCCGGGAACGATACGGAAATACGACGGGGAGAAGAGTCTGTCGGAGAAATTCGTCATGGAGGTCAACGGGGCGCCGAGCGGCTTCTTCATTAACAGTACCAATACAGATAATCCTGTCCTGCTCCTTGTATCGAGCGGTCCCGGTTCTGATGATTATGTCTATACGGACAAGTATAAGGACATGTGTCTGGAAGAAGATTTTACTGTGGTGTACTGGGATTATCGGGGCATGGGCATTGCCTATGACAGCAGTATCGATACGGATAGCATCACGATGGAAAACCTTCTGAAAGATACCCACACCGTAACGCAGTATCTGAAGGAAAGGTTTGGAAAAAAGAAGATCTATCTTATGGGCTTTTCGGGAGGAACACATATTGCGCTTCGTGCGGCGAAACAGTATCCGGAAGATTATGCCGCACTGATCGATATGGCACAGACGGTGACCGATTCACCGGATCGGGACACTTTGATGTATGGATTCATGAAGGATGTCTTTACGTCCAGAAACGATAATGCTGATCTGAAAAAACTTGAAGGCATGGTGGAACACCTGCCTGACGGCAAAGTAAAGTGCACCGCGGCATGGATAGACTATGTGGATCTGGTCCACGATGCAGGCGGAGGAACGATATGGAACAAGACGGAATTTGAGGGGATCGTTCTTCCTATCATTTTTGCGAAGTGCTACACAGTTCGGGAGAAGATCAACTATATTCGTGGTCTGAAAATGTATCAGCATGCGCCGTTTTCCGAAGAGACGGAGAACTTTGATTACCGGGTCGAGATTCCGGAGCTCTCGATACCGGCATATTTCATCAGCGGTCAATATGACTATAACTGTCCTTGGGAGCTGGTACAGGAATACTGTTCGATCCTTCGAGCCCCTGCGAAAGAGTTTTATCTGATCCCGAATGCCGCGCACAGTCCACTCTGGGAAAATCCGAAGGAGACGTGTGATATACTTAGAACGATAAAGGAGAAGACATCAGATGAGTGACCACTACCACCATGGCAATCTACGACAGGCATTGATCGATGCCGGGGTGAAGATCATCAACGAGAGCGGCGAAGAGAACCTTTCACTACGAAAGGTAGCTGCGCTGTGTGAAGTGTCCCATGCCGCTCCTTATTCGCATTTTAAGGACAAGGAAGAACTGGTCGAAGCGATCAAGGCACATGTTACCGGCCAGTTCATGACAGAATTGGAAAAGGCTGTCAGTGAAGCGTCTTCGGCGGAAAAAGCACTGGTCGATATGGGAAGAAACTATGTGGCTTTTTTTGTGCGTCGGCCGGACTACTTCAAGTTTCTTTTCAGCGGTCAGAATATCGTCGCGCATATCCAGCCGGGCAAAGACTACGAGGAAGACTATCCGCCGTTCGTGCTTCTCAAGGAGACTTATCAGAAGTATTTAGCCGAGAATAAGATCTCGAGGACAAAGGAAGAGCAGGAGGTGGATATCCTGAAACTGTGGTCATCTGCACACGGACTCGCCTCCATAGCCTGTATGTCCGGCGTTGAAGTCTCTTTTGACTGGGAAAAGAAGATAGCCACAGAAGAGCTTTTGCGATAGAGACACATAAAGGACAACAAGGTAGTGAAAAGTTTAAGAAAGATTCCATACGCACTTCTGAACGGAGCGATACTGTTGACTATGGCTCTTCCGTCCGGCTGTGCATCGACGGCCCGGAAAGATGCGATTGCCAAAGCCGGGCAGTTGGGTATATCACAAGACGAACTGCATGGACAATACTCTTTTTTCCTCGAATATACGGATCGTGTTGAGAAAAATAAAAAACTCGGCGATCTAAGCGAGTTTATTATCCGGCTCTTCCCGGAGGTGGCGGAGCATATACAAGATGAGAACAAGGCTCTTTTTCTGGATAAGTTGGGTCAGCTTCAATTTGAGATCGGAGATATCGAATTCGGGGGACAATATGATAGCAGCAGTGAGAAGGTCCTGTTTTCCAACAAATATTATCAATGGGATGAGTTTGACAATTGCTTCATTCTTTATCACGAGATGATGCACTTTGTAGATCGGTATATCGACGGGACGGAACAGAGATTGGCATATAACGGCCGGGATTTCTCGGTTGTCGAAGATTCCTTGTACAATGGAGATGATCCGCTAGTCAACAGTTATTTTGCCGAAGAAGGTATGGCAGATCTTTACGTAGCCAAGACATTGTCCAAGTCATACGATTCCTATTACTCTGCATGCAATTTTCTGACGACGATGGAATATATATATGGAAGTGATGTGGTGGAAGATATGCTCTTTGACCGGAACACTTCCCGGATGTTCGTCTCCCTTTTGCAGGAACTGGACTACGATAATGCGAAAATCGTGAAAATCATGAAAGATTTTGATGCCTACACTTACGATTTTTGGGATGCTGAACCGGTGTCCTATTCTTTCGAGGATGTACTGGTGGATATGTATCAGAAGAAGATCGGAAATGACTGGCAGAAGGATCCTATATTCTGTTATCTTCTTTATAACCAGACACTGGCGTATACTCAGGAGCGGAGCTTTTCCGGAAACTATATTCATAGTGAGATTGCAAGTGTCAAAGAAAAAGAGATGGAAAAAATGCGTACCAGATGTGCTACGATCAACCGGGCAGCTGATGTTTTTCAGGAAGAAGATGATCCGGAGAAATCACATGCGGTGATCTATATAGATGGGGAACTCTGGCTTTCCGAACGCACATGGATACTTAACGAAAAGGATGAATATGAATTGGAGATCCATCTGCTCCGGTATGACTTTGAAAATGAAACTCTCCTTGAGCACAGAATGGCAGATCTACTGGAATTTCCGGAGAGACTTCATAAAGAATACCTTGAAAAAAGCAGAATTGACACGGCAGAGACGACTTAATGGTTATATGATTCAGTTTTGAATTGAAAAGAATGCTACAATGATTCTATGCATACTATATTTGGGAGGATGTAATATGGGTCTTTTCGATTTTCTTTCAGATTTGGCGTCAGACACGGTCGAGGTGGTTGAAGGAACCGGATCTGAAACATATGGATATAAGAAATTCAAGAATCCGCATGGTTGGGATAATGAAAAAATGCTCGAACTTCTGAAAAAGGAAGAATCCTGGTGCGGAATCCCGAAAATGGGATGGATACGTGCTTTTGGAAAAGAACGCCAGGTGATCGTATATGCTTGGGCTCATAAGGTGAACTACGTATATGTGGATGCCCAGCCCAAGAAAATCATTGTCAGCATGGCGCCGAAGCCGGGTCAGATCGGTGGCGCCAAGGATCATGTTGAACCGGAGGATGAGGGAGAAACGGATCCCAATACCATTAACGCGACTTTGAATACTATGACGGCGGTGGATGAGGTTTCTTCGATCGTTGGAAAAATACTTCAGGCAGATTGATACAGTTTCTTCATAGAAACTGATCTTCGAATATTTCTACCTCTTTTTGTGTCTTATTAGCAGATGCGAAAAACAGGAGGCACAAAATGACACAGCAAGAACTCGAGAAACTTTATCACGAAGCGTACAAACCGGTGTACTGGACGGCACTCTCGATCCTTAAGAACAAGGAAGATGCAGAAGATGTGGTACAGGAAACTTTTATCAGCGCTTTTGAACACTACGACTCCCTGGAGGATAAGTCGAAAGCAGTTGCTTGGGTCAAGAAGATCGCGGCAAATAAGAGCCTGAATATCGTGACGAGGAGAAGAACGGTCAATGTCGATGATGAAGTCCTGGAAGAGACTGAGGATATCGGCGAGGATTTCCTTCCGGATTCGATCATAGAATCGGAAGAAAAACGGAAGATCATCATGGATATCATCCACAATACACTCTCTGAAGATACCGCGATGACCATTATTCTTTTCTACTTCGATGAAATGTCGATCAAAGAGATCGCCGAAGCTCTGCACATTCCCCAGGGAACCGTCCTTTCTCGATTGAATTACGCAAAAAAGAAAATCAAAAAGGAGGTTGAAAAGTATGAAAAAGATAACAAGGACAAACTGTTTACGATGGGCATCCCGTTCCTGACCAAGCTTTTCGAAAAAGAAGCCGAGCAGGTGGTCTTCAAGCCTATGCCGGCATCGCTTCTTAATCTTTTCGCATCTTCGAAAGCAGCAGGCGCGACAGCGGTTTCTGCCGCTGCAAAAGCATCCGCCGTGATTATTGCCCGCAACATCGTCGTCGGCATCCTGGCGGCAGGAACTATCGGCACGCTCGGATTCTTCGGATACCGATCCATGATCAGACCGAAGGACAAAACACCGGAATCTTCTATAACCGGAGTGAACACAGGTGTTTCAGAAGAAGAGAGCGGCTCTTCCGATGAGTTCAAGGAGACGAAGAAAAACATTAATGTATTGGGCATGACTCCGGATCAACTTGATCTTCATGGGGGATATGTAAGGACCGGGACATCCCACAATTATCACGATGACACCGATGAGACGGAGAATACTTTGTATTACAGTGCCGATGGCCTTCTGGTCCTGGAGTGCGCTTACAACGAAGAAAATGTTCTCATCTATTCAGATTACTATACTTACGATCCGGACGGCCGGATCACTCGTGAGGAACACTGGGATGCATCCGACAAAACATATGGTCTATATAAAGAGTATACCTACGGTGCTTTTGGCATCGAGCGTATGGACAGCGGCTACTTCGAAAAAGAACCGAAGAAATACGAAGTATATGAGTACGATACGAAGGGCCGTCTCATCAAAGTGACCAGATACAATACCGGTTCTGATAAGGTCTTCTGGTACTGTGACTACGAGTACGCAGACGACGGTACATATACAACAAGGATCACGGATTGGGATATTCTGAAACAAAAGATGGTACAGTCCAAGGACTACTGCAGGTATAGTGCCGACGGAAAACTGCTGGACGAGTATCGGGCGCTCCAGGCTGAACACTTCGTCTATACTTACGATAGCCAGGGGAAGCTTACACTGATGGAGCACTCGTATGGTAAACAGCTCAATGATTCCACTACATATGAATACGATGGAAAAGGCCGTCTGATCAGAAAAACCAAATTGTATGGCAAGAAAGAGTGGATGAGTTATACCTACGAATATAAGGATCTGTAAGCCTCGGGAAATTTTTTTTCAAATTCTTTCGAATAAATTGCCTCCTGTATGTGTCTTAGTAATGAAACACAGACAGGAGGTTTGATTTAATGAACTTTTAATAATTTCTTGAATATAATAGGCGCATTGAAAAAGAAGGGTGATACGGCCCTTCATGAATTTGAGGAGAGAATAATGAAGAAGAATAAAATAACAACAGTTTTAGGAGTATGTCTTACGGTTTCCATGCTGGCTTCGGCCTGTGCATCCAAAAAAGAAGGGACAGAATCGGAATCATTCAAGAAGACGACTGGCGGGTCTTCGGAAGTAGTCGAGATGACGGATGATTCTAAAGCTGATTCGAAGGAAACAAGCAAGAAGACTTCGAAGACGACCAAGGATACTGATTCCACAACTGATTCCAAGACCGAAACGGAAAAGGAAAAAGAGAAGGAAGCCGGAGATGAGACCCTATGGGAATTGGATGATTCCTTAAAGTTTGAAGATCATATCCCGGCATATACCAGTGAGGAACTTGAGACAGAGAAAAAGAAAAAGCTTACGCTTTATACTGCACAGATCGGGGATGGATGCGAGAGCGTGATCCCGGCGCTGAAGGAAGATGCCTGGATCCAAAGCCTCGGTTCAGTCACCGATTACTATAAGGAAGCGGGTGAATGTGCTAAAGGTGACGGAGAATCTCCTTGGCGGTTTCATTACTCGATCGGCCTTCTTGCAGCAGCGCCAAGCGATAAAGGAAGCGCCGGATTGTATTCGGGAAACCCGTTCGAAGTGCAGTATCAATACAATACCGTCCAGTTTACAGGTGCTTTTTTCGTATCTGTCCGATTCGCGAAACTTGATTTTTCTGATCCGGCTGTACAGGAAAACGTCTTCCGTGTGGTAAAGAGTGTTTATGGCGAGGAATTGGGTACAGTGCTTCTTTATGGAAAGGAAACAGATGCAGCGAAGGCACAGAAGAAGCCGAACAATATGAACGTTTCCGTGAAGAAGGACGGGATGAATGTCCGCTTCACCAGAACCGCTATGGACTTGGGCGAAGCCAATGCAAGCCTGTATTTCTGTATCGATATGAATCCTGGAAAAGCACCATCAATCTACTATCAGGGTGATTACTCTCCGATCGCGGAAAACTTCGGCGGACTCCCGAATGAAGTGCTGGGAGGCGATATTGGAAACGAGAACATTCTTGATCCGGCGACTTTCGCAAATAAATTCTATAACGGTTCTTCGGAAGCATCGGAAAGCTCTGTCAAATATACATATGAACGCTGGATCAGTCAGGATGGCCGTGAGGCATATAACATGGAGTTCGATTTAAACAATCTTCACCTTGCCTATGGAGTGGGTATGGTGAACAAAGAAGCGGATTCCTACTCAGTGGGCACATATGGAGACACTTGCGATTTCCCGGCAACAAGTGAGAACGGAGTTGTCAATGATGAGCAAATGGTGGAACTGAACCGCCGGCTGGAAGTGCTGTCAGGTGTGAAACAAAATATTACGATCGACCAGCTGGAGCAGGCGAAAAATAATAAAGCACACTATAATGGAAGGGTACGTCTCACTTTTATCATCATGGGGAATAATTTCGAAAAGAATTATATCATCAGCGCAGATGGCAATGCTCACGGTACGAATGTCGGTCATTGGAGAGTGGAATGACGTATTACCGGGAGTGTGCTATAGTCAAGATATTAGGTTGGCATCCCGAAAAACAGGAGGAGAATAGAAATGGGTTTTTTGGATAATTTCAAAGCTGCTATGCAAAGAGGTGCGGAAGCGGCAAATGCAAACATTGAAAGACAGCGCGCCGAAAAAGCGGCAGCTGCAGGAACAGCAAGACCTCAAGCCAGTCACCAGGCACGCCCACATAACAAGCTTCCGGACGGAGTCGTCATGGCTTCTCTCGATAGTATTGAACCGATCGCATTAGGCACTAATTCAAGTGGCCAAAACGTGATCATGAAGATTCACGGAACAATTCTGGCAAAACCGATGGGACAGAGCACGCTGGATCCCAATGCACAAAGAGAAGAGATCAAGCGCATAACACTTGAGACTCTTTCGCGTGAAATGGTTCCTCAGATCGAGTCAATGAGAGACGTGAAATTCCTGATGACATTTGCCAACAGAATGAACAGGGTGGTTTGCGAGAACTTAAAGGCATATGGCTACGAAGCTGCATTCAGGATCCCACTGATGATTGCTCCGGTCCAATGATTTGCGTCGTTAAGGAGACGTCAGATAAGTGACATAACAAGCGCCCCGGAAAATCTTGGTTTCCCATGACTTTCCGGGGCTTTTCCATCATCCATATTTTCAGGTACAGTTTATTTGCCGGTAAACAGACCTGAGATCCGCCCATAAGCGAGGATATTTCCTGTGTTTCCATCGTCATCAGTATCCAAGGCCTGCATGAAATCGGCAATCTTCAGATTTTTGCTGTTAAGCCCGCCCTTGACCTTGGCTAGCGGAGTCTTGAGTGCGATAACGTAGATCTCATATTGATGTGTAGCGCCGCTCGGCGGATATGGACCAACGAAGTCAGTGCCCCCGAAACCTTGGGCAAGATTCGTCTCCGTGATGCCGTTCTGCTTCCAGTGAAGCCAGTAATTCGCATCAGGATCGACCATGTAGATCACATAGACAGAAGCACCTTCTACCGGCTCCCAGGAAAGTGCCGGAGACAGATCCTGGCCAGGAGCAACATGAGAACAGATATCAGGCCAGTAGTTGTCCTTAAGATCCTCGGAAGAGAGCGTAAACATCGGATATCCTTTAAGTAAACTTGTCTCTTCATCAAGGATAGTCGTTTCTGATTGAGTTTCTGTAGTGCTTTCAGAAGTCGTAGCCGTGGTCGTTTCTTCCGTTGTCGATTCTGTTGTAGTTTCTATTGAATTCTCAGTCGTAACACTTGTCGTTTCTTTCTCACTTTTGCAGCCGAACAGGCTGAAAGAAAGTGCGATGCATAGAAAGGCACTAATAAGCTTTTTCACACAAAATTCCTCCGATTCTTTCTTTGTGTTCATTGTACCATATAGGTTGAATTGGCTCGTTTGGAGTTTGAAAAAGCCCTGCCGGAGAAAAACTTAAGAGTGTCCGGGCAGGAATGGATAATGATATAATAAAAATAGAAAAAGACGAGGAGAAGTTTCCCATGACACAGGATAGTATGGCAAAAGACAGGAAATCCTTTTTTCCCGGACAACTCTGGACAGATACGGATGGGAATCCGATCGAAGCCCATGGTGGCACGATGTATCAGGAAGATGGTGTGTACTACTGGCTTGGTGAGGATAAGAGCCATACATCCAAGAGGGGAAAGACCTGGACCTGGGGCATTCGCCTTTATTCCAGCACGGATCTTTATAACTGGAAGTTCGAGAGACATATCATCGAGCCGGAGCCACAGAATAAGAAAAGCATCTTCCATCCGAACCGCCGGCTGGACCGTCCCCATCTTCTTCGTAATCCGAAAACCGGGAAGTATGTTCTGTGGGTAAAATACTGTGACAAAAATCACTATGCAGTCCTAACAGCAGATCAGATCACGGGGCCTTATACACTGGTGGAGCCTTTCCTTCAGCCTTATGGTCATGAGTCGGGAGATTTTGATCTGGCTCTGGACACGGAGAAGGGAGAGGCCTATATCTACTTCGAGGCAGACCATCAGACTCTGCTGGTTGCCAAACTAAACGAAGAATTTACCAATGTCCAGGGAGAACCATCGATCGTATATGATGTTCTGAAACCGCCGTTGACACGTGAAGCACCGGCGCACTTCATGCGTAACGGGAAGCACTACCTGATCACGTCCGGCATGACAGGATACTGTCCCAACCCGACAGAGATCGCAGTGGCTGATGACTGGATGGGCCCTTTTACGGTCATGGGAGACCCGTGTGTGGACGATGCCAGTTCTGCATCCTTTAACAGCCAGCCGAGTCACGTATTCCGCGTGGAAGGGACGGACACGTATGTCATGATGGCTGACCGCTGGGTCCCGGATTATGTTATGACCAAAGAGCGCTATGATGTTTTTTATCGGGTGATCTATAGCCGTGTAGATAAGTCACTTCATCCATCCCCAAAAGATATGCTGGCGCTTGCCAAAGCACCGCTCATGGGATCGGCCGACACGTCCAAAGCACGATATGTATGGCTCCCGTTTACATGGGAAGAAGAGTTCCCGAAATTACACTGGAAAGAAAGCTGGTCGCTGTAGCCGGCTTGGAAATGTATCAACCGGCAATTGCAACTGCTTATTTACTCTCTTTTCGGACCGGATAAGTTTTACAGAAATAATCGACGCTGAAAAAAGCACCCCGAAAGTCTTGGTATTCCATGACTTCCGGGGCTTTTCCCATCGTCCCTATTCCCTGGACTCTGATTCTTTATGAGCGATCAAGCTTGATCGGATGCTTCGATCACTTTCGCGGAAGATGTATTTGTGACAGCCTCTTTCGCATCCGCAGGCACTTTCTTGCCCTTGATCGGATCTGCGACTGCTGCGACCAGCTTCCTAACCGTATCGGTGAGCTCTTCACCATTCATGGCCTGATTCTGCATATCGGCCTGTGCAAAGACCTGAGGAATGCGACCCAGGATCCCGGTGAGAAGATCTCCGCCGCCCTCTTGCTTGGCGCCTCCGCCAAAATCGTAGAACTTGGCATTCTTGCCAACCTCGGCCATGACGGTTGCAATATTGGTTGCAACTTGTACGCGAGTGCTCTGCTCGATTTCGATCTTCTTTAGTTCGAAGTTGACTTTGTCGTTCGCAGCCTGCGCATCGGAGAGAGCACGTGCTGCTTCTGCTTCCGCTTTGCCTTTGGCTTCGATAGCTTCTGCCTCAGCCTTACCTTTAGCGGCGATCGCCTGAGCTTCGGCTTCACCTTTTGCGATGGTGGCGGTTGCCTCTGCATCGGCCTGAACCTTTACGGCTTCTGCTTCTGCGGCTGCTTCCGTCTTTCTGGCGGTGGCGGCACCATCCGCTTCCATCTTTCTTGCATCGGCTGCAGCAGATGCTTCACGTGTCTTTCTGACAGCGGCGGCTTCTGCCTCGCCTGCTGCAGTCAATTTCTGGGCTTCCGCATTACCTGCAGCAGATACTTTTTTAGCTTCTGCTTCACCGGCGGCTTCCGCCTTCTTTCGCTCGGCCTCAGCTTCAGCGTTGATGACAGTGGTACGCTTCATTGTTTCCGCACGTGTGATTTCAACTTCCTGCTGCTTTAGTGCAGCACGGTTTGCTTGCTCGGCCTGGGTGACCATGACGGCACCTTTCTTCTCCGCGAGCTGCTGATTGATGGACTCTTGTTCCAGTTGACCCGCCATCTGGGACTTTGCTTGCTCACGCGCTGTCTCTGCCATAAACTGAGCTCTTTTCACATCTGTATCGCGCTGACGCTCCGCTACGGCTACTTGCGCATCCAGTTCTTTTTCCTGAGCGATACGGTCCGTATCGGCTCTTTTCTCACGCATGGACTGTTCTGCTTCTGCGGAGATGTTGGCTGCATCGCGACGTCTGGTTTCACGGTCTTTTGCAGCCAGATCTTTGTAATAGGTGCTGCCGTCTGCATCTTCGACCTCATGGATCGAAAGGATCGTATTGAAACCCAGATCCTTCATCTGTGTGGAGATCGACTCCTTGACCTGATCATCGAGCTTGTCTTTTCCGTTCATGACCTCTTCCGGTGTCATCTTGGCAATGACTGCGCGCACACCGCCGGATACTACATCCAGGATCACTCGCTCGAGTTCTTTGTCATTCTTGTCGAGGAAATTACAGACTGCGCGCTGCAGGCTCTCATTCGAGGAAACATCCGGATTGTAGGCTACGGCCCAATCGATCTGGATCGGAACACCTGTCTGTGTTTTGGTAACGTCTCCCGTGACCTTGGCTGTGCGGACACATAGATCGAAGTACTTCGCTTTCTGAATGAAGGGGATGACCACGCAACCGCCGGCTCTCTTGATCTTCGGATTGCCGTTCTTGTCGGTGGCTCCGACGCCGGATACGACCAGCGCCTCGTTACCTTTCGCTGTCTTGATCATCGCAAAAAGTAGAATCGTGATCAGAATGACTCCAGCGACGACCGCTCCAATTAAAAAAATTACTTCCCTTGGCATAATCCCTACCTCCCTACCGTCAAATATATGATTGATTATGCTGCGTGAAGGCTCTTCCGTTTACCCTGAAAGCTCACCTTTCACGCTTGAAAATATTGTATCGGGGAGGACTTTCGTAATAAAGGGAAACACAATGATCGGGAAGAACTATATTCTTGCTGTCCATAGCAAATAAAGACTGATATTTTGAAGTCTGTAAAGATATGCTTGGGAATCTTTAGATTACCTTAATCCTTTTTTGTACATGATTTAATTTTTCTTCTTAGAATAGAGACATAACAGTGTTTCGAAATAGATTTATTTGAGTGAAAACAGGGCGATGTAAACCGACATGTTACATTTTGCACATGAGAATTTCTTGTCGGGGTGAGGCGAAATGAATACAATCGAAACTGTAACCGGATGGAAAATACGACCGATCCGGTAAGTGAAATAATTTATCCAGGAGGAAAGATCCATGAATCATATGGGAGAAAAAATAGCTGCTAAGCGAAAAGCATCCGGTCTGACGCAGATCGAGTTTGCGGAAAAACTATCCGTTACCCGCCAGACAGTAAGCCGCTGGGAAGCCGGAACGGTGATGCCGGATATAGAGAAGATATCGGATATTGCATCGATATTAGGGGTCAGCTGTGACTATCTTTTAAAAGACGATATGGAGATAGGCGATGCTTCTTCTGTTACGACCCCTTCGGCAGGTAACGGAAAACTTCTTTCCGGGATCGTCGGAAAGAAAGTGAAACTGGGATTCTACGATGGCGAAACAGACATCGATCTTTATGACCTGGTTGTTACGGTAGATAGTTTTGAAGGTAACTGGATGAAGGTCTCGGCTCAGAGCAAAAAAGGCACAATGATCGAAAAACTGGTTCCGCTTGCCTCTATACTTTCATTTGAGATCGTGAAGGAGTAAGGAATATGGATGCACTTACATATGTGGCGTTTGTTTTTGGTATTATGGGAATGCTGGCATTTTGTTCCCAAGCTGATCTGAAGAAGCGGATCAAAAGGCTCGAAGATGAGCTTTCGTCGACAAAAGGCTCAAGTTATGCAATATCGAAAGAATCCCTTTGCAAATTTGCGAAGGAAAACATCGGACAGCAGGTGAAGATCTCCTTCAAGGAAGACTGCTGGGACTCAGATGTCATTTCTTACGGCAATACAAAAGGGAAGAATATCATTCTGGATGCAGATGAGAACTGGATCCTGGTTGAGATCACAACTCCGAAAACGACCGTACAGAAGCTTTTCCGTATCGATTCGATCGATGGGTTAACACTGGTAAAGGAATGAGGATCGTCTGAAGATCAAGTGACGTAACAACTTTTTCGGATGAACTTGATAAGATCTTCGGAAGAATCGAAGTCAGTATGCTCACCGGTGCTATTCTGGAAATGACAAAGATAAGAGACCCCATCCATGGTGAAGTACAGTTTCTGAGATCCCCAGTCACTTTTACAGGATTTCATGTCGCCCATATCCTCCCAGTCACCATAAGACAACGCTTTATCCGAAGCATCCGGAGTGAGGGTAATATCATACAGGTGGGTGCCCTTGCGGGTCAAGAGGCTGATGGATGAGCTGCTTATTTTGTCAAGAGAATTGAACCCGGTAAGATGCATTCCACTCAGGAGAGGAGTATTTACGATCTTATCGTAAATGTAAGGTTCAGTGCCATTATCAGGACTTAGGTGATCAAATAAGATATCAGCGTACTGTTTAAAATCCGAGATATCCTTTTCCGTAAATTTCTTATCCTGATGGAAATAGCGGTTACAGCGTATCAGGAGCCATGTCTTGCCTAAAGGCCTTCCATAATACAGAGATTCCTCTCTATAATCCTGAATATGGACAAGGGCATAGTTGTCGGCGCTTTCAATGACATTGATATCAAGATCAGAGGATTCTTCCGAATAATAACCCATAGGTCCGACGAATTTGTGGGGGAGAACACTGATCAGTTGATCGGAAGACGTGCAAGCTACGGTATCCAGATCGAGATAAGAGGTCAACCCATCGTGAACTTCGCCGTTTGGATCCAGACAAATAACTGTGTTGAAGTTTGTGAACAGATGGTGCCCATAATCGACACATCTGAATGTGTGAGTCATCGCAAGATCGTCGCAGGCTGTATAGATCAGTGAGGTATGGTTTACGATAAAAGCGTATTTTTCGGTTGCTTCTTTCAGAGTATATTCTGGTTTAAGCTCTCTATGCGGATCCCAGTACACGATTTCTTCCGGGAGATCCGGTTCATCAGACAATACACGTGTCCCGGTCGGAGTTGCCAGTTCGTACGAGCCTGTATATTCGGAGATCCGGGAAGCCATGTCTTTTTTACATCCCGCCGTCATTATGAAAACGGAAAGAATGAATGCAACTATAATTTTTGTTTTCTTCTTTATACTCATATCTGTATTTCTCCTGAGTCAGTGTTATCGAAGTGGTTTAATGGCCTTCACCATATAAGTTGCAAAAATCAGCCGGATATTTGAATGAAAAGAAAAAAAGACGGATGTGAGGTAACAAATCCCCGAAAGTCTATAATCAGACTCCCGGGGATCCTTTTTATCTGTCAGTCGCAAGGAAAGATGCAATCAGAGATCAAACTCATTAGCGAGAGTATAGGTCTTGATGCCGGTCTCCATTGTTCCTTGATTCATGGTTTCGACCATTCGGTAATGACCGGAAGGAAGGTTGTCGAACTGATCATCCAGATAGAAGACTTTCTCTTTCGTGGTGCCGGAATACAGAATGTAACCCATATGCAAGAAAACTCCGCCCTTCTCACCGAAGGGGACGGTGTACCAATCTCCGTCATATTGATATTCAAGGATATAACCTTCACCCCAGGTGACGGTGTCGGAGTTATTATTCTTTGCCGTAAGCACAGCTTTTTTACCATTGCCGACAGTCAAATTAACATCAACTTTGTAGTCATCGTAGTTGGAGAACTCAGTGGTCGAGCGTTGCGAAAATGGATTCTTGTTTTTGTTCTTTTGACTATTCTTGCACCCTGCAGAACTAAGTAAAAGAGCAGCGGATAATCCAATGCAGGTGAGGAAACGAACCGATGATCTGGTTTTCATAAGGAACACCTCCAGTGTTCGGGTAGTAGCATATGTGTGCTTGAAACAGAGAGCATCTCTAAGAGTTATTTATAATAATACTATATTACGGTCTAAAGAAGATTATATCTGTAAAAAATCAGTAAAACGAAGTCTAATTCAGTCAAATTAGCAAAATAGATTTACGAAAGCATTTTAATGTATCAGAAGAAACTTAACAGATTCGTCAGATTTTTCGCATTTGCCCTTGATATAATGAAAAAAGGTTGAATGATGCGAGGTGAGAAGATATGCTGACATGGTTATTGACGGGCCTGATTGCGCTGGCGATCAGTAGTATCGGATTTAAAAAGTATGTGTGGTTTATTTCGATAGGATATGGTTTTTCAATCGCCGGAATCGGTGTCGGATTATTGATCCTCGAGAGAGACGCGCTGACAATCGGTACGCTTCTTGGGAGTATTCTTTTTATTCTGTATGGCTGCCGCCTGGGTGGATACCTTGCCTATCGGGAAATACGGAGTGGTTCCTATAATTCCAAGATGAAAAAAGAAATCAAATCCGGTGAGGGAATGAGTATTGTGGCCAAAATAGCAATATGGGTCAGTGCTGCGATTCTCTATGCTTTTGAAACATCACCGATGACATTCCGTCTGGTCAATAAAACAGGAACGGATGTGACTCTTATTGTAGGAATTTGTATTAGTTTTGCCGGAGTGCTTTTGGAGACTATTGCCGACATTCAGAAGAATAATGCAAAGAAGAAAAACCCCGGACGTTTCGTAGACACAGGATTATATAAACTGGTTCGATGTCCGAACTATCTGGGAGAGATGATTTTCTGGACGGGTGTTTTTGTCGGCGGTATTCCGGCCTATTGCAATGCCGTCCAGTGGATTGTTTCCATCTTAGGCTATGTCGGTATCATCTATGTTATGTTTGGCGGAGCCAGAAGACTGGAGATCCGTCAGAACAAGTACTACAAAGATGATGCGGAATATCAGAAATACGTGAAAACAACGCCGATCATGATTCCGTTTGTTCCGCTCTATAGCGTGGAAAAATACAAGTGGCTTGTCGCATAAAAACGGGACGTATCTTCGATCTAAAAGACAGAACATTCCTAGAGGAAATCTTTATCTGACCGGTCTGATTTCATCTGAGCAAAAAAAGTCGAGATTCCTAATGATCATTTCAGTTAAGATGAGCTCACAAAGGAGGTGAGCCAAGTGGACGAACATAAAGAGGCGGTACGGTCCATGCAGGATTATATAAGTGATCACATAAATGATGAGATCACTTTAGCGGATCTTGCAGCGGTATCCTCGTTCTCTCCCTGGTACGCAAGACGACTCTTCATAGAACATCTGAATATGACGCCGGCAGTCTATATCAGACGTTTGAAACTGTCGAAGTCGGCTCTGCGGCTAAGAGATGAAAATATATCTGTCCTCGATGTCGCCATCAGTATGGGATTCGGAAGTGTTGACGGGTATCAGCGCGCATTCAGACGTGAGTTCGGCTGTAATCCGAAAGAGTACTCCACCAGCCCGGTTCCCATCTGGCTCTTCACTCCTTCGCTGATTATTGAAAATGAAAGGAATGTGAATATTATGAGTGAGATCAGAAATGTGTTTATCCAGGTGATCGAGAAACCGGCCAGAAAGGTCATTATCAAGAGAGGAATCAAGGCGAACGAATACTGGAGCTACTGTAAAGAAGTCGGCTGTGATGTTTGGGGACTTCTTACGAGCATCAAGTCCATCAGCGGTGAGCCGGTCTGTTTGTGGCTACCGGAGCACTTGAGAAAACCGGTGACGAACGAGTATGTCCAGGGTGTTGAGGTGGAAACGGATTATTCCGGACCGATTCCGGAAGGATTTGAGATCCTCGATCTTCCTGCGGCGACATACCTACTCTTCCGCGGAGAACCTTTCAAAGAAGAGGATTATGTATCTGCGATCACGGAGATCTGGGATGCGGAAAAGAAGTATAACCCGGAGTTTATCGGATATGCCTGGGATGACAGCAATCCACGCATTCAGCTTGAACCGCGTGGAGAAAGAGGTTATATCGAGCTCGTTCCGGTAAAGAAGATCGATAGCTGAAAACTTTCCGCATGAGGCTTGGAAGCGTCCAGTTCGATATTCGCTTTGAGGGATCGTTTCCCTCAAAGCGAGTTTCCTTTTCTCTTGGATTCAAACCTTTGAGCCAAGAAACATTAAAAGGTATGTATCCCAAGTGATTTGGGAGGATGAGGATTCATCCTTTTGGAGGAAGAATGGTGAAAGAGTATGAATGAGTGCCTGCCGTGATATACTGAAAGCATCTGTTACACTACGAATAACAGATTAGGATATCCTGCATACAGTTCTCGGCGAAATCAAGGAGTCGGTATTAAATGAAAGAGGTTACACGCCGTATAATGTCAGGTCTTATATGCGTGACGATGTTAGTGGAAGCATCACTGATGACGTCCTGCAATAGCGCGTCTGCCGAAGGATCTTCTGAAAGCAGTACCTTAGTATTTGAAGTGGCGGATAGTACTGTTGATACGGGAGAACTATCCAATACGCCTGAAACGTATGTAAATCCTATAGCTGGAACGGAATTGGCAAAGTATTGTACAGATAATTTTGTCATTCTGGATAACAGTTTTGGAGTAGCAAATGTATATGAAATCGAAGTGGATATTCCACTCCATTTAACGCGTGAATGGAATAATGAACATGTGAGAATGGAATCGAGCATGAGTTTTATGGAGAGCCAAAACTGGTCGTACGAATATGATTTATTCTGGGTCCAAAGATGGTTTTTCGGGATGCCTTTCAACACTTTTTTGCGGGCGGAGGACTATGAGGATACGCCATACCCTAAAGATGTTGATTTGATTACATATAAACCACCAGAGGATACTTTTTCCAATACAATAGCTAGTATGCATGTTACAACGATCGGAAACATTCAAAACTGGGTGGAGCTCCCATTTCGTACAGGCATGGGAAAGAATACATTGAACAATCGCGTTCTGGTTTTTGATTTGGACGGAAGTACATTTCCGCGCGAAGCAAGTCTTGCTCCCGGTGAACCTCCGTATTTCCCGGAAGAGTATGACACGCTGCATTACATTAGTCTTGCTGACAGGTACATAGATAATATTCCTGTGTACGGAACGATGTATAACATTTCCATGCCTGATGGTGTTTATGATTACGAAGATCTTCTGACTACTGCAAAAGGCTCAAATCTGGTTACCACTTCTACGGGCCATTATCAGTGTGGGGATACGGTTGTACAGATGGTGAGAACGGGTGATTTCACTATAAAATCAATTGTAAAGTCAAATCTGCCGATTAAACCTGTTTCCGAATGCATGGATGGAATTAAGGAGGCTGTGGAGTATTTCTATTTACCGCCGACATATCGTACGATTGATCAGATGAAGTTTTATTGTGCGGAACTTACCTATCTTCCGCTCACCAACTACGATCTTTCGACATATGACTATACAGATGAGAGAACCTTCCTGATACCGGTATGGCAGCTTTACTTTGAGGTTGGTCAATACTATCCTTATTACTGCATCACAGTCGATGCTACTACGGGGAAATGCTTGTATTCCAAAGAGTATTCAACTGTTGATCAAAGACTGGAGAAGCCGGATCCGGAAATGAAAGGCTAATGAAGGAAATACCGAGGAGAAAACATGATCAAGAGAATCTTTCAATTCGTGCTGATAATAATATTTGGAATAGCTGTTTATGGCTGTTCCGGAAAAACTCCTGTCGATCAAACCGTCCCTGGTTCTGATGAGACGGGAACGGTAAAAGTGGAAAGCATGTCTGAAAGCACTGAGCCCAAATCCGAAATGACGGTTTTCCAATTGTTCCCGTCTAAATACAAGGTACAGGACTTTCTCGATAAACTGACTGAGCTGCCGGAATTTTACGAAGATGATGAGTGTTACAATGTAACACCTGAAGAGATATATACGAAGTATGGTTTTCTGGTTTTTAAGTTTGATAAGTCATGTGTCGGCTACTTAATGGTAGGGGATGTAATCTATCCCATACAATGGTGGTTTGGAGGATGCGGACTTACTTCCCTGGCTATTGCAGACATGAATAATGATGGTCAGATAGAGCTTTACTATATTGCATCGTGGGGTTCTGGAATCCATCGTTCGCAAGTAGGATACTTTGATTTTGCAACCAAGAAGATGGTAGCGTTCGTTTTCGAGAATTATGATAACGATATGATGTTTAGTATTGAGGACGACAAGCTTATTCTTTATAATGCTACGATTTCAAGTACGTCGTTTGTAGATATCAAAACAGAAAAAACAAATGCGGTAGGAGAAATCGCTTTTGAGAAAGAACAAATCGTCTTAATTGAGTATAGTGAAAACACCGCTTCCAGGAAGATGGAATCATCATCCATATCAGCGAACGAGACAAGTTCAACATGATATACTGAAAGCATCTGTTACACTACGAATAACAGATTAGGATATCCTTTCCAAGCATATCCTAATCTGTTACACTACGAATAACAGATTAGGATATCCTTTCCAAGCATATCCTAATCTATTCTGGTCTTTGTTTTTTGATGTAGTCAAGGAGGCAGAAACAGATGAAAAAGTTAATACTTCGAGGAATAGCTGCTTGTTTATGCATGACAATTCTGTTGCCGCTTGCAGGTTGCAACAAGAAGAAAAAAGAGCCGAGAAAGCGCGTCGTGCAAGAGACGGATCCATATTTCAGTTGTGAAGATATCCTGCTCGATTTTGAATCTCCTGAAGGAAAAGTAGTGGAACGCAGAGCTATCGGACAAATAAAAATATTCTCAAATTGTATCGTAGTTGAAACTTTGGAAACGTATGTCATGCCTGTAGAGTTTAAAAAGCAATGGAGTGAATATAGAGAAAACTGGTTGAAGTATTCCGAAGAAGAACGGAAGAAAATGGATGAAGAATATGAGAGTTATCGGCGGGGAGGTCTGTCGGTATTTAGCCTGGATGGAAAGATGAAGGGTTTCAGCTACATTCCTTCAGGTAAAGAATTAGTAGGATTAGTTGAAGATCCTTCCGGAAAAGCGAAGGCTTTGTTGTCTTCATACAATGGAAATGGTTACAATAGCACGATGGTTCTCTATGACATATCACCTGAAGGAAGACTGATTGAGAGCATCACTCTTGATAGGGATGAGCACAATCTGGTAACGGACATGCTTTTTATGGAGAATGGAAATTTTCTATGTAACGACGTGTCTACTCTTCTTTTGTTCAGCCCTGAAGGGAAGCTTCTTAATGAGGAACCGATTTTTAACTCAATTTCCAGAATCTTCCAGATTGAAGGAAAATACTATGCTTATGTTTCGATCGATGACGTGTACGATCCATCCAATCCGCCGATTGCATACATGTATGAAATTGATCCGGTTACAGGGAAAAAAGTCGGGGACAAAATTGATGTGACCGGTAGAATAAATGGTGATAAGCTGATACAAGGAAGCGACGCTGTATATGCAACGGTTGGAAATGGGATTCAAAAATATAATCTGCTTTCAAGCGAGGATCCGCAGATGATCCTTTCCTGGAGTGATACAGATAACCGGTATCGCGAAACACACTGGGACCCGCAGATTCGCCTGGCGTCAGATAACGATATCTACATGGCCTGTCACTCGCATGATGGTATAGCACTGAATTTTGAAAACATCTCAGAAGATGTTCATCTTCTTCACATGCATCGTGAGGAGAAGAATCCGCATGCCGGAAAGAATATCCTTTATCTGGCATTTATCGGAGATTTGAGAAGAGATTTTGCCAATACACTTACGGCCTATAATCTTGATCCGGCAAAGAAGACAAGGATAGTAGTTCAGGATTATTCTGGAGAAAGCAGCCTATACACAGGTATGTATCAGCTTGTGGTGTCCAGTACGGAAGAACAATCCCTGATTGCGGATCAGGTATATCTGGAGATTTTGGCCGGTGACGGACCGGATATACTTATGAATTTCGGGTCTTTCTCCCAATTTAATACGGAACGTGCCTTGGTGGATCTAAATACCTTGATCGACGGAAGTGATCCTCTGGATCGAAGTCTGTTCTTTGACAATATCTTCCGTTCGTATGAAAGAAATGGAAAACTTTATCAGCTGCCTCTCAATTTTTCCGTGAACGGCATGGTTGCAAATACGGAATATGTGGGTGAAAGGACTGGTTGGACATACGATGAGTTTGAGGAGATCAGCCGATCGCTGCCTGAAAACATCAGTATCTTGGGTAAGGTTTCCCAAAGTGATCTTATGGAGACCCTTCTAAACGGGACGACCAGTCACTTCTTGGATTATGACAACCGTAAAGTCGTATTCGATGATCCGGAATTCGCGAAGATCCTGGATCTGGTGAAGAACCATGGACTTCCGATGACATCAGGAGAATTACAGAAGAGCTATCTTGAAAGTGAGATTGAGACAGGGAACAATATGCATCCTCAAGTACAGTTTGATGCAGGCATGATCGTTGCATTAAGTCAGTCCATCCATTCACTTAATGATTTCGGACACATGCGTACTTTGTGTGACGGGAAAGTGTGCTTTGTTGGCAATCCTAGTATAGATGGAAGAGGTGCAATGGCTGAGAAGTCTACGTCACTTGCTATTTCCCAGACATCTCCGCTTAAAAGCGAGGCATGGGACATCATCCGGTATTTCCTTGAATATGAACCGCAATTATATTGCGGAAGATATTACTTCAGATTCCCGGTCAATCGCAAGGCTTTTGATATGGAGATGGAACTGTCGTTGAAAGAAAACCGGCTCGGATGGGAAGATCCGGATAAAGAATCGTATATGATATATGAATCTGCACATCTGAGTGAAGATGATGTAACAGAACTCAAGAAAGTGATCGGGAACATCCATGATTCCTGCTCATCTGATCCATCTGCAATGATGATCATCCAGGAAGAGGCACCTGGCTATTTTATCGGTGACAGGACTCTTGATGATGTGGTTAAAAACATTCAGAAACGAAGTAAGGCAGTCGTTCAGGAGCGCGGCTGACAGGAACGAGGAAAGAAAAAACTTGCGTGGTGATGTGTTATGAAAAAGAGAAAACGTGCACTTGCGCTTCTTTGCGCGGCGATGATGATAGGCGTAAGCTGTAAAAGAGATCCGAATAATGATGTGCCGAATTCGAGCGGGCAAAACTCCGATACGTTGGTAAGTGTCGGATCAGACTCCGGCACCGAGATAAGTAGCGGTCCGACAGGAGACAAAACGGTGATTCAGTCAACCGATCCGTTCTTCGATATTGTGGACATGCAGCTAGAACTTCCGGGTTCAGATGGAAAGACGATCGCATCTATTGATATCGACCGGGACAATATTCAGTTTGTGGGGAATACAATTTCGCTGACGCAGTGTTACATCGAATATGAGGTGCCGCAGAATGTAAGAAGCCGCATGAAGCAGCTCGAAAGCAACGGGGAAATCGAAGAACTGCAGAAGCTTCAAGCTGAATACTCCAAGCATTTCAACGCTGTATTTGATCTGAACGGAAAACTCCTTCGACATACGCAGAGTGTTTTTCAGGAGAATATTCTTACATCTTTTGAAGACCCGAATGGGGAAACATTTGCTATCGTAGCAGATGATGATCAGGTTTTTCTTGAGAAGATGCAGCCTGATGGTAGTTTGGAGAAGATTCGGACACTAGGTGCCGCATATATTCAAAATGCCGTGATGATGCCAGATGGCACTTTGGTATGTGCCACATTTGACGGAGTCACCATTTTCGATGCGGACGGAAATAAAAAAGGTGATATCCAAGAAGAGGCTTTTTCAAGGGAAGTCTACTTTCAGGACGGGAAATGCTATGGCAGATTTTTCTCTTACGATTATATGTCTTTTGAGGTTATTGACGACTGTCTCAAGGAAATCGATACGAAGAATTGCCGGTTTGTGGGAGAGAAGATTCCGATTAAAACGAGTGAAACCATGATCAACTCTGCGGACGGTATCTACGTGTATTCGCAGAATGGATTGAAAAAGATGGATCTTATGGATCCTTCCAAGTCGCAAGAGAAGTTTTCCTGGAGTGATACGGATTATAACTCAGATGGGGTTCTGCGAAAGGCGAAAGTTGTCTCCGACGATGAATATTGTTTTCTTTCTTTGAAGGAGGATGTGGATTCAGATGGCTCATATAGTGTTCGTCCGCATGTTCTTCATGCTATCCGTGTTGCCGAGAACCCATATGCGGGTAAGAAACGCTTGTATGTCGGCGAGTTTCTCGATGCGATCAACCGGGAGAAAGTAATTAAGTATAATACAGATTCGTCGTCCATTTGCCGAGTCATTCTCTACGATTATACTGCCGATGTTGGATCATCTGGCGGTTTCATGAATAATGAGGCAGATATGTCGGATAGAGTGTATCTCGATATTATTTCGGGAGATGGTCCGGATGTGCTTGCCGGTTTTTCGAGGTATTCCCAATTCGATTCGGACAAAGTACTTATCGATCTGAATCCTCTGATTGATGCGACAGATTGTACGGGTCTAGATAGAAGTCAATACTTTGATAACATCCTACGGGCACAGGAATCCGGAGGAAAGTTATACCAGCTTCCTGTCGAGTTTGATCTCTATGGTCTGATAGGAAATAAGACACTGGTTGGTGATGCGAAACCGCGTTCCTATGATGAATTCATGCAACAGATGGACGCGCTGCCTTCCGATGTGAGCGTAATGTATGAGACCGATGATAAAGATTTCCTTGTGATGTTCCTGGGCGAGTGTGGCGAGAACTTTATCGATTATTCATCGCAGACGGTAGACTTTGATAACGATGCGTTTAAGAAGATTCTGGAAATCGTGAAGAAATACGGTATCCGCAATCTAAACCGGAGGGAAGAATCACGTGATGATATGTCACTCTTTGAGGATAAAAAACTCGCATGGTACATGATGTATATGTTCAGTCTCCGCGAATATGGAGATTATCTTGCGAGGTATGGAAATGACATCACTTTCTCTGGTTTCCCGGGAAATAACGGAAACGGTGTGGTCGCGAATGTAGCCACGTCAGTCGGTATTTCTGCCTATTCGAAGAATAGTAAGGAGGCATGGGACTTTATCCGCTTCATTCTTTCAAATACCGAAACAGAGGACTTAACCGGAGCGATTAGATTCCCGATTTCGCGTTCCGGACTTGACAGACTGAATGAAGCACTGATTGCCGAAAGTGAAGAGAAGTTAAAAAACCAGGATCCTGATTCTCACTACCAGATCTCCAAGCTTACTCCTGATATGGCTGAAGAACTTGTCTCTATTGTCGAGAGCGTGACCGCAGTCCGAAAGACTGACCCGGCAGTGATGCTGATTATCTACGAGGAAGCGCCTGCGTATCTGCTCGGGCAGAAGAATGTTGATGATGTGGCGGATATCATCCAGAGCAGATGCAAAACCATCGTTCAGGAACGCGGCTGATACTCTCTACATTTTCTGGGAAGATGGAATCATCTATATCAGTGAACTAGGCAAGTGCAACATGATATACTGAAAGCATCTGTTACACTACGAATAACAGATTAGGATATCCTTTCCAAGCATATCCTAATCCGTTCTGGTCTTTGTTCTTTGATGCAGTCAAGGAGGGAGAAATAGATGAAAAAGTTAACACTTCGTATAATATCTTCTTGTTTGTGCATGGCGATGATCCTTCCGCTTGCCTCCTGTAACAAGAAGAAAAAGGAGCCGAGAAAGCGCGTCGTGCAAGAAGCAGATCCATACTATAGTTGTGAAGAGATGCGACTTGATCTTCCAATTGAGGGAATAAGCCCAAGAGAACTGAAAGGCCGCGGAATTCGGATGGCGAAGGTATTCCGTGACTGTGTACTTGTGAATGTATCCGAGTCGTATGTTATTCCCGAGGATTTTCAGAAGGAATGGGATGAATATAGAGAAAACTGGTTGAAGTATTCCGAAGAAGAACGGCAGAAACTGGAGGAAGAATATAGAAGCTATCGTCGGGAAGGTCTGGCAGTATTCAATCTGGATGGAACAATGAAGGGATTTACCGATATACCTTCTAATTCTGAGATCTGTTTGATGTTGGAGGATCCTGCCGGTACACCCAAGGTGCTGATCTCTACGGAAGGTTCAAGTGAGTATACTTCCGTGATCTATGAGATTTCTCCGACCGGAGAATTGGTTAATGGTATTACGCTCGAATTTGACAGAGGCTTAAGCGATATGATTTTTATGGAGAACGGAAATGTCCTTTGCTGCGACAATTCTTCAGTTTTCCTGTTTGATGCGGAAGGAAAACTTCTGAATGAGGAATCGATTCTTCTTCCGGTAAAACGATTATTCCGAATTGAGGGAAAGTATTATGCTTATACTGAAGTTAAGGGAGACGTGTATGACGAAACGGCTTTGCCGACATTGTCTATGTTTGAGATCGATCCTGTGTCCGGAAAAAAGATTGGGGAGAAACGGGATGTAACAAGCAAGGTGCACTTTACTAAGTTGGAACAGGGAAAAGATAGTGTATATTCGGTGCAGGGAGATGGAATCAAAGAATATGATCTTCTTACCGGAAAAGAACCTCAAATAAAGCTATCATGGTATGATACGGACTGCAATTATTTTCATACGGGAATTGGTATTTGGAATCCCAATATGTATATGACCTCGGAGAACGATTTGTATTTTGTTCATGAGATGGATGAAAGGTTTTCTCCTGACAACTGGCCATCTCCCTCTTTTGTGGTACTTCAACACTTTCATCGTGAGGAGAAAAATCCACATGTGGGAAAGAACATCATTTATCTGGCTTATCTCTATAGTGTGAAAAATGATATGACACAAGACTTTATAGACTATCTGAACCTTTATAATCTTGATCCGCAAAAGAAGGCGAGGATCGTTATGATGGATTATTCCACAGATAGCAGCCTTTATACCTCAGCTTATTCAACACTGATTTCTTCGACTGACGAGCAATCTATTCTTGCAGATCAGGTCTATCTGGATCTGTTAGCCGGGGACGGACCGGATATCCTTGTGAATTTTGGATCGTTTTCCCAATTTAACACGGAACGGGCATTGGTAGACCTGAATACCTTGATCGATGGAAATTCACCACTGGATCGGTCCGCTCTTTTTGACAATATTCTCCGGTCCTATGAAATAGACGGAAAATTATATCAGATTCCACAGACCTTCGAGGTGACCGGAATGGTGGCAAACAGAAAATATGTGGAGGGAAGGACCGGTTGGACCTACGAAGAATTCAGGGAAATCAGCCAGTCCCTTCCCAAAGATGTGAGCATTATAGGCAAAGTATCAAGAAATGACCTGTTAAAGATACTGATGGACGGGTCAACCAGCCACTTTCTGGATTATAACGGGCAGAAAGTTAATTTCGATGACCCGGAATTCCGTGAGATCCTGGATTTTGTGAAAGAATTCGGCGTATCGAAAACAAGTGGAGAGATCATGAAAGAAATGAATCAAGATGAAACAGTAGTGCATGATGAAACAAAATTTCAAGAAGGCATGATCGTGGCAAAAAACGAATCCTTTGATAGATTGGAGAAGTTTGGAAATATCGGCACATGGTGTGACGGTAATGCGCAATTCATCGGAAGTCCGAGTAGGGATGGTTCAAGCGGAATGGCTTATAATGCAAAGACTTTTGCTATCGCCCGGTTATGTCCTTTTGTAGATGAAGCATGGAGTTTTCTCAAAGGACTTTTTGACGAGGATATACAACTTAGCAACGCAAAATTGAAATCCAAATTCCCGGTTAACCGAAAAGCCTTCGATGCATTGATGAAGATGGATGTTGAAGAAAACCAGCAAGATTGGGAAAAAGCAAAGACGGATAAGGATTTAGCTATATGGTTGATGTATGACTCTGCACATCTGGGTGAAGAACAGGTGACTGAACTTAAGAAAGTGATTGAGAACATCCATGACTCCTGCTCATCTGATCCTTCTGCATTGATGATCATCCAGGAAGAGGCACCCGGATATTTTAATGGGGACAGAACTCTGGATGATGTGGTCAACAATATCCAAAAACGGTGCAAGGCAGTCGTACAGGAACGTGGCTGACAACCCAGGGTGTATCAGTCAGACGCGCCTTTGCGTCAGCATCCGCGCGGAGGAAAACATTCACGACTTACTCCCACTCGATCGTTCCTGTCAGACGCAATAGTTTTCGCGAATGAATTGTAAAAGATCCTCGGATGAATCAAAGTCAGAATGTTCACCCGTGCTAATTTGATAGAAAACCAGGTAAGGAACACCGTCCATAGTGAAGTAAAACTCGTTAGATCCATAGTCTCCTTTGCGGACTTTCATGTCGCCTATATCTTCCCAGTCACTATGTTCCGACATTTTTTCAGGATCGAGGTCTCCTGAATCCGGAGTGATGCGAATACTAAGCAGTGAAGAAGTGTTTTTGCGGGCGTAGATGCTGATGGATGTGCCACTTATTTCCTTAAGAGAATTGAAACTTGTAAGATGCATTCCCCCCAGAAAAGGAGTATTTACGATCTTGTCATAGATGTATGGTTCGATGCCATCATCCGGACTTAGGTGATCAAATAAGATTTCGGCATAACGTTTAAAATCTGAAATGTCTTCTTCTGTCATTTGCGAACCCTTATAGGTGTAACAACTTATCAAGAGCCAGGTTTTGCCTAGAGGCCGTCCCAAACATAGAGCAACATTGTCATCATTTCGGAGATAAATGAGAGCATAGTTATCCGTGCTTTCAATGACCTTGGTTTCAGGAGTTGAAGACGTTTCCGAAAATATATCATACTTTTGGGAAAAACGAGGTGGGAGTAACGTGGCCAGATTGTCGATCAGCTGCTTGGAAGAACTGCATTTTAAGGTGTCCAATTCCAAAGGCAAGAATGTCCATTTGTGGGATTCGCCGTTTGGATCCAGACAATCGAAATTATTGTAGTTCGAGAACAACCGATCTCCATAATCAGAACAAATGAAGGTGTGATGCGCCTCAAGATCGTCGCATGCAGTATAGATCAGAGTAGTATGGTCTACGATGAATGCGTATTTCTCGGTTGCCTCTTTCAGAGTATATTCTGGCATAAGTTCTCTATCGGGATCCCAGTACACGATTTCTTCCGGCAAATATGGGTCATCTGAATCAACACGAGTCCCGGTCGGTGTTGCTATTTCGTATGAACCGGTATATTTAGTAGAAACACTTTCTTTCGAAAGATCTGGTTCATCTGACGTGGCGAGAGTCTCGGTTGACGGTATTGTTTCATACGAACCGGTATTGTCAGTAGCTATATCTTTTACGTTCTTTCTGCAACCGGCAGCTGCCAAAAGAATGGAAAGAGAAAGAACGGACGAAACTATATGTTTTATATTCTTTTTCAGATCTTTTTGTTTCATAACTTAGCTTTTCTGGCAATCCTGCTTTTCGATTTTTCCCAGGTTCAATATGTCTTTATTATATGTCGGCGTGTACAGATATACAATTTTAGCAGTTAGCTCTAGAATGACTGGCTATCTTTCCAATAGGAATTGGCAATAGCCGAATTCTCATTATCCTCCTCATGATAGATGCAGAAATCGGCAATAAGTGCTTCGGTCTCATCATTCCGGAATTTCAAAAGATACAAGAGAGCCGCCCGAACGCGTTTCCGACGGCCGTGACCATCCCCTCTTTGCACAATACGTCTGGCGAGATCGTAGGCTCTTTCCGGACATAAATACGGCATAAATTTCATGATCGCTTCCAGGTAGTAATCTGCCTTATCCGAATCATCGTGGATAAGTTTATCAAGAACGACCGGATCAAAATCCGGAAGGAGTCCGTCTACTTTTTCGGTAGTATGAAGGAATGTGGCCAGGTCCTTCACCGTCGGATAGGAATCCTTTTCATAATGGATCCCTGTACCGGTAAGTTCGTATCTTTGAAGTGGCAGTTCCTGCGTTTCCGGCTTTCTCTGAGGCATATCCAGGAAGCGGATCTCTTTTTCCGGTTCTGCTTCCAGACTTGCAAAATAAAGCGTTTTGATCCGCGGATTCTTTTGTCGGAGATCTACACCCTTCGTTCCTTCTGAGAATCGATATCCGTGACAGGGAATAATGGTCAGGCAGGGAAGCATCTGTCCCAGGCTCGCTGCCGCGCATGCCTTATGATGCCCGTCCAAAAGCACATTCATATATCCTTGCAGGTGATAGGTCAGCGCCCTGGGAGGATTCTTCTCTGTTTTCATGATCTTAGCATAATGCTCTACCCGATCGTTTTGGATGAGTGAGGAAGATTGAGTCGGGTAAAGGAACATAGGCAAGGCATCTGCACAACTTATGATTGAGGGATCATAGTATCCACAACATGTAGCGGTATAGTACCGGAGTTCGTCCGGCACCTTATAGAAAAAGTGACCATCTCCGTCGGATGGAAAGAGGAGCGTATCTGCCAGCACATAATACCCGTCACCGAGTAATCCCAGAAGCGGCTTGATCTTCTCCGCTGAATCCTGTATGCTCACAAATTCGGAATTCATGCATATTCTGGCCGCCTCAAGTTCCGGACAGTCTATGTTTTCCAATCCATAACCTGTGGCCAGCATGCCTTTGCAGGTAGGACATGAAGGAAGTTTAGCCTGTATGATCGGCTTTCCGTTCAGAACCACGTGCATATGACGATCATAGTCTTCGTCCTCGGAGCCCCATTTCTCACAGATCGTATTCTTCCCGTTCTTTACCGAGAAAAAGACCGCAGAATTACACCACCACTTGTCCGTGGTGTCCAGTTCTCTTATGAAATTCACTTCGGTTTTTCCCCAGATCATGATGCGAGTTCCTGCTTTTCTTTCTGTATATTGTAGCACTTCCGCAGTACTTGCGGGATTTGCAGAATATATAAACTGCGCAGGTGTGGCTGCCCTTGGTTGAATATTCGATGAATTTGTGGTTTGATTGAGCCAGAACCGATCCAATTCTTGGATACGGATATGCAAGAGTTTAAAAAGCAATCAGATACATCTTGGAAGGAGACGCCTATGATTTTGCTGATCAATGCATGTGTGAGAACGGATTCACGTACGAAGCGCCTGACGGATGCGCTTCTGAAAGAACTGGACGGGGAGATAACGGAAGTGGTGCTTTCCGAAATCGATTTTCCGGTCGTGGATGAGGCGTTCCTGCAGAAGAGGGATGCCCTGATTGCGGAGAAACAGTGGGATGATCCGATCTTCAATCTGGCGATGCAGTTCAAGTCAGCGGATACGATCGTGGTCGCGGCACCATACTGGGACCTGTCGTTTCCAAGCTCTCTCAAACAATACTTCGAGCAGATCAATGCGATGGGTACGACGTTCGATTATTCGGACGAGGGCCTGCCGATCCCGCTTTGTAAGGCTGAGAAACTTTACTATGTCACGACGGCCGGCGGTGCGCTGGTACCATATGAGTTTGGCTTTGGTTATGTAAAAGCACTGGCCGAGAATTTTTATGGTATTAAGGAAGTGAAACTCCTGACAGCCGTGGGTCTCGATATCTATGGTGCGGATGTGGAAACGATCATAAAGGAAGCGGAAACGAGGGTCAAAGATGTTCTGTGAGAACATCTTTGACCCCCGCTCTCCATTAAAAGTGCAAGTGCTTTATAACGGGAGATCCTTTTTTCTGAAGTGCACGGAACCGATAATGTAGCAAATGAGTCCGATAACCAGAAGGATCAGGTATTTTGGCAGGAATCCGTTTGTTCCGTCGAGGATCGCGATCGGGTCGAAAAGAGTGATCACGGATACGTAGTTAAAGTAATCCAGTGCATCCATACGGATAATGGACGGAAGGATCGGGGATCCGAAAAGACCAAGCATCGTCGCTACCAGGAAGAACATCGAAAGACCGCCGCCGATGGCCATAGCATTCTTGCTTCTGTTGAACCAGCAGGAACTCAGGAAGCATATGCCGCTCAGTGCAAACATGACGAGAAAAGCACCGGCATTCATAAGGAGAAGTTTTTTCCATGTAAGATTCGTCGTGACATCGACAATGTTCAGACAGATCACACTCGTTACGCTTGTCAGGATAAACATCAGGAGCAGCGAACCAACCAGATATACACTTTGAGTAAAGGTAACTGTACGGCGCTTTACGGAAGTGGCCAGTACATATGCCATGGAACCGCTGTCCACCTGACCTGCGATCAGTGCATTGGATGTCATGATCATGTAGATGATCGGCAGAAGAAGACCTGCCATCTTATAAAAGATCGATCCGATCAGGATACCGAACATATCCATCTGCCCGATCTCATCCAGAGCCTCGGATACTTCCTGAGGAAGATTGGCAAGAAGGCTGTTGCATTCCTTGGCTGTTACATCTTCTTTGACGGCATCTTCTGTTTCTCCGTCTTTCAGATTATCGAGACGATACGAAATATCGGCACGGTAACTGACAATCACCTGTTCGGAAATCGATTTGATGTGAGCATAGTCCGAAAAACCGAATTCATCATACTGCTGTCTTGTCACACCATATTCCGCCAAGGTATCCAGTGCCTGCTGTATGGATTCTTCTTTAGTCATGTTTTCGGCAAGAAAAACAGAGGCTGCCTGCATGGCGTATTTGTCACGGGCTTCGGCGTGTGACGCATCCGACATTCCCGGAATAAGATCACTGTAGTGAAGAGGCGTCTCTCCGTGTTCCTGATAGAAACTGTCGAACATGAAACTTCCGTCTTCATTCATCGGGTTCAGAGTATAGAAGATCACACCTTTAATTTCCTGATCTTCTGTGGAATCCTTCGTATAACCTAACGACTGAACTACACCCGGATAATACTCGTTTTCGATCTTTTCCATGGTGTTTTTATATGCACCCATCTGCGCAGATTGAGCTGCCTGGTCTTCGGGAAGCCCTCCACTTAATGCCTCTTTATATACCGCAACATATTCTTCGCCGAAAACACTGTCGAAGTATTGCAGAGCGGAATTACTGATTTCATAGTAATTCAGTGCACGCTTCTCGATGGAAGACTTGGTCTCCTGTTCGATGATCGTATTCTGGATCGCATCTTTCGTCTTACTGATATCACCGCGGCCTGAGATCAGCATCACGCAGGAAAGCATAAAACATACCGCAAAAGTTATGATCAGCCACATGATACCATTGGCTTTACAGGATTGTTTGAAAAGAGATTTACTGAACATTTATTTTTCCTCCTTGTCGGTTTCTGCAAAAAGTTTCGAACGGAAATACTTGTCGAGGTTATACTGTACCTCCGAGATAAAGCGGACATCGCTCCCTTTCAGATCGTGGAAAAGCCTGTTCAGTTCCGAACCTGGAAGAGATACCGTGACCTGAAGATGCTTCTCCTGATCTCGTACGATCTCATAGGATAAAGTCTTGAATCGCTCGTATTCGTCTATTTTCTTGAACTCGACCTTATATTGTCTCTTCGTAGGATTCCGGATCGCATCCATATCTGCGATATCCACGATCCTGCCGTTTGATATCAGAGCGACCCGCTGGCATGTCGTTTCCAGTTCTTCGAACATGTGGCTGCTCATGAAGATCGTCTTTCCACGTGCATGTTCTTCTTTGATGATGTCGAGGAAGGCATCCCGCATCAGCGGATCCAGACCTGTTGTCGGTTCGTCCAGGATCAGTATTCTCGGATCCGCCATCAGAGCCGCTACGATGGCCGTCTTCTGCTTCATACCCTTACTCATCCTCTTCAGGGAAGCACGCGGATCCAGCTGAAGCTTCTCAATCATTTTTTCCGCGTATGACATGTCCTTCACGCCCAGAAAATTCGCCTGGCTTTTCAGGAAAGCCGTACCCGTCGGGAGATCCGGAAAAGCAATCTCGCCGGGGACATAACCGATATCCTTCAAATATTCGCTCGAATGCTTCCAGGCCTCTTTGCCATATATATACGCATGACCGGATGTCGGTTCCAAAAAGCCCATGATGTTTCGAATCGTCGTGGTCTTGCCGCTTCCATTCGTTCCGGCGAATCCCACCATCTCTCCTTCGTCAATGGAAAGATCGATATCGAAGATGCCCCGGCTCTGCCCGTAATCTTTTGTCAGTTTCTTTAGTTCTATCACAGCAGTCATTTTGCAAAAGCACCTCCAAAGTCTTTTTCTTCTTTGTAATATTTCATGAAGTAATCCTCGAGGGTCTCTTTCAGATGCACGAACCCGCATACCGGGAAGTCACAAAGTCTACTGACCAGTTCATTGATGTCCGCATCGTTTACAGAAACAATCACTTTCAGATCCTTGCGGGACGTTTCCAGGATCGAGATCTTTTTTCCTTCTTCGCAGGTACTTAGGAATCCTTCGAAATCAATAGGACGGGAAAAGGTGAGACTGTAGTTTTTCTGGGATGCATGACGCAGATCATCTGCTACAAAATCCGATACGATCTTTCCATCCTTGATGATTGCGATCCGATCACAGGTTGCATCGACTTCTGAGAAAATATGGCTGGAAAGAAGGATCGTTTTTCCTTTCTTTTTCTCATTTCGGATGTAGTCAATAAAGACATTCTGCATCACCGGATCCAGACCGCTTGTCGGTTCATCCAGGATTAGCACATCCGGGTCATTCATGAACGCCGAAACCACAGCCAGCTTTCTTTTCACGCCAAGACTCATCCGCTTTGTCTCTCCGGACGGATCCAGTTCAAACAGATCCAGAAGTTCTCTCATTTTCGTTTCATCTTTTCCATGATGCATCATACGAAGAAATTCCCATCCGGTAAGTCCGGCCGGAAGCGCAATCTCGCCGGGGATATACCCGACATTTTTCAGGATCTGGTCATATCTGGCAAACGTTTCTTTTCCGAATATCCGCGTGTGTCCGTCACCCGGCTTGGAAAAACCCATCAGATGACGGATCGTCGTAGATTTTCCCGCACCGTTTGGTCCGAGAAATCCGAAGACCTCGCCTTCATCCACATGAAAAGATACATCAAAGACACCGCGTCCAAATCCATAGTCTTTCGTCAAGTGTTCCACTTCGATTACACTCATATAAAGCCTCCTTTAATTCATCATCCTTGAAGAACGTGTTCATATTACCGACCCGAAGAATCAGTCACAACGGACAAAAAAAGACTCGTGTACGGTTTTCATACACGAGTTGCCAGATGTCGAATTTTTAGGCAAAAGGGCTTATCTGTCTAAACTTCTCTGGATGGTTTCCTCGATAATGCCTCTCTGAAGTTCACAGATCCTAGATATTTTTTCGTGAATGTCACTCTTCGTCCCGCTCCGGAGCCAGAAGACAGCGACACCGAAGAGCTGGCAGGTATAGTATTCGGATATGGCTTCTTTGTCAAAAGCACTGACCGGTGTCCCTGCGAATGCAGTTGCCCCGAAGGTGGCGATCACATATTCACAGACCTTCCACAGATTCTGTTCGAAAACATCGCGGTTAACAGAGTTATAAATATGCTGGATGATCATACGGTTCTTTTCGGCAAAGTCGATAGTCGTGGCAAATGCGGATTCCAAGGAATCGATAGTCGGATGTTCCGCCATGATTTGGTCCACATCTTCCTTCACGATACTTTCGAGCAAAGCTTTCATATCCCGGAAATGGTAGTAGAAAGAATTCCGGTTCACACCGCATTTTTCGACAATATCCTTCACTGTGATCTGACTGAGCGGTCTTTCCGATAACAGAGAAAGGAATGTCTCCTTAATTGCTTTTTCCGTAAAATTCGCCATACCTGATTCCTGCTGCAACATAGATTTCACAAGTATTATAGCACATTTTCTCTTGTCGCTTTTTCACCATCCGCTCAATTACTCCCACTCGATCGCGCTTGCCGTGATATACTGAAAGCATCTGTTACACTACGAGTAACAGATTAGGATATCCTTTCCAAGCCTATCCTAATCCCCTTTGGTTTCTTTCTTTGATGCACTCAAGGAGGCAGTGATAGATGAAAAAGCTAACACTTCGTGTACTATCCGCTTGTTTATGCATGGCTATGGTCCTGCCGATTGCAGGTTGTAATAAGAAAAAACAAGAACCTAGAAGCAGAGTAGTACAGGAGACGGATCCGTATTTCACTTGCGAGGAATTTGAACTGGATTTTGGAGATCCTGATGGAAGAGATCTGGATTATCGTTCAATCAGGGATTCGAAAGTTTTTTCAGACTGTGTTGTAGCATCTGTCCAAGAAGAATATGTTCAGCCGCTGGAACTGCAAGAGAGATACGACAGTTTTCATTACAACACTTCGAATATTGAAGAATATAAGAAACTTCTTGACGAGGTTAGAAGCTATTCGCGAGATGGTCTGGCTGTCTTCGGCCTGGATGGGAAACTAAAAAAGTTTAACATTTTTACTTCCGGAACCGACGTTGTCGGAATGGCAGAAGATGCTTCCGGTAAGGCGAAGATATTGTTAAGACCTTATGAAGAATCTACATATATGTATGGTTCTTCTGTTCTTTATGATATTTCTCCGGATGGAGAACTTACGAATGAAGTTGTTTTGGACAGAACTATCGGTTGGACAAATATGCTGTTTTTGGGAAATGGTAGTTTTTTCTGTTATGATTCTTCTTATGATTCCTCCTCAGTTCTTCTTTATGATGCGAATGGAAAACTTTTGAGTGAAGAAAGACTCGGATTCGGCAGCAATATTGTCAAGTTTTTCCGGATAGGAGAGAAGTTCTATGTATATTTTTTGACTGGGAATCCATATGATCCGTTTGCTACACCAACCACGTACATGTTTGAACTTGATCCGTCTACCGGAAAAAAGATCGGAGAAAAACTGGAGTTGACCTGTCGTGTGCATGGAGAACTTTTGATGCCTTGGCAAAATGGAGTGTATGCCACACTGGGAAACGGGATAAAAAAATACGACCTGCTTACCGGACAAGATCCGCAGACGATCCTGTCTTGGAGTGATACAGACTGCGTATATACCGGTATTGAGAGTTCAAGCACATACTTTGCTTCAGATAACGATATATATGTGTTACGTGAAACGCGTGGTACAGAATCTTTTGGATATATTGGCAGAGGCGGATCTACTTCCTTATACTTAATGCATCTGCATCGGTTGGAGAAAAACCCCAATGCAGGGAAGAGCATTATTTATCTGACCTCGATCGGTACACCGGAAGGAGACTTCTTGAAGCTGATCAATACATACAATACGGATCCGGGAAAGAAGACACGTATTGTTGTTCTGGACTATGCAGGAGAAGACTTATACGCCTCAACGGGTTCAGAGATGATGTCTTCTTGGTCTGCACTGAAAGCTCTCAAGACTAATGAAGAATCGAGTATTGTGGATCAGATCTATCTTGATATCCTGTCCGGGGATGGACCTGATATTCTTCTGAACTTCGGTTCTTTTTCACAGTTTAATACAGAAAGAGCACTGGTGGATCTGAATACTTTGATTGATGGTAGTAAGCCGCTGGACCGAAAATTGTTTTTTGATAATATACTGAGGGCGTGTGAGCGTGATGGAAAACTTTATCAGATGCCTCTTAGTTTTTCGGTTACCGGAATGCTGGCTAACAAGGAATATTCCGGAGAAAGAATCGGTTGGACATACGAAGAGTTCCGGAATCTGGAGCAGGATCTTCCGCAGGGCGTCAGACTGGTGGGCAATGTAACACAGAGTGAACTCCTGGAGACGCTGATGAATGGCGCAACCAGCCATTTACTGAACTATGATAAGAGGATAGTCAATTTTGATGATCCTGAATTCCGTGAGATCCTGAGAATGGTAAAGGACTATGGAATACCGAAAACCAATGTGGATCTTGAGGCCGAGTTGATGTACGATGATTCTCTTTTGTTCGACGCGCAGATGTTTGTTGCAGGCACACTTGTTGCTATGAGTACATCATTTCATGATCCGCAACAGTTTGCCGATCTCTACCATTATTGTGACGGGAATGTATGCCTTGTCGGAAATCCCAGTGTAGACGGAAATGGGGCGAAAGCGGAAATAAGTTCATCGATCGCCATTTCCCAGACTTCTCAATTCAAAGATGAGGCGTGGGATTTTCTTCGTTGCATGTTTGAAGAGAAAAATCAACTGGTACATGCTATAAGGAGTGGCGGAATGCCTATCAATCGAACAGCTTTTGACGACCTTGTAGATCTAAGCTTCGAATCCGATCGAATCAGATGGAAAATGACTGAGACAGATTCGAATATGGCACGGTGGTTGCCTATGGAATCTGTTCATATGGACGAGAAACATATTGAGGCGCTTTTGAAAGTGATAGAGGGTATTCGGGAATCCTGTTCATCGGATCCTACTGCCATGATGATCATAGAGGAAGAAGCACCTGGTTATTTCACAGGTGACAGAACTGTGGATGAAGTGATCAAGATCATTCAAAAGCGGAGTAAAGCAGTCGTACAGGAGCGTGGCTGATACAAAGTGATCGATGTAGTGGTACGGCTATATTCTCGTTCTCAAGACGTATCTGATCCCGGTGTGGAACTTGTACTTTTATATTCGAAAAATACGATATGTTTTTTTCGGAAAAGTGAAACCATTTCCACAGAAAAAGCACTATTATAAATGTACGGCCGTACAGGATACGAGGTGAGACGTTTGAACGATGCAAAAGCGCTGGCTTTGCTTAAGTCAGGTGATCAGGATGCGCTGGAGTGGTTTATCGATAAATACAGTGCATATGTGGGAACCGTGGTAAATAGTTTCCTTAAAGATAACATGAGTCATGCGGATGTCGAGGAAGTGACGTCGGATGTGTTTGTGACTTTATGGAAAGCCGCAGAAAAACTCTATCCTTTGAACCTGAAAGGTTATTTGAGCCGCGTGGCCCGAAGCCTATCCATGCAGAAATTGCGGGAGAAGGTGCAGGATTTGCCTTTGGACGAGGACATTCTTATCTTAGATGATGACTCGGCTTTTGAAAGGATCGAACAGGAAGAGAGAGACCAGCTGGTTAGAAAAGCACTTCATGCAATGCCACAGCCGGACAAAGAGATCTTCCTGCGATTTTACTACTACAGTCAGAGCATCCAGGAAATATCAAAACAAATGCAGATGAACCCGTCCACGATCAAGACCAAATTACGCCGCGGACGTGACCGGCTTCGTCAACACCTCAACAACATTAATTCATCAGCAGGAGGCGATATACATGAAAATCAATATTCGTGACCTTTTAGATAATTTCGAAGACTCTTCCGTGGATCTGAAAGAAGAGAATGTTGTCTCCTCGGAAAGAATCAAGGAGTTGACTAAAATGAAACTGAATATGAGTACCAACACAGTAAACCATAAGCGTAGTTTAAGAAAAAGATTTATTACTATCGCAGTGGCAGCTTCACTTGTGACCGTAATCGGAATCGCAACCTATGCGGGCCTTGCAGGAAGATCTTTGCAGGATGTTGCACTTCCATCTGAGACAGAATCCTCATCTGCCGGACAGCCGAGTGTTGTGGATGGATCTTCCAACTCGCAGATGATCTCTCTTCAAGGTTTTTCAGAAAGTCCTGAATACAAGGCTGCCATGGAGTGGAGACAATTCACAGACAGCTACGATCAGGATCGTGCAATCATGGATCAATACGATCAGGAGTGCAAGCGCACCGGTAGAGACGTGTTTGCAGAAAAGTATGGCGATTATAGTATCTGGTCACAAGAGATGGCGGATAAGTTTGACGAGATCACCGGTAAGTATGGCCTTTCACTCCACAAGAATTTAGTCAGTGCTTCTGACTCGGAACTTAATTCCAAGTTCGGCACGATCATGAGTGATGCCACATATTCCGGCTACTACTATGAGGACGGATCTTTCCAATTTGATGCTACGTTCGGGGAATATACCCTTCAGCTTCGTCGTTCCATGAAAGGCGTGTTCGACACAGTCTTCCTGAATGTTTCGAATATCGGCGACTACGAGCAGTGGACGTTTACGACAAATAGCGGTAAAGAAGTGCTCCTTGCACTTTCTTCCTCAAAAGCACTGATCCTGGCGGATCTTGATGATAGTTTTGTAGCCGTTAATGTCTTACTTGATTTCACAGCAGATGTTAAGTCCATGAGCAGAACGGATCTTGAGAACTTGGCGAATCATATCGATTTTTCCATCCTCTGATCTCAGATGATGCCGATAAGGGTTACCTCCTCTTAGTCAGTTCATCTTTATCTGTTTTCCTCCAGGATCTGAAGGCCCTGATCTATGTCGTCACCGAGGACTTCCTGAACCTTCTCGAATACCTGCTTCTTATGGAGATTCTCAAGCACCGTCTGAAGTTCTCTCTTCCCGTGCCGGGAGATAAAAAGCGACATCGATTTGATGGCATGGACTTCTTTTCCGAGAGAATAGAAGCCGCGCTTACATTCCCGGATATCGTCACATTCGTAGCATCCGTCGAGGCCTTTCTCTTTACAGCACGCGGCATTCGGACACACCCCGTCCGGTGAACATGTCGCATACGAGCAGGTGTTGTACGGTGTTCTACACGAACCGCAATAGTCCTTCAAGAAGCAGTGGGCGCACGAAAGACCGCAGTAGGCGATCTGATCGACGCCCTTTTTCGCCTTCTGGCAGAGCTTGTTCTTAATACGGCACATCGCCTCAATATGCATGATCCAGTGTCGGCTGAAAGGCATCTTCAGAAGTCCCTTCAGATCTTTATCGCACCAGTAATCGATCAGCCACACAGCGCTCTCGTCCGTGCTTACGCTGCCACTATCGAGGATCCGTTTTTTATCTTCGTCTGTAAATGTTCTCTTCAGATCCGCATACGTCAACTTGCGGAGAATCCCATCCGAGGCGTCCTTCACGGAACGGCAGTACTCGAACACAGCCTTCGTGTCCAGTTCCCGGGAAAAAGAAACGAGCCCCTCGTCGTGAAGTTCATTTCCCGTCGTAATGATCGGGCTCTTCGTCTTCTTTTGCCAGTTTCCTGCAAAGAGCACCTGCGTGTCTTTCCCGATCAGTTCATGCGCCACGATATCCTCGATACGGAAGATGTGCCACATCGAGTAGACGAGCGTCTTACTGTGGTATCCTTCCGCTCCTGCAAAAGGCATCTGATAAAATGCCTCTGCCGGATAGTTATTCACGATCGATGTGATCTGCTCGAAAAGCACTTCCCGAAGTTCGATGAGCGCATCTATTCCTTCGGCAAAAGTCGCTTCTTTTCCGATCAGGGTCTGCATATTCTTATTCATTTCGGACCATTCTTTATTCATGTTACTTTCCTCCTCGATCGTGCCGGGCAGTGTACATCAAACTAACAACTACATTATACAAAACAGAACAAACGTTTGTCAATTAACAAACAATATTCTGCGCACAGCCGTTTAAGAGATTTTTAAGAAACATATCAGATTTCCATAAAGATTCTGTTTTTCATGAAAACTACAATAGTGACATACTACGAAAGATGAGGAGCAAGATTAATGGAAAAGGAATTGCAGGTTAAGGAAAATACAAAGCGTCAGTTTGGCAGATCGATGTTATGGTACTGGATCAGCTACTATGTGGTGACGATAATCGGAGTTGGACATACATTCTTCAATGTGCTCGTATTGAATATGGGTTCTATGTCTCAGGGTCCGGGATTGGGCGAAGGCTATGAGGCGACAAGAGCATGGCATCCTTTGTACAATATCATCTTTTTCACGATCTTTGGTTTGATCTACATAAAAGGACTAAAACAGCCGACTTTCAAAAAAGCATTGACGACCGGATTATTGTGGTCGGGCATCAGCATCGTGATCGATCTTGTCGGATGGGTGCTCATCCCACATCCGTTGCAGCTTACATTCAAACAGTTCTATATTGAATACCAGCCTTGGATCACACTCGTTTATCTTGCTATGGTAGCCGGTCCTATTCTTGGTTATTGCATCCTGACTAAAAAGGGCCGCAAGCATAGTTAATGTCCTATCTTCAGTGAGAAAAGAAGGGTCGATATACTTTATCAGTCGAACCACTGGCACATCATGTCAGGATGGGTGTATCAGATCCATTTTTATAGAGTTTTCCGTCTTTTGAATCGAAGTATGGATTGTTGGGCGAACACTCATATGTGAGTTCGATGTGATAGAAAGTGATGCTTCCATCCTCGTTCCAGATACCATATGTCGGGAAATCATCTATACTTACCATATTTATGTTTTTTCCTACCTTCAATGTGAAATCAACTTCGGAAAAATGGATGATGCTTCCTTCCGGAACGGCGGATGCTAAGGCTTCTGAGTTCTCAGTGGTATCTGCGCTCAGTGTCACGTAATTCTGAATGGCAGGATCGATTTTGATTTCAAAAGAATCTGAATTCGTATCACCGATAGCACAGAGCGTGATGCCCTCATAGGTATCGGGTATTTCAATCAAGTTATCACCCGGATCTCCGCTCCAATACCAGGTTGCCAGCATGGCTTCGTAAGGATCCGAAGAGTTCTCCATCCTGATTTCATAATTGTCGATTCTTTTGACCGGTCCCGTATAAGGAATTTTCGTACGAGGGGAAAGAAGCCTACCCATAAGAAGTGAGCTTAATGCAATCATAGCGATTGAGATAATGATAGTAGTAACGATGCCGGTGATGGAGATGACCAGTCCCGCAATACCAAATCCGTAACCAAGGTGTTTGCTTTTTTTGAAAGACGATAATCCGATGCTCGATACGATCAGTGCAGCAATAGCAAGGAAAATCGAGGCTAACAGAAAAAGCGGGGATCTCATGGCGGAAATCGTGAAAAAACACAATAACAGAATAATGAAGGACAGTGAGATGATGAATCCCAGCACACACATAATGTTGTGTGACATTGTCGGTGTACTTCCTGAAGATTCTGAGCTAATCATGCCCGGAATATTTTTAAAACCCATATTATGTACCCATTATTCCGCTTGAAACCAAGCAGATCCTCAACAACCAATTTCCTTTATTATATCACCTTGCGAGCCAGGTGATATCCCATCTGTTGGTCAGAAAGCTGATGGTCAGGTACACTGCCGTGATATAATAGACAGGATCATAAGACAAATCTTTGAACGAAAAGACAGGATTTGTCTGCCGAAACAGGATAAAGTAAGGGAGAATTACGAGATGGACTGGGTCAATGTCATTACTGAGACGCTCCGATATCTGGAGAAGAATCTTCTGACAGTGCAAGGTCCGAAGGAGGTGGCCCTTATGGTACATGTATCGGCAAGTTATCTTCAGACAAGTTTTCAGATGATCACCGGATATTCGATCAGTGAATATGTCCGTAATAGAAAACTATATCTGGCTGCAATGGATCTTCTGGAAGAGGATGTCAAAGTCATTGATATCGCGGCAAAATACGGATACGAGACGCCGGAAAGCTTCACAAAAGCTTTCAGCCGTTTCCACGATTCGACTCCCAATGAGATCAAAAAGAAGAAAAAACCGGTCAGGACATTTCTTCCGCTGAAGCTTTCTTTCTCGGTCAAAGGCGCCGATACGGTGGATGTAGTGATCGATACGACACCGCCGTTCCTTCTCTTCGGGAAAGCCGATGTTTTTGAGAATGAGACCTGTTTTCAGAAGATTCCCGGTTTTGTGACCGGATTTATCGAGAAACAGCTCAAGGCCGGAAACAACGGACCTTTTTACGGAGTCAGCGTCGGAGAGTGTGAGAGTGTGAAAAATGATCAGGGGAAGCCTTGGCTTTCGGATTTTGATGAAGATGAAGTCAAGAAGATCACCTTTGCTGAACGTTTTCTTTTCCTTGCCGGATCCGAGTATAAGGGCGGGGAGATCCCGGAAGATATGACGTGTATCGAGATTCCGGAGACGCTCTGGGCGAAATTCCGTTGTAAGGATAATTCTGCGGAAGAGATCCAGAAGATGCGCAGATTCATTTTTGGAGAATGGCTTCTGGATACGGACGAATACGATCTTATTGCCGAGTACAATATTGAATGTTATAACCTTCCGAGTGAAGACGGGAAAGGTTTTTATAACGAGATCTGGCTTCCGGTTCAGAGAAGAGCAGTGACATGATTTGGAGATAAGCAGATGAATAGAAATAGCCCGATGAGAAGAGGGATCGCCATGCTTCTCATTCTTTCCACAGTTTCTTTTTCCGGATGCAAGAAAGAAAAAAGAAATACGAAATACATCGACCTCTTTCCGTACGCAGAAACAGAATACTTCACACCCTTTCAGAACGAAAAGACCAGTTATTGCTCGCTGGATGAAGGATTAGACCTTCCCGTCTATACACAAGGTATGAGCGGATGCTTTGCTTTTTCCGCGGTCACGTCTGTGCAGGCCTATCTTCAGAAGAATAAGATCGGGAACTGGGAGGCGACCGGCGAGGAGATATTTGACCGTATGTACTGTGCAAAGGAGGATCTGTCTTCCGGAAAAGATGGGATGTATGCCACCATTGGAAATAAGACTGAATATGGCGGAAACCCGCTCCATGTATTCGATGTACTTTGTTCGGATCCGCTGCACGGATATGTGCTTTCGGACGCAATACGGCTTATCAATCCTGGTGTTGATGAACTGAAAGAATGGGTCCGGGAATATGGAGCGCCTGTCGTAGCAATCAGCTTAGAATCGGGATACTCCAGAAGTCACGGATATCCGACGCAGAACTATAAGGGAACGGAAACAAATCATTTCTTGTGTGTGATCGGCTGGGATGACGATTTTCCGGCAGACGCCTTCTCCACAAAAGCCTCCCGGAACGGTGCCTGGCTGGTGCAGAATACCATCACGCCCCTTAACATTCCTGCCTATTACTGGGTCTCCTACGACGTGCAGTTTCCCTTGGCGATCTCGTATCAGATGACCAATTCATATTCTTCCGGCGAAACCCACGGCTATGCCATGATCGGCAATATCGATCTGAGCCGTGGATCTGGTGAAAGCGCATATGCCAGCATTATCCGGCACGAGGGGAACCTCTCTGCCGTCGGGATCTTCTCGGAAGAAGAGACCTGCACCTATGAGGTGGAGATCCTGGATGGAAATTTCGGGCGGTCACTCTCAAAGGTCAGTGGGAAGATGGAGAGAGCCGGATATCACCTTGTCAAACTTGATACACCTCTTTCTGTCCAGGAGTGCACTGTCGTTATAAGGAAAACGGGAACTGTTTATTTTGAAGGAGAATCCATGACCATTCTGACGAAACGCTTCTTTTATAGCGGCGCCGTCGAAGGTGAACTTGAGTATGTGACGCATACTGAACCTAACACATCCTTTGTTCTGGTGGATGGGAAATGGATCGATGTGACGGACGAGAGTTTATCGGAAAAACTGGGAGTCAGCGAATACACCAAAATGATCGGCGATCCGTTCCTGCCGGTTCTCTTTAGCTGACCTGCCCGAGAGAAACCACAAATAATGTGGTAGAAATCCGTTGAAATACATCAAAATATGTGGTTTGATGAGTCCAGGAGGGATTCTCATGGACCATAAATATGTATTGAATGAATCGGTTACCGGAGAAGATCTGAGACAGGTCCGGAAGCTTCTGAATATGACACAGAAGGAGTTTGCTGTATTTGTGAACTCTTCGAAGAGAACTGTCGAAAATTGGGAAATGAAGGATGAACCGATAAAAGGACCCATCGTTACACTGGTAGAGATCCTTCGACGACATCCTGAATTTGCAGAGAAACTGGAAGCGCCGAAAACCCGTTTAAAGCTGCGTTTGTGGTATATGTATGAAGATATGGTATGCACGGTCATTGACGTGGACGAACCGAAAAGAATCGTAAAGATCAGAAACTATATCGACGATCCGCTGTTCCGCGCTTTTGGTAAAAACATGGAACCGGAGTTTGAAGATTATGAGGAATTTTTAAAATCGCGCTGCTTCCCGGAAAGCCGGGATAAGATTAAGCTGGAACTGAAGCGCCTGGGGATCCCATTTTACGATCCGATCCTGATCATTGAAAAGACAGAAGGCAGAATGGCAGAAGATAAATTCTGGATAAGGATAGAGAGGTGAGAGAATCTCCACTTTTCGTTCGGATACGCTGAGGTGGAGTCCATCGTGGAAAAAGCAGTCATCTATCCCGAAGAGATCCGATGCAGAGTGATCGATGTAGTGATGGAGATGAGGAGAAGATACAGTTGTCTTTTTACATAGCAATAGTGAAAAGAGCTTTGTGTCTTAATCCCACTCGATCCTGCCTGTCGCTTTAGACAATCTTTATTGTTACTTGGCGAAGACTTTAAATTCACCTTGTAATATGAAACCATAAAGACTAAGTCGAAGAGGTGTCATTATGGAACTATTGATTGAAGCTGTATTTAGTTTAGTGATCGAGGGGACGATTGGGCTGTCAAAAAGCAAGAAAGTCCCGATGACGATCAGAATACTATGTGCTGTCTTTCTTCTCTTAGTCCTTACAGCCGCCATTCTCCTTATCGGATTTGTTGGAGTTTCTATTCTCAAGGAAAAGCTCTGGGGCGGAATCGCGATCCTTATATTCGATGCCCTTCTGGCAGCTCTTTTCATATACCGGTTTATTAAGATCGTTCGACATCGTGCAGCATAAATGACAATTTTGCTTCACAATTTGCTGAAACGAATGTCAAGAATTAATGGAAAAAGAACTTGCGAGATGATACAGGTTACTGTTGAAAGAAATCATAAACAACATTATAGTTATTTACGTTATGACCGGCGAACCCGGTCTTAAATGGTAAGATGATGAGATATTTGTGAGATGGATCGATATAACATTGGAAGGATCTGTAGCTTTGCGTCTCGTCGCTGCCCGACTCATTCCCATAAATGATAAGACTAATTGAATCGTCATAAGAAAGGACAAGATCAACACCATTGTCTTTTCTCCACTTTTCAAAGCAGTCGCTTCTGACAATCTCAAAACTACTGTCCTGAAATCTTCCTACAGCGCTAACATCATTAATCGAAGTAATGTATTCCAAGTGATTCTCAGCATATTCTTTCATTTCGCCATCTGTTGTTTTTTCTACCTGCGTAGTTTCAAAAAAGATGTAATCCTTCATGCCCAGATAATCGAATGTATATACGTCTATAAGTGTCCATACATCCAAGTGGTCATCCTGAAAACAAAGAGTTTCATCATACAGATACTCATAAGTGATTCCAAGTTCTTTAATGATCGTATCCAGGGAAATGTCTTGCGGATAACTGTCCTCCTGGATGTGATGGTACTTTCTGAGGTAATTACTATCAACGACAGTTATCTTCCTGCTAACAGGTATATCCATTTTCTGCATTGTTAATTCATTAGCCAGTCTAACGATCGTACCCCAGTTTTCCGGAAGAGCACCATAAACCGATTTTTTTACAGGATGCGTCGTGCCGTCCGGATCTCTGTATTCCATATCGATCTTTAAAGCAAAAGGTCCATCCGCCTCAGTAGTACCATCCGGTATAGCTTCGACCTCTTTAATGAAATCCATCGCACTTTGACTATTGAGCAGAGAATAATCATAATTCTCATCCACCATGAAGGATACCCTACCCCTATATTTATACCAATACTGTACGGTATCTATATAGAAGCAGTAATGCTGTCTCGTATTTACTTTATAGTGCCCGATCGCAGGCACAAAATTGAGCCTTGTGATTCCCGTTTGGGGTTCATTCTGGGATTCATCAGACTTCGAACTTCGGCTATTATCGCTACTTCCAATGCCACAACCTATAAGGCAATACAACACCGCGCTGATCATTAGAACAGCTATAAATCTTAAGAAAGATGTCCTTTTCATAATTTCCTCGACTTCTTCAGGCACAATAAAATAGGAAGCAGCATTTGTCCATCTTATCCTCCGACGAATAAACCTATACAAATATTATACCAGTCTACAATTAATATACATTTCCTTTCTTTGTTAAATAAACCGGGTCAGATTTCTGATCCGGTTTCCCTTTTAGCGCTACCGACTTGATGCGGAAAAGAATATAATGAAAATATAAGATAAGAAGCTTGGAATCTGAATTGTGTTCGGGGGAACTGTGCATGAGTGATGTTAGAAAAATCGTAGTGGTTAACGCCGGGCCGAGAAAGGGCTGGAATACGGATACTCTTTTGGAGGAGGCGGCAAAAGGTGCTGAAGATGCCGGTGCTCTGATCGAGAAGTTTGATCTGTTCCGTTTGGAGCGATATACGGGTTGTATCTCATGTTTCGGCTGCAAAAAAGAAAAGAATAAGGGACACTGTATTTGCAGGGACGGATTGACGCCAGTACTGGATGCGATCCGGGAGTCGGATGGCTTGATCATTGGATCCCCGAATTATCTGTCTGAAATGACTGCTTCTTTCCGAGCATTATACGAGAGACTGATCTTCCAGAGTTTGACCTATAACATCGAAAAACCGTGCTGTAATCAGAAGGAGATCCCGGTTCTTCTCATCATGACAAGCAATGCGCCGGATACGGCTTATCAGCGACTTCTGGAGAACTACCGGCAGACCTTAAGCCGCTTCGTTGGGCCTTGCCAGGCATTTGTCAGCGGAGATACACTTCAGCTGAAAGACTATAGCCAGACAGACTGGCCATGGACGATGTTCGATCCTAAAGCGAAAAAAGAAAGACATGATACTGTTTTCCCGGAAGAAAGAAAAACTGTGTATGAGATGGGGAAAGCCTTGATCAACAGATAACACTTCGCGTAAAGGAGAACCATATGCCATTTCAGATCATTCGTAACGATATAACGAAGGTCGCATGTGATGTGATCGTGAATACGGCGAATCCGGAGCCGAAGTTTATGGCGGGGACGGATTCGGCGGTCTATCGTGCGGCGGGGGAGGAGAAGCTTCTTGCCGAGAGAAAGAAGATCGGGAATATAGCTCCAGGCGATGTAGCCGTTACTCCTGCCTTCGATCTTCCTGCAAAGTACATCATTCATACCGTAGGTCCTGCATGGGTGGACGGGAAACACCATGAGTTCGATATCCTTAGAAGCTGCTACCGATAGTCGCTGGTCAAGGCAGCGGAACTGGGCGCCGAGAGTATCGCTTTCCCGCTGATTGCCACAGGCATATATGGATTCCCGAAGGCAGACGCCCTGGAGATCGCTATCAAGGAAATAAGCAGCTTTCTCATGAAGGAAGACACAGAAATGACCATCATGCTGGTGGTTTTTGATGAACGACCATCATGTCAGCGAAAACTCATACTGTAAGAATGCTCACATCTTTTTTTGTGGGATCAACTGTCTTTGATCTCCATATGTGATGAATACCAAGAGCCGACCGGCCATTCATCTACACCTTGAGTCTCTACATAGTACCAGGCGATATTATGCTTTTCACCCGATTTGAATTCCGAAGCGATAACGATCTCCTTTATGAGATCACTTTCCTTTATTGAGATCTCTCCAATGTATGATCCGTTCCATACCGGCTGAAGTTTACCGTCAACAAAAAACAGAAGCAATCCCTTACGGTTTCCGATAACCCCCTCAACACTCATATTATCGATTTGAAAATGCATGGTGGGAGAGGGCAATGTCGTCACTTTCTTATATCCGTAATGGTCAGACTCAAAATCAAGCTGTTCCTCAGGCATAATAAAATAGGAATCAGCCTTTACCTCGTTTTGGTCCTGATATGTGACTACGTTGATCTTATCTTCGGGACAGATCTCTACAACGTCTCCACTTTCCTCATGGTCTGATGTAAATCGCACAGAGCTGGACTGCTGCTCAATATACAAATCACGGCTCCTGGAATAACCGAATACCATCAATGAGATCTCATTTTCACCTTTTTCGACCGGGAAAATATCCGCACTGACCTGGAGGATATAATCCTCATTAGTTTGTAAAGTTGTGCTAAGAACACCGTCTTTGCTATTTTTGTCATCAAGACTGAAATTCACGATATTATCGTTAACCCTCATGATGGCATTTATCTCAAAATCCGAATGACCATCAAAGTCGCCTTCTTCTATTCTGATAACCGCAGTAGCTTTCAGATTATTTTTTTCTATGTTGATCGTTTCAATCGGTTCATAGGGATCCTCATCCTGGATGAAATTGACGAGGCATATTGTTTTCAAAGCGTGAAATCCTTGCTCTTCCATAGCCTTATCAGATTCATTAAGCTCTTCGATCAGATCACGCAAATAAGCTATTTTGGATATGGGATGAGCTGATTCCTCTGCTGTACTGCTCGTAGCTTCTGTCTGACTACCGGAACTGCTTGTAGTTTCTGACTCACTGCCGGCACTACTTGTAGCTTCTGTCTGACTGTTGCCGGTGCTCTCCGTTTCTTTTTTATTCGCCGAAGTGCAGCCGCTCATCAAAACAGCCGCCCCGACAAGAAGCACAACTACTTTGTTCCAAATCTTCATATGCTATATCCTTTCAATCATTTTTCATTGATCCTAGGAGATTGTAACATACACACCCGATTTATGCGAGACGAACGGTAGATCAGAACAATTCCCGGATCGATCTTTCTTCGTTGATTTTCCCTTCGAAAACACCTTCATCGGAGAGATCGTCGGCAATGCATCTGTCGAGAAGTCTTTGACGAAAATCTTTCCGGTCTTCGATCTCCATCGGGAACGAGTAGTTAAAATGCAGGTTTCTTTCTTGGAAAGGATTCAGATCAATTGCGGCTGTCGATGTAATAGTCGATTCCCCATGCCATATACAGTGGAATGTTATATGTCTCCGTTTTACTACTCGGATTTCTTGCAATGTTTTTCGTTGAAAGTTTAATGCCCTTCTTGGGATTGTATTTTGAGCAGAATTGCTTATAACTTTTAGCCTGCGTATTATCCGCAGACTTAACTTCAACCGGATAGAATTCATTATCCTTTTCATACATGAAATCTATCTCTGCCGTATTATTAGAGCGCCAGAAAAACGGACTCTTGCCTTGAACGACAAGTTCGTTGTTGACATAGTTTTCAGCAACTGCACCTTTATAATTCACATATTTTTCACCCTCATTGAGTATCGTGTCCACAGAAACATTCGCCCTTACTCGCATCAGCCCGACATCAGACATATATACTTTAAAGTATGTTTTATCTGCGAATGCAGATAAAGGAAGCTGGGGTTTCTCAACTAATTCGAGTCGATATATAAGCCCTGCATTCTGAAGCCAGGAAAGTGCGTCATCAAGATCTGCAGCGCGCTTTCCTTCTCTAACATGTGAGAAGACAAACTTATTATTCTCCTTGGCTATTTGAACAGGGATCGAATCCCAGATCCACCGTATTTTTTGGAGTTCATTGATAGGAGCATGCTTTGAGAAATCATCTGCATAGTCTTTCAGGATCTCTCGCTGAACAGCTTCAACTTCCGCATAATCATGGGTAGACGTCCAAACAGACACTGCTTCAGGCATTCCGCCGACAATATAGAAGTCTTTAAGAAGTTTTTTCATCGGAACATCAATATAATCCGGAATCGGTCTGTCAACATTCCATTCCTTCAGCATCTCTATCAATGATTCTTCACCTGAAGCGATTGCAAACTCCCGGAAATTCATAGGATAGAGATCTAACCTGTTCACTTTCCCTACCGGAAAAGAAATGTTTTCACTACGCAATGCAACTCCAAGAAGAGATCCGGCACACACTAGATGAAGATTACTCATTTTCTCACAGAAGTATTTAAGTGCTGTTATCGCTTTAGGGCATTCCTGTATTTCATCCAGGAATAGAAGCGTCTGGCCGGGTACGATTTTTGCCTTTGTCAGTTTCTCTATCTCTGAAACGATACGTTTAGTGTCGAAATCAAAATCAAATACTTCTTTCAAACCCGGCTGCTCTTCAAAATTGATCGTAAGCAGATTAGAAAACTGTGTGCGACCGAATTCTTCTATGATAAAAGTCTTGCCACACTGTCTGACTCCGGAAATAATAAGCGGCTTTCTTCTTGTTCGGTTCTTCCACTTTATCAGATCGTTCATTATGTCACGATACATATAGCAAACTCCTATCCTTTTTGCAGTAATTATAGCAAAAGTCATAGGACTTTTGCAATAATCACTGCGTTTTTGGCACGACTTTGCGAAAAGTGCAGCAAATCAGCTGCCGTCATACTAACGATTTTGAGATGGTCTCTTTTCTTATGTCGATGCTATAATAAAGAACACGAAATGAGGAGACAACGAAAGAATAGGTCAGTGTATGGTAATCCGTGAAATGAGAGACAATGAGAAAGATCTGCTGCAGGATTTTCTGTACGAGGCGATCTTTATTCCGGAAGGCATGGAACCGCCACCGAAGGACATTATCGAGAGACCGGAGTTGAAATTGTATTACGAGGACTTCGGATCCGGCGAAGCGGACCATTGCTTTGTGGCCGAGGATGACGGTAAGGTAGTGGGAGCGGTCTGGACCCGCATCATGGAGGATTATGGGCATGTGGATTCGCAGACGCCATCCTTTGCCATCTCCCTGATCAAGGAATACCGCGGCAAAGGAATCGGCACCGAACTGATGAAAAAGATGCTGGAGCATCTGAAGAATCAGGGTTTCAAAAAAGCCTCTCTGGCGGTCCAGAAGAGTAACTATGCGGTAAGGATGTATGAGAAAGTCGGATTCCGGAAAGTGGATGAGAATAACGAAGAGTACATCATGGTATGCTATCTCGGAAAGGAATAAACATGACAACAGCAGATCCTGGTAAAACAAATTGGAGTCAGTCTGTCGGCGGAGTGTGCATCAAAGAAGGGAAAGTCCTGCTTGCGCGTCATACGTATGGAGCTGGAAAGGGCATGCTGATCATCCCGGGCGGATATGTTGATTTCGGAGAGACGCCGGAGGAAACGCTGGTGAGAGAGTTTCAGGAAGAAACAGGTGTTACTGTGAAGGCAGGAAAACTCTTTGGAATGCGCTTCAGTGCGAAAGACTGGTACGCTGTATTCGAAGCAGAATATGTCGAGGGCGAAGCCAGGTCAGATGGTGATGAAAACGATAAGGTCGTCTGGATGGATATAGAGGAAGCACTCGCCGATGAAACCGTTCCGGATCTGACGAAGAAGATGATCCTTTGTGCCGTATCGGGAGAGGGATTCGGCTTGATCCCGTATGAATCGAAGACTCCGGGAAGAAACCTATATTCTTTTCTTCAGAATTAAACAAGAAATGGATGAGTGATCACGTAATTGTCATCAATGATTACTTAATTATACTTAAATGAAAAACTAAATGAGTGTTGGATTATGCTCGACTTGTAATCGATCGTAATTTGTGCTGTTACGGAGCTTAAAAAGGAGGTATAATGGCATAAAACTGTTGAGTATTCCATGTTTTGTTGCATAGCAAACAGACCAAGGCCCATTTGTTTGAAAAAGTAAATTGGACCCTCGCCTGGAAGGAAATATGAGATGGCTGTCTGACCGCTCAAAAGTTATTT
>JAFWDK010000016.1 GCA_017513085.1 Clostridiales bacterium | reverse complement strand
TCTTCGGAAGTCTCTTCGGAAGTCTCTTCGGAAGTCTCTTCGGAAGTCTCTTCGGAAGTCTCTTCAGAAATCTCGGTGGTCCCTTCCGTTGTCGGCACTTCTGTTGTTTCTTCATATGTAGTGGAAGATGCTTCTTCCGAATTAACGGAGTCTTTCTTCTGCGCCCGGCATCCGCCCGCTGTCAGGATAGACAGCAGAGCAGAAACCGCGATGCAGATCGATACGGCACTTCTAAACTTTTTCATAATGGTTCCCTCCCGGAATCAATGAATCAATTAACAGGAACGTAGCCTTCCATTTCAGCGAGTTTCTGACCATCCGGACCGAGTACCCAGTTAAAAAGGATGCTCGTCGGACTGTCTTCCGGAGTGTCCTTGGGCATAACGACATAGTAGGAGGTGCGGAAAGGATATTCACCCTTCTGGATCGTATCTTTTGCCGGCATGATGTCGTCGACTTTGATGATCTTCAATCCATCAGCCATCTTCATGTTCGTAGCATAGTAATATGGTGTGTAACCGATTGCATCAGCAGAATTATCGAAGGATTTTACTGTTTCGATGAGACCGCCCATGTCGCCGACTACCAGTTCTGTCGGAGCTTCCATCATCGTCAGGTCTTTCATGACGATCTTTTCCATCATGACTTGAGATCCGGCTGTCTTGTTTCTCTGGATCGGAACGATCTTTCTATCTTCGCCGCCCACTTCTTTCCAGTTTGTGATCTCACCTGTATAGATCTTCTGGATCTGCTCAGTCGTCAGAGACTCAACAGGGTTCGATGCATTGACAACGAAAACGAGTGCTTCGGTCGCGAAAGGTTCCATAACGTATTCGAAATTCTGGTCTTTCATTTCTTTAAAAACAGAATCTGCAGGCTCGGCGCATATAAGCATATCTGCGTCTTTGCTCATCAGATAACTGAAAGACTGTGAGGTTTTGTGAAATTCAAGTTTGTTTTCTGCTTCTTCACGGGAGATACCGAGAAGGACGGAAGTGATCGCTGCGGCCATCGGCTTGGTAGAAGTCGAACCATCGAGCTTCGGGTAATTTGCTTCGGTGAACTCAAAAACATTCGGGTCTGCTGTGGTTGCTTTTGTCGTAGCTTCTGTCGTAGCTTCGGTTGTAGTTTCGGTTGTAGCCTCTGTGGTGGTTTCTTCAATTGTTGTGGTGGTTGTCTGCTCGACGGTCGTAGTGGTTGCAGATGTGGTACTTTTTGTCTCCTCGCTGTTTTTGCATGCTGTGCATAAAAGCATAGAAGAAATTAGTGATGCAGCAACGATGGCTGCCCCTGCTTTTTGAAAATGTTTCATGGAATAATACCTCCTTGTTTTTGCGCTTTCTATCCCTACTAACAACAAACTCAACTCAATCTTAACACAGGAATAGAAAAAATTTTGAACATCCAAACAAATATATATTTTGCGGATGAAACAGGAGGATCTTCAGATGACCGATCTACTGTAAAACCGTGTCAGAACCAGGTAACAAGTCGGATAATGATCCCGAGCCCCAACTGGGCAAGCGTATAAAACAAAAGATAACTGATGACGAGCATATTAAAGGCTGCATTGTCGCTAAGAGTCAGATCTTGTTTGAGCGATACGAAATGGGCGATGCCCATGATGACCAAAGCAACAAATATCAAAGTGACTGAGCCGTGTGTGCCGAGCAACACAGAGAAAAAGACAAGAATATCTGCAAAGCAAAGATAGATCGATGACATGGAGATAGTATCCAACGCACGAAGAAAAGAAAGCTTGCGGTTAACAAGTCTGGATGTCACCACGAAAATGCCCGCAAGGATCAGCACGCTTGCCCAAAGTATCGCTGAGATCGTGAAAAAAGCAGTTAGTGGATGTGCGGAAAACAAGTCGGTCTTTCCGAACATCAGGGAAATCAGCATACCCAGAAAAGGTGAGTTGGTGCGGTTGGTAAAGAGGACCATCAATGAAGTCAATGTGGCGAACAGGGTGTTGATAACGATCATCTTGCCGATCGGCACGACCTGCGAACGGTTTTGAATCGTCGTAACCGGGTGCCAGATATATGACATGATCGGTCGAAGTGTTTTCGAGAACGAAGGGAAAAGCGCTCTTACTTTTGTTATAAAAGAAGAAAAAGTGACTTTGCCTTTTCCTGTTGCACTGTTTCCGTAAGGCGTATCAGGGGTTCCGGTCGTGGCCCGTTCCCAAACCTGCTTGGTCTTCTTTTCGTGCTTCTCGGTTTTCTTATGCTCGTTAGACTCTGTCTTCTCGGTTTTAGCTTGTGTATTCGAAGTTTGCGCAGAAGCTCCGGAAGGAGTGCCGGAAGCGACACGCGAAGAAGTGCCACGACAGGTGCAGCGCTCTCCGGGAGCCAATTCTTTGCCACAATAAAAACAGGTTTTCGCCATGTGTCTGATCCTTCCGATCTGACCGGATCAGAGAAATCCGGTGCAAAATTTATAGAGTAAAAGTCAAAAAAGGTTTGCTATACGCAAAACTTCACTTTATGTATAATACGAGATATATGTTATCAATTTATGTCAATCATAAGTTATTTTTGGCAAAAATGCGTCGTATTTTTCGAAGGAAGGAATCATGAGCGGACGAACAGAGAAAAAACAGGTGGAATACGGTTGTGTACCGAGCCGCTTCTGGTATGGTTTTTTCGGTTCGGGGATCGTGCTGAATGCCTGCCGTTTCCTGTTCGGCATGAAGATCCGCGCAGATAAGCGGATTAAAGAACTTCCGGGACCGTTGGTCATTGTGGGGAACCACCCGTCTTATATCGATCCGATCATCATGGGGATGGCTTTGTATGGAAGACCGATCAATTTTGTCGCCGGAGAGTTCCTGTTTCGAAGACCTGTTTTCGGCAGGATCATTACGCGTGGAGGCTGTATCCCGAAAGCTCAGTACCGGAACGATATCCGGACGGTGAAAGCGATGTTTCGTGTGCTTTCGCGCAATGGTGTACTGGGGATCTTCCCGGAAGGCACACGTTTGATCGACGGGCATTCGCTTCCTTTTGATAAAGGACTTTCCACGCTGGTAAAGAAAGCCGGTGCATCGTTGGTGATCTTTCGCTCACATGGTGCGTATATGACGTGGCCGCGCTGGAGTGAAAGTTCCTGGCGGAGGGGCCGCATTACGGCGGAGTTCACAGATGTTCTTCCGAAAGAAAAAGTTGAAAAAATGAGTGTGGATGAGATCTACGAGTATATGCGCCAGGCGCTTGTTTACGATGAATACGAGTATTTTTCCGGCAAGTCCCAGGTCTTCCGTTCCGGAAAGCCTGCCGCGGGTGTGCAGAATATTGCGAACATCTGTCCGCGTTGCGAGAAGATCAATGTTACCGAAGTGAAAGACGGATGCTCGGATGAGACTGTCCGAAACAAAGCCAAAGGCCGCAAGAATCTTCTGGTGTGCAGGGCTTGCGGCAATAAAGTGATCATGAACCGGTACGGTTTTTTTGAACCTGCAGGAGCTGAAGACAAATGTTTCTCTAACTTGCACGAATGGGCAAAGTGGGAGCAGACGATCTATGCCCGCGAAGCGGCAAGACCGGATTACTGTTTGACGGAAAACGTGGAACTTCACCAGCTCTGCGGGGAACGTAACTATGCAAAAGTGGGTGAAGGTGTGCTCACGATACGCAATGGTATGGTGACGTACGAGGGTACGGAATGCGCACCGGAAGAAGGCATCGTGTACCGTAAAGGAAAGCCGGTCCGTGCGCACCGGTCACGTGATCTGACGGCAGTGGCCAAGCAGGTCAGAAAGGAATTTCCGATCAGCTCCATGAAGGGCATCCTGATGGATTATGGTTTGTATATGGAGATCTATGAACAGGGTGGACGGGCGAATCGCCTGGTTCCGCAAAACCCGCAGCGTCTTTACGAGATCCAATGTATTGTGAAAGCGATGAAGCAGTAAAATTTGGTTTGTGATCCTATAAAAGATAGTTTCTTTCACGGATATGGCCGGTCATGCATTCTATGTTTTCGTCGGAATATTCGATCTCGGAAGAAAACATTCGAGCCAGATCGATCTGGTCGTCCAGCGTGAAAGCACCTTTTTCCAGATACCGGGAGGCTCCGAGATATTCAAGGATCTCTACGCTTAACAAGGCCCAAAGGACGATGTCTCGGATCTCCTCTTTATCTGTTACTTCGCCAAGATGCCGGTAAAGAAAGTACCACATCAGGTTTTCATATTCAAAGATCCGGTCCTTCTCAGACATGAGATCCATGAAATGCTGAATCTGCGACGGCTCGATCGTGGAAGAGGCAAGTTTGGTGATTTCTGCATCCCAGGATGGATCCAGACGTTCGAGAGAACCAAGCACCCTGCCCCAAAATGCATAGTCCAAATACATGGAACGTTCGGGGAGATCTACTGCGTTTAGAATGTTCCGGAATCTGTCGGAAAGATTGCATCCTCGGTCTTGCAACAGGGAAAAAAGCTCTTCCCGGATCTGTAAGATCTCTGCTTCTTCGGGATCTTCGCCGATGTGTTCTTCTTCGGAAGGAACAGAATCTGTTTCCGCCAGCCGGATCGGCGTTTGCCATGTGAATAGAAGACGTGCGGCTTCCTCGCAGCAAAGACCGTATCCCATCTCGGTATGGTCAGAGAAGATGTTGTAAAAGCGGGGATGCTCCGTACAGATCTCGCAAAGAGAGTCTTCGCCCAGATTTAAGATCAGGTCGCAAAGCCCTCGCTCGTTTAGAAAAGGACAACGTTCGTCCTTGCCGAGAATGAAGTGTGCACAGGTGTCTTCACCGTTTTCATCCGTCTCGTCTTTTGGATCCCGAATGCAATCATGAAGCTTCCTTCCCAGTTCGCCGGGGACCAGACGGTATCGCTGGAGAGACTTATCGTCGATATCGATCTCCCAGCCGATGCAACAACTGTGGCGGCATTTTTCTGCCAGACACTGAAAACCGAATGAATAGTCCGGTCCATAGATTTTCTTAGTAAAAGCGCCCATGTCCACCTCCCTTCCCAATGTATCGCGTTCAAGTGCTTTTTTCAAGGTAGAAGGGAAGTCAGAAAGTAACGAAAAAACTTTTGGAGTTTTGCAACGGAATCGTTTTTGGCTTCGTCTAATAGTACGAAGGGCGATGAACAGTGCTTCGAAAAATGCAGAAAGAATATTCAGGAGATAATAAACATGAAAAAGAGAACAATGGCAATTATGGTTTTAACAATGACAATGGCTTTCAGTGCTTGTGGAAAAGCTGCACCTTCCGTGAAGACTTCCAAGATCGCGGTAAACGCGCAGTCCACTTCTGTGGGGGCAACGGCGCCCACAAAGGCTCCGGACCTCTTCGGAGATCCGGACACATCGAAGGTCGGCGAGAGAGGTCTGATGGCATCCAAGAGTGTGGAAAGGCCGATTATTTCAGATATCAGAAGTGTATATACAGTAATCAACTGGCAGTTGTATTCTGAGCTTGTCAGCGGATCGGAACTGACAGTGGAACCGATCATCAGCGAGGCCAGAGATGAAGATGCACCGAATGAACTGTTGCTTTACGTATTCGCGTATAACGAAGATTATGCATGGAATAAGGAAGATGCTATCGTAAAGATCACCGGATCAAGCTGCCACCCGATCGTGGATCAGGATTATAACACGATCCATGTCTATTGGATGCAGGGCCGCCTTCCGGCAGATATGCCATCCGGCAAGTACACATTCGTTTTTGCAACAGTAGAAGGGCAGGTCGATTCGATGGTAGATCTGGAGATCGTTAAGCCGAAGGATGCGAAAAGCGCTCCGGTGAGCATCGACTGATCAGACGATTTGAGAGATCATAACTTCAGCGGGACAGCCGGTCAGCCTTTTCGGGGCAGGACGGCTGTTTTCCTTTTTTGTAATTGAAACACTCCATAATTCTTTGTATAATGGTATGGCTTGAACAACAAGTAATTTTCGTATAGGAGTGTGAACATTATGGCAATGGTTCAGAAGAAGAATGTCGAAGACTTGAATGTTTCCGGCAAAAGAGTAATCGTTCGTGTGGATTTTAACGTACCGCTCGACAAAAAGACAGGTGAAATTACTGACGATAAGAGAATCAAGGGAGCTCTCCCGACGATCAAGTATCTCGTAGAAAATAACGCAAAGGTGATCCTGGTATCTCACCTGGGTCGTCCGAAGAATGGACCGGAGCCGGCATTCTCCATGAAGCCGGCAGCAGATCGTCTTGCTGAGTTGATCGGTAAGCCGGTTACACTGGCTGCTGATGTTATCGGCGAGGACGCTAAGGCTAAGGCTGCTGCTCTCAAAGAGGGCGAGATCCTCATGCTTGAGAATGTCCGTTTCCATAAAGAAGAAACAAAGAATGATCCGAAGTTCGCAGCTGAGCTCGCTTCCATGGCTGATCTCTATGTTAACGATGCTTTCGGTACAGCACATCGTGCTCACGCTTCTACAGCCGGTCTGGCAAACTTCCTGCCGTCTGCTTCCGGTTACCTGATCGAGAAAGAGATCAAGTTCATCGGTGGTGCTCTGGCTAACCCGGCACGTCCGTTCGTTGCTATCCTCGGTGGTGCAAAAGTTTCCGATAAGATCGGCGTAATCACAAACCTGATGGATAAGGCTGATACGATCATCATCGGTGGTGGTATGGCTTATACATTTATCGCTGCTCAGGGCGGTTCCATCGGTAACTCCCTCTTTGAGGCTGATAAAGTTGAACTGGCTAAGGAACTCCTTGCTAAGGCAGAGGAGAAGGGCGTGAAGCTCCTGCTCCCTGAGGATACGGTAGTAGCTGACAATTTTGCAGCTGATGCGAACAGCCAGATCGTTCCGACAATGGAGATTCCGGATGGATGGGAAGGCCTCGACATCGGACCGAAGACCATCGAGAAGTTCTCTAACGAGATCAAGGCTGCTAAGACAGTTATCTGGAATGGTCCTGCAGGCGTTTTCGAATTCGAAAAGTTTGCTGTTGGTACGAAGGCTCTTGCTCAGGCTATTGCTGAGTCTGATGCGATCTCTATCATCGGTGGTGGTGACTCCGCTGCTGCAATCGAGAAGCTCGGCTTTGCTGATAAGGTAACACATATCTCCACCGGTGGCGGCGCTTCCCTCGAGTTTATCGAAGGTAAGGTACTCCCGGGTATTGATTGCCTGAACGATAAGGAAATCGGCAGAACATTTGCTGCAGGTAACTGGAAGATGAACTGCGGTATCCCGGCTGATGCTGTTAAGCTGATCGAAGAACTCAAGCCGCTCGTTAAGGATGCTACAGCGAAGATCGCTCTCGGCGTTCCGGCTACTGCTCTGGCTGCTGCTGTTGAGGCTACAGCTTATACAAACATCAAGATCGCTGCTCAGAACTGCCACTTCGAAGAGAAGGGTGCTTTCACAGGCGAGATCTCCCCGCTGTGGCTGGCTAAGATGGGCGTAACATACTGCATCATCGGTCACTCCGAGCGTCGTGAGTACAACGCAGAGACAGACGAGACAGTTAACAAGAAGGCTCTGGCTCTTCTGAAGTACGGCGTGAAGCCGATCATCTGCTGCGGCGAGTCCCTGGCTCAGCGTGAAGCAGGCGAGACATTTGATTGGATCAAGGGTCAGATCGTTGGCGCTTTCAAGGATATTCCGGCTGACAAGCTCTGCCAGATCACTATCGCTTATGAGCCGATCTGGGCGATCGGAACAGGTAAGACAGCAACCGACGAGCAGGCTGAAGAAGTTTGCAAGTTCATCCGTGGCGTCATCGCTGAACTCTACTGCGAGAAGTGCGCTGAGGCGATCACCATCCAGTATGGCGGATCCTGCAATGCCGGTAACGCTGCAGGTCTCTTTGCTCAGGCTGACATCAACGGCGGTCTCGTCGGCGGTGCTTCCCTGAAGGCTCAGGACTTCTCCGTAATCTGCAACGCAGCTAAGTAAGAAGTACTCCGTTAAAACGGCGAAAGGGGGTTGTCTCTTTTGAGACAACCCCCTATGTCTTTTATGAGATGTGTGTCTTGCGCCTGAACGATCGTTTATTTGGATGTTGCTTCAATAAGGGAAATGGCTTTTTGACCGACCTCGATGATGCAGCCGCCGTGAGTCTCGGAGATCAGACCGTCTTTGGCGGGATCCGATCCTTGTGTGGCTTTTTCCGCCCGGCTTCCGATCTCAAGATAGAAGATCTTGTAGTCATCGTGATCGAGAGGATAGCCATGCTGGCCTTTCCTGTAGTTGCCGAACTCATATCCGGTCGTGGCGCCGAATCCGCGCACGAAACCGTCATTTATGGCACCGCAGAGATGCATCTCTTCTGAAGTCAGCTCGCGTGCGACGCTCTCCATCTGAAGAAAATCGTCGATAAAAGAATCGATTTCTTTCTTGGTGTTTTCTGAAACGGAAGGCGAGATGTATAAAAATGCGCTTCCGTGTGTCGTATGGAAATGCGCGTCCTGGAGGGATATTCCGCGCGCAGTCAGAAGTTCATTCGGGTGAATGGCTTCCTTAACATCCATGCTTGAATGGTCACTGAAAATAAGTATTTCGAAGTTTTCCATGCCCACGGATTCCATCGCCGCCAGAAGCTGCCCCAGACAATCGTCGATACGGCGGAGCGCTTCTGTTGCCTCAGGGGAAGTGGCTCCGTGATTATGTTTGGTAGTGTCTACATCCAGCAGATGGAGCATATACAGATCGGCTTTATTCTTCCGGATCAGATCTGCGCCTGTCTTGGCGATGAGCATATCCATGCCGCGTTCACCATCTTTGATCACGTGTTTGCCGTACTTGGTGAAATAGTGAAGCATGAAGCCGGCCGATCCGTAGTAGGCGGATTTGAATACGCGGAAAAGCATCGGGGAATGACCGGGAACTTCAGTAAGATGGTATTTGATCTTTTCTCCCGCAGTCATCGGGAACATCATGGCGCATGTTACCAGACCATGTTCATAGGCACGCTCGGCCAGGGTCTTCCCCTTGATGAAACGCTTGTGGTCCCGCCAGACTTCCGTACCCTTTTCCGTATCCTGGAAAGTATTGTCGAAGACGCCATGGTCACAGGGCATAAGACCTGTGTTGATGCTCGTGTGGACCGGGTAGGTACTGGTCACAAGGATCGAGTCCACTTCGCGGTGCAAAAGTCCGAGCCTGGCAAGCCGTGAAAAATTCGGACAAGTCAGAAGAAAATCGATATTACTGTCAGAGACGGCATCCAGCGATACCATGACGATCGGATGCCTTTTTTGATCCTTCTTGCTCATGCGGTAAGACCTCGCTAACTAAATTCCTTTCTTATTATAGCGGAAAAAACAAATTCCGCGCCTCCTGTTTTCAGTTTGTTCATACAATGACCATTTTATCTTTAACTATGCTTTACCCTTCTTTTGAACCGGCATGTGATAATGATAATATGAAATTTGCAAGAAATAACACGAAAGAATACAATAAATCCTGACTGTTTTTCGAGGTATCACATGCGGCACACATTGACGATTTTTAAATGGGAAATGCGAAAAATCATCAGCAACTGGAGACGCACGCTGGTGGTGTTTCTTATGCCGGCCGTATTACTCCTGATTGCATTGAATGTATTCCCGCTTTTGATCAATTATCTGTCTACGGGCAGTCTTCAAAGCCACCCGATCCTGGTGGTCGATGCTCCGGCTTCCTTTCAGGAATACGCCAAAAACAGTGCCAAAAGCGCTATCTACGATTATACATTTATGACCGCAGCTGAACTTGACGAGTATGCGGAATATGATGAAGAAGTACTTCAGCAAAAACTTCGAAAAGGTGTTATTCTCGTGCTTTTTTATGCCAAGGATGAGAACGGAAAAGATGCGGACTTTGACGAAAATGTCAGACGGTATTATTCTCACGTAGCCATGGAAGAAGATCCCGGCGATATGCAGAACGAAATGATCGTCGGTTTTGATGAGGGTTCGTTTACGAACTATACGCAGGCGCAACAGTTCCTTTTAAATATAGAAGCAGAATATAAGGATCATCTTTTTCAAAACTTCGGCCAGGCCTATAAAGAAAAAGGCGGTGGAAACCGATTTGAAACGGATGCTTTTAATCCCTACACATTCGTTTTGAAGAACCGGGCCAACGCCAATCTGGGCGCAGCCAGAACGATTCCGGGAGTCATGATCCTTCTTATGTATTACTGTGTATATTCACTTGCCGGAGAGATCCTGGCGGCCTCAAGACAGAGTGGTTTTCTGACCAAGGTCTACCTGACCCCGATCCCGGAAGTATCGCTGCTTACCGGAAAGATGCTGACTGTGGTAACTGTCAGCTCGATCAGCGCGATCCTGACCTATCTGCTTCTGTTTTTCTCTTCCTGGCTGAATCACAGCAACAGTGCTTTTTCCTTATTACCATTCGGCATGTTTCTGACACCGATGCAGCTTCTTTATTGTTTCCTGACGATCCTGGTGACATCGTTTGTCATGTGTGCGCTTTGCTTCGGAATCGTCTTTAAGATCCGGAGAATGGAAGATGTGCTTCTGAATCTGCAGATCCCGCTGGCGCTCCTGGTCTTCGAATTCTTCGGACAGATGTTCCGTCCGTCCGCCAGCATTGGAATGGAATTCTTGATACCGATCCACAATGCGATCATGTTGATCCGCGATATTTTCCTCGGGAAATTCCAGATGGGTAATTTTCTGATAACGATCTTGATCAATGGGCTGTTGACCGTGATCCTGATGGCGCTCTGCATCAAAAACACAGACGGCATGATCCATATTTCACAAGGAGGTTCCGATGATACAGGTAGAACACGTAAGTAAACGATACAATAAGAGCGCTCTTGTGGTCAAAGATGTGAGTTTCCAGGTCGGCAAGGGACAGATCTTCGGACTTCTGGGTCCGAATGGCGCCGGCAAGACGACATTGATGCAAATGATCAGCACTCTTTTGAAACCGACAGAAGGAAGTGTGAGGATCTGCGGTTACGATACGAAGCAGGCCCCGCGTCAGATCCGTGAGCGTATCGGATTTCTGACGACGGAGATCAAACTGGACCCGCTGTCCACGCCGAACCAGCTCTATGACTTTTTCGGTGAACTTTACGATATTCCGAAGGAACAGATCCCGGTCAAAAAGAAGGAGAGCTTCGAACGGTTTGGAATCACGCCTTTTGCAGACAAGAGGATCATGGAGCTTTCTACCGGAATGAAGCAGAAGATCTCCATTGTGATCTCGCTGATCCATGATCCGCAGGTGATCATTTTCGATGAACCGACCAACGGCCTGGACATTCTGACCTCACGCCAGGTCATGGATTATCTTCTCGAGCTCAAAGCACTCGGCCGCAGCGTTCTGCTTTCTACACATATTTTTTCCGTAGCCGAGCAGCTTTGCGATGAGATCGCGATCCTGGTGGACGGAACGATCGTGGAGCAGGGTTCAGCGGAAGAACTGACGAAAAAGACAGAAAGCAAAAACTTCGAAGAAGCGTTCTTTAAGCTTTATACGAAATACCACACGGAGGGATGATTATGCGTCGGGCAATACGGGCACTGGTCCGGAAAACTTTCGGCAAAAACCACAGCATGAGGACCGAAGCTTCGGTGATCACGATGTTGGTATGCGTCGGTTTTTTTGTTGCCGTGATGGCGTATTTTACAAGCCTTCTTGTGTATTATGCCAGAAGGGAAAAACCTATCGATTTCCACGAGAATCTTATCGTCGTCAATCCACCGGAGTCCTGGATGGGATATACGGAAGAGTATCAGAATATCCTTTCGGAGAATGTAGCCGGGAAAGAAACCATGATGGTCTATAAAGACTGGGATGCCATCTATGACGTATTTACTTTCAATTCTTGGATGGACGATGAGAAGGCCTTTCTGACCTTGGTTTTCCCGAGGAACTTCGATGAGATGGCTCTGAAAGCACCAATTGATGAGCTTCCCGAGATCCTGACGTATTATCCGACGGATCACCCGGAATATGCGACGGTTCAGAAAGAATTCAAAGAGAAGATCCTGGAGAAGGACTATCTTAGATACTTACAGATCCGGTTGGGCGTTCCTGTGGAAGATTCGGAAGTATTCGATAGTCCGGTCACGCCACTCGGGAAACCGACAGGCTGGATGCATCTCATGCTTGACCGTGGAAGCCGGATGGTCGTGCCGCTTCTGTTCTTTATCGCCATTCTTTACATCTGTATGTTGAGCGGCATGAATGCTATCGCAGGAGAAAAAGAGAGGGGCACGTTTGCCTCGCTCCTGATGACGCCTGTCGCCCGCGGCACCATTGTTCTGGGAAATTTCACCGGCGTGTTCCTGCACGCGATGATTCCTTCTGTTCTCTTGCTTTTGCCGCTGATCCCGCTTGCGTCTTCAGTCGGAGGATATCTCAGCGTGCTGGTACTGGTAGTATCGCTGGCACTCTTCGTTTCCGCGATCACGATCCTGATCTCGTGCCTGAATAATACCATCGTCTCCGCACAGACGACGTTCCTGCCGATCTTCCTGATCATATTGGTAGTGTGTGTCACCTGCATGCAGGAATCCACGAGAAATCCCATTAATCCTTTCCTGCCGATCTATGGACATTTTTACGGAATCGGTGACGGCCTTATGGGAACGGTCTCCTGGCCGGCTATGCTGGTCTGTACACTGGCTACATTGATCCTCACGGTGATCTGTCTGAAAGTTTCCGAAAAACTCCTTGGCATGGAAAGCTTCACGGTAGCTGTGGAAACAAAGTCGGAAAAAGAACTTCGAAAGGCTGCCAAGGCTTTGGCCAGACAGGAGAAGGACTATGTTTCCGTTTCCCGTGCGGAAGTGTTCGGTTACAAGGCCAAAAGAAGGAAATCCGTTCTTTCTTTCCTGGTCGGTCACGCTCTTCTTCCATTGGCCTTGCTATCTTTATTCCAACCCGTAGCCATGATCCCGGCGATCCTTTCTTATATGAGGGACCCGGCATCAACGGAATTTATCCGGATGTTTAAGAGCATCACCAATGTCTCGGCAATATCCGACGTGGCTTCCGCTTCAGTTAAAGTATTCTCCGGTTTCATGCAGGATAAGTTCTTCATTCTTTTCATGGGACTTGGATACTGGGCGGTCATCGCCATCTACATCTGCATCGTCAGATTCCGTGAGAAGAACCCGCTTTCCACATTAGGTTTCCCGAAGCTTGCACCGAAAGGAACAGCTGTCAAAGCGTATCTTCGAGGCATGGTCTTCGGCTTGATCCTTATCTCTTCGGTTTATGGTCTGCTGCTTCTTACCGGCCAGGTAGAGTGCCACGGTTTCTCTCTTGAAAAAGGATCGGTCCCGCTCTTTCTCCTATATATTCTGATGTGGATCCCACAGGGCGCAACGGAAGAGATCATGATGCGCGGATACATGATGCCACGAGTGGCTTCCCGATTCGGGCTTCCGTTTGCCATCTTTTTCTCCTCGATGTGCTTCAGCCTGATGCATGCAGGAAACGCCGGATTCTCTTTCCTGGCACTGATCAATCTGGCATTGATCGCCGCATTCTTCGCAGTTTTTGCATATACGAGCGGACACATATATACCGTCTGCGCGATGCATACCGTATGGAATTTCTGTCAGGGAAACTTCTTCGGACTGGAAGTCAGTGGCAACCCCGGATCGGCATCCATCCTTTCCTCATCTTATTCCGATCATGCAAGAGCACTTCTGACGGGAGGCGCTTTTGGACCGGAGGGCGGACTGTGCGTCACGATCGTGATCGCAATGGCGTTTGTGGTACTCTTTTTTGCAAAGAAAAAGAGTAAACGTGCGAATGTGTAAAAATTGTCACGGAAAATTTCTCTGAAGTAAGGTAGAATGTAATTGTCAGCGGTAGTCTGCCGTATGGTATACTTGGCAGTGGCCGATGAATGTGATCTTTATTTTGCAGGGGTATTGAAATGGGAAAAGTATTACTGGTCGAAGATGATTCCAGCATTGTTACTACATTGTCTGCTTTTTTAAAATCCGAAGGATTTGAAGTGATCTGGGCACCGGGACAAACGACGGCGCTGAACAAGATCGAGACGGAGAGTTTCGAGATCGCATTGATCGATATTTCGTTGACGGACGGCAACGGATATGCAGTTTGCGCCGCGGTAAAAGCACAAAAACCGGATATGCCGGTCATCTTTGTTACGGCTTCCGGTGATGAATACAGCGTCGTGACCGGATTGGATATGGGCGCGGATGATTATATCAGCAAGCCTTTCCGGCCGAGAGAGATGCTCTCCCGTATCAAGAGTGTGATGAGAAGAACACATAAATCTCCTGATGTGGTCGAGTTCGGAAGTATCAAGATCGATACGGCCAGAGCGAATGTGAGCAAAGATGGTCAGGAGATCATACTGTCTGCGCTGGAGTATCGTCTTTTGCTTCTCTTTGCCAACAATCAGGGCGTGGTGCTGACACGTGCCAAACTGCTCCAGGACCTCTGGGATGTGGGCGGAGAATATGTCAACGACAATACTTTGACAGTATATATCAAGAGACTTCGTGAAAAAATCGAGGATGATCCGGCTCAGCCGACTCTGATCCGCACGATCCGTGGTTTCGGATATAAAGCGGGAGAGTAAAATGATCCGAAATAACAGTGAACTTCGTAAAGAATACATCATCAGCATCGTGCTTGCTCTGGCAATCACGGTGCCGAGCTTTTTTCTGGATGAGAAATGCGGCATTATCGCCGGAGCCATGGCGCTGGTGCTGCTTATTGTCCGTTATATTGCAGACATAAAGAGATACCGGCGGATCCAGAACCTGTCTGACAGTATCGATCAGATCCTTCACGGAGTGGAGGATGTTTCTTTTGAAGAATATAAGGAAGGCGAAGTGGCGATCCTGACCAGTGAGGTCCATAAGATGGTGATCCGCCTTCGCGAACAGGCCTCCCAGCTTCTGGCGGACAAGCGTTTTCTCTCCGATTCGATCGCGGATATCGCTCATCAGCTCCGTACGCCTTTGACTTCGATGAATATCGTTGTGGATATGTTTTCGGAAGAAGAGCTTCCGGATGAGAAGCGGTTCGATCTGCTTTCCGAATTGATGGCGGGATTGAACCGTATCGAGTGGCTGATCAATACACTCCTGAAAATGAGCAAGATCGACGCGGATACCGTTTTCTTCGAAGAAAAAGAATACCTGCTTTCGGACATGATTCATCGGGCATCAGATATGCTGGCGGTCCCGCTTGATATCCATAACATTACGCTGACTACACAGGTGCCGCAGGATGCGAAGCTGCGGGGCGATATGATGTGGACATGCGAGGCGATCGGCAACATTCTGAAAAACTGCATGGAGCATACGCCGGAATGCGGGAAGATCGATATTTCGGTAAAAGACACGCCGATCTTTGCAGAAATCGTAATCACGGATACGGGAACAGGCTTTGATCCGGATGACCTGCCTCACGTGTTCGAGCGCTTTTACCGAGGAAAAGTAGCCGTGACGAGTAGCATCGGAATCGGACTTTCTTTGAGTAAGATGATCGTGGAAAGACAAAGCGGCACGATCCGTGCGATGAACCGGGAAGAGCCGGAGCATGGCGCAAAGTTTGTCGTGCGTTTTTATAAGTCTAAGAGGTGACATATGGAGATTTTGCGTGCGGAACATCTCACGAAAACATACGGTAAAGATGAGAACATCGTGGCGGCGCTGGACGATGTTTCGCTGAGTATTGAAAAAGGCGAATTTGTCGCGATCATCGGCGCTTCCGGTTCGGGAAAATCGACGCTTCTGCATATGCTCGGAGGGGTCGACCGTCCGACATCCGGCCGTGTGCTGATCGATGGAAAAGATATTTTTAAACAGACAGATGAACAGCTTTCGATTTTCCGTAGAAGAGAGATCGGGCTGGTATATCAGTTTTTTAACCTGATCCCGGTCCTGACGGTCGTGGAGAATATCACGATGCCCGTTCTTCTTGACCATAGAAAAGTAAACCAGGCGCGGCTCAATGAACTGCTCGATCTTCTTTCGCTGTCAGAAAGAAGAGATTTTTTCCCGAATCAGATCTCGGGCGGACAGCAGCAGCGTGTGGCGATCGGACGTGCGTTGATCAATGCTCCGACGATCCTTCTGGCGGACGAGCCGACGGGTAATCTTGACTCGAAGAACAGTCAGGAAGTGGTGGAACTGCTGAAGTATTCGAATGCGAAGTATAATCAGACAACGGTCCTGATCACACATGATGAGAATGTTGCGCTTCAGGCAAAGAGGATCATTACGATCCGGGACGGCAAGATCAAGCACGATGAGGTGATCCGTAAATGAAGGATGGGATCCGTGCATGAGAAACCAGAATATCGTAGGAAAATACGCCCAAAGGACCGTATTTAAAAACCGCGGCAGGACGATGCTGACTATGTTCGGCATTATTATTGCTACGGCGATGTTTTGCGTCGTGCTGGCGGCACGGACAAGTTGCGTGGATATTCTTAAGAGTTTCCGTGATGATGACTATGGCAATTGGCATGTGCAAGCATATTCTATGACATCCAAGGACTATCAGAAAATCATCAAGGACTCGCGGATACGGCGTTCAACGTATGTTCAGGAAGTGGGATATATCCTCAATGGTGAGGATATATCCGAAGAAGAGACCAAAGATATCCTTGCCTATCAGAATTATAATGTTCTGGTTGCGTCCATGGGACAGGGATTTACGGATCTTTGCAATATTCAGCTGGTAAAGGGAAGATATCCGGAAAATGAAAATGAGGCGATCATTTCATTGGAAATGCTGGCGGACAACAAAGACTTGATCGACACGAATCCGGATTCGTATTACATTCTGAAATATGGTAGTCGTTACTCGGAAGGACATAAGGTCAACGACCTCAAATCGATCCACCGTGATAAGGATGGAAGAGGCACGGAATCGCTTTATTCGATCGGTGAGGTCGAGTTCAAAGTGGTGGGGTACTTTGTTGTTCCGGAGTATACCAGATGGAAGAATCTATCCCGCTATACTGTTCTTCTCGGTCCGTCGTCGCTGTCTGTCGGGAACGCTGTAAATGCATATTTTGAGTTGAAGGATCCTTCTGAGTACACCGCATTTTCCGAGGAGATGTTTGACTCGGAAAATGCTTGCTTATATAACAAAAACTATATCCGTATGAAGGATTCGGCGGATGATACCAAGACGATCCGATGGCTGGATCTTCTGGCGGTCAGTGCGCTGTCCATCATACTGATGCTGGCTGTGATGCTGATCTACAATTCATTTTCCACTTCATCCACGGAACGCATCCGCGCCATCGGTCTTCTCAAATCAGTGGGCGCGACCAAACGTCAAGTCCGTAATCTGATGATGTCCGAGGCGTTTTATTATATTATCATCGCGATCCCGATAGGGATCCTGATCGGAAATCTCAGTGCTATGGTGCTTTTCTATTATCTGGAAAACTTTGTAAAAGAAGCGGGGTCTTTTCTTCTGTCGCAAACTGTGGATCTGCGCTATCGCTTCAGTATGGAGAGCGTGCTTTGTCCGGCACTTCTATCTATCGTCACGATCTTTGTGGCGATCCTGGTTCCTATGGTCCGCACGTCGAACATCACACCGATCGAGGCAGTACGGGTCAATAATGTATTTACGACCAAACCTTTGCGTAAAAAGTCCAGAGGCTTAGGAGTGCGTCTTTTAGGTTTTACCGGAGCGCTTTCGGTAAAGAATTTTCTCCGGTACAGAAAAAGATACCATGCACCGATCCTTTCTATCCTTCTCAGCATACTTATGATCTTCAGCACGAATACGCTGGTGAACGTGATTTCCAGTCACTTTTCGGAAGCGGATTCGTCCAATGCGGATCTGCTGACATATTCCTATTATTTCGGAAACAATCTGTTTGATAATGAGGAAAAAACACTTTACTACCGCTTGGCGGATCTGGAAGGAATTAAAGACAGCCTGATCATACTCCAGACGAGAAAAAACATAACGGTGAGTTCTTCTTTATTGAATCAGAGTACTGAAGCGGTAACTGATGTCGAGGGCGTAGACAACATCACAGTAAATCTCTTATTTATCGAGGATAGTTCTTTTCGACGGCTGTGCACGGATAATGGTATTGACCCGGAACCCTATCTTACATACGGATCAAAGCTTTGTCTTACCAACAACCAGGTCACTTCGGATGAAGATGGAAAATACTTGGATAAAACGGTGTTCAAGGACAGTTCCTTGCCGGTCGGAGTAACGATGCACTTTGAAGATGATGACGTATACTCGGAGGAGAAGGGCAGGGATGTGGAGATCATCCTCAACAGCATGATCCCGCAACCCTATATTGCATCGGGGGATTCGTCTTCGTCTTTGCTACAGGTATATATGCCTTTGAGCCGTATGGATTACTATAGCACGGCGTACAGAAATATGTACGAGTATTTCATGTTCCGCGCCGAGGATCCGGAAGAGACATATGAGACCATGCGAACGATCCTTCAACAGAATCTTCACAGTGATGAAAACCTGCACGATGCAGGTGCCTATGCCCGTGCCCGCGAGTCGGTGATCGCTCTGTCAAAAGTTTTGATCTATGGATTTGCGGTACTTCTTTGCATGATCTGTTTCTTGAATGTAGTCATGACGCTTTTGACAAGCATTCTTTTCCGAAGAAAAGAGTATATCCTTCTGACTTCGGTGGGTATGTCCAGAAAGACACTTTTCCGGATGGTGATCACCGAGAGTATGATATGTTTCTTCGGAAGCATCCTGATCCTGGTGATCGTGCTGGCGGTACTTTTCCTTCTGGTTTCGATGTTCCTGGATATCGATATCTTCACTAAGCGGAATCTTCTGTTTATCGCGATCACAGCCTTTGCGCACCTTTTTATGGTCGTATCAACAACGGCGTTCGGATTGAAACATGTGATGAGCGAGAACGTTATCGAAGGGATCCGGAAGGACTACTATTGACCTGCTGTACAGCTACTGCGCGCCCGTTTGACATACATGGTTTCCGTATAGGGTGCTTTTGGTGTATCCTATAAGAAAAGGTAAGACGTTTTTGATATAAACGAGGTTATGTGAGGGCTTTATGATCTACACCGTAACGCTACATCCGGCGATGGATAAATTGGTATTTGTAAACGGTTTTGTTCCGGGTGGATTGAACCGTACGGATAAAGTGGTTTTCCGGGCCGGCGGAAAAGGCATCAATGTGTCGCGTGAAGTAAGACGCATGGGTGGTAAGACGACGGCGATGGGTTTTATTTCCGGAGCGACCGGGAAGAAGATCGCCAGAATGCTTCTGGAAAAAGGTGTGCCTTGTGACTTTATCGAGGTACCGGGAGAAACGAGAACGAATTGTAAGATCATCGACCGAAAGACCGGACAGTGTACGGAAATCAATGAGTTCAGCCCCAGACTTTCGGCTTCGGATCTGGAAGAAATGGAGAAAAAGATCCGCACGAATGTCAAACCCGGCGATGTTGTGGTCTTTTCCGGCAGCGCGCCCGTGGATACGCCTAAAGATGTGTATCGTAAGTGGATCGGCCTGGCTAGAGACCAGGGAGCATTAACGGTACTTGATGCCGATGGAGAGCTTCTTCTGGAAGGCGTGGAGGGACATCCTACAGTGGTCAAGCCGAATCGAAAAGAACTGGGTGTTTTGCTTGGTAAATCTGTTGATATCGTTACGGATGACGTGATCAGGAGTGTGCGTGCTTTCCTTACTGACGATATGCGTATGATCTTTCTGACGCTTGGTCCGCAAGGAGCGGTGCTCGTGGAACGGGATAATGTTATCTTTACTCCGGCCCCGGATGTCAATGTCGTTTCTACGGTCGGCGCCGGGGATGCCATGGCTGCTGCTATTGCCGTCGGACTTTCCAATGGTTATCCGGCATCGGAGATCATGAACATGGCTGTTGAAGCTGCAGGCAGAACGATCTCTGAAGACCAGGATATGTAATGGTCATGAATCCGGATTCTCTTTTGCCGGTTCCGGCTCTTCTTCAAAGACGATGGAATCTTCGTCTTCTTCATCTTTATATTCCTTCTGGCCCAGCCAGTCATCTGCATTCCAGGGACGACCATGACCACTAAGGTAGTATTTGCATTTCAGACGCAGGAGGCTTTCCCAGGAGGCCGCCATCTGTGATTCGTTGTCAACAAAGATCGGGGCAAGAACACGCTTTTTAAACTGTGCGCAGTCGCCGATCAGTGCCACGTCGCGGATCGCTACCGAAATCGAATCCACGGTATGTCCCGGTGTCATCAGGAGTCTGGCATCTTGCCCCAGAAGCTCGGAAACAATATCTTTTGTCAGCGGAAGCACATTCTGACAGCCTTCATACGGAATAAAAGAAGGAAGTTTCAGCATAAGAGCTGCGGCGCTGCCGACCTTCTTCATGTATGGATGATCCTTGGCAGGAAGCCTGGCGACGCCGCTTTTGACAAGGTCTACGGCTGTCTTGATGCAGTACACCGGGCAATTATATAGCATGGAGAAGTATTCCGCGTTGCCTGCGCTGTCTCCATGAGAATGAGTCAGGATGATCGCGTCGATATCGAAAATGAAATCTTTCTGAAGGTTTGCTTCGATCGTGGAACGGTCTGAAGCTGCGCCGGTGTCAATAAGAACGGCTTTGTCCTTAAATGTGACGCAATAGCATTTATAGATTTTTGTTCCGACGTCGAAGAACTGATACTCGGCATCGCGGGTAATGAGCATATGAGATAGGACCTTTCTTATTCGTTATGTGGCAAAACCTGTGGTTTTCCGTAGTATTCTTCCAGTGTCATGATGTTATTATCGTGCATTTCGGTGGCGACGTCTATACCGACGTAACGGAAGTGCCAGCCCTCGACGCCATATCCGGTGATATAGCCGCAGTCCTTCGGATAACGCCAGATGAAGCCGTATTTGTAGCCGTTTTCGAGGACCCACTGTCCTGCCTTGGTGTAGACGAAATTGTCGCGGATCTCCGGATCGCTCTTGATGTTAATGTCCAAAGCCAGACCGAGTGGATGTTCGGATCTTCCGGGATATGCGTTCTTACAGCAGGTCTTGTCCAGGCCTCTTCTCGTAATGGCGTTATTAAAACTGTATGTCTGAGTCTCCCAGCTTCTGTATCCGGAGATAAGATAGAGATCTTCGCCGATCTCAGCCATGCACGCATCGTGAAGCTGTTCCCAGGCATCGGCGGCTTCCGGCCGAAGCTGCTGGTTGGCGGAATATTTGGCATATATCAGTTCGGGAACATAAGATTGCGGCTGGGCATAATATTTGTTGACCAGAACGGCAATATTGTTCGGATCAGAAACGATTTCGGCACGGACGGTCCTTGGATCCACGTATCCGTCATACCAGACGGCGCCACCAGTGATGATCGGTTCGATATATTCCGGAACCGGCGTCGGCGTCGGCGAAGGTGTGTCTGTCGGAGAAGGTGATGGCGAAGGCGTCGGACTCGGAGACGGTGTCGGTTCGGATGAAGAAGCAGCAGTCGTTGCTTCTGAAGATGTGGAAGCTTGCGTGGCGGCAGAAGATGAAGTGCCGGAAGAGGAAGCGATGCCTGTTGAATCTTTTACGGTGCAGGACACGCCCATAAGCATGGATAAAACCACAGTAAGTATACCGATCCTTTTGCTTCTCGAAATTGCTTTAAACATATGAATGCCTTTCTTTTTTACAATTAAGAACAGTATATCGCAAATTCCCTGTTTGCGGACAAAAAAGTGTATTGACGGAAAGGAGGGTGTGTCCTATAATGCTGTCGTAACTTCGGGGCGGGGCGTAATTCCCCACCGGCGGTGATGATTCCGATAGCACCAGAATAGATGGGAGGGAGCGAGCCCGCGAGCAATAGCAGAACCGGTGAGAATCCGGTGCCGACGGTTATAGTCCGGATGGAAGAAGAGTCGATAGCTGCGATTGGACCGAGTCATCGGGCCATTCCGGCAAATGATGAATTTTCTGGAGCGATCTGCCCGAAGAGGGAGGTCGTTTTTTTGATGCTTACGGAGAATCGATCCTGTCAGGAGAAAGATGAGGTAACAGAAAATGACAGAAACGAAAGAACTCAAACAGCAGAACAGAAAGAGAAAGTCCATGATCTACATGATCGCTTTGACGGGTATTATGACTGCTCTGGCGGAAGTCCTGATGATGCTCGAGATCCCGCTTCCTTTGATGCCGGGATTCCTCAAGTATGACTTCAGCGACATTCCGGCTCTTTTTGCAGGCTTCGCGTGTGGCCCGGTGGCAGGTGTGATCGTGGAGTTTTTAAAGAACCTGATCCATATGCCTTTTTCCGGTACCCAATATATCGGCGAGGTGGCAAACTTCATTTCCGGAAGTATTTTCGTATTTGCCGGCGCGATGATCTACTGCAAGATGAAGAGCAAGAAGGGTGTTGTCCTTTCTTTGGTGTTCGGTACGATTGCGTTGACGATCGCTACCTGTTTTGTGAACTATTTCTTCAGCCTGCCGCTCTATGAAAAAGTTATGGGATTTCCGATGCCGGCAATCATCGACATGTGTGACAAAGCCAATACGATCGTTAGTATTAAGACAAAACTGGACGTGATCCTGATGACATTCGTTCCGTTTAATATCTTTAAGGGAATTACGGTTTCGATCGTGGCCTTCCTTTGTTATCTGCCGCTCCACAGTTTCCTGAGTAAAAAAGAAGAGTAGGCCTGATCCGGGTAAAACAGGCAGGGCGCCCGTCGAGCCGCCGAAAGGAGGCGCGGCGGGCGCTTTTGCAACGAAAAAGATCCTTCCGTCGTCATATAGTTGAAGGCAAAAGTTGCTGATCAAGACAAGAAATAGTACAATTCTTTTTGAAAGAAGGAAGGAGAAATACATATGAAAAAGGTAATTGCAGTATTGCTTCTCGGAGCAATGATCATGTCAGTGGCCTGCAAGAAGAAGGAGACGACAGCTTCGACGACTTCTTCCGAAACTACGCAAACCACGGAAGATACAACCACCGAAACCAGTATTGACCTGAGCGATCTGCTCATCGCTAAACTTAAGACGGATCCGCGTGATAAGGATGCCGGAAAACTCGACCTGATCCAGCCTCTGGAACCGGGCAATATCCGGATCTCTTCGTATACAAAAGCAACGACCGAAGAAGAACTTCTCAACGCCTCGTTCGTAGTTGGCGAAAAGACGGATCTTATAGTCAAATATCAGGCGAAAGATGCTTCCAAGCTCACACTCTATGTGCTTCCTATCGCGGAAGATTTCCGCTGGAAGAAGAGCAGCGCAGTTGCTACGGCTACGATCGATGTTGCTTCTGCAAGCGAGGATACGGAAACGAAACTGACATTTACGATCGCAGAAGGAACGGAATCTGCGGACTATGCATTTGTATTCGTGGAAAATGACAATGTGGTCGGATATTTCCAGAGCATGGTCCTCAAGGATGCAAACGATAAGAAGCCGTTCTGAGAAAACCATCTGATAAGGATGAAAAACAAGGGAGCCGTTTCAAAACGTTGAGACGGCTCCCTTTCTTATGTCCGGAGAGTGAAATCGTTTACTCCTTAATGCCCAGGATCTCCTGATAATTGTCACAGACTTCTTTGTAGTTTTCCGGTGTTCCGATGTCGATGCAGTTTCCCTTGGCCCGGTAGGCGTAAACATCCTGTCTGGTGTAGAGCCAGGATGGGAAGTTGCCCGGAGCATCCGGTGTATTGCCTTCGTCAAGATATTCACGGATACGAGGCAATGTTTCTTTCAGATAAAAATATGTCGCATAGATCGCCGTGGTGGACTTCGGTTCGGACGGCTTCTCGGCGAGATCCAAGACCTTGCCGTCTTCGTCGAGTGTTGCGACCGCCAGCTTCTGAAGCTGTTCTTTCTCTTCCACATGGATGGCGATCAAAGTATCCTTTCTCTTCTCCATGAAGAAATCATACATGTCACGGAGTTTATAGGTGAAAAGATTATCTCCGGCGATGATGACCATGTCTTCGTTAACTCCGCACTTATCGATGACAAACTGGATGTCTCCGATAGCGCCGAGACGATTGGAATTATCCGTCGTTCCGTCATCGATGACCTCGATCGGCGTGACTGTCTTGTCTGTACCGGCAAAAGTTTCCTGCTGGGCACGGGTACGATCGTCTGCCCACTTCCGGAAATGATCGGCGAACCGATGATTGGTGACCAGAAGGATCTTGGAAACGGACGGAAGCGTGTCGATCTCATCCGTGATATAGTCGAGCATTTTCTTCGGTCCGACAGGAAGAAGCGGTTTCGGCGTATCGATGGTAAGTGGATATAAACGGGTTGCATATCCGGCAACGAGTAGTAGAGCTATCATGTAGAATCCTTTCCAATATCAACGTATTTTTATATTCCCCCTCTACATAGTAACAGAAAACGCTCACTCTTTCCATGACATGTGAATTTCATTTTGTTTCTTTTCTATGAAAAGTGCTGTTTGGGTGTGGAAGGAATGCTTTGGAAACGTTATAATAGAAACTGACAAAAAAAGATGATAGAAGGAACGCCGGACCAAGGTTGTCGGAAGAAGGAAATACATCCCCTCCCGATATGAAGATCCGGGGCTTCTTTGTGCATAATCGATTTTTTAAGGAGAATGTAAAACATGGAGCTTTGTGCAGTAGTTATGGCAGCGGGTGAAGGTAAGCGTATGCATTCGAATCACTCAAAAGTAGTGCAACTGGCAGCAGGAAAACCTTTGATCCGTTGGGTGGCCGATGCGTTGGCAGGAGTCGGCGCGACCGAGCAGGTATATATTGTCGGTCATTGTCAGGAAGAAGTCCGCGAAGTATTAGGAGAAGACGTTGCTTTTGTATTTCAGGAGCAGCAATTAGGAACCGGACATGCCGTGATGCAGGCTGCTCCTTTCCTTGAAGGAAGAAACGGATGCACGATCGTGCTTCCCGGTGATGCACCGCTTATTACTTCCGATACGATCTCCCAGGCCTTGAAAATGTTTGAAGAAGGCGATTACGGCGCCGTGGTCATCACGGGTATCGCACCGGATCCTAAGGGATACGGACGAGTGATCCGTAACAAAGACGGCAATGTCATGAAAATCGTGGAAGACCGCGATTGCACAGAGGAAGAAAGAAAAGTCTGCGAGATCAACTCTTCCATCTATTGTTTTAAAACACCGTTCTTACTTTCCGCGCTGGGACGTATCGATTCCAAGAATGCACAGAAAGAATACTATCTTACGGATACGATCGAGATCATCATTAATGACGGACACAAGGTCGGCGCTTTTGTAGCGGACTTTGATGAAACACGCGGTGTGAATGATCGTGTGGAACTTCAGCAGGTGGGCAAGATGCTCAACAGAAGGATCCTGAACAAACTGATGCGTGAAGGCGTACAGATCGTGGATTCGGAGACGACATGGATCGCAGATACCGTCAAGATCGGTAAAGACACACTTATTCTTCCGGGGACGATCCTTCTTGGAAACACCGTGCTGGGCGACGAGTGTGTGATCGGTGAGAACAGCCGTCTGGAGAATGTGATCGTGGGAGACGGAACAACGATCGATAACTCTATCGCTTCGAACTGTGAAGTCGGCAAGAACTGCCGTATCGGACCTTATTCACATCTGCGTCCGGATACGGTCCTGAAAGATAATGTTACGATCGGTGCATATGTTGAAGTGAAGAATGCGACGATCGATGATTATTCCCGTGCCCGTCACCTGACATATGTCGGTGATGCGAAGGTCGGCAAGAACGTCAACTTCGGTTGCGGTACGGTAACCTGTAACTATGATGGTATGGATAAGACCTGGTGCGTGATCGGTGATAATGTATTTATCGGCGGTAACAGCAACCTGATCTCTCCGGTCACTTTGAAAGAGAACTCATACATAGCAGCCGGATCGACAATTACGGAAGATGTGCCGGAACTTGGCCTTGCTATCGCAAGATCCCAGCAGGTCGTCAAGGAGAACTGGGTGGCCAAGAAGAACCGTTCCCGTGCTTCTCATGTGATCCAGCCGGACAAGAAGCGTACAAGCGGTATGTGATCGGTTATGCTGGCGCGCTTTTTCAAGAAAACGGACAAGAACGAGGAATCCGAAGAAAGAACAGGAAACGGAGATATGTGGCTTCTGGTAGGCCTGGGCAATCCGGGCAAACAATATGACTGTACATGGCATAACTGCGGTTTCATGACACTACATGTACTGGCGGAGAGAAACAATATCAAGATCGATAAATTGAAGTGGAAAGGCGAGTATGGCCGAGGCACCATTGCCGGTGAAGAAGTTATACTCTTGCGTCCACATACCTTTATGAATCTTTCCGGCGAGAGTGTGTCGGAAGTGATGAAGTTTTTTAAGATCCCGTTGGATCATTTGATCGTTGTCTACGATGATATCGACATCAAGAGGGGGACGATCCGTGTACGTCCTTCCGGTAGCGCCGGTACACATAACGGAATGAAATCCGTGATCTACCATCTTGCTTCACAGGATTTTCCACGGGTCCGGATCGGATGCGGTCCGGTTCCGGAGAAGTGGGATCTGGCGGATTTTGTGCTTTCGACGATTCCGAAAGAGGAACAGGATACCATGTACGAAGCATTTGTGGAAGGCGCGAAGGCGGTCGAAGATATCGTCGCCGGTAAGGGCTTCCTGGGTGGGAAAGGTGCGGCAGGAGGCAAAAGATGATCTTTCTTCCTGCTATCCGGAATCTCCTGGCGGAGGCGCAAAAAGATCCGAAATTCCAGGAATTTCTGAATACGATCGACAGTAAACTAGGACATATCAACCTGACCGGAATGACGCAGACGCAGAAGGCGTATCTGATCGCGGCCGCGGTTTATGCGTCTTCCGAACAGAAAAAAGATTCCGTTACAAAGGATGAGAAGAAGACTTCCAAGAAGACCAGGGAGCTCTCCGACGATCAGACACAGATCCCGGTGATCATCGTTTCTGACGAGCTTTCCGCACGTCAGATGAAAGCACATCTGGATGCTTTTTTTGAAAAAGAATGCGTGATCCTGCGTGGAAGAGAGACACAGCTTTCCGCGGTATCGGCTTCCAGCCGCGAAATCGAGAGGGGCCGTGTGCAGACACTGGTCCGTTATGGACTTCGTCAGTGCGGCGCCATGATCGTTACCGGTGGTGGTCTTCTGACGAAGATGATGCCGATGGATTCTTTTTACGGTGCCAAGATCAGGCTTAAACTTGCCCAGCGCATCTCACCGGAAGACCTGGCATTGACACTTGCTTCCATGGGTTACTACCGTACACGTGAAGTCTCCGTGATGGGCGAATTTGCAAGGCGCGGTGAGATCTTCGACATCTTCCCGAGTGGAGAAGACAAGGGTATCCGTATCAGTTATTTTGACGATGAGATCGACCAGATCAAGCGTTTCGATCCGGCCAGCCAGCGATCGGAAGAAGTATTAAAAGAAATCACGATCCTGCCGGCGAGTGAACTCTTGCTCCCGGAAAAACAATGGGAGTCTTTAAGTAATGAGATGAACCGCATCGGGGAGCGCGCAGCCAAAAATGCCGCATCTATCGGTGCTTCCAGAAACAGCATTGATTCCATGCTCCGCATGATCTCTAAAGAATCCGAATCACTATTGAGCGGCGGTTCTTTCAGCGGATGGGAAAAATGGGTGTCCGTGCTCTATCATGAGACAGTCTCGATCCTTTCATATGCGAGATCTTTTGGCGATCCGATCTATATCGACGAGATCAATCAGGTCCGATCCCGTATGGACGGCGTGAACGCGGATTTTGAGACGCGTTTCCGGACTGCGCTGGAGGCGGGGCAGATCCCGACTGAGTGTGGCAATGCTGTGGCTAAGAGAACAGATCTGTTCCGTGAACTTGATCAGAAGCAGGTGATCGCGATGGCGATGCTGCCGAGTACCAGCAATGGTCTTCCGGGTGGAACGCGGATCGATATCATGGGCTCGGCGTGCAATAGTTACCGTGGCCATGAGGAGGATATGGCCGAGCAGATCAAGACGCGAAGCAAAAACGGCGAACAGACCTACATCATGAGTGGCGGCGGACAGCGGGGCGAGAAACTGAAATCTTTCCTGTTCGAGAGGAATTGTACGCCTGTGATCCTGCCGAAACCTCTTCCGAATGGTTTTGTGTATCCGGCGATCTCTCTTCTTGTGATCGGTACCCAGGATGTATTCGGTGTGGATCGTGGCATGAAGAAAAAGAAAAAGGGCGGCATGACGATCGACCTTTTCTCGGATCTGGTGCCGGGTGAACTGGTCGTCGACGATGAGAACGGTGTCGGCCGCTATGATGGTCTGATCAATCTGGTGACAGACGGCGTCAAGCGCGACTATCTGCAGATCACATATGCCAATGAAGATCACTTATATATCCCTTTGGACCGGTTGGATCATATCCAGAAATATGTTGCTTCGGACGGAAGAAAACCGAAACTGGCCAGACTGGGAAGCGGCGAATGGAAGAAATCCGTTTCCCGCGCGACGGCCTCAATCAAGAAACTTGCCTTTGACCTGGTTGAACTCTATGCCAAAAGACAGGCGGTCGAGGGGCATGCTTTTGCTCCGGATTCGGTCTGGCAGACACAGTTCGAAGATGATTTCCCGTTTCAGGAAACGGATGATCAGCTTCAGGCGATCAGAGACATCAAGAATGACATGGAATCGAAAAAAGTCATGGATCGTCTTCTTTGCGGAGACGTCGGTTTCGGAAAGACCGAAGTGGCATTCCGTGCCATCTTTAAATGCGTGATGGACGGAAAGCAAGCGATCCTTCTGGCACCGACAACGGTTTTGGTTCAGCAGCATTATGAGAACTTAAAAGAGAGACTTCGTGATTATCCGATGGTGAATGTCGCGTTGTTGAGCCGCTTCTGTACGCCGAAAGAAGTCAAGCGCGCGGTGACCGGCATCAACAACGGAGAGATCGATGTGATCGTTGGTACACACCGTGTGTTAAGTCAGGATGTAAAGCCGAAGGATCTCGGACTTTTGGTTATCGATGAAGAGCAGCGTTTCGGCGTGAATCACAAAGAAAAACTGAAGAATCTCCGCAACAACGTGGACGTACTGACGCTTACGGCGACGCCGATACCGAGAACGCTTCATATGTCTTTGTCCGGTATCCGGGACATCTCCGTACTGGAAGAACCTCCGCAGGATCGTCGGCCGGTGCAGACATATGTCATTGAATACGATCCGCAGATCATTGCGGAAGCATGTCTTCGTGAAATCGGCCGTGCAGGGCAGGTGTTCTATCTCTTTAACGATACGCACAAGATTGCGGAAAAAGCACAGATGCTGCAGGATCTGATCCCCGGAGCCCGTGTGGTCTATGCTCATGGACAGATGAGTGAACGTGAACTGGAGAGCATCATCGAATCCTTTATCCATAAAGAGGCAGATATTCTGGTATGTACGACCATTATTGAATCCGGTGTGGATATGCCGAATGTAAATACGATCATTGTTGAAAACAGTGACAGGTTCGGTCTTTCCCAGCTGTATCAGTTGAAGGGTCGTGTCGGTCGTTCCGACAGACAAGCATATGCATATATTACTTACCGGCCGGATAAGGTATTGAAAGAAGATGCTGAAAAACGTCTGGCGGCGATCCGTGATTTTACGGAGTTGGGTTCCGGAATCAAGATCGCGTTGAAGGATCTGGAGGTGCGTGGCGCAGGAAATCTTCTCGGCGCGGAACAGCATGGTCAGATGGATGTGATCGGCTATGAGCTTTATTGCCGTATGCTGGATGAAGAGATCAAGAAACTATCCGGAACATGGGCACCGAAGGTGGAGGATGCTGTGGTGAAATTCCACGAGGATGCTTATATCCCTTCCGCTTATATTCCGGACGAAGGACAGAGGATGGATGTTTACCGGCGGATCCAGAAAGTTGCTTCGGTTCAGGAAAGAATGGATCTGGAAGACGAGTTGATGGACCGTTATGGCGATATTCCGCGTGAGGTCGAGATACTGTCGAATATCTCGATCATCCGGCATCTGTCCGGAGGTCTTGGTTTTGAGCAGATCGAGATCACCGGCAAGGATGCAAGATTGATCTATAGAAGCAATGCCGGAAAAGAAATGCAGAATCTGGGCAAGGTCGGTGATGATGCACGCTATAAGGACCGTGTAGTGCTTTACGCGTTGAAAAAGTCTTATATACAATATACACCGATGCCGAAAGATCAGGCTAAGATCGTCGAATGGGTTGCAGACCTGATGGATATTATGAGTAAGTGAGGGAAAGATCATGATCGTGCTGGATATCTTTTTTATCGTTCTTTATTCGCTGATCGTTAGTGTTATTGGAAACTTTATTCTCCTTGACCTTTCAACCATATGGCTTTTGCTGTTGATCTTTGCCTTCATGTACATCAACGCCATTCCGAAGAATCCTCTGAGCTTCCTGAAGATACGTTCGCCGAAACTTAGAAATACGGCTTGCGGAACGTCGTTGCTCAAGATCTTCCTTCTTTCTGTAACCATAGACAGTGTCATCGCGATCCTGGGCATGTTCGGGAAACTGACGGAATACGGGATCCCGTCTTTCGGAGATGAAAAAGGAACCTGGATCCGAACGATCATTATCATTATCGTGATCGAAAACATCGTCTTTTGGAATGGTATTATCCGTATCTATCTGACCGCATCACAGCTCGGCTTCCGTTTCCGTCTCATCGGTGCGCTGTGCGGTATGATCCCGGTCGTACATCTGGTGGTGCTGGGCATCATGATCTATATTGCTGATAAAGAAGTGCGTGTGGAAAATGAAAAGATCATTCTGAATGATTCGCGTGCGGATCAGAAGATCTGCGCCTGTAAATATCCGCTCCTGATGGTGCATGGCGTATTTTTCCGTGATTTCCGTTATCTTAATTACTGGGGTCGTATTCCGGAACAGCTTATGAAAAACGGTGCGACAGTTTTCTACGGAAACCAGCAGTCCGCAGCTTCGGTCGAAAGATGCGGTCAGGAACTGGCGGCGCGCATTAAAGAAATATGTGAGCAGACAGGTTGCGGAAAAGTAAATGTCATCGCGCATTCCAAGGGTGGCCTGGATACGAGAATGGCTATCGCGAAGTATGGCGCCGGTCCGTATGTGGCAAGTGTCACGACGATCAATACACCGCACAGAGGATGTGAATTTGCGGATTATCTTTTAAGCAAGATCGGTGAGAAGCACCAGACCCGGGTCGCGCATATGTATGAAGCTGCGCTGAGAAAACTGGGCGATCCGTCACCGAGTTTCCTGGAAGCGGTCAATGATCTCACTTCGACTTCGTGTGCAAGATTGAATGAAGAAATGCCGGATCCGGAGGGCATCTATTGTCAGAGTGTCGGATCGAAATTGAACCATGCATATTCCGGAAGATTTCCACTGAATTTTTCCACGTTCCTGGTGCATCATTTTGATGGCCCGAACGATGGTCTGGTCGGCGCGAAATCCTTTTGCTGGGGCAAGGATTATCAGTTCCTGATCTCAAAGGGAAGAAGAGGAATTTCCCATGGCGATATGATCGATCTGAACCGTGAGAATTTCGACGGATTTGATGTGCGGGAATTCTTCGTCCAGCTTGTTGCGGGATTAAAAAATAAAGGGTTCTGATCTGCCTGAATTGTGTCGCACCAAATGAAACTGTTGTGCTATAGTAAAAATAGTGAATACATTTTCAGGAGGTAGTTATGGGTGACAAAAACGGTGGGATATACGACGCGAGAACACTCGGATATCCTAAAATGTTCGTGCTCGGACTTCAGCACATGTTTGCGATGTTCGGAGCTACGGTTCTCGTTCCGGCGCTGACAGGTCTGTCTGTTTCGGCGACGCTTTTATTTGCAGGACTGGGTACTCTTCTTTTCCATTTTCTCACAAAAGGAAAAGTACCTGCATTCCTTGGTTCTTCTTTTGCTTTCATCGGTGGATACGCGGCAGTAGCTACGGTTGACGGAAAGACAGATACTTCGCTGCTTCCGTATGCGTGCCTGGGTGTTGCGGCAGCCGGATGCCTGTATCTGGTTCTGGCGGCTTTGATCAAGGCGTTCGGACAGAAGAAGGTCATGCGCTTCTTCCCGCCGATCGTTACCGGACCGATCATCATTGCCATCGGTCTTACCTTGTCTTCTGATGCGATCAAGAATTGTACGCAGAACTGGGTCGTTGCTGTACTGGCGATCCTTGTGGTGGTCATCTGTAATATATATGGAAAGGGCATGATCAAGATCGTGCCGATCATTCTCGGTGTCATCGTTTCCTATATCGCGGCACTGCCGTTCGGACTGGTCGATTTTTCCAAAGTACAGTCGGTTGACTGGATCGGTCTCCCGGTTGCTTTTGACGACACGGTATTCTCGATCTTCAAGTCTCCGGATACATCTTTGATCGCAACGGCGATCATTACGATCATGCCGATCGCACTGGCTACCATGGTTGAGCATATCGGTGATATTTCTGCGATCTCTTCGACCACAGACAGAAATTTTATCGAAGATCCGGGTCTTCACCGTACACTTATCGGTGATGGTCTTGCCACCATCCTGGCATCGCTTTTCGGTGCACCGGCCAACACAACGTATGGTGAAAATACGGGAGTGCTTTCGCTGACGAAAGTATACGATCCGAGAGTGATCCGTATTGCTGCGGTATGTGCGATCGTATTCTCTTTCTCTCCGAAATTTGCCGCGCTGATCGCGTCCATGCCGGCTGCGACCGTTGGCGGTGTTTCCATCGTGCTTTACGGTATGATCTCTGCGGTCGGTGTCCGCAATATCGTTGAGAATCAGGTCGACTTCAGTAAGAGCCGCAACATTATCATCGCGGCTTTGATCCTGGGTCTTTCCATCGGTATCAAGTATCACAATCCTGCAGGTGCCATCAGCTTCTCGATCGGTTCTGTGAATATCTCCCTTTCCGGTCTGGCAGTCGGCGCACTTGTCGGTATTATCCTGAATGCGATCCTTCCGCTTGAAGAAAAAGACTATAAGGGTTGCCGCAAAGACTTCAAGTCTGAAGAAGAGGAAGCCGAAGAAAAGAAAGCGGCAAAGGCATAAAATATGATCTGGTTTTATTCGGCATTGGCTGCTTTCATAACTTCCTGTCTGGTTGCATTTCTTCTTTGCAGCGATACGATCGTCGATCTCCTTTTCGGTGGTGGAAAAGAAACTACGATCGCGAGATTGAACAAACCTTTGGAAGGGTCGATCTTCAGCGGTCAGAAGATGACGAAAGACATGAAAGAGGCAGTCGAACCGATCCTGCTTTCCTGGGAGAATGCGGATACGTCATATCTTCCTGCACGTACGGATAAGACGTTCCGTGCCATGCAGGAGAATACGATCCGTATCCTTCAGAAGTATGGTCTGCGGAGAATGATCCGTGTGTCCGCTGCTACGATGGAGAATCAGGGTAAGCCGAATAATTTCCTCAGTTGGAATGATGGTGGCCGTCAGTGGCGCGAAGGTTCCGCGAAAGCTGCGGCATTAGAACAGTATATTGATTCGCAAGGGCAAGTCGTGCATCGCAATTACTACCGCAATGCACGGCTTGCCGTGCGTCAGAGCAGAAACATTAAAGCCAGTGATCTAAGCCGTGATAAAGAACGCAGAAAGCAGGGAAAGAAAGGCGCAAAAGATTTCTACGAAGAGATCAGCGCGCAGAAGTGCTTCTCGTGCGGAGCGGATATCGAAGTGCGCGGCGCAGAGGCGGTCTGCCCGTTCTGCGGACGTCCGGTTTTTGCGAACTTCTTTGACTGGCAGACACAGGATTTTGTGTTTGAAAAATTAAAGGTGACGAGAGATCTGAGATCGGTGATCCCTTTTCCGATAGTCGCTTTCCTGACGACGTTTCTTCTGATGTTTCCTTTCGGTTCGAGCATCGATGAGGATGCGGTATTTGCACTTATTCTTGTTGTTGCCGGACTGGTCGTCGGCACGGTGCTTACGATGGCTCTTATCGTTGCGTGGGAGTCTTTATTCAAAAAAAAGAAGACGAAGAAGGTCGTGCGTTTCTATGAAAACCTGTTTAGAAGTTCGATACTTGAGGAACTATGGAACAAAGCCGACCGGGAGAATACACTCGATCTGTGGCTGGGAAATATCAAGTACAACAAGGTGGACAATACAGAAGATGAGACGTTTATTACTGCATCTGTTTTAGTGGGAACACGAACGGTGGATACTGACGGACAGATCCTTTATTCGGAAAAGAAGATGAAACTTCGTATGGTCCGTGCGCGGTATCCGAATCGCATAAAGTCGAAAGGAGAAATGTTCCAAAACAGATCCTGTCCGTCTTGCGGCGTGCCGTTCCTACCGGATGAGAAGGGATGCTGCAGTTATTGTGGTTATAGTCTGGCAGTGGACAATACAAGGTGGAAACTCAAAGAGATACTGAGTTGATCACTCGGAAAGTAAATGATCCCGTAGCTTCATAATGGTGCTGCGGTTAGTAGAGGAGAGGTTGTCCGGCAGCGCGTCGAAGGAGAAGAAGCGCTGCTCGATGACCTCTTCTTCCTGTATGCGCATTTCTCCATGAAAACGGCGGCAAAGAAAGATTACGGCGGCGCTGTAGATCTCGTCTCCGTTCGGATAGACAAAGTGGTTCCCTGAAACATGTGTGAAGTATACGAGCTCATCGCAGATCAGACCGGACTCTTCAAAAGCTTCCCGCTTCGCACATTCTTCGAAGGTTTCTCCCAGTTCCATGGATCCGGCCGGATAAGCCCAGCACTGGTTATCGGCACGCTTCTGAAGAAGAAGCTCGTTCTTATCATTAAGAAACAATACGCCGGCACAGGTCATGATCAAAGGGCGGTGCCCCAATTCTTTGCGCAGATCCAAGATATATCCCACAGGAAAGAACCTCCTTCTTTCATCTATATAAGATTATACCTGATCTTCGTCAGAAGAAGTAAATGTATCATTATAAACAAGACGGTTATTTAAGATGCAAAACCAGAAGGCAGTCTGGGCAAGTCCGGTGAAAAAACTGATCGGGAGACTCTGAGTCAGCAAATGCATGCAGATCGCAAACAACAAACCGACCAGCAGGGCGATTCCCCATGCGTATGTGCGCTTCTCTTTTTCAATCATCGGAACAGGATCTCCGGCAAAAAAACCCTTAGTAAAGTTCGCATAGTACACCAGAAGGGAGATCTGGCGACGGATATCTTTTTTCATGTCATCTGCATCCGGCTCAGACACTTCAGGGGAAATGTACATGTGGTTGCAGTCGTAACTGGACACATTCTTTTCTACGATGAAAACGGCGGTGATAACTTTATTCTTTCTGTAGGCAAAAACCAGGCCATTGGAAAGGAGAGCCTGCTGACCGCAGGTGATGATCTCTCTCTTTTGGGAAAAGCTGAAGTCCAACTGATTAGGGAAGTCTTCTCTTACGATCCGCTTCTTACTGATCGTCATCAACTCATAGTCTTTTACGATCTGCATATGAACACCGAGGTTTTCTTTGGGAGTTTCTGCATTCATAGATGTTGCTTTTGCTATTTTCGCGAAATCGACCATGTTCTCATTCTCGATCTGTGTGCTGATGCTCATCGTGGAGTCCTCGCTTTTCTTTTGATGATTCCATAATAAACGGCGCAAATAAAGTATGCTTCAAGAAAAAGCAAAGAAAAGTTAAAGAATCGGGATAAGCTGAAATAACTGCCTTTGCGTCAGGCTTTGATCAAAGAATTGCCGCAATTTGTGCAGAATTTCTTGCCGTTGCCGGGTGCACCGCACTGTCCGCAGAACTTCATGAGATTCAATGCCGGGGCAGCGGGGGCAGATGGAGCTGCAGGAGCAACTGATGCTGACGGAGCAACAGGTGAAGTAGGTGCAACAGGAGCAGCAGGTGCTACAGGAATTGCCGGTTGGCTGTCGATCTGCTTCATGCGGGCCTGGCTTTGTTCATCCGGGGTGACGGCATCAAAAGAGATGGAAAGCAGTGTGATATTTTTTGCCCTCAGATTATTATTCAAAGCTTCAACGATGGCTCCGTTATGCGAGGCGAAGTTTTCATAACTCTCATTCTTAATACCCATTACGGCATCGTTGATGGCCATCTTCGCCGTGTTCTCAGAGATGGAAGCAGCGGCGGTATTGGAATCGTCTGCCTCTATGGTCATGTTTCCACCGATATTCAGATAGATGAAGCGATACTTGGTGTCTTCAAAAGGAACGACAGTAGAGAAACGAATATCTTGTTGCATGGCTTTTACCTCCGAAAAACGAATCAGTTGACAGAAAAATTATATCACATCCTACCCTTCGTTGAGCACATACATGAAGAAGTAAGAGGAATTCTCCACGCCGGGATTTTCTGCGATGGCGACGTACTGAGAGTAGTTATTATTCTTCATGAATTCATGGAAGGAAGCATCCCGGCTCTCGTTTGTGCTGCTGGAGAAGACGACGACTTCTGCCTGATGGGTGGAGATCAGTCTCTTTTGTTCTTCGATCATATCCGCATTGCTGGCCGGCGGTACATAGAATTGCCTGAATTCCGGTATGGCAGGAATATAATCGCTGAACATTTCTGCGCAGATCCGGTCGAAATACAGGACCGAAGCGTCAGGATGAGATTTTCCGTATGCTTCCACCAGTCGTTCTTCGTCTGTTTTCTTCCAGGGAACGTAAGGTGCGATGATGATCTGAAAGATAATGGAGATCGAAAAAATGATATAGATCATGACAGGGATCTGCTTTCTGCTGACTTCGTCCTTGGCCAGAAGCATGAAGATGGAAGCCAGACAATCTGCGCCGTAAAGATAGAAAGGAAGAAATACGATATAAAAATAGGTGCATACCAGAGGCATGGTCAATACGGTGAAAACAAGAGCGGCCAGAACGAGCATGATGATCCGCTGCTTGTTCAGTTCTTTTTTCAGATGATCACGGATGACCGCAAGGATCGTGATCAAAAGAAGGAGTGTGATGGTGATCTTTCCGGGAACTGTCAGGACGATCTTGGTCAGATAGAAAAGCCCGTCGCCTTCCTGGGAATAATTGAGATTGAAAATGAAGTAGACATCGATGAACTCGCGAAGATCGCGAATGCAGGCAAGGAAGATCACGATCGGCGTGCAGACAGCGGCGATACCGCCAAGGAATACGCCGGTATTGATAAAGAAGAAACGAAATTGTTTCTTGATCAGAAGCCACAAGAAGTAGCATCCGATAAAGGCGAAGTAGAGCATGCAGACATTAAGTTTGATCATGAATACCGCGCCGCACATCAGCCCGATGATGAACATAGAGCGGTGGGAAATGTGCTCGAATTTGTTGCCTTCGTGCTTGAAGCACTCCTTCAGGAAAAAATAGGTGGACACCATAAGCGGGGCAAGAAGCATGTTCTCCGGCTTGGAAAGATTGGAGAGAACATTCTCCAGACAGAACCCGCAGACGACCATAAGAAGGAGAGTCGTAAGGAAAGAGTGCTCTTTGTCACGGAACAGACGCATGGTCTTGTAAGTGAAAAAGTAAGCGACGGCATTGCAAAGATAGGTGACGATCCATGCGCCCCAGTTGGCTTTGCCGGAAATGAGAAAACCAAAAGAATAGATCAGATAGGAAAGAGGTCCCTTATGATCGAAAAGATCCCGATACGGTGCTTTCCCCTCGAGAAGGCCGAGGCTGATGGTCTTGTAGCAGACTTCGTCCGGACTGAAGTTGTACCGGTAGAGAGGAGAGAAGGGAGAGAGGCAAAAAGTTAAGATGAAAAGAAGAATAAAGATCATCGAAGGATAGAGCCGATCCTTACCAGGTTGTAATGTTTTTCCGTTTTTCTTCAATGCAGTTCCTTCGCCCATTTTGTCCCCTTACCTATGTTTCATACGAAAAAGTATTTGCGGCCTTCCGCAGACGCTTCGATTATAGCATATTCTTTACCGCTATTTCAGGATATGAGCGGAACAAGGAATGCTCCATACAAAATCCACAATCGTGATTTATAATGTAAGCATGAAAAAGATACTTGTTGTGGAAGATGAACCTGATATTCGAGAACTCCTCGTCAGTTACCTGAGGCACGAGGGGTACGATGTGGCGTCAGCCGAGGATGGCGTGGCAGCATTGTCATTGTTTTCAAAAGAAGAATTTTCGCTCGTGATACTGGACATCATGATCCCGAAGATCGATGGATACGGCGTGTGCGAAGTGATCAAGAAACAGTCGGATGTGCCGGTGATCTTTCTTTCTGCCCTGGGAGAGGAGAAGGATCTTCTGAAAGGCTATGATTCGATGGCGGATGACTACGTGACCAAGCCCTTTTCCATGCCGGTCTTTCTGAGAAAAGTTCGCGCGGTCCTTCGTCGGGAAGGATCCCATTCTTCGCAGTCACTCTCCACGCTCGTCTACGGAGATATTTCCATGTGTGCCGATACGATGGAGGTTCTGGTGTCAGGGAATCGTGTAGAGCTCACTTCGAGAGAATTCGATCTGCTGGCGCTTCTCCTTAAGAACCCCGGACGTGTGTATACACGTGAGATGCTTCTGGATATGCTTTGGGATTACAATTCATTTGTGGATGAACGCATCGTGGATAGCCATATCAAGAATCTGCGGCACAAACTGGGAGATGCCGGAAACTGCATCGAGACGGTGAGAGGACGGGGGTATAAAGTTGCCAAAGAAGATCTTTGACCGACTGTCAGTAAAAGTGTTTCTGATCACGTTTCTCACCCAGCTCGTCTTCGGCGCGCTGATCATCGGGGCGCTCTATCAGGCGACTCCGCGTAGCTACAGCGAGGTGCAGAAGCAAGAAGCCGAGAGAGCTTTTGAGGAACTGGTCGACACACTTGGAAATACCAAAAAAGAAGATGCGGTGGCTCCTATCGATGATTTTGCTCATCGGACCGGTGCACAAGTCGTGTTTTACCAGGGCGACGGGATCTGGGAGGAACGGACGCTTTATCCTTTAGATTCTGTGTACGCGATCAATACATATTCCAAACTCCGGGAGATCCGGGAAAAGTATGCGGATGATTACAAATACAGTGGCATCGGTATATTCCATTTTGCGAACGCAAGAAAAAGCTATTCACTGGAATATATCATATACGCGGACCGGACAAATCCTATGACTGCATCCATTACGAAGACACTGCCGTTTCTTCTCGTGATCGTATTGATCGTGTCGCTTCTTTGCGCTTATATCTACACGATCCTGTTTGCCAAGCCGGTCAAGCAGCTGAGCGATGTTTCACATGCGATGGCCCGGATGGATTTCTCGCGTAAATGCAACCCGAAAAGACAGGACGAGATCGGAGATCTTGGCCGGGATCTGGACAGTATGGCGGAAACACTCGACGAGAAGATTCGTGACCTTCAGCATAAGAATGAGGAACTGAATGAAGAGGTGACTCGCCGGGTGGAACTGGAAAGCCAGAAAGATATGTTCTTTGCTGCAGCATCACACGAACTGAAAACGCCGGTGACGGTGCTGGAAGGGCAGATCCGTGGTATGCTCGATGGTGTCGGTCCGTATTCGGACAGAGACGAATACCTTGCACGTTCCCTGGGTACCGTCAAAAGGATGGAGAGCCTGATCAACGAGATCCTCACTGCATCAAAAATGCAGTCGGGACGTGAGATCACTACTTCCCGGACAGATATGGCACAGCTTCTGGAAGAAAAGATGGAAGAGTGCGAAGAGCTTTTCTCCGCGCGCGGGATCAAGATGGAACTGCAGATCGAAAACGATCTTATCTTCGAAGGAAATAAAGACCTGACGTCCATCGCCATCGGTGCATTTTTGAGCAATGCGGCTTTCTATTCCGAAGGAGGTGCCACTGTTTTCGTTGATGCGGAAAATGTCGAAGACAAGCTGGTCCGCGTGACGATACGGAATACGGACGCGTATATCGATGAGACGGAACTCGCCCATCTTTTCGAGCCGTTTTACAGGACGGACAAATCCAGAAGCAGAAGAAGCGGCGGATCCGGATTAGGTCTTTACCTGGCGCGGCTGATCATAGAAAAACAAGGCGGTTCCTGCCGTCTCGAAAACGATGGAAAAGATGTGCTGGCAACGATTGAGATCCCGTATGCGGCCAAAGGATAGTACGTAACAAAACGTCCCTCTGATCTGTCATATGTTATAGTATCAGTGAACACGAGAAATCGATGTTGGATAAGGGAGAGGGAATATGAAAAGGGTATTGGCAGGAAGTCTGGCGCTCATTCTTTTAGGAACATCCACTGCTTGTACGACCAGGAGCAAGAAGAAAATACCGACAGTCGAACAAACAACGACGAGAGAAACGACAAGACAAACGACCGTGCCGACGACGCGGCAAACTTCCGCACCGACTACGACTACGGAAACCGAGGAAACAACCGGCAGCGGAGAGAGGAAAATGCTCACTCTCTCGTATGGCCCTTTTGAAGAAGAGATACCTCTTGAGGACTATACCAGTGGACCGTATCCGATCTTTTTGCAGGGATATGATTATGAAGAGATCGGCCGGGTCGACTTAGGTATGTACGAGGCCAGCAGAGAGTGCTTTAACGCTATCACTGACGAAGAATGGGCGGACATCACACATGACCTTTCGCTTCCTTCTGAATTCAACGGCTATACCGTTACCTGGAAAAGTTCGGATGAGTCTGTGATCGAATCGGACGGAACCGTTCACCGACCACATGACAGAAGCCTCTTCGTGTTACTGGAAGGCGCTTTTTCCGATAGCGAAGGAACACTGAAACTCCACTATAAACTCCGCGTGGCGAGAGATATGTATGACGGATTTACGGCGGATGAAATGCCGCTTCTGGATGACTATGGCGAGCCTTCGATATGGGAGTATAACGAAAAACTGCAGGATACCGACGGCGGATGGTACATCTTTACGACGATCCCGGATCTGGTCTTTTTTGCCGCGAATCCGGAGGAGGTCGAACTGTATGACGAATGTGAAGGCCTCTGGAAAGATTACGATCTGTCCGGCGAGATCTCGGAACCGATCGCGGAAACGCCGAGGGAAGCATTCTTTTGCATCAAGTCCGTGGAGCAGGTCCTGCATATCGAGAACGAAGTCAAGCAGCTTCAGTTCGAGAAGATGTTCTGCGAAGATGTGATGGACAGGTATGATTTCGACCAGTACTTCAAGGGCGTGAAGGTAAAAGACGCATCGTTGAATGTTATCGTCTGCAATTGGAGAAGAACGACGACCATCAAGTGTCATGTCCTGGATATTCCTTCCGACTTCTCGGTCAAGCCGGATATTACGGAAGAAGAGGCCATCGAAGCCTATGATCTTGAGTACGCCGATCTGACCATCTGGGAGAACGACGGCGAGATATATCTGGTGTATTGCGGACACAAGAATAAAAAATCGGAGTTCGTGTATGTCGATGCACATACAGGAGAACAATTGAATGCCTATTCATCGGTGATCGTGAACTGATCTGTACGGGAACTACTCCACACAAAATCCATAAAAGCTCCCTAAGAGATCCTTTTTAGGGTGATACCATCTCTTTAGAAACAAATGAAGGGATGGTCGATCCATTATGAAGAAAATAAGCAGAATTATTCTGACGGCGATCTGTATTGCGCTTCTGACACCAAGCGTTGCCGCATGCAGCAAGAAGGAGACCGAAGGCACGACAACGGCAAGTGCTTTTGCTGAAGAAACGACACAAGAAAGCGCCGTTGCCGGGGCAAGTATTTCCAATACGGAAAAAGCACTGGTCCGGCTTACCGGTCACATGACGGAGAAGGAGCGTGCTTCGATCAAAGAAGGACCTCTGACGCTTCTCGATGAGCCATGGGCGGAAGCGGCGAAAAAAGATCCGTATGTCATTTCCGAAGAATACACGGATGGGGTGTATTTCGAGATCTGGGGACCGGAAGATCTGAATCAGGAAATAGACGAGAATCGGGAAGACTATATTCAGATGGGATATACCGAGAAAGAACTCGAAGAAATCAAGGAACAAAACATCAAAAACGATACGCACCTCGTGTATGGTGCAGTAGTGGACGGACGTTTCTACGACAGGCTGCTTCCCGAATATAAATACAATAAAGGGAAGGGATATTATTCCGTATGGGGAGGAACGGAGTTTGTCACAAAAGAGTATAACAACTACGATGAGTTTCTTTCTCTTCTCCCGGATCTTCTGGAAATGTACGAGGGGAAAGACTATGAATACGTGAAGACATCCGTATCCACTTCCGATACGGAGCAGATGAAGGCGGACATCATCCGCATATTCGAGGCCATGATGAGTGGTGAATATAAGACCATGCCCAGGAATACGACCTTGAAAGCCTTCGATGAATATTGGGACAATGTCAGGATCCTTGAAGAAGGTCTGGATTGTTCCTGGGAACTGGACCGGGATGCGGTTGCTGCCATCAAGGATCAGGTCACGGAATATCACATCTATGACGAACAACTGGACCGGACTCTAATCGTGCATGTCGCATTGCCGAAAGGTTATGAGAATGAAAAAGATGTCTTGCCGGCCCTGGTTTTGACAGATGCGGTCTGGCGCTTCAACGATATCGCGAAACTTCTCAAGGAGATGGAAGAAGGACGTGCGAAGCCGCAGATACTGATCTCCATCGGACAGGACTATACGATCAGTAACTCGGACAATATGGAACGCTCGGCATTATTCTGTGAAGGAAAGGATAAGTTTCTGGATTTCATCACCGATGATCTTATGCCGTATCTTGGCGAAAAGTACAGTATCGATTTTGAAAACTCGACTCTTTTCGGGCACTCGTTAGGCGGTGTGTTCGCCCACTACGCGGCCTTCAATTCCGATCGCTATGAGAACCAGCCTTTCGGAAAATACATTATCGGAAGTCCGGCGTTCTGGTCTCCTTATTCCACGGAGATGGATGACTTTTCCGAACAGAAAAACGACTACGGATACTTCGAGAGAAACCAGACCATGAACAAGAAGATCCTCATCACCGGAGGCACGGATGAGAATGAGGATTACCAGGAATACTTCGGCGAAAATGACTCCACACTGGACGCGATCGCGCATCTGGAAGAAAGGGTCAATGCGCACTGCGATCCGTCTTCTCCGATGGCTGCATCCAAACTCTATAAGAGTCACCACTATCAGTACATTCCGGATATGCTGATCGAGTATGTGGATGAGACGATTTAAGAAGCCTGGGCGGAAAAGATTCACTTCCTTCTATGCGTCATTCTCACGTGCCCGATAATGGTATTCTTCAATAGTCCCATCGTCATGCCTTTTATATATATGTTCCTCTCTAGTTTCATAACCAGCTTCTACAATATAATGATCGGTAATATGAATATTCGCGGGATAATCCTTGAGATTTGCTATCACTTCTTTCATGATTTCTTCATCACAATCGATGACAGTTATATCAAGGCAGTGCTCCCTCTCATTTAATCCAATAAACATAATCTTCCTACTCCAGTGTTTTTCATCACCCGGATGAGCTTTCTTTTCAGAGATGTAGTACTGCATAAACTCTTTTAACTCTTCATCTGAATAAGCCTTTGTCTCACGATTGTTAATATCAAACTCTGTCCCCTCCTTGGGAGTGCAGCCTATCAGAAACGACAAGCATAAAAATGCTACTATAGCAACAAGGATTGTATTAATGAGTCTTTTACTAATCATATTCAGACCTGTCTTCACATATTCCCATGATTTTATTATATCATGCTCCTAACTAGATACAGACAAGAAATCAAAGCCGACAGGAACGCGTTTAGGCTTTCCGCCTTTCACCCTATATATACAGGTGGGTATCGAAAAATGTGACACATATTTCGAAAAATTTTTCTTACACTGTTTCTTCACGACTTCTATATTATCACTTACCCATCGATCCTGGGTTCATCGAACGACAAATTTATCGGTTATCCAACCAAGAATCGCCACTTTGAAAAGGCGCTGCCTCATTTGTTTTGAAACAGCGCCTTTGACATGATTTATTTGAAGAGGACGGTGATGCAAGGATCTCCGGTCGTGGTGGAATCTGCTGTGTCAGGTGCATCCGAAAGACCGAGTTCTGATTATTCAGCGATTAACATCTTGTACGGTTCTACATTCTTGATTCTTCTTGCCTGCAGTACAGCGAAGAGGAAAGAGAGGAGGATCATGGATGCACCGATGATGATGACACCCGGGATCGGAATGCTGAAGGTGCACTTCATCAGACCGAAGTTGATCATGATGAGTTCCATGTACGGGTTAGCCATGAAGTAGGAGACGATCGAGTAGATCACAACTGACAGGATGATGGCCGGCATGAAGCTGCCTGCTGTCTGAAGGATCAGACTCTTGCTGGTGTAACCGATGGCTTTGTAGATACCGTAGTCCTTACGCTTGCTGAAGATCAGGGAACGGATCAGGAGGTAGAGTACCAGAAGGATCACAAGTCCGGAGATCGTCGCTACCATAATCAGCATCAATGTGGCAATTCCACGGAAAGTAGCCATGTTCGCTTCGATGACATCAATGAAGTTCGCGGCAGAGGTCACGCCATCACCGAATTTTGCTTTGCATGCATCGAGTGCAGGATCGATCTGTTCATCTTTTTCAGTATCGAAGTAGTAGATGCCGATCTTTTCGGATGTGTCCACCAGGTGGGAGTATCCGGCTTCAGTCAGGATACATTCGCCACCACCATTATTTGTGGTCTGGATAAATCCTGTGATGAGATATGTATAAGAATTTTCCCCCAGTGTGAGCGTGATCTCGTCACCGATCTTGTATCCTTCGTTCTTTCCGAAATGACCACTGATATTGATCTCGTTATCGTGCTGCGGAAGTCTTCCCTTATAGCAGATGTCAGTATTATTCTTCGTATTCGGATCTTCATAAGCTTCCATCCACAGAGAATTTTCCTCACCGACGTAGAGAGTATCGTCGTAGGCTCTTCTAATATTTGATACGCCTTCCAGGCTTGCGAGAAATGCTTCACCTTCGGTTTTGGTGTCTTTGTCAAAAAGGATCATGCCATCGCAGATCTCATTGGCCAGAAGATTCAGGTTCGGCTTTCTGTTGAAGTTTTCGAACATCAGGAGCGCGATCACGCAGAGGAATACCAGGAATCCGGTGACGAAGAACGTGATGATGTTCTGTCTTTTGTTATGGAGCATCGTCTTCATCGACAGGCTTGCATTAAGACCGAGGAAAGACTTGTCGAGTCTGACCGGATTGCGCTTGAAGTTATGGCTGTCTGTTCCTTCGCGAAGTGCGACGATCGGCTGGATCTTATTGATTTTGCGAAGAGAAAGCAGAGTGAAAAGCACTGTGATCAGAAGTACTGTTGTAAATGCAACGATCGTGGAGATCAAGCTGAAGGATACGGTGTACGGTACACCCATCTGTGCAATAACAACGCTTGCGATCGGACCGGCGATCAGGTAAGAGCCGGCAACACCAAGCACTGCTGCGAAAAATGCCAGAGAGACGAACATCAGAAGAAGAGAAACCTTGATATTTTTTCCGGTATAACCGATTGCCTTCAGGGCACCGATGGTCTTCATGTTCTCTTTGATGTAGTTGCTGATGCTGTTGATGATCATCAGAACGATAACGATCATGACGATCATGGTCACGGCGAGAAAAGAACCGGCGATAATCAGGGACATGAAGGTTCTTCCGCTCATTACTTCTGTGAGTGGTTCCAGTCTGACATCGGCAGAAGGATCAAGTGTCTTCAGAGTATTCAATGTGCGGATACGGAAAGCACTCGGCTTCACGTCGTCTTTTAATTCATAGGTGATGATAGAGCTTTCTCCTGTATCTCCAATCTTGGAGAGAAGATCCGCGTAGGTTTCCGGAGATACGACCATCTCGAAAACACCACCGTTATTGCAGCCGCCATATACGGTATTGAGGAATCCTTTGATCTTGAACTGGTATTTGTTACCGAGGAGTGTAAGAGAATAATCGTCTCCGACAGAAAAACCACCTGATGTTTTGAACTGATACGGAACATAGATATAGTCCGATGTGATCGAAGTATCTCCATCGAGGATCTCGGTTTTAGCCATCTGCTTTTTGGAGAGGGTATCAAGAGTCTCGACCTGAAGTCGGAGAATGACTTCACCATTTACAAAAGGAACGTTCGTATTAATAAAACTCAGTGCTTTTGCCACATCGTAAGAAGTGGTGTTACTGTTAAACAATTCCTGAAGATCCGGATTTGTTTCGTCGATCGTACTGCTCGTGAAAGTCAGCTGGCCGTCACCGGAGTTGAGGCGCTTGGCCTCGTTTTGGGCAGTCGGATAAGTGTCGGTAAAGAGGATCATGGCCAGGGAAAGGAGCATCGATGAGAGAAACATCAGAAGGAAGATACCGATCGAGCTTCCCTTATTCTTGCGGAAGTGCGATCCTGCGAGAAGTTTTTCTTTTGTCATGGTCACCACCCCATTCCGCCTAAGAAATCACGAAGTTTCAGATGTCTTTCCTTGTCGCCGGAAACGTATTTTCCGAGCTGGCACTCGCCTGCGATCTCGCCGTCCTTGACATAGAGGATGCGGTTGCCGCGGCGTGCGGAAGTGATATCGTGAGTGACCATAACGATGGACTGGCCGTTTTCGTTTGCTTTCGTAAGAACATCGAGGACATCCTTACCTGTTGTGGAGTTGAGCGCACCTGTCGGCTCATCGGCGAAGACCAGCTTCGGGTCGTTGATGAGGGCTCTGGCGATGCCGACTCTCTGTGCTTCACCGCCGCTGATCTGTGTCGGGAACTTATTCCAGAGTGTCTCCTCAATGTCTACGGACCGCAGGACTTCCTTGGCCTTGGCCGCAGCTTTCTTCTTGCTCTTTTCTACCAGAAGAGCGGCAGCCAGGACATTATCCAGAACACTCATGGAATCGACCAGGTAAGTCTGCTGGAAAACAAATCCGCAGTTCTTTCTTCTGAAAAGCGCCAGCTCATCCGGTGTGCCTTTCGTGATATTCTTGCCGGCGAAGTTTACATCGCCGAGAGAGGGCTTATCCATGCCGGACAGTGCATAAAGCAGTGTGGACTTACCTGCGCCGCTGGCGCCCATGATGACGGTGAAATCACCTTCGTAGATAGAAAGATCGATATTACGGAGCACATGCTGCTGTACTCCACCGTTGGAAAAAGTCTTGCAAAGTTTCTGTGTTTTGATTATTTCGTTCATAGCTTTCCGCCTCCTTATGGCACTATGATACTTTTTCAAGTCTTAAGTGCCTTTAAGGAACCCTTAAATCTTTCTTAATTCCGAAAAAGCACTGTCCGTATCTCAAACCGTGCGGATCAGAAAGAGAACGGCAAGCCCGGGGTCCTCATTCGTGACATAGATCTCGCCATCCATTTCTTTCAGGAAATAGGAAGTGAGGTACAGACCGATGCCGGCTCCTTCTTTGCCTTCGCTGTTGGCGCCGCGCTTATACTTTTCTTTCAGGACGGCGACTTCTTCGTCGGTAACGCCCGGACCGAAATCCCGCACGGTTACCTTGAGATACCCGTCTTCCAGTTTTGCGCTGACTTCGATCTTCGTGTCTGCGTACTTGTAGGAATTGATAAATACATTATCGAATGCCTGCTGCAGGCGGAGTTTATCGGTAAAGACTTTGCATTCCGGAATCGTAAAATCGCCGGCACGATTCAGATAATCCGCATGAAGGATCGCTTCCCGCACAGTTTCCGAATCGTTTTCTCTCGGGCTGACCTTGATCTCGGATGCATCCTTGACGCTCTCGACAAAGAGATTATCCACCAGGACTGTCAACTCATCAGCTTTGAAATTGATGAGGTTGAAGCGCTCCTTGACCTTCTCTTCCTTGGCCAGTTCGTAGCCGAATTCGGAGGCGGACTTGATGGAAGCGACCGGTGTCTTGATGTCGTGGGACAGCTGCGCGACCATTTCTTTCTTGGCATCGTAGGCTGCTTTTTCCGCAGCGCGGGATTTCCGAAGTTCCGTACGCATCAGGTCAAAAGCTTCGGTGAAACTTCCGAAAGTGTGTCCTTTATCCATGTCGAGCGGCACTTCAAGATCCCCGCCGGCGACCCGTTCGGCAAAATGCGACAGATCTTCAAACGGTCGGATAATGGTCTTTCGAAGATACAGCGCATAGGAAATCAGCAGCAACGCCTGCACCAGCGTACATACAAGCACCGTGACGGCGATCGAGCGCTGCCAGTTCCGGATCTGTTTCTGCGTTTCATTCCGGAAAAGCACTTTCCCGGCGACCTCGCCGTTCTGATAGAAGTCCAGGATCGTGTCATTGTTCTTGATGGCTTCGTTGACCGTGGTGGAGACGCCTTCCCGGTTTGAATAGAGAAGTTTTCCGTCAAGATCGATGACGGAATATGTCAGTTTGTCCGAGTAGTTCTCTTCATGCCCGAAGTTTTCTTCCAGAGTCTTAACACAATCGTTGATCAGGACGGTGTCCTGCTCGGTGTTCCGCGTCTTCAGAAGAAAAAACAGGCTGGCCGCACCCTCGATCAGGAAGGTGAGAATGATGAGAAAGATGAAGAGATTTTTTCTCATTTGCCGCCCCCTGTGACGTATTTATATCCCTCTTTCCATACTGTCTGGATGCGGACCGGATTCTTCGGGTCCTCCTCGATGGCTTCTCTTAATTTCCGGATATGCACATTCAGTGTGCCATCGGAAGTGAACTTATCTTTCCATACATTATCGAAAAGCTCTGCCTTCGTGATGAGACGGTTTTTGTTCTCCACAAGATAACAAAGAAGCGAGTACTCCATACTCGTGAGACGCTTCGTCTCGCCGCCCACGGACACGATCTTGTTCTGCATATCGATCTTCAGGGAACCATCTTCGAAAACAGAAGGAACGCTCTTTTCTTCAGCCGGAGAGAAACGACGGAGCATGACTTTTACCTTGGCCAGCATGACGCCGAGGGAATATGGTTTCTCAATATAATCGTCGCCACCGATATTGAGTGCGATGATCTTGTCGTCATCTGTATTTCTTGCGGAAACGAAAAGGATCGGAATATTCACGGTCTGACGGAGGTGCTTGCAGAGCTCGAAGCCGCTGCCGTCACCAAGGTTGATATCCAGAAGGATCAGGGAAACATCATTTTCTTCTAAAAATGCAAGGGCTTCCGCCTTGCTGTAGACTGCCTTCGTCTTTACTTCAAACATATTAAAGTACTCGCATGTGTTGTCTGCGAGCACCTGCTCATCGTCAATGATCAAACAATCGTATCTTGTCTTCATATATATGTACACCTTAATAAGATATGCATTGATTCTACCATAGAGAAGGAGGGGGAAGAAACTTTTTTCCGATTTTGCAACAGAACGGAAATCTGTCTCGTCTAATATTCAGAACGGCTTTTGAGGAGAATTTGCCGATAGAAAAAATGAAAGCTTGAGTTAGGAAAGCGAGGATCTTTACGATGAAAAAAATAGTAGCAGGATTATTGATTGCGGGAATGCTGATGGCTTTGCCGACAGGATGCAAAAAGAATGTGGAAACCCCTGCTTCACAGGAGCCTGCTGTATCGGCCATGGCCGGTGCGGTAAAAAGAGAGAACGGCAAGCAGGCGCTTTTTGAGCTGAAAAATCTGCAATCCGGGAAAAAGGCAATGAGTGACGAGGAACTCAAAAAGGCTTATTCACAGTTTGTATTTGGCGTCATGAAGAATTGTGCCGGTCTGGCCAAAAATAAGAATATGATGATCTCGGCAGACTCGATCTTGTTTGCATTGGAAATGGCGGCATGTGGAGCAGATGGTGAGACGCTTGCACAGATGACGCAGACGATGGTTCCGGGCGCGGATAATTATGAGGCGTTGCGATTTGCGGTCGAAAGAATGAACAGATTAAAGAATGATTCTCTGAAGATCGCCAATTCTGTTTGGATCAACGAGAGTAAGACAGCTCGTGTGTACCAGGATTATCTGGAGTATATAGAGAAGAACTTTGATGCCGGCTCCAAGGCTGTTGCATTTGGCCCCGAGGGTGTTAGTGCTATTAACAAATGGGTGGCAGAAAAGACCAATGGCCGTATCACGGATCTTCTGGACGAATTAACTCCCGATGACCTTATGGTTCTTGTCAATGCGGTGTCTTTTGACGGAAAGTGGAAGAACGGATATTCGGATGATGATGTCTGGACACAGGTCTTCACAGGTGGAGATGGTCAGAAGAGAGAAGTCATGTTTATCCACGGTAAGGAGTCGGTCTATCTTCAGAATGAAAAAGCAACCGGCTTCCTCAAGGACTACGACGACGGAAAGTATGCTTTCCTGACGATCCTTCCGAATGATACGGCCATGGACATCAATGAATTCATCGCCAACATGACACCAGAAGAGTACTGGACTTTCTGGGAGAGCAGAAGTGAGGAATTCGAAGTTACCACAAGTATGCCGGAATTTAAGAGCGAGTATGATGTGCAACTGGCAAGGATCTTGTATGACATGGGCATGGAGGATGCTTTTGATGAGAGAAAGGCGGATTTTAGCAATATGGCAACTTCCAATCCGTGTATCTCGAAAGTGATCCACAAGACTTTCATTGATGTGAACCGGAATGGCACATCTGCAGCAGCTGCCACGGCTGTGGTGATGACAGATGAGTGTGTGAGGGAAGAGCCTGATAATGTCAAAAAAGTGATCTGTGACCGTCCTTTCGCCTATGCGGTCGTGGATAAAGAAACCGGACTTCCTGTATTCTTGGGAACTGTCGAGAACGTATAACTTTCGAAAAAAAGAAACGAACAACTTCACTTCATGAGACATCAACTCATGTGTCCCTCATTAACAGAAAAAGACCCTGCTCCCCTGGGGTCTTTTTCATTTAATGAACGTTTAATGATTTGCCTGTTATAGTGTAGACAGTAAGACGGAACGCAGAAGAAGCGCGATGTAAAAACGGAGGCAGGTAAAATGAAGAACGGATCGAATTTTAAGAAGTTTATGCTCCTTTGGATAGGTGCGATGATCTCTTCGATCGGAAGCGGACTGACCAGCTTCGGACTGGGTGTATATATTTTCCAGAAGACCGGAAGCGCAGGAAATATGGCGCTGGTCACACTCCTTGGTTTCCTTCCGACATTGCTCCTGAGTGTTCCTGCCGGAGTGCTTGCCGATAAATATGACCGTCGTATCCTCATGATGATCGGAGACGGACTGTCCGCGATGGGTATCCTTTTTATCCTGATCTGCATGCTGACCGGTGAGGCACAACTCTGGCAGATCTGTATAGGCGTGTTCATCAGCGGCTGCTTCTCGGCATTGCTCGAGCCCGCCTTCCGCGCGACGATCACTGACCTGCTTACCAAAGAAGAATTCTCCAAAGCAAGCGGCCTGGTATCTCTGGCGGGCAGTGCACGCTACCTCTTTTCCCCGATCATCGCTGGATTTCTGCTGAGCTTTAGTGATGTCAAACTGCTTCTTGTGATCGATATCTGCACTTTCGCCCTGACAGTGTCGGGCGTGGCCGTGATCCGCAAGAGCATCGCAAAGAAAGTGAAGGAAGACGACAAACCGTTCCTGGCAAGCATGAAAGAAGGTTGGACGATCCTTCGTGCGAAGAGAGGCGTCTTTGCACTCGTGATCATATCCTCGGTGATCACACTCTTCATCGGTATGTTCCAGATCCTCGCGGAAGCCATCGTGCTGTCTTTCACCGATGCAAAAACACTCGGCATCGCCGAGACGATCTGCGCCAGCGGCATGCTCGTATCCGGAATCGTCCTCGGTATCCGCGGCATTAAGAAAGGTTTCGTAAAAGTACTGAGTGTATCGCTTATGCTCGCCGGGCTTTTCATCATCGGCTACGGACTTTTCGAAAACATCTATCTCATCAGTGCTTTTGGATTCTTATTCTTCGCGGCGATCGCGTTCTCCAATAACAGCCTGGACTACCTGGTCAGGACCAACATTCCGGACGAAGTGCAGGGAAGAGTCTGGGGCCTGATCGGCTTCATCTCCCAGATCGGCTATGTCATTGCCTACGCGACTTCCGGCGTCTCCGCAGACATCCTCGGAAACCTGACCGGACGCGGCGTCGGACGCGGCTCCGCCATGGTCGTCGTGATCTCCGGAATCTGCCTCATCGCGATCTCCGCCGGTGTGTATCTGATCAAGAGCATCCGCGGACTGGAGACAGAAAACTCCACCGCACCGAAGCGCACAGTGGAGCAGGATGTCTGACACAGGTGATATTTTCTGCAGAAAAGACCAAGGAGTGGTTCACAAGATCACGTGGTGGAAGTCGTCGTTGATGACGTGCAGCACATGGCCGCCTTCGATGGCTTCCTTCAATTTGGTTTTCAGCATGACCGGCCGGACGTCATAGTTGTCGATTTCGTCCAGGTCGATCCACACCAGCTCTTCGTTGGTGTCGGTTTCTTCAGCAAAAGCACTTCCTTCCGGTGCTTCCATCAGGTAGTAGAATTCCAGGATGTGGCAGAACTTGTCTTTGATCCGGTCATCGAGACGGTCGCCCGAGAAAAAATTCTCACAGATGATGCCGGGACGGATCGCCTTGCACTTCACGCCGGTCTCTTCGAAAACCTCGCGCTCGATGCAATCTCTCGATGTTTCGCCAAGATGTACTGCGCCGCCGATCATGTAGTAGTAGCCTTCCAGAAAATTCTTCACAAAAAGCATCTTCTTTCCGCGCAGAATGATCGCGCCGGTGCGGTAGCGGAAATAGTAATTCTCCTTCGTCAGATAACAATCAAATTCCATGTCTGTCACTTCCTTCCTTGTTGCACATTTTAAGTTGAAAGTGCGCTGATTATATCAATCATGTAACACGGCATGCAACTATTTATACTACACGTTCAAATAGAAACACCGCCCAAGCCGAGGACGCAGACATGAAAGACTTAAGAAGACGTAGAGGAGGACCGCCAGCAAAATGAACACCCCTTTGCTCTGCAAGTTCCGCTGGCGCCTCGCGCCGAGGACTGTCTGAAGCCAAGAGCAAAGGGGTGTGAATGATGGCGCTCCGAGCAGGAATCGAACCCGCATTGGCAGTACCGGAAACTGCAGTCCTATCCGTTGAACGATCGAAGCGTGTAGAAGTATTATAGCCATACTGAGTTTGAATTTCAACTTAATGCATTATTTCTATATATGTGCTTAAATAGTACATGAAATTTGTGGGAAAGGGTGGAGAAGAAACGTGGTTGCTGTCCTGTATCTGATAGTATGTACCGGTTTTGGCATATCCCTGATCCATGTGATGATCCCGGATATCCGTCGTTTTTTCAGCGAGATCGCGGCATCTTCCAATCCGGAGTTTTTCCCGGAACTTGTATTCACGATCCCGGCGGGTTTTCTGGTCGGAACGCTTTCCACGTCGATGTTTTCTTACTACCTGACATATATACTGGCCAGATGTACCGGACATTCTGACGGTATCCGTGCACTGGGCATGGAGATCACGGTCCTGGTATTTGTGCTATGGATGGTTGTGAATGTCATCCGGATCAAAAAGCGCGGGCTTCCGATTGAAAAGTATCAGAGCAATGTTTCCAATAACCGCTTCTACGGAATTTCTATCGGCGTGTTTTTGCTTCTAGCCTCGTTTCTCATGATCGATTCTTACCGCCTTTCCGGAAACTCTCTTCAGGCCGGGTATGCGGCCATGTCCGACCTGGCACCGTACACGGCACTGACGTCGTCTTTTGCACGCGGATTCAATTTTCCAACACAGTATCCGCATTTTGCAGCCGACGGTATCCAGTACCATTTTTTCTTCTACTATTTCTGCGGCACGCTGGAATATCTCGGCATGCCGATCGATCTGGCGATCAATATTCCCAGTATTCTTTCTATGGTCAGCACCTTGATGCTTACCGGAAGTCTGGCTGCACTTCTGGCAAAGAAGCGCACGGCGTTTGTACTGGCTCCGGTTTTGGTGCTTTTCCGGTCGTCTTTTAACTTCATTATGCAGTATGCGGAGTATTTCGCCTCGAGCCATTCGTTGACACGGGCGCTGGCCGAGATGCTGGCGAGCAAGACCTATTACGGCAAGACGCCTTACGAGGACTGGGGAGTATGGACGATCAATATCTATGGAAATCAGCGCCACCTCATGTTCGGGCTGGCTTGCGTGGTATTACTGGTCATGCTTTTTACACCGTATGTGCGGAAAATGTGTGCGATGCTTGCGTCGCCTGAGATGCGTGGCAAGAAACTCCGGACGTTTCTCATCGGAAAAGAGTCCTGGCTTCCTGTACGTACCGGAACGAACGGTCCATGGCGGACACTGGCGCTGGCACTCCTGATCGTTGTGCCGCTTCCGTACTTTCATGGCTCGGAAATGATATCCGCGCTTCTGATCCTGGCGCTTATGGCGGTATTCAGCAACTACCGGCTGATCTATGCAATACTGGCAATCGTCGGAGTGCTTTCGTCGGTCCTTCAGACCAGACTTTTCTCCGGAGCGGTCGAGAAGGTCTTCAAACTGCGGATCCACCTTGGTTTTTACAGCGCAAGCAGTATGCCTTGGGCGGTGATCTCCTATCTCGTGGCGATCACCGGATTAACGCTGATCCTGGCGCTGGTGTATATCATCTGGGTCTGCCGGAAAGAAAAGAAGGATCGTGGTTTCTTCCTGGCTTTGTGGGGCGCATCGCTCATGCCGTTGATCTTTGCTTTTGTGTTCCAGCCGACTTCGGAATTGTTGACCAACCATAAATTCGTGCAGACGACCATCATCCTGATGGACGTATTTGTGGCATGCTTTTTGCTACGCCTTCGTGCATGGGATCCAAAAGGAAAGAAACAGGAGAAAGAAAAGAAACAGGATATCGGAAAGATCCTTTCGGCAGTTCTTCTTGTTCCGCTTACGCTTTCGGCTGTTTTTGAGTGGGCAGTCTATGCCAATATGAACACCGGCCATAAAGATATAAAACATAACTCGAGAGTGGTGGATTGGATCTGCCGGAATACCCGGCCGGATGATGTTTTCCTCACACCGGACTGGGACTTTGCATCGTTCTTTCTTTCCGGACGTGGAGTATACTATGGCTACACTTACTACGCATGGTCTGCCGGTCACGATGTGTTCAAACGCGTGAAGTCATACTGCGAGCTGGTGTCCGGATGCGGTGGCGATGCCGAAGCCTTTACGGCGCTTTGCAAGAAAGAAGGCATCGACTATGTGATCGCGAGCCCGGACTACCTGGAATCACAACTGCCCGAACCGTACACATTTGAGTACGACCCTGCGTTCTTCGCAGAGAACCTGACGCAGGTCGAGGCATTCCCGGAAGAGAATATCATCATTTATCAGGTAGAAGGATAGGAAAGAAGCGCTTCCGCAGGACGAAGCCAGAGAACCTAGTTCCGAGAATTTTTACGCAAAATCTCTTCGCTGTCGAGCCAGATCGTGAACGGTCCTTCGTTTTCGATCGATACGGCCATGTCTGCACCGAAGATGCCGGTCTCCACAGTATGTACCTCGCTTCGGCAGAGCTCGATGATGTACTCATAAAGAGAATTAGCCAGGTCGGGCTTGCTCGCGTTGATAAACGAGGGACGGTTGCCGTGATGGCAGTCTGCATAGAGTGTGAACTGGGAGATGAGAAGGAGACTTCCGTTGACGTCGGCCAGGCTCAGATTGGTCTTGTCGTTCTCGTCACGGAAGATGCGAAGTCCAAGGAGTTTCTTGACCATGGCCAGCGCAATCTCCTTGGTGTCAGTGGCGCAAACGCCTATAAATACGAGAAATCCGCGATCTATGGACCCCACGGTCTTACCCTCGACATCTACTTTGGCAGAGGTAACTCTTTGAATCAGAAAACGCATAAAAAAGTACTCCTTTTTGACGGTTTGTTATGTAGACAGCATATCAAAATGTGTTATAATTGCAAAGAGCCGTTAAAAAGGCTGACGAGCTTCTCAAGATTATTCGCGAGAAGCTCTTTTCTTTTATGACAAGGGGCGTGAGATGTATGTTTAAAGTAGGCTTTAATAACGATAAATATGTGCAGATGCAGTCGCAGAAGATCCGGGACCGTATCGGTCAATTCGGTGGAAAACTGTATCTTGAGTTTGGCGGAAAGCTTTTTGACGATTACCATGCTTCTCGCGTACTTCCGGGCTTCCATCCGGATAGTAAGGTCAAGATGCTCCTTGAACTTAAGGATGATGTGGAGATCGTGATCGCAATCAATGCCGATGCGATCGAGAAGAATAAGCGCCGTGGTGATCTGGGCATCACTTACGATCAGGAAGTGCTCCGCCTGATCGATGCTTTTACCGAGATCGGGCTTTATGTCGGATCCGTAGCGATAACACAATATACGAACCAGCCTCTGGCCGAGCATTTCGGCAAGCGTCTCAGACAGCTGGGTGTCAAGGTCTACAAGCACTACCCGATCGCCGGTTACCCGACCAATGTCCCGCTGATCGTAAGTGACGAAGGTTATGGCAAGAATGAATATATCGAGACATCACGTTCCCTCGTGGTCGTAACGGCGCCGGGCCCGGGTTCCGGAAAGATGGCGACATGCCTTTCCCAGCTGTATCACGAGAACCGCCGTGGCGTGAAGGCCGGCTATGCGAAGTTCGAGACTTTCCCGATCTGGAGCATCCCGCTCAATCATCCGGTCAATATTGCTTATGAAGCAGCAACCGCAGACCTCGCCGATGTCAACATGATCGATCCTTTCCATCTTGAAGCGTATGGTGAAACGACGGTCAACTATAACCGTGACGTGGAGATCTTCCCGGTCGTGAACGCGATCTTCGAGAAAATCTACGGCGAGTCCCCGTACAAGAGCCCTACAGACATGGGCGTAAATATGGCAGGTTTTGCGATCGAGGACGATGAGGCATGCCGCGAGGCCAGCAAGCAGGAGATCATCCGCCGTTACTATCAGGCTAAGTGCGCAGTCCGCCAGGGCCTTTCCGACGGCAGTGACGTAAATAAGATCGAGCTTCTTATGAATAAATCCGGCATCGAGACCAATGACCGTCGCGTCGTCGGCGCAGCCATGGTTCGAGCAGAATCTACACACGGTCCGGCGGTCGCGCTGGAACTTCCGGACGGCACGATCGTGACCGGAAAGAATACAGAATTACTCGGTGCTTCCGCTGCAGCACTTCTTAATGCGCTCAAAGCACTGGCCGGTATCCAGCACGAGATCCCGTTGATTTCTCCAAATGTTATCGAGCCGATCCAGGATCTGAAGGTGAACCATATGGGTAACCGTAACCCGAGACTGCATACCGATGAGGTTTTGATCGCTCTGGCCATGAGTGCGGCGACGAACCCGGTAGCGGAACTGGCGATGCAGCAGATCAATAATCTGCGCCACAGTGATGCGCACTCGACAACGATCTTGTCGAGCGTGGACGAGAATGTATTCCGAAAGCTCGGCATCAACATTACTTGTGAGCCGGAGTACATGAAGAAGAAACTCTACAACAAATAAGAGACGATCTGAGCATCGGATCCGCTAAGGAAACGTCCGTAAGTGTATACGCGAAGCGCAAGGAGGAGAATATGCCAGTTTGCAAGTTTTGCCAACAGGAAAACCCGGAAGGTTCCCAGTTCTGCTTGAGATGCGGGAATAATCTGCAAGGTGCGATCCTGGCACCGGCTACTCCGTCAACGAATACGACTTCGACCCAGTCGAATGGAGTGAAGCCTGCTCCGGCTCCGATCCAGCCGCCTGTCGCACCGTTGCCTGTTCCGTCGAATCAAGGTCCGCATTCGCAACAATTCGAACAGCCTAACCGGATTCCTTATAACGATTACGACCGCCAGCAATATGCGCAGAGAATGGCCAATGCCGGACGCCCCGACTATGAGGCAGTCTGCGTTCTGGCTTTCGTTTTCGGAGTTTTAGGTTTCTTTTTTGATCCACTCTATCTCATAAGTCTGGCGGCAATCATTCTGGGTATTATCGGACATGCCAATAATGGTACGAAGAAGTCCTTAGGAATGGCCGGATGGATCTTGGGGATCTGCTCCTGTTTCTTCCAGATCGTGATGGACTATATATGCATGGTCTCTACCTGTGGCGTCGGCGCCATCAGCATTTTCTTCTGATTTCTGATGGATTCGCAGAATACTAAGAAAAAAGCACCGAAGATCGGACTGGTGATTACTACCGTGATCCTTGCAGGTGCTTTTTTGTACCTCGCGTTGTTATATCCGAAAAGGGATTCTCTTGCTTTTCAGGAAGGGAGATGTGAGTTTTCCAAAGTATTTCATCTGTACTGCCCAGGATGTGGCGGAACCCGTGCGATCCAATATCTGTTACATGGAAAGATCCTCTCGTCGCTTCTTTCCAATCCGATCCCGATCTATACGGCGGTGCTGGTCTTGCGGATCTGGTCGGCGCTTGGGCATAATGTGCTTTTCCCAAAGAAAAAAGAATGGAAGATCATGCATCAGTGGGAGATGTGGGGCATTTTAGTTGTCGTGATCGGGTTCTTCGTTCTGCGCAATCTTGCCTTGGTCTTCTTCGGGTGGGATTTTACCGGAGATCTTGCGCAGTACTGGTAATGCTGACGGAAATAAAAAGAGGAGCTGCATGGTGCAACTCCTCTTATCGTTTTTAACTGTTGTTCAGATCTTACTTCTTCAGCAAGCTTCCGAAGATACCACGGATCAAGGAAGAACCGATCTGACGGCCTGCTGCGGTAGTGGCAGAGTTGACCATCTTGGTTACAGGACTGTTCTTCTTTGCACGCTCAGCTTCGGCCTTTGCCTTGGCTTCTGCACGCTCTGCTTCCTTGCGGGCTTTTTCTTCAGCCTTCTGCTGACGCTCCAGTTCACGACGCTCACGGTCTTCCTGGCGGTCTCTTTCACGCTGTTCACGGATCTCCGCAGCACGCTCTCTTTCTTCGATGCGGCGCTCACGGTCTTCCTGACGGTCTGCTTCACGCTGATCGCGGATCTCTGCAGCACGTGCTTTCTCCGCTGCCTTGGCATCTGCTGCCACGGCGGCAGGTGCGGTGGTTGCTGCTGCTACAGGTGCGGCGGCCGCTGCAGCTACAGGGGCTGCTGCAGGAGCAGTTTCAGACGCTGCGTCAAAGACAGGTGCTACGGCTACCGGTGCGCCGGAAGCCGAAACGGAATCAGCGGCCGGAGCAACAGGTGCTGCCTGTGCACCATAATTCGGATCATATTTACGCATCAGGATTTCATAAGCGGATTCCGGATCGACCGGATCTTTATACTTCGCGTACAACGGATTCAGCTGAGTAAGTTTCAGAATATTCTCATCTCCGGCAGAACCGATGAAGCTCTGAGGCGGGAGAATGAAAGCACGCTCTACGATGCCCGGAGTACCCTTGGCATCCAGAAGAGAAACGAGTGCCTCGCCGACAGCCAGCTCGGAGAGCGCAGCTTCTGTGTCGAAACCAGGGTTGGCACGGAAAGACTCTGCAGCGGCTTTAAGTTTCTTCTGCTCAGCAGGTGTATAGGCACGAAGTGCATGCTGAATACGGTTCTGAAGCTGGGCAAGGATCGAATCCGGAATATCGCTTGGGCTCTGGGAGATAAAGTAAATGCCGATGCCCTTGGAACGGATCAGACGAACGATCTGGTCGACCTTTTCGATCAGGAAAGCAGGTGCTTCATTAAAGAGCAGATGGGCCTCATCGAAGAAGAATACCATCTTCGGCTTGTCCAGATCACCGACTTCCGGCATATTCTCATAAAGCTCGCTCAAGAGCCACAGCATAAATGTCGAGTAGAGAAGAGGCTTGTTGAACAACTGGGTCGCGTTGAGAACGTTGATCATGCCGCGTCCGTTAATATCTGTCTTTACAAAGTCCATAATATCGAAGGCCGGTTCCTGGAAGAACGCTTCTGCACCCTCATCGGAAAGCAGAGCCAGATTTCTCTGGATGGCACCGATGGTAGCAGTAGAGATATTGCCGTATGTGAGCTTGTACTCACTGGCGTGATCACCGATATATGTCAGAAGGAGACGAAGGTCCTTGAGATCATAGAGCAGGAGCTGCTGATCGTCAGCAATACGGAATACCATGGACATCACGGCGCGCTGCACATCAGAAAGACCAAGCATACGTCCGAGAAGGATCGGACCAAGTTCTGAAACAGTGGTGCGAAGCGGGATGCCCAACTGTCCGAAAACGTCATAGAAAGCGGTCGGATATGCTTTATATTCGAAATTCTCGATTCCGAATTTCGCGATGCGTGACGTCATATTATCATTGGAAACACCAGGGCAGCAGATACCGGACATATCACCTTTTACATCTGCCAGAAAAACAGGAACCCCCATATCCGAGAAACTCTCAGCCAGGACTTTGAGCGTCACGGATTTGCCTGTACCGGTCGCACCGGCAATGAGACCATGACGATTTGCCTTAGATGGCTCAATAAAGCACTTATTTGTGGTGCCGCCTACCCAGATCTTGTTATCGTAAAGCATAATTCAAACCTCCCAATCTTCTTAAAATCGAAGTACTGTATCTATTTTCGCAAAGTCAAACGATAATCGCAAGGCAATTTTAAGTAAAAGTGTCGGGCAATTGAAAACGTTTTGTTACATTTGGAAAAAGGAACGCATACTATAATAAAAGTCAACAATAGAATTGGGAGGATAGGCGCACGTGATCGACAATCTCTTATTGATCGCCGCTTTCATACTGGGCATACTGCTTTGCTTTCTGGGGTTTCGGCTCTTCCGGTTTTCTATGGCCGTTGCCGGATTCTTTATGGGTATCCAGTTGGGCAATATTCTGGACACGGCCTTTCTTCTCGAGAAGATCCCGAAAGAGTTTCAAGAGATCTGGAGTATGGCTTTCCCTATCGTTCTGGGCGTGCTTCTAGGGCTTCTTTCTTATGCGATCTATAAAAAAGCACTGTTCTTTGTTTCTTTCTTTTTCACCTGGTATACGATCATGAAAGTGTTTGTTCTGTATATTGTGAAGACGCAGGCAAACTTGAATCTTTTCATTACCTTTTCCCCGAACTCCGTGGCGAAACTGACAGAGGCTTCGGAAGCCAGTCAGAGTCTGATCTCGGATAAACAGATCTCGTCTTTGATGTCCTATATTCCGGGCAATACCGAGTGGGAGAAATTCTTAGCGATCTGCCTGATCGCTGCGGTGATCGGTATCCTGGTGGGCATTCTGATCTGCATACTTCAGGAGCCGGCCATTAAAGTGATCACTGCCGTAATCGGCGCGGACATTATCCGCGATGCTTTCGTGACGACGGCAGGACTTCTGTATTCGTGGGAGAAACTCCCGTCCTTCCTGGATCCGGTTGTGAAGCAAGGGTGCGAAAATGTCTGGGTGTCCTTTTTCATATGGGCGGCACTGATCGGCGCCGGTACGGCGATACAGATAAAATCGAAACACTGAGCCCGGGTATCCTTCCGGCCTTTCCCTGAAAAGAACAGGCAGTTTATTCTGAAGTGCTTTGGCGTTATAATATTACAAAAGAAAAGTTTGGATCCTTTTTACTTTTTTTGCAACAAAACACTCTTTTTTCTCGTCTAATATATGAAAGAGAAATCAGGAGGACAAGAATATGAAACAGTCGCCGATCAAAAACAATGTGAATCCCGGATATCCGACATTGGAACAGGTCAAGCATTTTTCCAAGGTGTCAGCGGTAACAAAGATTGCTGCCGTTACTGCTCTGGCAGCGACCATGTCACTGGCTACGGGATGTGGTGACAAAACTTCGGAAGGAAACGGCAGAACAAAGGGATTTTTGGGTGGAATGGCGAACGGATTGGATTTCGGCGGTTTTGAAACAACAGAAATGGTGATTGATGGCGATGTTGTTCAAATTACGACTGAGCCGACAGATGAAACAGAAGTCTTGATGGGCGAAGAAACGATCGAGACCGAACCGTCAGACGATTGCATGATCGAAGGCGAAATTCCTTGCGAGACATGTGAGTCAGACGATACGACAGATTCATAAGCTGTCTGCAGGTACGGAAAAGGAAATACGAATGAAGGATCAAGGATCTATGAAGATGCAAAGACTTACACTGGTGATGACTCACCAGTGTAATTTTGATTGCAGGTATTGTCTTCAGAAACATGAGGACAAGTATATGCCAATAGAAACAGCGATGCGGGCCATCGATAACTTGTTGACAGGAAGCGCGCAGATATCCTTTTATGGAGGAGAACCGCTTCTGGCCCGGAAAGAGATCGAGTTTCTGGTTCAGTACGCACAGCAGAAAACACGAACGATCTCCGGTATGAAAGTCACCTTCGAGATCACGACCAATGGACTCTTGCTGGACGAAGAGTTTCTTGCTTTTGCCAAGAAGAATCATATCCTGCTGGCACTTTCACACGATGGATTGGCGCAGGATCTTTCTCGTGTTGACCGTGGCGGAAGGACTACTTCCGAAGTGGTCGACAGAAAACTGGAGATGTTGCTCCGTGTTTTCCCGGAAACGATCATTATGATGACGGTGCATCCGGATCATGCGGATAAGATTGCGGATTCTATTTGCTTCTTCAGGGAAAAGGGTGTGCGCTCGGTAAGCCTGGTTCCGGCTCATGGAGAACGTGTTGATTGGACCGAGGAGAGGTTTTCTGTCCTTAGGCGGGAACTGGAAAAAGTGGAGAAACTATATGAGAAATGGAATCGGGGAGATGATATTTTCCGGTTTCTTCCTTTCGAAAACAAGATCAGAAATTATATCCGTGGAAGAGACGCGGATAACCGCCTTTGCCATTTCGGCGGACATAAGATGATGGTGGATGTGGACGGAAAGTTTTATCCGTGCACGCATTTTATCGGTAGGGATGATTTCCTGGTCGGTGACCTGGAAACAGGCATTGATGAGAAGAAGCTTTCTTCTTTGGAATCGCAGCGTATCGAAGAAAAAAACTGCTCGGAGTGCGTGCTTCGCCCGCGTTGCCGCCATATGTGTGCCTGCGCGAATCATGGACATACAGGTTCAATGTCTTTGGTTTCCGCGTTGCAGTGTGAATATGAGAAGTTGACTATCGAACTTGCGGATCAGGCGGCTCAAAACCTTCTTTCAGCTGAGAATCCGCGATTTATGGAGCGTATGTATAAGGAGTGAGGTGTATCCTATGAAGAAATATCTGATTTGTTCGGATATACACGGACGGGAAGAAAACCTACGCTATGTGGTCATGCAGGAATCTCCGCTGGATGGCGTTATCATTGCCGGCGATCTTCAGATGGAGACGCATGAGGTCGAGGATGTGATACGCAAAGAAAACCATAAATTTGAATTGTATATGGTTTGCGGAAACTGCGATATTTATACTCATACCGCTTCGCAATTGCCACCGGTCCTGGCTTTCCCGATCTCGGAAACACATCGGGTATTCCTTACGCATGGGCATCTTTTTCATGGCCCGAGCTATTCGCTCCTTGCCGTTACCGCGCGCGAAAAGCACTGCGACATCGTGGTGTACGGGCATACTCACTGTGCCGTGGACGAGACGGAAGAGGGGATCCGGTTTATTAACGGAGGCGCACTGAGGCGCGGCGGCTACGCGATATTGACCATCGGCGATGACGAGTCGGTAGACGTAAAACTGAAACTAGTATAAAGAAAAAGAGGACGCCTTCTAACAGACGTCCTCTTTCGTTAATTGTTGTTTTACCTGATCAATGGATGCGGTATTTTACTCGGCAACCTTCGGAAGTGTCGATCCGCCATAAGGCATTACGACGATCTTGGCATCTTTTCCTTTAGCTTCAATCGCGGCATCGATTGCGGTCTGAATGTCGGAATACGGCTCTAAGAAGACTCGCTTGACGAAGTCGTGTTCGAGGTCGGAAACAAAGAAGATACGGGCCTTTTCCAGTACCATCGCGATAGCTGCAGCCTTGTGTCCGCCGAGGACGAAGTCAGTCTTGATATGCGTGATCATATCGGAACTCTTCTCGTGACCGGTGAGCCACTGCTCAAAGTGATGCTCGCCCAGACCTTCCTTACAGGACGCGATCCAGACGATGATACCGCCCTCCTTGACCGCATGCTTCGCATTGTCCAGTGCTTTTTGCGCCTGATACATATTGATATCCTTCGGGAAACCGCCCGCGGAAACGACAACGATGTCGGCCTTTTCCGGGATGCTGACTTTGTAGAAAGAATCCAGGAACTTGCAGCCTTCGCGGTGCGCCAGGATCGGGTCGCCGGCGAAGCTACGGATGATTTCTTTCTTGGCATCGAGCACGACGTTGACGATATAGTCGACGCCCAGGATGCGTCCGCTTTCTTCAATATCTTCACGGACCGGATTGCCTTCGAGACGGCCAGCGCAGGCCGCTTCTTCTACCATGGCGCTGTGGTTGTGCTGGATGGCATCCCAGGTGGAGACGCCTGGCATGATGGCCTTGTAGCCTCCGCTGTATCCGGCGAAGTAGTGATATTCGATGTTGCCGAGACAGATGCGGCGGTCTGCTTCTACGACAGGGCGGAAGATGTCGACCGGGGTGCCGCGGGAAGTGGTGCCGACATGTACGGCGTCATTGACATCGGAATCGATGCAGCGGACGCGGTCATATACGGCGTCGCCGACCATGTAACGCATACGCTCTTCGGTGTGTCCGCCATGGGAACCGAGTGCGAATACGATGGTGATATCTTTGTCTTCGATACCGGCAGCAGTCAGCTCGTCGAGCACAGCCGGAAGAACTTTATAACTCGGGATCGGACGGGTAATGTCCGAGGTGATGATCGCGACGGTCTCGCCTTTCTTTACGACTTCGCGAAGAGGCGGAAGGCCGATCGGCTCACGCATGGAACGGTAGACTTCGTCACTGCCTGTCAGCCCGATCTCGGCTTCATTCGGCGTGAGTACGGCCATAACCTGATTATCCGGAACATTTACCGGTATCTTTTCTTTACCAAAACCTAATGCAATCTCCATGAGAAGCCTCCACTTACAAGTGTTTTTCAATAATGCATACATAGTTTAGGCGGATTATTGAAATACGTCAACAAAAAAGAAATTGCAAAAGCAATTACATAATTGCAAATTTGCAATTATAATGATGTTGACCTAGAAGAACTATGAGTTGTGCAACGGAGGGATTGTATGGAATGGAACGAAAAGGTGAAAGCATTAATGAAATCTAAAGGAATTAATCAGAAACAATTAGCATCTCTTAGCAGAATAACTGAGAGTTCTATTTCTCGTTATCTGGCAGGAGATAAGAGCCCTCGCATGGATATTATCGTTAATATTGCTAAGGCACTTGATGTTTCTCCAGATTTCTTTCTTGAAGATGATCAGAAAAGTGAAACTCCTTTTGAAGCGATTGCGACTGCAATTGCAAGAAAAGGAAATGAATTGTCTCCAGAGGAAAAGAATGAACTTATTCGGCTTCTTCTTGGGAAAGGAGAAAATAAATGAGAAGTGGACCAGAATATGATGAGGTAGCAAAAGAGATTATCCAAATATATATAGACTACGATATTATATCTTTTCCTTTGAAGTTGAAAAAGATTTGTATCAAATTAGGTGTATCTCTTGTTCCATATTCTAAATATACAGATGATGAGGTAGATCTTTTGAACAAAAGATCAAGCAAAGGTTTCTTTGTTAGAGGCACTTGTGAACGCGAAGCTAGGATTTACTATAACGATCTTGGAATTACGAAAGAAGAGATGCGTTTTACGATTGCACATGAATTAAAGCATTATGTCGATAACGAAAATGAAGAGGATTTAGACTCGGATGATCTCGCGGACTATTTTGCAAGATACTTTTTGTGTCCTGTACCCTATTTAATTGTCAAAGGTATAGTGGAGCCAAACGATATTGCTATCCACTGCAAAGTCAGTCCTGCTGCGGCTTCTTATGCATCTTCGAATATTAAAAACAGGATGAAGTGGTATGGTTCGAAGTTGTTTGATTATGAACTACCACTTATCAAACTTCTGGCACCAGAAGAGTATCACGTTTATCAACGTGCTCAATAAACGATTATCGGGAGGTGGTCAAATTGATCGTGTTGACATCACAAAGAAAAACACACTGATTTGTTGCGGCAACAACAATCAATGTGTTTAGCAAATATGCATGTATAACACATACCTACAGAACAATTATACATCATATTTGCCTTTCTTTGTTGTTTTTCGAAATAAATAAACATTCCGATTAAGCATCGGAGAAAGGAGGGCTATTTATGAATAGTCTATTTTATGATGGGTTTAATTCAAAACTCATTGAAACAGCGTATTTTGAATCTCTTCTTGAGATTCCTGTCTTAGAGGCTCCAAAAGAGATAATCATTCCAAAGAGGGCAGTACCTTTTTCGAAAATCGAGCAGATCTCTGATCCGTTGGATATGCTTGTTTTTTATGAACAGGATCCAATATTTAGGAATTTTGTATCTGTTCCTCAAAGCTATGACTCACTTCTTTCAAAGGTCAAAATGATGTCAACTCCTGACTGTTCACTTTATCGTGATATGCCGTTATGGGAGCAATTGGCCAATATAGGAGTTAGCCGTTCTGTTGGTTACTATGAGCAACAACAAGGGAAATATGTGATTCCCAACGTTCGCTGGGGTGATGAACGAACTTATACCAATATGTTTTTTGATATTCCACCATCTTTTGCAGGGATTCCGAAGAAAAGTAATGTTTCTATCGGAACGTATGGCTGTTGTCAGAAGAAAGAGGATAAGTATCATCTATCTGCATTTCTTGAAGCCATGTTTGATTATCTGTCACCAACGGATGTTGTGGTGTATGGAGCTTTTAACAAAAAGTATATTCAGGAATACGGAAAATACACGAATTTTCATGTTTTGCCGGACTGGATTTCATATAAGCGAGGTGATAAACATGGGGACGAGTAAAAGTGGCAGATACTTGAACACAAAAGGTTCAGGTAGAAGCGTAAGTGATTTTGCTTTAGTACATTCCAGTGAGGGAACTTTCAAATGGAGAATGATTAAGAAGGACGGCAAAACGAGCAAGAAAATTCGACTGGCTAGCGGAGGACATAGTCAGTATGGCATGGAATTACTTGACAAATACAAAATTGAATACCATATAGTTAAGACATATACTAATGGTGTCCGAGTCGGCTATATTCCAGATCATGCCAATAAGCAGAAACGTTCTGGCATAGGACAAGCTTGGTTTCCAAAGGAATGGACCAATAGGGATATTCGACGTGCCGGCGAACATGTTGCAGGGTTACGACAGAATCGACGATCCCCTGATGGAGTAACAATGTGGGGTGTATATAAAGGAGTTCGAGTTGGCGTTATAAAAACACATGGAAAAATAGCCACTGTCTTTCCAGACAGTGACCAGAGTTCGGTTTTACGGAGGAAGAAAAAATGATTAAAGAAAAGATAATACCTATAATTGAAGAACGTGAACACCTTTGGATTGAAGGACAAGATGAGTGGGAAGAGGGAATAGACCAGAACCATAAGAAACTGATTGCGTTGTTTACTGAAGACATTAACCAGTCTGTTGAGTTTCTTGATAATGATTGTACTGCCGATCAGTTCTCATGGCTAAGCGAAGTTTTTGATGATATTGCAAAAATATCTCAGAGTCCTGCTTTCATAGATGCGATCAAAAGGCTTGCAGAAAAATACCCGGAGGAGACAGAGAAATATAACATTTGGTCGTTTATAGAATCAGCTGAGGGTGTAATTGAAGACTAAGAATGTAAATGGGGAGACACAACATTTTTCGTGTCTCCCCATCAGTTTTTACATTAGCCAAGAATTATCACATTGAACTTTTTTCTTCCGGGGGGAGATTGAGTCCGGGATTCCGGCTCGAAAGCTCTCGTGGGTTCTTGCTCCGCTTGAGACATTTTTTGACGGTCAGATCCATAAGGATCGCGCCGAGCGGTGCGGTAATGAGAATGGACAAAACAGCGGTGGTCAGGACCATCATACCGCAGAGAAGACCCTGCGCCAGAGGAATCGCACCAACGGCTGCCTGAACGGTTGCTTTCGGGAAATAGGCGACGTCACAATAGAGGATCTCTTTCCAGGTGAGACCGGAACCAAGAAGACTGACGATGACGCCGACCGAACGGAACAAAAGCGCGCCTAAGATCAGAAGGACAGAACCCAGACCTGCAGAGAGCAGAGCCTTGATCTCAACGGCAGACCCCAGCATGACGAACAGCAAAAGTTCGGCACCGACCCAGATCTTGGAAATCTTGACGGAGAGACGCTTGGCCACGGTCGCACGGCGGTTCAGGATCGCTCCGCCCAGAGCCATGACGGCCAGAAGTCCTGAGAAGGGGACGTATTTCGAAATAAAGGATTCGCATCCGACAAACAGGAAAGACAGACCGAAGAGAAGGAGGATCTTTACTGTGTCACGAAGATGGATCATCTTGAAGATCTGTGAGATGATGATGCCGAACACGATACCGACAGCAAGACCGGTCACGATGGAGATCGGGATCGATACGATGGTCCAGGCGGAGATGCCGTCACCCTTGCTCATGCCGATGAAGGCGGTGAAGAGTACGATGGCGTAGATATCGTCGGCGGAAGCGCCGGCCATGATGAGTTGAGGGATATGCTTGTCCGTACCATAGCCCTCTTCCATGAGCCACAGCATCTTCGGCACAATGATCGCCGGGGAAGCAGCAGCCAGCATGGCGCCAACAATGGCAGAATCCACACGGGAAAGACCGAGACATGCAGGACCAAGGACGATAGCACCGATGATTTCAAATGTAGCCGGCACGAAGCACAGCATGATCGCCGGACGTCCGATCTTCTTCATGTCACTGATATCCAGACTCAGACCTGCGCGGAAAAGAATAACGATCAGAGCGATCTCACGAAGCTCGGAAGAGATCGACAGGATCTTCGGATCGAGAAGATTCAGGACGGACGGACCGAGCACGATACCTGTAATGATAAGTCCCAAAAGGGACGGAATATGCAGCTTCTTAAAGATCCCGCTGATGCAGAATCCGATAAGAAGTACTAAAGCCAGGCTCATGAGCATGTTATTCATAATTCGTCATCTCCCCCAAAAGTCCATCTCTTTGCCGCAATTAGCGCCTTTGCAAAAGCGGCGGTGTTTATATCTGTCATTTCTGTGCAGAAGAAACTTAATTGAGTTCTTTTCGCACAGTTTCGCATTATATCACCAACGAATCGCGATGACGCATCAAAAAGCACTGGAAAAACAACGATTTTCCAGTGACTGAAAATGGTTTTGTTGTGTACTTTTGAAACAGGTCCTGAAAGATATCAGAAAGACTTGTTTTTTTATGCGGATCTTGGTGAAAAAGAGTGGCTTTACTGGAAGAACTAGTGAGGATCAACCGTAGTTTTCTTCAACATATAACTTGATCCTGCTAAACAAGGTGTCCGCGATCTGCTCTGGGCTTCTGTTCTGAGAATAGTAGGAATTCACTTCGTCCCGTATTATGGAGTATAGACCCCAGTCGTAAGTTTTCAGCCTGTTTGGAGAATTGATTGCTGCCAGATAATCGTCTACGATCCATTGTTCAGCAGAAACTGTACCGCCTGCTTTTTCTGTCCGGTAGAATCCTTTCACCAAACTCTTCACGGAACTGTCGCTTATTTTTTCAGGATGCAGAAATGCCTCGGTAAGGGTGTCGATCACGTCCTGACGGACAGGAATGGACTGGTTCAAAGCTACTGTCTTCTGAACGTCTTCGGAAAACATATACTTGATAAAATCCCAACATATATCCGGGTTCTTAGAAGAAGAGGAAACAGCAACAATTCCTCCTGCTTCTGCAACCCGTAGAGAATCCTTTACCGAAGGAATTCCGACATACACCATTCTCTCTCCTACAGTTTTTTCCATACTTTCAAATGTTTCGAATTCACCTATATTGGTACCGTAAAGAAGCGCAGTCCGGTTTTTTACATCGGCCGCCATAGATGGTTCGAATCTATATGGATATGAACCGATCGTAGTTGCACAACGAATTACTGTGGCAAGTTCACTCAACGTAATTGCTGTTGAATTTTCAACCGGAGGGAACAAGTCGATGTAATTACGTCCAATAACGCCTGATACCAGATCGATTGCGTCATCTGTTCCATTAAAGAGCATCTCGTGATCCTGCGAATACTGAACCAAGCCAGCGAAACTCATATCTTCCATGGTATCAAAAACACTTTTTAACCCGAAATACCCATCCAAACGGTAAGAGGAAAAAACCTGATAACAATGACCATCCTGATCGAGAAATAAGCGTTTTCCTGCTTCTGAAAGGATATCCAGGGAGAATGAAGAATCTTTCTCAATGAAAGGAATCAAGTCGAGCACCATGCCATTGCGTCCCCAATACTCGTAATCAAAACTGTTTCCATAGAAAATATCCGGGGTATGTCCTTCTTGAAAGTATTTCATGAGACGAAGCAGTTCCTGTCTGACATCCATTCCGGAATCATTCATAAAACGCCCGGTATAATCATCTATATCAATTTTGTATTTTTTGTTGTTCGTATTAAACTCATAGATAGCCCACCCGAGCGGCAGATCATCATAGATTCCAAAACCGCCCAATACTATTTTTTCTCGGGCATAGATTTTTCTCTCGGGATCATAAGAGAAAAGAAGTAATTCTATGGTTCCATCACCATACATATACCGTCTGGCAAAATGATCATCATCTATCGCATAATACACAGGCTGCATATAGAGCATTCTCTTTTCCGGCCGGATATCTACTTTATTCCAGTCGGCAAGTCTCAATACCTGACGATTAGTGCAATCTACACGATATTCTCCATTGGATGTAAAATACCTGTTGCCAGAGATGGTTCGCGCATTATTCAATCCTGCATCATTTCCGGAAATCACTTTTCTGACAGAGCCAGTAGAAAAGTCCACTTCGTAGTAGTTATATTCCAAATCGGCTGTTTCCTCCACAACAAAGTATTTTCCATTTTCCTCAAAGACCGGAACGCCATCCAAACAACAAGAAAAAGAAATTTCTACTGTGTTTAGTAATGTACCATCTGTCGTATAACGATTCAGTTTTCCTCCGCCAACCACAATAAAGCCATCTGAAATGCTTGCAATTCTGTCTGCCTGATAATCCAAAGGAATATCCCGAACGAAGTCGCCACTGTTCTTGTCTAAAAAAACTATCGCCTGTTGACGGGAAGAATGATTAGCAACGCCGCCGGTTGCTCCAGAATCGTCCAATTTATACCCTATGAATGCAAAAGTGTTCCCGATTATGGCAGATGGAACTTGAGCACCGGTAATTTCTAGTGTTGAGAGTAACTTCCCCTTCTCGTCTACTCTGTATATATCCGTGTACTGTTCCGGGGTTTTATTCTCTCTATCCAGACTTGTATATAGAGTGACGATAGAGAAAGCCCCATCATCAAAAAGAACTGTCTCGAGTTTTGTCTCGAAGCCGTCTTTTACCGGGATTTCAAAAAAAGCATTGTTGTAGCCGCCCTTGCTCTCCACAGACTGCGACTGTTCTTTCTTACAAGAAGTACACATCGGAAGAATCATTGTCATTGATAAAAGAAAGAGTAATATTGATTTCCAAATCTTCTTCATAAACGATCTCTCTTATATCTCGTGGTCATACAGGAAAGGATGGTATTCCGGATCTGCAGGACCATGTGTGTCAGAATACATGGATTTACCGGTTAATGCATTAATATAGACTGTATAACGATATGACTTCTGTTCGAGCAATTGATTCGTGTTTTGCTGAATCGAATCGTTTCCCCAGACAATCATGGAATATTCCCAAACAGGAATCAGGAAGAACTCTTCCTCGTCGTTCCAGACCCAGCGCTTTCCATTAAAGGTCGTCTCAACCCTTGGATGCTCACGAAGAAGCATATAGCGTAGTTCTGCTGAATAGACTTCAATATTCTTATCGGTAAAGTATGTCATGTCATATTGGATTGCATTGGAAACTTCTTTCAGACAGTCCTGAGCAGAGAGAATATCACCTTGATCCACAATAGTTTCCTTGATCTTGTACCGAATATCATCTACTTCAATAATTGTATCGCCATTAGTATACTGCTGTTGACCATCCGGCCACATACAAGATGCTGGTTTCATCACACCCGGCCATTCATAGGTTGGAAATTCAGATGAGGTGACCCCAAGCCCCATAGCGCCCGAAGAAGAGAAAGCCGTAATCCCACAAGGAATTTCATCTACAAAAGAACAGATATGATACATATCAGCGTGAGAGGTTTTGAAGGATTTATTCGCACTTAACTCAAGTTCCCAAGGATACGTTTCGAGGTTTAGCCTATAGACGATCAGTTCGCTTTTAGTAGGAAGATCAACAACGTCGGAAGGAATATCCGAAATCCCTGGAATCTCTCCAACAGGAGTCGATCCGATGTTCAAGATATTTTTTGAAGCCTGATAAAAGGATATCGTATTACACGAATTGACCCAGCCGTCTAATTCTGATGCGTCTTTGGGTATTTCTTCCAGTTTAGAACTGAAAGTGTGTCCATAACACCAGCTTGTACTTATCCAGCTTTTCTTCCAAGTGTCATTGCCTTCCCATCTTTCCGGACGAAAGTAGCAATTCACTTTATAAGCACTTGCCTTGTCTTTTCCATGATCAACGACCAGAAGGTTGTCACTGACAGATAAGTTCAGGTCAGTATTTTCAAATGTTTGTTTTGTAGTTTGTGTTGATGTTCCTGATACAGAAATAGTAGTGCTATCGCCAGACACGATAACACTACTTTCAAAACTGCGGTTGGTAGAACTGGTTTGATTATTACAACCCACCAGAGAAACCAGTAGTATCGATGTAAGTAAAATTGAACAGCTTCGACTTTTTTGCATCATAATAATCTCCACTTATTGCATATGTACAGTAATATTTTACCACATCCAAAATGATTAAAACCTCGAAGATGCAGAAAACAAAGCATCATCGAGGTTTATACAGATTTAAGGTTTGAAGAAATGATTACAGCAGGAAGCTCAGTCCGGCCAGCGCACCATATGCGATCAAAGTGACGACGACAGCGGCAATGACAACTCCGATGATGGCTGCGAGGACGCCTTTCTTAAAAGGAACTTCGCAGATTGCGGCAATGCCGCTTCCGGTCCATGCACCGGTGCCGGGCAACGGAATCGCGATGAAACCGACCAGTGTCCAGAATGCTGTATTACCGGCTTTGGCGACCTTTTTGGCGAATTTATTTTCACAGAAATCAACGATCTTCTTGAGTTTCGGATACTTTCTCATCCAGTCAAAAACCTTCTTAACAAAGAGAAGGATGAACGGGACCGGAAGCAGGTTACCGATGATCGCGACCGAGATCGTGATATACCACGGAAGACCAAGTGCCGCGCCTGCAGGGATACTGGCACGCAGCTCGACGATCGGGATCATGGATATAAGGAACACATAAAGTGCATCTGTGAACATTTCTAGACTCCTTTTTTATTCGAATAATCTGACAAACTTGATTAAGAATACCACAAACGGCGGTACTTGCCAAACTTTTAGGAAACCACGTTGACAGGTGTGCCCGACAAATAGGCCGCGAGGTTTTCGGACGCGACGCCCATCAGGCGTTTTCTGGTTTCAAAAGGCGCCCAGGCGATATGTGGGGTGAGATACGTGTTCGGTGCAGAGAGAAGAGGATTGTCTTCCCGGATCGGTTCGACACTGACGACATCGGCACCGAGCGCTGCGATCTTTCCAGAAGCAAGTGCCCGTGCTACGGAAGATTCGTCCAGAACGGGGCCACGGGAAGTGTTGATCAGGACTACGCCGTCTTTCATTTTCGCGATGATCTCGTCATTGACGAGGCCGGTGGTCGCTGCGGTCAACGGGCAGTGGAAGGAGAGGATGTCCGACTCTTTCCAAAGGGTGTCTGCATCAACAAAGGTGACCTGCGGATCGGCCTGACGCATCTCTTCGGTCACTTCGGAACGGCGGCAGGCGAGAACACGCATGCCCAGTGCGGACGCGATCTTCGACACACGGGAAGCGATCTTTCCAAAACCGAAAAGCCCGAGGGTCTTGCCCCAGAGCTCAGTCAGGGAGCCGTCCCAGAAACAGAAATCGCGATTCTTCGTCCAGACGCCCTCATGCACGAGGTCACTGTGATGACCAACCTTATCCGCAATCTCCAGGATCAGGGCAATCGTCATCTGCGCGGTGGCGAAGGTGGCGTACTCCGGAATATTCGTCACGATAATGCCGTGCTCGTGGGCGTACTCAATGTCCACGACGTTAAAGCCGGTGGAAAGACAGCCGATGTAGCGAAGGTCCGGAAGCTTTTCCAGCACTTCTTTCGGGAAACAGGTTTTGTTGGTCAGGCAGACCGAAACGCCGGAAAGTCGCTCGAAGACCTCGGAAGGCGCCGTGTAGTCATAGACTACCAGTTCGCCGAGCTTTTCAAATGGTTCCCAGGAAATATCTCCCGGATTCAGGGTATATCCGTCAAGTACTACGATCTTCATAATGATTCACCTCGGCAAGTATTATAGCAACTTCATATTCAAGTGAATAGATACCGGCCGGTAAGATGTCTCAGATCCCTAATGCCTCACGTACGATCGCGTCGTATTCTTTGAACTGCTCCTCGCTTAAGTAGTCGAGTGTGCATTCGTCGTGAAAAGAACTTGGTATGTTGAAGATGTGCGTGTTGGGGTTTTTGGATTCTTTTATTTCCGCAGCCTGATAGATATCACTCAGGCCGTTGACCAGGATCAGAGGTGTTGTGGTGTTTTCCACGGCACGGCGCCTGGCGTTTCTGACATCCGGCGAGTAGGAGAATAGATTCTTGTGGTGCTCGGGGATCCGGTATCCGTACACATCCGGTTCCATTTCTTCCGTGATGTACAGGGATGCTCCGCTGCCGTCCTTTTCCAGTGCTTGACGCAAATAGGAAAAATCGTAGTTGTAATACCCGTCTTCGAAGAAACATTGGAACAGAAAACCATAGAGGTTCCCGCTCTCCGGATCAGAGATCGTATCGTGTTCGGAATAGGCATACTGCCACGGGCCGTATAGATCCGTAAGCAGATCGCAGGCTTTATCTACAAACATGGCTCTCTCGGATGCACCGTTAGCGTCTTTCAGATCCAGTACTTCCCTCATTCGTTTGAAATAGTCACCTTCAGGCGTGTCGGTGCTATCGTACTGGTAAACATATCTTGCATCCAGGACCGTACAGTCGAATAGGATCTCTTTCGTGAAAGCGGGAGCAAATACCACACTATAGTAGTTGGTAGCCAGATCATAGTATTTGTCCTCTAGATCGTCTCTGTGCTTGATCATTTCCACCTGGAACTCCAGGAGAAGGTCTCTGTATTCCTGTGCTTTTTCCTTGCCATAGCGATCGTCTCCGGCAGTGGAATACACATACTCGCAGAGTCCGGGAGTATTCTGTCCCAGATCAAGCATGGCGCATTCCGCGAGAAAAAGATCGGCATCGTCCGGATAGCGGGAAAGGTGGTATGCAGTAAACTCCCCGCCTTTACTCATTCCCTCGAAGCACCATTTCCCAGAAAAAAGCGTCTTCATGCTTTCAATCATGGTATGGAAATCTTCACTGGCCTGGGCACATGTCAGATATTCCCAATAGTCCGTTTTCTCGTTTTGAAATCCTTGTGGTTTGGACAGTCCGTCAAACCGGTATTCTGCTTCGAAAAAGTTGCAGTTATATGTTTTGGAAAAAAGAGGCTCCATCTCATCATAGAAATCACCGTCATAACTACCGTAGTAAAGATCATATCCTCCGACATTGAACATGTTGGGCGCATCTTTGTCTTTATAGTACACATACATTCTCTGGGTAAACGTTCCTTTCCCGGGATCGTTATGGTCGATCGGCATATCGAAGGAAAGAATGTACTGATTCTGGTTAAAAGCTGATCTTCGCTCCACCTTGGTCACGCCCGGAAGTTTCTTGAACTCCAAAGCGAGATCATCGTCCGCGGAGATAAAAGATGCACTTGAAAAACCAGGGGAAATAGGATCCTGATCCGAAGAAGAAGTACTTTCTTCTGCATCTGCGGAAGAGAGAGAGCTTTCACTTGAAGATATGGAAGAAGTCTGTTCCGTAGAAGTCAACTGTGTTTCCGGCGCTGTTATTGCCTTATGACAGGATGAAAGAAATAAAAGTGTGACAAGAAGCGGAATACCGCACTTGCAGATTGAAAGTGATTTTTTCATAGGACCTCGCCAAATCAGTATTTCGATCTGCACGACCCTATCGCGCATCTCGTCCCCATTCCCAATCTATACTAGCAAAAATATATCAATTTTGCATGACAAAAGAGTCATGCATAAACATGACTCTTTCAATAAATATCTTTATTCAGATCCGGTGTTAAAAGAACTCAGCCTTTTTCCTGAATGTATTTGTCGATAGCGGCTGCGGCTTTCTTTCCGGCACCCATTGCCAGAATGACGGTGGCTGCACCGGTGACGGCATCTCCGCCGGCGTAGACACCCGGACGGGAAGTAGCCATGTTTTCATCTGTGACGAGACATCCGCGGGAAGTGGCATCCAGGCCTTCTGTGGTACTGCGGATCAGAGGGTTCGGAGAGGTACCGATGGACATGATCACGGTATCGACCTCGATCTCGTGTTCGGAACCTGCTACGGCAACCGGTTTTCTTCTTCCGGAAGCATCCGGCTCGCCAAGTTCCATGGAGATGACCTCGATGGCACGGACTTCGCCGTTTTCACTTCCGAGGATCTTGACAGGATTATTCAGGCACATAAACTCGATGCCCTCTTCCTTAGCATGATGCACTTCTTCGGCACGGGCCGGCATCTCCGCTTCGGAACGGCGGTATACGATATAGACCTTCTCTGCGCCAAGACGCTTGGCGGTGCGGGCAGCATCCATAGCCACGTTACCACCACCGACAACGGCTACGGAACGGCTCTTGCGGATCGGTGTGTCATATTTATCACTGTATGCCTTCATGAGATTTACTCGGGTAAGATATTCATTTGCAGAATATACACCGATGAGGGACTCGCCCTCGATACCCATGAAAGAAGGAAGACCTGCGCCGGATCCGATAAAGATCGCCTCATAACCTTCCGAGAAAAGCTCATCTACGGTCAGAGTCTTACCGATGACGAAATTCGTGCGTACTTCTACGCCGAGAGTTTCCAGACGATCGACTTCTTTTTGCACGATCGCTTTAGGAAGACGGAACTCTGGAATACCATAGACAAGCACACCGCCGGCCTTATGAAAAGCTTCAAAGATCGTGACTTTATAACCGAGACGTGCCAGGTCACCTGCGCATGTCAGGCCGGACGGACCGGAACCGATAACGGCTACTCGATGACCATTTGTCTTGATCTCGGGAACAGACTCTTTTACATGAGCCATGTGATAATCTGCGACAAAACGCTCCAGACGTCCGATACCGACGCTCTCGCCGGCTTTCCCGCGCACACATTTACTCTCGCACTGGCTCTCCTGTGTGCAGACACGTCCGCAGACGGCCGGCAGACAGTTCGTCGCCGTGATGATCTGATATGCTGCTTCAAAATCGCCTGCTACGACTTTAGCAATAAAGTCAGGAATGCGTACATTTACCGGACAACCGCTGACACAGGGATGAGTCGGGCAGTTCAGGCACCGGGTCGCTTCCTCTTTTGCCATTTCTTCGGTATAGCCGAGAGCAACCTCATCAAAATTCGTATTTCGTACATCCGGCTTCTGCTCCGGCATAGGAACTTTGGTCTTTGATGTATTCGCCATATTACTTTCCCTCCTTCTGCTCGGAAGTTTCGGCCTGTTCGCCCATCTTCAGGATGCGGCACTCATGATCGGCGCGCTCACGTTCCTGTGTTTTGTAGTAAGTATTTCTTCTCATAAGTTCGTCGAAGTCGACCTCGTGTCCGTCAAAATCCGGTCCGTCTACGCAAGCGAAACGGATCTTACCGCCAACGGTAACACGGCAACCACCGCACATTCCGGTACCGTCGATCATGATCGGGTTCAGACTGACGAGAGTCTTGATCCCATATGGACGGGTCACTTCAGACAGGAACTTCATCATCGGGATCGGTCCGATCGCGATGACCAGATCATAGTTATTCCCGGCATCGATCAAAGACTGGAGTTTATTGGTGACAAAACCTTTCTCACCATAAGAACCATCGTCGGTGGTCACGTAAAGGTTGTCGCTGACCGCACGCATCTCGTCTTCAAGAATAACGATGTCCTTATTACGGAAACCGGCGATCATATCGACATGTGCACCGGCCTCATGCAGTGCTTTTGCAGAAGGATAAGCGATCGCGCAACCGACACCGCCTCCGACAACGCATACATTTTTATAACCTTCGATCTCGGTCGCATTGCCAAGAGGACCGACGAAATCAAGGATGTAATCACCCTCGTTCAACTGCGCAAGTGCTTTTGTCGAGCTGCCGACAGCCTGGAAAATGATCGTGACGGTGCCCTTGTCGGCATCGTGATCCGCAATCGTCAGCGGCACACGCTCGCCGAACTGGTCGATACGAAAGATGATGAACTGGCCTGCCTTGGCCTTTGCCGCAATGTACGGTGCCTCGACCTCCATGAGTGTGACAGCTTCGTTAAGTTGACGCTTGGTTACGATCTTAAACATACTCCCCCATCCTTTCCAGAAGCACTTATCTTTATTGATTTTCGTCTTGTTCCGGGGCGTAGACGCCATTTTGAACGACAGACGCCGCATTACGCGCTAGACGTGCTTCTGTAAAAATGAAAATCATATCTCATATTAAAGACTACAATAAAATGAAAATCAATATTTTGTGAAAAGAATGGTCGAAAAATCGAAAAAATGCTAGACTAAAACTGCTTATTATTTTGGGTTGAAGGTGAATATTATGCTTAAGGTGCGGGGGCTTACCAAGAAATTCGGCAAACAAGTTGTAAACCGGGATATTTCTCTGGATTGTAAAGAAGGTGAGATCAGCATCCTTCTAGGTCCGAACGGCGCAGGTAAATCCACGGCCATCAAGTGCATACTGGGGCTTCTTCGGCATGACGGCGAGATCACTGTCGACGGTTTCCCTGCCCAGTCCGATGAAGCCAAGCGCCTTTTCGGGTATGTCCCGGAATATCCGTGCCTTTACGATATGCTCACCATGGAAGAACAATTCGAGTTCATCATACGTGCATATAAACTGGACCGTGCGCAGGCCTCGGCTGACCTTGAAGATCTGATCACACGGTTCCGCCTGACCGAAAGACGTAAAAATCTTTGCAAGGATCTGTCCAAGGGTATGCAGCAGAAGGTTTCTATTATCTGCGCACTGCTTCCGCATCCGAAACTTCTCCTTCTGGATGAGCCGATGATCGGTCTGGATCCGCATGCGATAAAAGAACTCAAAACCCTGGTCTTGAACCTGAAGAAGAAGGGTGTGGCGATCGTTGTATCCACGCACATGATTGCTTCTGTGGAAGGGATCTGGGATAAAGCCTATATCCTTTCGCGCGGACGTGTATTGTCCTGCCATACCAAAGATGAGGTCAAAGATCTCGAGGCCGCATCACTGGAGACGATCTTCTTCGAAGAAACCGAGAAGCCGGAAATCGTAGCGCCGAAAAACGAAGAGGCGAAGCCGGCATCCAAACAGAAAAAGAAGAAAGAGGTTCCCGTTAAGATCGAAGAAACACAGGAGAAACCCAAGACACTGGCAGAAACTGTTCCAATAGAAGAAGCCGATGATCCGGATCTCGCTCCGGTAACCGAACACATTCGGGAGAAACACCGTCCTTCACCACCTCCGACTAAAAAGGAGAAGAAAGAAAAGAAGGCAAAGAGTAAGAAGAAGGATCATCAATGAGTGCTTGTATCTATGTTTTATATACGCAGTTCAAAAACCGCATGAAAAAGCGGATGCACTCGGTGCAGTTCTGGGTTGCGGCGGCTGTGGTGATCCTGTATTTCGCGTTCTATTTCTGGGAAGTAACTACCAACATCGGTGAGACACACATCATCGCCAATGCCGTACCACGTTTTCAGAGCGGAGCGACTTTTGTGTTTATGGGATTTACCTTCCTGGCCTTGATCATAGGCGTCAAGCGGGGAAGTTCATTCTTCAGTCCGGCCGATATCAGCAATATGTTCGTATCACCGATCTCTCCGAACCGGATCCTGATGTATGGCATATTACGACAATTTTCGATCAGTCTGATCGCAACATTATTCCTTCTGATGCAGTTGATCAATCTTCGTATGTATTTTGGTCTTTGGATCAAGGAGATGCTCATACTTATGATCGCCTGGCTCATGATCTCGCTTTCCTGCTCGATCCTTTCCATAGCTCTGTATTCTCTTACCGCGACGCATCCGATCCTTCGAAAGATCGTGCTTGTGATCCCGTACATTCTGGCGGGTGGCGTCATATTAGGTCTTTCATTCAATATCTGGCGAAGCGGCAACGCCGTGGAAGCGGCATTCGCTTTCTTTAACAAACCGTTCCTTCACCAGCTTCCTATCGGTGGATGGACAGCCGGTTTCCTGATCCATGCCATGGCCGGAGAATATGCTGATGCTCTCATGTATGCTTCGCTGACGATGTTTTTACCATTGCTGGGGATCTTCCTGGTTTCAAGGACCAAGTCAGATTACTATGAAGATGTTCTGACCTCTACCGGAAACCTTTATGCATACTCCGGAATCGATGAAAAGACGAGTCTGCTCCTTCGCTCGGAAAGCAGCTCCGCACGAGTCGGACGATCCAAACTTTTCGGAAAAAGGAGCGGAACGGCAGTGCTTTTTCAGAGGCAGCTGACCGAGCAGAGAAGAAGTCTTTTCCCTCTGTTTGACCAATCGTCATTACTGGTCCTGGGTATATCGATCCTTCTTGGCGCGACACTTCATAGCTTGATGAAAAAGGGAATGTATCCGCAGGTCATGAGCATTTTCGGTGTTCTGATCATGTGCTATGTGTTGTTCTTTTCCGTGGCCACCGGGCGTCTTGTGGATGAACTTAGAAAACCATATATATACATTATGCCGGGCGGCTCTGTGAAAAAACTGTTTTATACTTCCCTCGCCATTGTCTGGAAAGCTTGCATTGAGGGGCTGATCTGCTTTTCCGTCGTTGCCTGTTTCGCAAGACTTCATCTGGCTTATGTGCCTTGCGCCACTTTGTTTTATGCATCCGCGGCATTGTTCTTCGCTGCTGTTTATTTGACCTCTGCGCGCTTGCTGACACTTTCGGCCACCAAGAACAGCCGCATGGTACTGACGCTCCTGATCATTACTGCCGTATTCATTTTCGAATTCTCTGTCGGCATGGATGTCGGAAGATCGTTGAATGCGATGTCTTCTTCGTACTTCCCGCTGACCTTTCTGATCCTGTCCGGCATCAACCTGATTGCGGCATTGATCTTCTTTAACTGTGCCAAAGGTATGCTGGAGAATTACGACTGATTTTTCATTTTCATTACAAGGTTTTCCAAAGCAGGGTTTGTGACGAAAAAGTTATGTGGAATGCTGTTTTCGTGCCTATAATGTTAAATGAATTCAGGGTAACGTTATGCACATAAACGGAGGTTAGTATTTATGAAAAAAACGATCAGAAGCGCTCTGGCGCTGATTCTGACTGCATCTTTTGCGTTGTCTTCAGCGGCTTGTAATTCCAAAAACAACAAAAAAACAAAAAAGAAAGTTGTCTCGGAAGATGATGCTTATTTTGAGGCCGTGGAAAAAGAAGTGAAGCTCAACTACGATGATTCCAAGGAGATTTCAGAATCTAATCTGTATAATTACCAGATCCTGGGTGATACCATTGCGGTTTCATACTACCTTTCCTATAAGATGCCGAAAGACGTCGAAAAGAAAATGGAAAAACTCGATTTCGAGAAAGAAGCCGAATATAACGAATGGATGAAATTATATAATCAGTACTATGAAAACGGTACGGTTTTTTTCAACATGAATCTGGAAGAAACCGGCCGTATCCGCGCGAACGAACAGGAAAGTTTAAGCCGTATGTTCGAAGGCCCGAACGGAGAGATCCTGGCCCTCGTGACCTCGTACACTAAAGTCAAAACACAGGACAACCTGTCGCTTTGCGAGTTTTCACCTAAAGGAGAAAAAATAAAAGAGACCAAGCTCGACGGAAGCGCAGATTTTATATGGGATGGAAGAGTATCCGTTATGAATGACGGAAAGTATGTTTCCACCACATATGATGGAGTGACGGTATTTGACCCGAATGGAAAAGAAATCGGCGAGATCAAGATCGAAGGTTTCAGCGGAAATGTGTATCAGCAGGATGGCAAGAATTATGTTTATTCTCAGATCTGGAACGCAGACTACACAAACTGTACGACAAAGCTTTATGAATTGGATATAGATAATCTGAAGATTTCAAATCCTGTGGAAGCGGATTCTTATATTGCCATGTCGGTCATTCCGGAGAAAAACGGAAATTATATTTTTGACGCGAATTCCGTCAAAAAAGTCGATCTTCTGGGAAAGAAGGATCCGGAAACAATAATCGATTGGAACGAAACCGATATCCTGCATAGTGATCTGAACCAGCAAGGTATTCATGTTGTGTCCGAAAATGAGATCTGTCTCTTGCGTGAGGAGATCGTTGACGCGAAGACCAAGAGCGGTACACAGACAAAGATCTATTTTACAAAGCTGACACGTGCGGCAAAAAACCCGAATGCCGGTAAACAGATCATCGAACTGGGATGCAACTATATGCCGGATCTTCGAATCCAGAAATATATTATCGATTACAATAAAGACCCGAACAGAAAGTCCAGAATCGTTATCCACGACTATTCGGGAGAAATGGCACAACAGTATTTGAAGGCGCCGGAAAAGACAACAGAGAACTATTACAATACGCTTTATCTGGATATGTTGAGTCATTCCGGACCGGATATCCTTCTGGATTTTGCCGATTGCAGTCAGTTCAATAATGAGAAGGTCCTTGTGGATCTGAATACGTTTATTGATGGCGCGAGCGGATTACAGAGAGACCAGTACTTCGACAATATTTTCCGGGCGTTTGAGACCAATGGAAAGCTTTTCCAGATCCCGTTGACTTTTTCTGTTGACGGATTCCTTGCCAACAAGGATGTGATCGGTGATCGTGACGGATGGACTTACGATGAATTTGACTCGGTGTTTGCAAATCTTCCCGATAAAATGACAGTGTTTGAATTATATGCTGACAAGCTTACCTTACTGAGAGATATGCTGAGTAAAAGTCTTGATGAATTTGTGGATTTTGATCAGAAAAAAGTCTCATTCAACAGTGAATCATTTAAAAAACTGATGGAGATCTGTAAAAAGTACGGAAACGAATCCATGCCGGACGATCCTATCGTGTTCGAATCAAGTAAACCGATAGGAATGGGTGTTGATGGTATTGATGAAGGTAAATTCGACAATGACATGATTGCGTTAGAGCAGATATCTCTAGGATCATTTGAGAGTTATATGTTCAATAGCATACGTAGAAAAGGCAAGGTATCGTTTATCGGTGTCCCGTCGGATGTCAAGAAAGGTCTGAGCGCGGATGCGACGTCTTCATTCGCTATCGCGGCAGGCTCGGAGTATAAGGAAGATGCCTGGGATTTTATCCGTTTCCTTTTTGAGGAAGAAATGCAGACGGAAATGGCCAATAGCTATTACGGATTCCCGATCTACCGTAAAGCTCTTCGTTCCATGGCGCAGAATGAGATCAAGACCTACAATGAAGATAAGGCAAGATTTAAGGAACACCCGGAGGAATTTTACGATGTTGATGGAAATGATCCGTATCCGCTGGACATGACGGAGAAAGATATTGACGGTTTTGAAAAATTCCTTGAACAGGTGACTCGAAGCTCTGGAGAAGACGAGGTCATTTTGAACATCATTGCAGAAGAGATGCCTGCTTTCTTCTCCGGCCAACGTTCGGCTGAGGATGTCAGCAATATCATCCAGAACAAGGTGAATACAATCGTGAATGAACGATAAACGTAGTGATTTCAGCAGCTTTCGGGAAAGTGACAAATCTGTCACTTAAAGGTCACTTGATAGTCATTCCCGAATGCGAGAATAAAATTGTCGAAGGGAGAGCATCCTCCAAACCCATTCTCCCATCGATCAAATAGAATGAGAACCTTTACTATCTTCTATTTACTTTCATACCCCGGGAGCGAGGATCACCCCCCTCGCTCCCACCCCCTCCTCATTTTGAAATAGATACAAACATAGTAGCTTATGATAGAATGTCATTAGCATATTGTTTCGTCTCAAAAAATATTAATCTCAAAGGACAATGCCAATGGCTACTCACGAATATAATCCAGATGAAGTACGAAAAAGACGGATTAGAGGAAGAAGAAAGAGAAACTTCCGTGAGTGGGTCATTTTTACAGGTTATCTGACGCCAAGCCTTCTCGGTGTCCTGCTTTTTTTCTTCGGACCGATGCTTATCGTTCTGGTCCAATCTTTTCAGAGAAGCGCAACGAATACAGAATTCGTAGGTGTTGAGAATTATGTCAATGTCTGGAACAACCAGGCGTTCCAAAGCGCAGCAAAAAACACTCTGATCTTTGCCGGACTGGCTGTACCGCTGGCCGTGCTTCTGGCGCTGCTTCTTGCTTTGCTTCTGAGTTCCAAACTTCCGGGAAAAAGTGTATTCCGAAGCATCATGCTGAACCCGATGATGGTACCGGTTGCTTCGATCGTATTGATCTGGCAGGTCATGTTCAGTTATAACGGTGCTTTGAATACATACATGGGCTGGTTCGGAATCGATAAGATCGACTGGATGAAGTCTGACTGGTCCAGGCTTGTGATCCTGATCTTGTTCCTGTGGAAGAACCTCGGCTATAATATGGTGCTTTTTATCTCCGCGATTTCGGCAGTGCCGCAGGAACAGCTGGAATCTGCCAAGATGGACGGAGCGAATGCCGTCAAGCGCTTTTTCAGTATTAAACTTCCATACCTGTGGCCGACGATCTTCTTTGTCGGGATCATGTCCCTGATCAACTCATTTAAGATCTTCCGTGAAGTATATCTTCTTACCGGTGATTATCCTGTAGATGCTCTCTATATGCTTCAGAATTTCATGAATAATATGTTCTCCCATCTGGACAACGCGAAGCTTACCGCTGCAGCGATCATTATGTGTATTGCCATGATCATCATCGTCGGTGTGCTGTTTATTGCAGAGAACAGACTCGGACGGGATACGGAGGAGTAAGGTATGAAGAAGAATGCGATTACTCCACTGCAGATACGTAATGATGGTGCTTCTCACGAAGAAATGGAACATGAGCATGCGTCGATCCGCGAGCTGAAAGATGTTGAGATCGTCCGCCTTTCCGAAGAGGAATTGGAGAGACGGCACGAGAAGGGAAGAGCCGTAGCGAAGCGTCAGGCCAAGATCCGAAAGGCGACCGGAAGAGTCTGGACATGTCTCGGACTTTTGCTGGCAACTCTTGTTGCGATCTTCGCACTGATGCCGATCGTTCTGACGATCCTGGATTCGTTCATGTCGACAGATGAGATCAAGACCAATTACAGCGCAGTCTATAACAGTCTTTCCTCCGCTTCGGCCGAGACAAAGACCTATCTTTCCACGACACCGAAATTGAAAATGATTCCGGACTCTGTTTCCTTCAGTCAGTATAAGACGCTGCTTTTCCTGAGCCCGACATACCTTTTGAAATTCTGGAACTCTGTTGCTCTGGTCGTGCCGATCGTGCTGGGCCAGATCATGATCGGATGCCTGGCTTCCTATAGCTTTGCCCGCTACCGTAAAAAGAGAAGAGAAGTGCTCTTCTTTTCGTACGTGATCCTGATGCTCATGCCTTTTCAGGTCACTCTGGTTCCGAATTATCTGATCGCCAATAAACTGGGGATCTATAACACTTGGTGGTCGATCATACTGCCGGGTATTTTCTCGACGTTCAGTATTTTCCTTCTTAGTAAATATATGCGCCAGATCCCGTCTTCCTACATTGAGGCGGCCAAGCTGGATGGCGCGAATGAGTGGAATATCTTTACGAAGATATGTCTGCCGATGTGTAAGAGTGCGATCTATGCGATGGCGATCCTGCTTTTTATCGACTACTGGAATATGGTCGAGCAACCGTTGATCCTTCTAGAGGATGCCGGTAAGCAGCCGTTGTCGGTCTTTCTTTCGCAGATCAATGCGTCCGAGGTCGGTGTGGCCTTTGCCGCTTCGTTTATATTCATGGTTCCGCCGCTTCTGATCTTCCTGTACGGAGAGCAGTATCTGGTGGAAGGTATATCCCGTTCGGGAATCAAATAAGGATTTGGTGAGAGTTGCCAGGAGGTACAGCAATGTCTGAAGTTAGAACGAAAAAGAAAAGCAGAAAGTGGATCATTCGAGGATTTATAATCTTTCTCGTCGTGATGGGTTTACTTACGTTTTTTTCGAACACGATCATGAACATGACGTTGACGCAGGTCAGTACCATGCAGATCTATGGTTCGACTCTGAGTTCCATCAAAAAGACGGAAGGCATGGTCAAAGCAGCTGTCACCCAGGAGATCAAGGCGCCCGGTAACATTTCCATTGATTCCGTGGATGCATATCTTTATTCCGACGTGGAAAAAGGAGATGTGATCGCTACATTGAAGACTCCGGAAAACATGAAGGACCTCGAAGAAAAGAAAAAAGCACTCGAGGACAGAAAGAAAGAGATCGAGTATGAAAAACGCGAGCCGAAGCGTCCGACGGATTACTATGACTACAATTCTTCTATTGAAATGGCAAAGAAGCAGCTTGACGAAGCCAGAAAGACTCTGGAACAGGTGAGAAACAAAGAAACTTTGATCCAGCAGGAGAAGAATAACATTGCCAATATCAATAATCTTATCAATAAGGCCGAGACGGATAAGGGCAGCCTGGAGTCAAAAAAGCAGGAAGCGGAAGGAAGAAGAGATGAAGCCTATGCGGCGCTTCCGGAATTGAACGATAAACTTCTGCAGGCTCAGATCGCTCTTCGTCAGTGCATCACCGATCCGGATGATCCGATGTTCGATGCGGACAGACTTACCGCCTGCACGAAAGCGGTAGAAGATGCCCAGCAAGCGGTGAATAATATGAATGCGGCATATCAGGCGGCTTCGAATCAGGTCATCGATTACGCAAACCAGATCACGGCAAAAGAAACCGAGTCGACAAGACTTCAGTCTGATCTGGAGGAAGCGCAGACCCAGCTTGGTATTCTTGAGCAGTTGCCGAAAGCGGAAGATGCGGAGAAGGCAGTGCGCGATGCCGAGCATGCCTTGACGACGAGCCAGAATACGCTTTCCGATGCACAGGCGAACGATTCCATCAACAGCGACAAGGCCAAAGATCATGAACTCCAGACGCAAAAAGAACTGGAGGATATGGAAAAAGAAATCAAGGAGCTCGAAGACTTCTATGCGTTGACCGAAATCAAGGCGCCGATCTCCGGATGCCTGATTGCTTGCAATGTCTCTCGTGGACAAGATGTCATGAAAGATGAGGTCATGTTCGAGATCGCAGATATGGAATCCGGTTTTTATATCGAGTGCCCGGTGGAAAGAGAATTGGCAATGGGCATGAATCCGGGTATGGAAGTCCGTACGGATTACTGTGATTCAGCGGTTGTTGACTCGATCCGCCCTGATCCTGCCGACCCGATGAAATCCTGTATCGTAAAGATCAATGTTACCGGTAGCTGGCTGATGCCGGGAACGACCACCGTAACTTGTACGATCTCCACATCGAACCGTCAGTATGAGTGTGTAGTACCGAAGGGGGCTGTTCAGCAGGATTCGGAAGGTGATTTTATCTACATTCTGGTGACAAAGAATTCGCCTTTGGGTGAGCGCTATATTGCCAGAAAAGTCCCTGTTAAAGTCGTAGCGGAAGACGCGACATCCTGCGCGATCGAAGGTGCCGGCATCAGTTTTGCGTACTGTATCGTACGAACGGAGAAACCGATCAAGAATGGTGAACAGGTCCGTCTGGCCCAAGGGGAGAGTATGTAATGGAATTAAAGTCCAAGCTTAAGAGATTCTTCCATAACCGTTGGTCAGCCATATGCCGGACGTGGCACTATGTCGCGATCTCGATCCCGTTTGTTGTGGTTGCGGCAAGTCTCACGCTTTCTGTTGCTTCCGTGATCCGGATCCGACATGTCCTCGATGGCCAGTTCCTGCAATATGGCGCAGAGGTTTTCGGTTCGTCGAAAATGCCCTATCGTAAGCTGACGGTCATCTCAAAAGGAAAAGAATCCGACGATGGTTCTGCGCCGCTGAAGTATTCCGGAGGTTTGGATCTGGAAAATGTTCAGCAGCTCCATGACGCTCTGGATATAGCAGAACGCTCGAACAATTCGACCAATCAAAGATCGCAGGCATTGCTGAATTCTCTGGAAAACCTATGGGAGGATTGTTATTCCTCGTCCGCTTATTACCCGGCTAAGGGATTCTTGGAAAAGCAGGAACGTGGTGCGGTAACATCCGCCGAAATTGTCGGTGTAGGCGGTAATTATGCCACAGTCCATCCGTTCCGCTATGAAAGCGGTGGTTTCCTGGCAGAAGAAGCAGACCGGTATTCGATCGTCCTGAATACCCAAATGGCATGGAATCTTTTCCATTCTTATAACGTTCTCGGAGCGAACGTGCAGATTGGGCAAAATATGTACGAAGTGATCGGAGTAGTATGTGAAGGTGACGATTCCATCGCGGAGGCGACCGGCGTGACGAAACCAAGGGCCTATGTTTCTTTTGGACAGCTGGCCCGGCTGATCAATGGATCATCCAATCCCGATACCAGCGAATCAGCAAGCAGTACGGTAAAAGAAACAGATCTGGCGGTCACCTGCTATGAAGTGCTTCTGACCGATCCGATCAAGAATATTGCATATAATGATCTTGTGAAAGCGATGAGTGATGCGGTCGGATATCAGGAGGAAAGTGCAGTATTGGAGATCGTCAACAATACAGGACGTTTTCAGGCGCTCCGGCTTTATGATAAGTATTTTCCGCTCAAAGCATCCGTGAGTAAACTCAATGGCGCGATGATCCCGTTCCATGAACGGTCGGCCAGACTTGCCGAGCAATATGTCGTTTTCTGGGCTGAGATGCTGATCGTAAGCGGTGTGGCGCTGATCACCGGGCTTTGCGGTGTGTATGGTGCTATCCACGGCAGGAAGTCCAAACATGAAATCATCTATGTGGACAGTGAGGAAGAGGCGATGGAGATCCGACGGGTATAACGCGGATCAGAGCAGTTCCTGCCAGGAACGGGCCGTGTGGGTCGCTTCTTTTTGAATCTGAGACCAGTCATTTTCCGATACGGAGTCAAAAATGCCTACAGTCTGAAATCCGCCGGAAGAGGCCCCGCGTATGGCGACAAGTATGTCTTCGAAGACGGTGCAATCCGACGGCGGTATGCCCAGACGGGAAGCCGCAAGTTCGTAAATATCCGGAAAACCCTTTCCACGGGATACTTCTGTGGAGAGGGTTATGTTTTGAAAAAGAGAAGTGATCCCATGAGCGGAAAGGACCAGGCCGATATTTGCCTGAGGCTCCATGGAGGTGGCGATTGCCATGGGAACGTGCTTTTCTTCAAGTAGCTGAAGATACTCTTTGGCGTATGGTTTCATCTTCACGCGATGCGTATAGAAATCTGCAGACATCGCGAACCATGTATTCATGACTTCTTCCGGTGTTTCGGAAAGATGATAACGCGAGACGGTATATTCGGCGCCTTCGAGCCACCCCATGCCTTTGATGGCATCGGTGTAATCCTGCGTACAAGTGATTCCGCGCCGGCGGAGAAATTCTTCATCCAGTAATCTCCAGATCCACATCGAATCCAGGAGAGTACCATCCAGATCAAAAATGGCTGCTTTGGGAATAAACATGGTAGACCTCCTTCGGAACATTATAGCATTTTCTTGAAAACGGAAAACGTGCATCTGAAGCATTCTCCGGAACACCCAAGGATTCCGAAAAGATGCGATTTTACAAAACGTTCACGAATCGGATATACTGTGCTTGGATTCAGATACGACAATGAATAAAATGGCGCTTGGGGAGAAAAGGGTATGATGTCAGGCGAACCTGAAAATTCAAATAATAAGGAATACGGAAGTTCCAGTAGTTTTATCGAGCGATTCATCGATACCAGTTTGCATCCGGAAAGACAGATCCGGCATTCGGTATTATGGATCGTAATTTATATAATTGCTTTTTCGATCTTTGCGGTAATCAATCCTATTGTGGCGATGATCCCTCAATTGGGATTCCTCCATGCTGTGCGTGGATTCTTGTCTCTGATCCAGCTCCTTCTTTCTGTCCTGATCGTTCAATGGCTGAACCGTAAAGGCTTTCGGGCAGTCCTCGTAGTAACGTGCCTGCAGATGGCAATGACTGTATTTAACCTCATCCGCTTTGATGACCAGTATGCAGTGAACGGTTTAGCGACCACGGCATTGAGTCTTCTTATCGTTTCTGTCGTTATGGCCTATAACCGACGTATCGCGCAGGAGATAGAAAAATCCAAGAAGAAGACAGCAGATCTGGAAAAAGCCAATATTGAAATCCAGGCACGCGAGGAAGAGACCGAGCGGCAGAATTCTCTTCTTACCGAGTACAACCGTGCAATGAAGGAAAACGAAGAGCGGCTCTATCAGATGAACCACTTTGATGCACTGACGGGACTTCCGAATCGTGTCAAAATATCCGCCCGCATGGATCTTCTGATCAGTCTGCTGGCAAATAAGAATATGTCGTTTGCCCTGGTGTATATCGACCTGGATAACTTTAAAAAAATCAACGATACTATCGGCCATCGTGTTGGAGATCTGATGCTTCAGGCAGTCAGCACCCGACTGACAACTATCATATCGGAAGAAGATATGCTGGGAAGATGGGGCGGTGATGAATTCGCCATTTTGATCCAAAGACCTCTGGATGAGGGAGACATCCTTTCCTATGTGGAATCCGTCAGGGATTCTTTTAAACAGATGTTTACACTCGAAGACTCCGATTACAAGATGAGCGCCAGTTTCGGTATAGCGCTTTTTCCGCAGGACGGTGAAACCTCGGCGGAATTGATCAAATGCGCGGAAACCGCTATGTATAAGGCGAAAGAGTACGGTAAGAACATGGTCCAGTTCTACAGAAGGGAAATGAAGGACGAGATCGTGCGGAGGATCAAGTATGAAGGACAGTTGTTGTCTGCAATCAACAACAATGAACTGTATCTTTGTTATCAGCCGCAGTTCGATACGAAGACAAAGAACCTGCGCGGCTTTGAGGCACTTTGCAGATGGAAGAACACTAAACTCGGCGAGGTCAGCCCGATGGAGTTTATCCCGGTGGCCGAGACGGTCGGCTTCATCGTGCCTCTTGGCGAATGGGTCCTGGAGACTGCGTGCCGGACATTGAAAGAGTATAGTGAGAAGTACCACTGGGATGGTACGATGTCGGTCAATATTTCTGCCGTACAGTTGATGTCGCCGCAGTTTTTGCAGTCCGTCAAGAGTATCCTCAGCAAAACGCAGGTCGATCCGAAGAAACTTGAATTTGAGATCACGGAATCTGTTCTGGTTTCCAATCTTGATCATGCGATCTCGATTCTGAAGGATGTTTCCTCTTTACGTATTTCCATCGCGCTCGATGACTTTGGTACCGGTTATTCTTCCATGAATTATCTCCGTCAGTTGCCGATCAGTGTGTTGAAGATCGATAAGTCTTTCATTGATGAATTACCCGCGAAAGACACACAGCGTCTCATGGTCGGTTCGATCATCAGTCTGGTGCACCAGATGAAGATGGTAACGGTCGCCGAAGGTGTGGACGAGGAGAGAAAACTTGCACTTCTGGTCAAGTATGATTGCGATTTTATTCAGGGATATATCTGGGGCCGCCCGGTTCCGGAAACGGATCTTGATGCTTTGTTTGCCAAGAATATCTGAGAGTTTAAGATTGGAGTTAGGTCATAGGACTTTGCATTTTCTTTCGCTTTTTTGCCTTTCTTTCTGCAAAAGCACTTTTCCTCTTTTCATTTTCGTTTTTTTGGGTGTATTCTAGAGCCATTCTAATTAGTTGTATGCTGTAGGAATGGCGTGATTTTTCGTAGAAATGATTCTTTCAGGCAGATTCCCGGAGCAGACGACCTTAAACCGGAGGTTTTCTTTATGGCTATGAAACTTGCGTTTTCCACATTAGCATGCCCTGAGTGGTCGTGGAAAGACATTTATCCGATGGCCCATGACCTGGGATATGCAGGAATCGAGATCAGAGGATTGGGTGAGGAGATCACAGCATCCCATGCGAAGCCGTTCCTTCCGTCGGAAGTGGACCGCACGATGGAAAACCTTAGAAAGCTTGGTTTGGAGATTCCATGCTTCTCCAGTAACTGTGTTCTGGCATATGAAGATGGTGCGAAGATCGCGCCTACAGAAATCGGTGAATATGTTGCACTTGCCAACAAGTGCGGTGCTTCCTATGTACGTATCCTTGCGGATGCGCATCCGGCTCCGGAAGGAGAAGTCGATGATGAGAAAATCGTTGCTGCTCTTAAGAATCTGGCTCCTCTGTGCGAAGGCAAGAATGTCACTCTCCTTGTTGAGACCAATGGTGTCTATGCCGATACCGCGCGTCTGAGAAAACTCATCGATGCAGTCGATTCTCCTTATGTAAAAGTACTCTGGGACGTACATCACCCGTTCCGTTATTTCGGTGAGTCCGTCGAGACCACATGGGCAAATGTCGGTGACCTTGTCCGCTACATTCATGTCAAGGACTCCATCAAGGAAGAAGACGGCACGGTGGCTTATCGTCTGCCGGGTCATGGAGATCTTCCGCTGGAAGAGCTTTTCGAGCTTCTGGATAAGAATGGATACGATGGATTCGTATCTCTCGAGTGGGTCAAGAGATGGGCGAAAGAGATCGAGAGCGCGGCGATCGTATTCCCGCAGTTCATCAACTTCGTAAGAACCTGGGAGAAGACCAAGGGCACGAAGAAAGTGATCGAGCCCTCGAAGAAAGAAAGCAAGACAGAAGTCCGTCCGGAGGCGCCGATCGAGGTCGTTCCTTCCAACATCAAGTATGTTGAGAAAGGCAAAGGCCAGAGAATGTTCGAGAAGGACGTGCTCGTCGAGATGACATTCGGTCAGATGCTCGATAAAGTGGCGACCGAATTCCCGGATCAGACTGCTTTCGCTTACACCATGCGTGATTACACAAGAACATATAGCGAGTTCAGAGATGACGTGGACCGTGTTTCCAAGATGCTCATGGCAATGGGCGTAAAGAAAGATTCCCACGTTGCACTTTGGGCGACGAACCGTCCGCAGTGGTTCCTGACATTCTGGGCCTGCGTACGTATCGGTGCGGTTCTTGTTACAGTCAATACAGCTTATAAGATCCATGAGATCGAGTACCTGCTCCGTCAGTCCGATTCCGACACGCTCGTCATGATGGACGGCTACAAGGACATTAACTATGTAGATATCGTCAACGAGATCTGCCCTGAACTTGCCAAGTCCAAGCCGGGCGAGATGGTTTCCGAGAGACTTCCTTATCTGAAGAACGTGATCACGATCGACAACCGTTACGACGGATGCTTCTTCTGGGACGATGAGTTCGAGGCTGCTGACAGTAAAGTGAGTGACGCGGATCTGCGTGCCATGATCGATGCGACAAAACCGGACGAAGTCTGCAACATGCAGTACACATCCGGTACGACCGGTTTCCCGAAGGGCGTTATGCTCACACACAGAAACGTTCTTAACAACGGAAAGTGCATCGGTGACTGCATGAACCTGTCTACCGAGGACAGACTCCTGATCCAGGTTCCGATGTTCCATTGCTTCGGTATGGTTCTGGCTATGACCGCGTCCGTGACCCACGGTGTAACGATGGTTCCGCTGGATTACTTCTCTCCGAGAAAAGTACTGGCTTCCATTACTGCCCGCCGTGTAACCGCGATGCATGGTGTTCCGACGATGTTCATCGCACTCCTTGAGAATCCTGATTTCGAGAAGACGGATTTCTCTTACATGAGAACCGGTATTATGGCCGGTTCCCCGTGCCCGATCCCGGTCATGGAAGATGTTGTCAATAAGATGAATATGAAAGAGATCACGATCGTATACGGCCAGACCGAGGCCGCTCCGGGATGCACGCAGAGCCGTGTTGATGATTCCATCGAAGTCCGTGTACAGACTGTTGGTAAGGAACTCCCGGGTGTCGAGTGCCGTATCGTGGATCCTGCCACGAATGAAGTATTGCCGGACAACGTTGACGGTGAGTTCTGCGCCCGTGGTTATAACATCATGAAGGGCTACTATAAGATGCCGGAAGCGACAAAGGCTGCGATCGACGAAGATGGCTGGCTCCATACAGGTGACCTGGCCCGTCGTACTCCGGAAGGCTACTATAAGATCACCGGCCGTATTAAGGACATGATCATCCGTGGTGGTGAGAATATCTACCCGAAGGAGATCGAAGAGTTCATCTATACCCATCCGGACGTTTCCGATGTACAGGTCATCGGTGTACCGGACGAGCAGTATGGTGAAGAGATCATGGCTTGCATCATCAAGAAGGAAGGCTCTACGCTGACCGAAGAGGATGTAAAGAAGTACGTGAAGGATCACATGGCCAAGCACAAGACGCCACGTTATGTTGCATTCGTAGATTCCTTCCCGATGAACGCCGCAGGAAAGATCCTCAAGTTCAAGATGAGAGAAGATGCGGTGAAGATGTTGGGCTTAGAGAAGGCTTCGAAGATCGAGACAGCCTGATATAAAACAGCTTAAGGAAAAGAAAAAACTCTCTCCGACTCGGACAGTATTTTGCTTTCGCAAAATAACTCGTCGGCGGAGAGTTTTTTTCTTTTCTTTTTTTCTTTTTGCTATCAGGCTGCCTGATCTTCGAAACCTTTGGGGAGTTGTCGCAGAGTGTTTTTTGTTACCTTTTTTCAGGCTGTCTCGTTCTTCATCAGCTCTCTTGGGCATCTTGTGCATGTCTGCTGGCAACTGGTGTCTTGGGTGGTTGAAGGGGGGGAGGGGTGGTTGGTATCATTCGTTCTGAAGAGAGGCGGTGCGGTGAGATGCCCTGATGGGGACAGTCAGCTTGCCGGGGCCGTCAGATAGGAGAATGACATGATTGAGGTTACGAATCTTTCGAAGAGTTTTGGAACGAAGAAGGTGTTGGACGGGATTTCCATGACAGTGAGGGACGGGGAGATATTTGGACTCCTTGGTCCTTCAGGCGCGGGAAAGACGACGTTGATCCGGGTGTTGACCGGGCAGTTGAAGTTCGAATCCGGCGAGGCGTCGGTTATGGGGGCGGATGTCCGCAAGCTCAGTGGAGAAGATAAGAAGCAGTTCGGTATCATGATGGATGATTTAGGGCTTTATGAGAGGCTTACCGCATATCAGAATCTGAAGGTATTCACCGATATCTATGGTGTTTCCGTGGATGCGATCGGGAAGGTGCTGGCGGAAGTGAAACTGGATCAGGATGCGAAAAAAGAGGTATCCAAGTTTTCGAAGGGCATGAAGGAACGCTTGCGACTGGCACGTGCACTGGTCACACATCCGAAAGTGCTTTTTCTGGATGAGCCGACAAGCGGGCTGGATCCGCAGACGGCCAAAGAGATCCACGAGATCATCAGAAACCGTAAGGAAGCGGGATGCATCATTTTCCTGACGACGCATAATATGACGGAGGCGGAGAAGCTTTGCGACCATCTGGTACTGCTAAATGAGGGAAAAATCGTGGAGTCCGGATCGCCCAGGGAATTATGTCTTCGTTACGATCATCAGAAACGGATCGAGATCACGACGACGGATGGTGAAAAGGAGCAACTGCCTTTTGCCGGCGGAGCCGTGGAGCGGATCGAGCAGGTCCTGAAAGAGGGACGGCTGTTGACGATCCATTCGCAGGAACCGAATCTGGAGACGGTTTTTATGGAACTGACGGGAAGAAAACTGGAGGCATAAGATGAGAGAAGCAAAGGCAATTTTACAAAAGCAGATGATCGATACGAGGAAAAACAGAGCGGTGCTGATCCAGTTCATCCTTTTCCCGCTTATCACGATCGTCATGAGTAATGCAGTCAATATTCAGGATATGCCGGAACATTTCTATCTGAAGCTTTTCAGTGTGATGTATCTGGCGATGGCGCCGATCTCCTCGATGAGTGCGATCATTTCGGAGGAGAAGGAGAAGGGAACGCTCCGTGCGCTCATGATGAGTAATGTCAGTCCGGTCTCGTATCTTCTGGGTGTGGGGATCTACGATCTTGCCGCCTGCATGCTTGGCGCGACGCTGATGAGCCGGATCTGCGGCATGAACGGGGAGGAGTGGAGATATTACCTTGCGTTAATGGCGATCGGGTTTCTGATCTCGATCTTCCTGGGCGCGGCGATCGGAGTTCTGGCCAAGAATCAGATGGCGGCGACCAGCCTGCAGGTGCCGGCGATGTGTATCCTTTCCTTCCTGCCCATGATCGGCCAGTTCAACGATACTGTGGCCAAAGTGGCGAAATATTTCTATACGGAACAGTTTTACCAACTCCTCAATAATGGAATTCATGGTAAGATGAGTACAGAAAGCATGGTGATCCTGGCGTGCAATGCTATTATCGTCCTGGGCGTTTTTATACTGGCATATAAGAAGAGAGGCCTTAACCGAGAATGAAGATATCGTTCAATATTGATCCGGAACATCCGGAGACAGAGATCAGTGTAACTTGCCCTTCGGTGACACCGGAGGTGGAGAAGATCATGTCTATGCTTCGAGTGTTGGATAGAAAATTGACCGTAAAGAAGGACGGGGAAGTTTTCCTTCTGAATCTGGAAGATATCCTGTATCTGGAAGCGGTGGAACGAAAATGCTTTGTCTATACAGAGAAAGCGGTATATGAGTCGGATTCGAAGATGTACGAGCTCGAGCAGCAGTTGGCTGCCTCGGGCTTTTTCCGTGTCAGTAAGTCGACCTTACTTTCTCTGAAACATATTCAGTCTTTGCGGACGGATATCAACCATCGGATCCGGATCACGATGGACAACGGAGAGAAACTGATCGCTTCCCGGTTCTATGCGGACGAATTGCGGGAACGTCTGGGACTGAAGTAGGAGAGGTTGGAATATGGATAAGAAATCGATAAGTGAATTCTTTTACTGTATATGTGTGGCGATGACGATGCAGATCACGGTAGCGCTGATCGTGCTTTGGATCTCGCCCTCCGGTCTGGCAGATAAGCAGAGTGAGCTCTCCACCATCTATTCTTTCGGTGGCGGTCTTTCAAAAGAGACACTTCTTCAGTTCGGTATTGTTTCCGTGCTGACGGGGATCAACAGGCTTATATTCATGTCGGAACTGATCATTAAAAATGCCAAACCCAGCGTCCGCCTGGTGGCCATGTTCACGGTCGAGATCATCATGATCTGTCTGGCCGTATGGCTCTTCGGATGGTTCCGTCCGAAGAACCTTGAGAGTGTTCTTGGTTTTGCTGTGGGATTCGGAGCCTGTCTGATCGTCTCGATCTTCTTGGGTGTCAAGGCGGAGAAGACGAAAAATCAGGAGATGAATCAGGCGTTGCGCCGTGTACAGGAGAAGCAAAAGCACTGAGTTTCATCTCCCTTGTAGTGAAGAAAGCATGAAAAAACTGTATTTTTGAGATCGGTTTTTGAGACAAAAAAATTCCTCACTGTTAGAGCAACCATTGGGGATGAGATGGTCAAACCGTGAGGAAGAGGATAATATTTTAGTCATACAAACGGGAGATGTCTGTTGACGTTTTTTATTGTAGTGTACAAATCGCTCAGTTTCAATTAGAATAGTTCCTGATACTATAACAATATTTCGTAGTATCTGATATTATCAAAGAAAGAACTAAGCTTCGGATGAGGGGATGAGCCTGAAACTTCAGTGCTTTTGAAGGACAAAGGACAGAGTGGAATGGAAAAGGAAATAGAAAATTCGATTGGTGTCAATTATGATGAAGTCGAGTTCCCGGCGGTGATCAGGAGAGAGTGGCTTTCTAATTATCCGAAATTTGAGGTGGACAGCCATTGGCACGATGAAGTGGAGTTTTTGGTGATCCTTCGCGGGCATATGCGTTGCACGGTCAACGGTGAGAGTGTGCTTCTGGAAGAGGAGGAAGGGATCTTCATCAATTCGAGGCAGGTGCACGATATATCGTCCGGTGGACGTTTTGAGTGCGAGTTTATTACGGTGCGTTTTCACCCGATGCTCCTTTGTGCGACGAAGGAGATCGAGAACCGATTTGTTCTTCCGGTCATCGAGAATACGAATTATTCTTATCAGATGCTGAAACCGGATATGGAGTGGCAAAGAAATGTTCTCGATGCCATAAACCGTGTATACTATATGAGACATGAGATCACGCTGGAGCTGGGTGCGCAGGGACAGTTTTTTCTGATCTGGGAGCAGCTTTTCCTTCACTCGGGAAAAGTGCCGGCCAAGGTTCGTGCCAGTTCGCCGCAGCTTTCGCAGTTGAAGGACATGATCTCGTATATCGCGGCGAATTACCGTGGCAAGGTGACGCTGGACGATATCCGTCAAGTGGGAAATATCGGGAAGACGAATTGTTGCCAGCTGTTCCAGAAATACCTTAACCAGACGCCGATCATGTACCTGATGATGTTCCGCCTGAGAAAAGGCGCGGAGCTTCTGACGAATACGGATATGCCGGTGGTGGATATCGCATATGAGGTAGGTTTTTCCGGCGCGAGTTATTTTGCCGAAGCATTTAAGAAACATATGGGTGAAATGCCGAGTGAATATAGAAAGAAGCACAGGCGGGTAAGTGAGGACCGTCGATAAAACGATGGGGAAAAGGTGATAGAATATGAGCGATTGTGAAAGATGTTCCAATTATGTTTTCGATGATGAAAGCGGGGAGTATTTCTGCGAGGCGCCGATCGACCAGGATGCGTGGGAGCGCATGATGTCCGGACCGAAGCAGACGTGTGCTTACTATATCGAAGACGGGGAGTATAAGACAGTAAGAAAACAGATCTGATGAAGAGCCGGATCCTAAAGATCGGGAATACTGAACAGATAATGGACAGCAAAGGGAAAGACAGATAGTAGAGGGTTATGAAAAAGAAGTACAGGCATTTGTTTTATGAAATGAGGAAGTATAAGAGGGAGTTCATCGTCGGTCCCTCGGCGAAGCTTGTCGAGGCGGTCCTGGAGATATTCCTTCCGATCCTGATGGGCAAGATCGTGGATACGGGTTTTTCTTCCGACAGTCGAGGTTTTATCATCCGTACCGCGCTTCTGATGTTTGGCATGGCGGCGCTGGGACTCGCTTCCGCGGCAGTCTGCCAGTATTGTGCGGCAAAAGCAAGTGCCGGAGTCGGGGCGGGACTTCGCGACCGGCTTCTGACGAAAGTAAACTCGTTGAGTGTGGCGCAACAGGAAAAGTGCGGCGTATCATTTTTGAATGTTGCCATGACTTCCGATGTGAATCAGGTGTCGACCGGTGTATCGATGTTTATCCGGCTGGTTTTCCGTATCCCTTTTATCACGTTGGGATTCATCATTGCGACGATCATCCTCGACGCACCGATGTCCGTCGTGATCGCTGCGGGCTCGCTCTTGTTCCTGGTCACTCTTCTTTCTATCATACGGGTGACATTCGTCCGCTACCGTATCGTGCAGAAAATGCTGGACGGAATCGGGAAAAATGTGAACGAGAGACTTTCCGGTATCCGTGTCATCCGGGCTTTTTCACGTGAAAAGGACCATCAGGACAGTACGGATCTGGCCAGTTCGAAATATGCGCGGGAGGCAATCTCGGTTTCGCGCTTTTCGGCACTGCTTCGGCCGGTGACGATCCTGATCATGAATTCGGCTGTTGTTTTTGTGCTTTGGGTCGGCGGTTACCGCATACAGGACGGCGTCATCAGCAGTGGCCTTCTTCTTACGTTCACGACGTACATTTTTACTATATTCGATGAACTGAATAAGCTTGGAAATCTTGTCGTGATTTTTTCCCGTTCTTTTGTTTCGGCGGAGAGGATCGAGCAGATCCTGGAAATGGAACCCGGACGAAGCGAGCCGGAGAAAGGTGATTTGGCTGAGGACCACGATGAAAAAGCTATTGTGAAGTGGAAAGATGTATCTTTCTCTTACTTGAGCGGAAAAGACGATAAAGAGGAATACTACGCACTCAAAAACGTTTCCTTCGAACTCAGAAAAGGAGAAAAACTAGGCATCATCGGTACGACAGGTTCCGGTAAGTCGACGATCATTTCTCTGCTGCTGCGGCTCTATGAGACCGACAAAGGGCATATCTATGTAAACGGCAGATCCATTAAAACAATCGACGACAAGACTCTTCGCGAAAAAATGGCACCGGTGTTCCAGACGACAGTGCTTTTTGAAGGGACGATCCGTGAAAACCTGAATCTCGGAAGAAGTACTGCGCTTTCTGATGAGGAGCTTCAGAAAAGGTGTCAGGTTGCGCAGGCGTGGGACTTTATCTGTGAAAAGGGAGGTCTGGACGCGCGCGTCGAACCGAAAGGCAAGAATTTCTCCGGAGGACAGAGGCAGAGGCTTTCTATAGCCCGAGCACTGTGTACGGACAGTGAGATCCTGTTGTTTGACGATTGCACGGCTGCGCTCGATAAGGATACTTCCGAGAGGTTCTCGGCGGCTCTTGCCGAGCATGTAAAAGAGCATCACCGTACGGTGGTGGAGATCTCCTCGAAGATCTCCGAGATCCTTGATTCGGATTGGATCATTGTTTTGGATAACGGCAGCGTGGTCGGACAAGGAAAACACGAATCGTTGCTGACGGAGTGCGAGGCGTATTCGCGTATTGCCCGCTCTCAAGAGATGGGAGGTGTGGAATAATGGCCAAAGACTCAATGCTTAGCGGTATGGGTAATCTGAATCCGGATGCGGCGAAGATGTCTTCCGGAAAAAACCGTATCTCTCTCAAAGATCTGGGCGCGCTGCTTCGTTTTACCGGCACGTCGAAATTTTCCCTCCTTCTTCTGATCTTCGCGGCCATCGTCAGCGGAGGCTTGCAGGTCGTTGCCCCTGCACTCCTCGGTGATACGATCGACAATATGGGCGATGTAGGAGCGGTGGATCTTTCGTTCCTTGGTACCCGCGCCGTGATCCTTCTCGGCATGTACCTGGTGGCAGCGCTGTTCACCTGGGTCGTCAGTTTCTTTGCCAATATCGTTGCGGCCAAGACGGCTTTGGAGGTCCGAAAAGCACTTTCTCTCAAGCTGACTCGTTTGCCGATCTCTTTTTACGATACGCATCCGCAAGGCGAGACGTCTGCGTATTTTATCAACGATGCCGATGCGATTTCCGAAGGTATGCTTCAGGGACTTCTGAATTTCTTCACTGTGCTGGTTACGATCATGGGTACGGTGGGATTTATGGTATTCATCAGCTGGAAAATGACGCTGATCATTCTGCCGATGGCGGTCCTCATGATCTGGTCGGCAACGACGATCGCGAAGAAGACGACTAAGTATTTCAAGAAACAGCAGAACCTGGTTGCTGAGATCTCCGGCGATGTGGAAGAGAATCTTTACGGGAGAAAAGAGATCAAAGCCTTTGGCTGTGAAGAGAAATTCCTGGGATCTTTCCGTGAGAAGAACGAGGAGCTGAATGCATCCTCCGTTACGGCGCAATTTGCTTCGTCACTTCCGAATCCGGTGACCCGCTTTGTCGACAGCACGACGTATATCCTGATCGGTGCGCTGGGTGTCTGGTTCGGTGGGCTTACCGTCGGAAACATTGCAACATTTTTCCTTTTCTGGAAAAACTTCAGTAAGCCGATCAACGATCTGACGAATATCACGACACAGATCATGGCAGCATTTGCTTCTCTTACACGCGTGTTCACGATCCTGGATCTTCCGGAAGAGAGTGAAGAGAAGGCTTGCGAAGATACTGTGGAACAAGAACCGGGTGGAAAAGGAGAAGTGCTTTTTGAGCATGTGAATTTCGGGTATACCAAAGAGAAGAAGATCTTCGACGATTTTTCGCTCAAAGTGGAACCGGGACAGAAAGTCGCGATCATCGGACCGACAGGATGTGGAAAGACGACGCTCATGAATCTTCTGATGCGGTTTTATGAGCAGGATTCCGGGCGGATCGTGATCGATGGAAAAGATATCCGTGATATCCCACGTGCGAAGTTGCGCAGAATGTTCGGTATGGTGCTTCAGGAGACGTGGCTGCTCGAAGCGTCGATCCGTGATAATATCGCGTATGGAAAACCGGATGCGACGGAAGAGGAGATCGTCAGGGCGGCACAGGCGGCAAGAGCGCACGGGTTCATCATGCGTCTTCCGAATGGTTATGATACGGTCCTGGGACAGGAGCTTTCTCTGTCAGAAGGCCAGAAACAGCTTCTTTGCATCGCGCGCGTACTTCTGATGGATCCTTCGCTTCTGATCCTGGACGAGGCGACATCTGCTGTCGACACATTAACGGAAAAGCGTATCGTTGAAGCTTTTGAGAATATGACCAAGGGAAGGACCGGCTTTATTATCGCCCATCGTTTGTCTACGATCGCCGGCGCTGATCAGGTGATCAAACTCGGTGCTCCGGCGCCATCTGCTGCCAAATCAACAAATTTAAAACCCAACGGCGATACCATATGATCAAACCGGTGTCTTTCTCTGATAAGAAGAGAAGCAGGTTTGGTGGAAGTGTGCCGGACACAAATGCGGAGTATGCGTACATCTGTAATTCCTACGGAATCGAGCGCGGAACGATCTGATCCGCATCAGAGAAAGAACAGATAATTTTGACTCGAAAACCCAACTTTTTTCCTTGTGTTGCCAATCTATTTCGGCTATACTGTATTCGGAAAAAGTTGGGTTTTCTATTCTCATTTTTCCCTTTGATATGTTTCAAAAAATTAACACATAAGGAGAGACGCATCGTATGAAAGTGAACATTACAGAGACAGTATTGCGTGATGCGAATCAGTCGCTTATCGCAACAAGAATGCCGTTTTCGGATTTCGAAGACATTCTTGAAAAACTCGATGAAGCGGGCTATTATTCGCTGGAGTGCTGGGGAGGCGCTACCTTCGATTCCTGCCTCCGCTATTTGAATGAGGATCCATGGGAGAGACTTCGCAAGATCAAGGCGAAGGTTAAGAAGACTCCTCTGCAGATGCTCCTTCGAGGACAGAACATCCTTGGCTATAAGCATTATCCGGATGACGTGGTTCGTCTCTTTATTAGAAAGTCTGCCGAGAACGGCATGGACATCTTCCGTATCTTCGATGCGCTGAACGACTTCAGAAATATTGAAGTGTGCATTGACGAAGTGAAGAAGTGCGGCAAGCATGCACAGGGTTGCATCTGCTACACGACCTCTCCTGTACATACACTTGAGAAGTACGTCGAAATGTGTAAAGAACTCGAGAAGATGGGTGTTGATTCCATCGCGATCAAGGATATGGCAGGTATCTGCTCTCCTAAGGAAGCTTACGATCTCGTAAAGGCGATCAAGGATGCAAAGATTTCCGTTCCTCTCTTCTTCCACACACACCATACAACAGGCATGGGTCCGATGACTCTTATGAAGGCGATCGAGGCCGGTGTGGATGGTATTGACTGCGCGATCTCCTCTTTTGCCGGCGGTACTTCACAGCCTTGCACAGAGACAATGGCTTATACGATGGGTCAGTTCGGCTATGAGTCCGGTCTTGATACAAACATACTTAAGGAGATTGCTGATTTCTTCGTTCCGGTAAGAAAGAAGTTCCTTGACAATGGTACACTCAATCCTACCGTTATGGGCATCAAGGCTGATATCCTTAAGTATCAGGTTCCGGGCGGCATGCTCTCCAACATGATCGCAAACCTCAAGGATATGAACGCTCTTGATAAGTTCGACGAAGCTTTGGCTGAGATCCCGGCAGTACGTAAGGATATGGGATATCCGCCGCTCGTTACACCTCTTTCGCAGATGGTTGGTAACCAGGCAGTTCAGAACGTACTCCTTGGTCAGCGTTACAAGAATATTTCCAAGGAGATCAAGGCGTATCTCCGTGGTGAATACGGTAGAGCACCGGGGGAAGTTAACCAGGAGCTCATCGACAGATGCTGGAAGCCAGAAGAACTCGTTAAAGGCAGATTTGCAGATTCTCTCGAACCTGTTTTCGAGAAGACTAAGGCAGAACTCGGTAAGCGTGCCCGTTCTGACGAGGATGTTCTCTCTTACATTGCTTTCCCTCAGGTAGCTGAGAAGTATTTCGATTATCGTGAAGAGCAGGAGAGCAATACCGTGAACTACACGATCGAGAAGAAGGAGGATTGATTCCATGAATCCTACAATAGTTTTGCTTTCTGTTGAAGACGGCTTAAGAAAGTATGGCTTCGGAGAAGCTCTTGGCGTTGCCCTTTTTACCTGGGCGATCGTATTTGCAGTTCTCTTCCTGATCTTTATCTGCATCCGTCTCTTCGGAGCGGTCGTTGGATCCGCAACTAAGGCGAAAACACCTGCCCCTGTTGCTGCACCGGCGGCAAATGCTCCCGCTGCACCAGTAGTTTCTGAAGATTCCGGTGAAGAGTTCTCTTCCGGTGCTCTGAAACTTAAGGGCTGTGATGAGAAGACGGCAGCCATGATCATGGCGATCGTCAGTGATAACACCAAAATCCCGCTTAATGAACTTATCTTTAAGTCCATCACGCTGGTGGAAGAAAAGTAAAGGAGAGTCGGCAAATGATTTATAACGTAACTATCAACGATAAAGTATATGAAGTAGAAGTAGAGAAGGGTAAAGCAAACCTTGTCAGAACAACAGATGTTGTTGCGGCTCCGGCTCCGGCTGCCGCTACCGCCGCTGCACCGGCCGCGGCTCCTGCAGCTGCTGCTCCGGCTCCGGCCGCAGGTCCTGTTTCCGGTACTCCGGTTCCGGCTCCGCTTCCGGGTACGATCTTAAAGATCAACGTTACAGCTGGTCAGGCTGTCAAGGAAGGCGATCTGGTAGTCGTTCTTGAAGCCATGAAGATGGAAAACGAGATCTATGCTCCTTGTGCCGGTACAGTAGGACAGATCCTCACTTCCAAGGGCGCGACGGTTGCAACCGGCGACGTTCTCTTAACGATTTCTTAAGTTAGGAGGTCGCAATCGTGTTTATTGATGCATTAAAGAATATATGGGAGTCAAGTGGTATCTATGCGATCACCTGGCAGCAGGGCGTCATGCTTGTGATTGCCGGTGTGCTGATCTACATGGCTATCGGTAAAAAGTGTGAACCGCTTCTTCTTCTCCCGATTGCTTTTGGTATGTTATTGAGTAATCTTCCAATCGCAGGTCTCTATCACAGCGAGATCTTCGCAGGCGGACATGTGCACTGGGAACTGCTTGGCGGTAGTGATGCGGCGATCGCTCCGGGTCTTTTGGATTATATCTACCTCGGCGTTAAGCTTGGTATCTTCCCATGTCTGATCTTTATGGCTGTTGGTGCGATGACAGACTTCGGACCGCTGATCTCCCGTCCTTCGTCCCTGTTCATGGGCGCAGGCGCGCAGTTCGGTATTTCCTTTGCCTTCGTTATGGCATCTCTTCTCGGATTCACCGCGGCTGAGGCTTCCTCCATCGCCATCATCGGTGGTGCAGACGGCCCGACAGCAATCTACCTTACAACTAAACTTGCTCCGCATCTCCTCTCGGCGATCGCGATTGCCGCATATTCCTACATGGCATTGATCCCGATCATCCAGCCGCCGATCATGAAGGCGATGGTTCCGAAGAAACTTCGAAAGATCAAGATGAAGCAGACCCGTCCGGTATCCAAGGTCGAGAAAGTCTGCTTCCCGATCATCGTTACCGTTATCTGCACATTGATCCTGCCGTCTGTAGGACCTCTTCTCGGTATGCTGATGCTGGGTAACCTCTTTAAGGAGTCCGGTGTTACTGATCGTCTTTCCGATACCGCGCAAAATGCACTGTGCAATATCGTTACGATCTTCCTCGGTGTTACCGTAGGTGCGACTGCAATGGGCGAGAACTTCCTGGCACTGGATACGATCAAGATTATCATTCTTGGTCTCATCGCATTTGCCTTCTCCACATTTGGTGGTCTCCTGATCGGACGCATCATGTGCTTCCTTACCAAGGGTAAGATCAACCCGCTCATCGGTTCTGCCGGCGTATCTGCTGTTCCGATGGCGGCCCGTGTATCCAATGTCGAGGGTCAGAAAGCAGATCCCAGCAACTTCCTTCTCATGCACGCCATGGGCCCGAATGTTGCCGGTGTTATCGGTTCTGCCGTAGCAGCAGGTACACTTCTCGCACTGTTCGGCTAACACCGTAGCAGCCACTAAAGAGACAAAATCAGATCATATCAGACCGTTTCGAAGAAAACCTTCGGAACGGTCTGTTTTTTGCTTTTTTTGATTGTGATATAATGCGGTCGTTGGCTTAAGATGGAAAAATGGAGAGGGAAAAATGTCACAGTTAAGAAAAAGAATAGCGACGGTATTTCTTTGTGCGGCGGTTTTGGTTTCAGGATGCCAGAATAGGGAAACAACGAAGGAAGAGGAGGATCTTTCTTCGGAACAGATCACAATGACTTCAACGGATAGCGAAGAAACAGTAGCTTCTTCGGATTCCGAGAATTCAGATCCATCAGACGGATCAATGATGCCGGATTATGCGAATCCGCAGGATAGTATTCTCAAGACCATAGTTGGTGATCTCATGAACAACACGTCTTTGACTTCGAACGATAAGATCATGGTACTCTGCGATAATGGAGAATATAAAGTAGATAACATAATAAGTGCCCTTATGACATATGCTGCTCTAAGCTCGGAATACGAGTTTTCAGAGGAGTGCTATGCGTATAGAAAAGAGAATGTCAATATATATAAAGGCCTGACCCTTGATCAGTATCGCGATAAAGTGAAGGAATATATGAGCGATGCGGAATTCAAGAAGAATTTTGACGACGACTATCATCTCAAAAACAGACCGGAAACCCGTGTTATGGTGACGATTGATTCTGCTCTCGGAGATTTCGTGAAAGATAAGGATCTTCTTCTGGAATGCTTGAAAAAGGGATTTGCATTATACGGTTCGGATCCGGAATTAAAAGAAATGATTGATCTGAGCATTGGCTCAGAACCGGTCAATGGGAAGATGGTTCAGAATATGAGCTTGGTCCTGCAATTTGATTCACAACAGAATATCCGTGTCAGAGCGGGTGTTTATACGTATGCGAATAAAGAGATCTATAAAGAAGTCATTGTTCCGAGTAATCTGGATAAGGTCGAGAACGTTTTGCAAGGTTCTGCAAAGATCGAGGTCAAAAATGTCTTTTTGAATCAATATTCAAGCGAAAGTTTTACGATGGAAAAGACCGGCAGTGCGGCAGAAGCACTTCTTAAACGGTTAGAGGATGCGAGAGAGAAAGGGTCGATATCCGATGATGCTTCGCAAGAAATCGAAGACCGGAACAAAGCTGTTACGATCGTTTTTGAAGATACATACCAAAGCCGTTATTCGTATGAAGGTAACGGAATCTGGCTTTATCAGTCGGGTGCATTCCGGATGCATGATTTTTTCCGGATCGATGACGAAAAAGAGAATGAAAGGCTTCTCGATGAACTCTGCATGGAGGCCGGTCTTCCGATACTCAGTGAGAAAAATGGCGGTAGAACCATGAATGCGGATTTTTCGAAGATATATGATCAGCCGGCACTTGCGGATACTTATCCACAGGGAAATACCCAGCTTGTCTGGTATTATGTCAATCCGGAAACAGACTGGTATTATATGCGGTGCATCGAAGATGATGCAACATATTATCAGGAAAGAATGAGCCGGACGTATCAAGCAGACGATGGTCAGAATGTTCCAGAGAACTGGGATGAGTATGAGTACGCCGGTGTTCCCGGAGAGATGTACTACCGGATAGACATGAAAGATGTTTTCATGCAGGCGGAGAAGTTTGAAGGATTCGGCTCGCTTGATTATATTCTGAAGGAAAAAGAAGATCCGTATACGTTCTGTTATGGCCTGGATGTGATAAATGGAACACAGACACTCCGCTGTGATATCTACCGGAATTCCGTTAAGCGTCTGGCGGTGATCCTCGATCAGAATGGTGTCCCGACTTGCGGATGGACATGGAGAGAAGAGGGCGTGGTGCAGGAGCGTGGGCAGACCAAGTTCAATCTTTGTTCAGGACTGGGGATCATCGAGGCGATCCAGATGAACGATTGGAATCCGGCTATCGATGAATATTTGGAGCATGCAAGAGATCACATGATCTACCCTGGAGATCAGGAACCGAATGGTCGAGGAAACACGGGAAACGGCAACAGCAATAAGTCAGCGGCGGATTGGATCCGATACGATCAGAAGCAGGAAGGCCTTCCGGATCTGACCGATAAGATAGTCAAAGGAGACAGTATCGATCATTCCGATGCAGTACAGCATTATCTGGATTACTTAGCCCAAGGCAAGCCATATACTATGATACTCAGTTATTTTGGAGCTTTTATGTCTTACCACGATATGCTGACAGTTCGGGATATGGATTTTTACCATACCATACAGATGCAGTCCCATGATAATGCCGGCGACATGGATTTCCTGTATCTTGCATTGGGAGACAACATATACATGGGATCGATCGAGGATCCGCAAGTATACCCGAAAGGCGATTCATTTTCCATTGCCGAAGTACAAATGCAGCTTCCGGATGCGCTTTCGCCTGCCAAAGAACACACTTTCCTTAGAGCGTATGAGGCAAAGGTCGACAACACGGATTTTGTTATCGAAGAATGGTCTGTCGAAGGAGAGACGGTGATCTTTTATTGCATGGACGGCGCGATCATTGGGTTCCGGGCGAATGTGAATGGATTTACCATGATCTACCATTTGCTTTGGTTTGAGGAGAAGGCGGATGAATCTTTGTTGAAGGAACCAGACTAAAATCAAAAAAATAAAAAAACTGTCATTTAGGGTACTCCTGATTAAAGTATAATTTACTATTAGTTGAAGTGTAATTATGCAAGAAGGAGATTATTATGACATCTGGTTGGAAGCATAAGGCAATGGCACTATTGTTGACCGGCTCAACGATCATGGGTGTAGCAGGTTGCCGCAAAAAGTCCACGACTGAGACTACTTTAGAAAAACGAGAAGAGTCGGTAAGCGGTCAGACTGAGAATACAAATCCGATACCGGTGGAGATCCAGGAGCCTTCCGAGAGGTTTATGGAGCAGATCAAAGAAAACTTTGGTCAGGGATTGGATTCAAGCGATGCCTTTTTTATCGGTGCGGATGGAAGTTTCAAATTTAATCCGTTGATGAGTAATTTGGATGCGAACCAGACGCCACAGTTTTTCTACTATCTTTTTTCGGAAGAAGCTTTTCAAAAAGCGAAGGAACAGGATAAGAAGTATGCAGGTCTATCTTTAGAAGAGTATCGTGATCGGCTGAAAGAAGACTATCCACAGTATCTGAAGTTCCTTGATGACAGATTTCAATTAAAAGACAAACTGCCTCCTGAAAGGATCATGATCTTTTTCCCTTCTACATATGTATTCAAAGAGTGCGGAAACGACAAATTAATGGAATGCCTTCAAGCGGGAATTGAACTTTTGTATAAGGATGAAAGGATCAAATCAAGACTTCAGGATACGGTTTCTTCCGACGATATTTCAGGTGAGGATATCCAACAGGTTAATATCAACTATTCATTGGACGAAGAGAATAATATTGTGGTGAATGTTGAATTACTCACATATGCACAAGAGTCGACCTTGTACCAGACGACCATTGCATGGGGCAAGGACGTTGAAAACGAGGTCTTTGGTCCTCCTTATATTACTACTTGGCAAGCCAAAAAAGATTATGCTGACAAAATCTATAAACCCGTGCATATTAATCTGAACTATGCTTTTTTCGATAAACTGGAGTCTTTGCGTAAGGAACATGGCGCAAATGAACAAAGGGTACCAGAGCTTGATTCCGATTGGAGACTTTCTGTCGAGTTTCTGGATGCTGAAAATAATAAGTATTTTTATTATGGTGATGGGAAATGGGCTTACAGTAACAGTCTGTATGGAATCCGATCCTGTTTTGAAGTGCCTTTGGAACAGGAAAACGACAAGATCGTAGACGAGATGCTGACTTATCTGTGTCTGTCCACGCAATGGAAGAAGATTGGTCTGAAAGAGAGTTATACTTGTGATCTTTCTAATTGTTATTCTGATTCCAGGCTTTCTCCGAAATATAAAAATGCAAACAAGCAAGAGATAAGCTACTGTTTTGGTGAGGATGACGAGACGTGGAAGTACTCTGTTTTGCTGGATGGAACAAATCGCAAGTACAATGAGGATACCGTATTTAAACTGATGAATAACTATACAGGTGCACTGTTTGAAATATGGGATGATCACTATGAGTACGCCGAGAATGAGACGGAAAAATACTACCGGGTAAATCTGGCTGGAAATGAGTATAGTGAAGCAGATCATTTTGAAGGAAACGGAAATCAGTATCTTCTGCTATTGGACCCGACGGATCCTTGTACTTTCGAGTATGGTTTTACTGTTGGCGATGATGAAAACAGTTATGCTGTAGAGATATATAAGTCCAATGATTCCCGCCTTGCTGTTTTCCTGGATCAGGATGGTATGCCGTTTGCCGGCTGGCAATGGTTTGAAAAAACTCAGAATGAAAATGACATTTTTAGAGAAGGATTTGCTATCATCGAGTCGATTCAAACCACGAAGGAAGATACTGATTTAACTTCCTATTTTGAAGTGGCGAAACAGAATCCGGCTCAAATCGGACCGAATCAGAGCGGATCACAAAAATCAAAAGCGGACCAGATCCGGGATGAACAAAAAAGACTTGGCCTTCCTGATTTGACTGCACAGGTGGTTAAGGGAAAGACGTATCAAGACTCTCCGGTAGTGCAAAGCTTCTTCGATAATCTTGCGAAACACGATGATTTCACACTTGAGTATTATACTCTGGAAGAATATTTTTCCGAGAGAAGCAAAATCACCACGCGAGGCTACGAGTTTGTGGCTGAAATCACTGCAGAAAGCGCGGATCATTCTGAGCCGTTAAGTAACAGGATATGGAAAACAAATGGTATTGCTGATATTCCGGATGCGGAAAGTATTGGTGAACCAGGTAAGAACGATAGTTTCTGGGAGAATTACTCAGACCAGTTGCCCAAGGCGTTTGTTCAGACTAAGTACAGCTTTTTGATCGAAGCATACGACGCGACCCTCAACGGCGAGCCGTATATCGTTGAAGAATGGGAAGTAGGAAATAGAGGAAACAAACAGAGATTTCTATATTTCTGTAAAGATGGAAGAGTTGTCGGGTTTAGACGAAGTGATATGAAATTAGACAGCGTGACTCATATTGTAAGTTTACGAGATGGTACAGATGAGGCTTTATTTTCCCGGTACCAGTTCAAACAAACAGAGTCAGAAACGCCTGAAAACTGAGAGTTCAATATCGGCTAGGGAGTGCAAGATATCAAGATGCACTCCCTTCTTTTTTGTACCCGGAAGGATCTTCCTGGCTAAGACGTAGTAAGATGCTTAGTGTTAAGGTCTTTTCGCGTTCTTTTCCGCTTTCTGCGACGATCTTACCCTTATGTTTTTCCACAATGGCGGCTGCCATAGACAGACCGATTCCGAATCCTCCGGTTTCGGAATTCCTGGACGTATCGGTGCGGTAAAAACGGTCAAAGAGATGTTTGGTGGATTCTTCAGAGATCAGATCGGTTGTATCGTTCGTGACCTCCAGGTGCGCATAGCGCTTGTCTTTATAAAGCTTAACATCGATCCGGCCACCTTCCGGACAATACTTCACTGCATTGTCCATAACGATGGAAAGCAGTGATTCGATAGACTTCTTATCACCGGTGATATGAATATCCGGATCGACTTGCGGGAGAAGTTCTTGCGAAGAAGCGTTCGCAACGGCGCGAAAAGAACTGACGGAGGATCCGGTGAGAAATGACAGATCCAGTTCTTGCATCTCAAGTGGTGTGTGGGATTCCTCCATCTTGGAAAGAAAAATCAGATCAGAAGTCAGCTCGGCCAGACGTTTGGTCTGTGCTTTGATATCAGATACCCACTCGTTCTCCTGATCCAGTTCCATTTCCAGTACGTCAGCGTCTGCGGAGATGATGGCCAGAGGAGTCTTGATCTCGTGACCGGCGTCAGTGATGAATCGTTTCTGTTTTTCGTAACTCTCGGCAACCGGACGGATCACACGGCCGGAGGCATAGTAGACCAGAATAAAGACCAGACCGAGACAGAGGAGTGAGACGACGATGCTCGTGGTCAGAAAGTTTCGAAAGGTCGTGAGACTTGCACCGCAATCACAGAAAACAATAAGATACGCATCAGGATTCTCAACTTGGCCGGAAAGATAACGATAGTCACCGATAAAGCCGGATCTGTTCTTCTTTCCAAGGACGGAGAGTGCATATTCTTCGGCTTCCTCTTCGGATACGGCGGAGATCCTGCCGGTATCGGTGCGAAGGATCTCACCGTCCCGGGTGAGAAGAACGCTGAAGTAGCGGGTCTCGAACGGGAACTCCGGAGAATCCATACGTTTTTTCCCGGACTCCCAGAAGAATCCGGAAGATGTAGTTTGACCGTTGCCATCGTCTTTCGTGATCATAATGGCGCCAAACTCCGGGTGCTCTTCATCGTGATCTCTAGGTGGCAGTGTTCTCTCGCCGAATGTTCCGCCGTTCCGTAGAAGACGGGTGAGCGTCGCATCGCCATCGTTTACGATCTGACGGTAATTGGACAGGTTGATGCCGCCCATCAGGATGAGAAGTACCAGAAGGACAGCAGCCATGGTGACGATGATCAATCTGATTCTAAGCTTTCTAATCATTCTTCGATCTCCAGAGAATAGCCGGCGTTGCGTGTGGCTTTGATCTTAATGTTGGCATTGATGGATGCGAGTTTTTTTCTTAAGTAGGAAAGGTTCGTCCATACAACATTGATGTCTGCATCGGAATCCAGTCCCCAGACCTTCTCCATGAAACGGTCGGTTGAGATCAGTACACCGGGATTTGCCATCAGGTATTCCATCATCTGGTATTCCTTCGCGGCCAACTTGACGTGCCCGACAGTGGTGGACAGTTCATAACTTGCACGGTTCAAGGAAGTGTTCCCGTAATGGAGGATGTTGTCCGAAACAGGTGTGATGCTACGGGTAATGGCACGAAGCCTGGCGAGGAGTTCGCGACTCTCGAAAGGCTTCGTAAGATAATCGTTGGCACCGAGATCAAGACCCTCGACTTTGTCATCGACCTGAGATTTAGCGGTGAGCATCATGACCGGCAAGGTCAGGTTTTTCTCCCGGGCTTTCCGAAGGACTGTGAACCCGTCCATCTTCGGCATCATGACATCCAGGATCGCACAATCGTAATCACCGGAAAGAAGATATTCGAGAGCGTCCTCGCCATCGAACACGGCATCCACGGAGTAGTTATTCTTGGTAAGGATCGCCGTCAAAGCACGTGACATGGATTTTTCGTCTTCTGCAAGAAGTATTCGCATGGAAGGGTCTCCTTTTCTTTAAACTTGACTTCATTATACATAATTCCGGTTGAGATGTAAGGCATGTTCAGAGCGTGTTCTGCTGAGCATTGTCTGCAGAAAAAGTTCCTTGGCGTCTTCCGTTTCCTTTTCCGCCTTGGCCGTTAGCGTCTTGAGCGTTTTCACCGGGAAAACCGCCGTTGCCGGGGAATCCTCCATCGGCGGGGGCTCCACCATCAGCAGGGAAGCCGCCTTCGCCAGGGTTGCCGGCCATTCCGCCACGACCGCCTCGGCCACCGCCCATAAGCTGATTCGGGATCGTATCACTTTCCATGCCGTTGAGGATCAATGTGCCACCGTTTTTAACGGCAGTGCCATCATAATCGATAGTGCTTTGACCGGATACGTCTATGGTTCCGCCGTTGATATAGATGTCACCGTTGGAGTCGATGCCATCTGTGTCTCCGGATCCCATAGTGATCTTGATGTCTCCGCCGTTGACCACGAGAGTCGCTCTGTAATCAGATACTTTCTGCGCGGCGTTGATGCCGTCGTCACTGGCCTTGATGGAGAAGGTGCCATCGTTGATCGTGATGTAGGTGCCTTCCAGACCTTCTGCAGCGTTGATCTCAAAACTGCCGCCGTCAATCTGGAGAATGCCGTCTGTATGGATCGCATCATCTCCGCAATTGATCGTAAAATTGCCGGAAGTGATCGCTAAGGAATCATTGGTGTTGATGGCGTCGGTCTTGGCAGTCAGATCGTAAGTGCCGCCGGTGATGACCATATCATCTTTGCAGACAATGGCATGCTCGGCATCGGTATCGATCTTAAGGGAACCGCTTCCGTTGATCGTCAGATCATCTTTGCTGAAGATCACGGCATCGATATCGTTCTCATCGATAGCCTTGTATGTTCCTCCGTTGGCAAGAGTATTGCTGCCTTCAAGCGTGATATAGACCTCATCTGCCGAGACAACATAAATGGCGGCTGAGCTGGGGCTGAGGATGGAGGCGTCGCGGAGTACCAGGTGTACGTCGCCTTCTTCGCCGGCGTCGATCACGAGCATGCCTTCGTCGGTGGAGCCGGTTACGATGTAGGTTCCTTCGTCCGAGATCTTCACTGCGCCGGAGGTCGAGGAAAGATCGATCAGATTGCTCTTTTCCGCATCATAGGTGGTTTCATTATCTTTATCGGTGATCTTAAGCGCCATATCGGTGACAGTAGCGCCTGAAGCAGTTGCGTTTGAGTCTTGCCCGGCGTTGGAGGGGTTGTTGTTCTTTTCCGCAGCGGATGCTCCGGAAGCACTCTGGGATGAGCCGGAAACACTTCCGCTTCCGCCTGTTGAATTCCTGGTTCCGGCATAGTAGGCAATTCCGCCGATGCCGGCAGCCATTGCGGCACATATTGCAATTGTCATGATGGTTTTTTTGTTTGTCATAGGTATTCTCCTTTCATTTTCAGGTTTCGTATTCTTTCTTAGACTTAAAGTTCGGTTGCTTCTTTGGACAGTATGGTCGACAGGCTGATGTCCAGATTCCCGTTTTTGCAGCGGATGTCATCGATCAGTGCTTTTTCTGTCGTATCCGGTTTCAAAGTGATCTCGTAGTTGAGCTTAAATACTGAGCCCATGCCGGCGGTCTTGGTGGAGAGAAGTTTGTAGGAGGATGTGTGCTTCGCGAAAGTGTCATCGAATATACCGGTATAATCAAGGTTTTCAGGGATGGTGATGCGGAGGCTTTTGCGAAGATCACTCTTTTCTTCTCCCAGGCCGATGGCGCTGTAAAGGAACATGACCAGTCCGATGATCAGGATAAAGAGTGCCGCGTAGATTATAAAACCCATGCCGGTCAGAAGCCCGGAAGCCATGGCGATGAAGAGCGCGCCGATCTCGCTTGCGGTCCCTGGCGCGGAGCGGAATCTTACCAGGCTAAAAGCACCTGCCACGGCAACTCCGGCGCCGATATTTCCGTTTACGGCCATGATCACGACGCAGACGATCGTCGGGAGGATCGCCAGTGTTCCGACAAACGAACGGCTGGCGCGGTATTTGTATTTATATACCAGAGCGAAGAGAAAGCCCAGGAGGATGGAAGAGAAGACCGGCAGCAGGAAAGAAATAATGGAGATTGAGGTGTTGCCCATCAGTGTGTCAAAAATGTTATTAAGCATAGAGGAGGCCTCCTTTCGTATTCTTGTCGTATTCGTTGTTCAAAATGTAGTTTGTGTAGTATTCGCCGTATTTGGAAAAAGAACTTTTCCGGATATTGTGTTCGCTTAGGTATCTGGTCAGCCAAAGTGGAAAGACGCCTGGAACTTTTATCTCCATGAGCACCTGGCCTTCAGGAAGGATCTTGTTTCCGTATATGCCGCCGGAAAGGGAAATATCGTAATCTCTTCCCAGGATGTTCCGATCAAAAGTGATTCGAAGGTCGTCTCTTTCCGGATCGACCGGGGCGTAGGCCTCTCTTTCGTAAGTGATCAGTGCTTTTGGAGCAATAGTCTGATAGAAATCGCGGAAATAAGTGATCTCTCTGCCGATCTGGCTTTCGTCCGGGGCGTCCCCGCCGGCGCAGAGCCAATCCATGGCCAGATAGTTTTCGGATTCGATCCGTCTTTTGTATACGATCCCTTCGTACTTTTTCTTGAGTTCCACGAAGACGTTATCGTTCTGTCCGACGTGGCGGTAACTGCGGATCCGGATCTTTTCTTTATAGACCGGATGATCCAGGGAGGTTCGAATCAAGCGATAGTCTTCGGTATCGAGGTAGATATTCCGGATCGTGGTAAGCCCATAGGCATCGATCTGCATTTTCCCGGAAATGGCGTTTTTGATCTCTGCGCACTGCTCTCGGGTCAGGATGTATTTGATTTCGTATCTTTGAAATACACTCTGGTACGTCATTTTCGTGTTCTCCTGTTCTTGTATCTTGGCTTTAGTGTACCAAGGCTAGTTAAAACGAACCTTAAAGACTAAAGCACCGATTTTGAACGCGTCAGGTGCAGTTTTTTGTACTATCTGTATAGGATTGGTTTTTGATAATTCGTGATATAATGTTTTTCGGTTTGGAAATATAATTGGAAAGAAGGAAAAAGAAATGAAAAAGAAAATTGCAGCAGTTCTTCTTGCTTTAGGAATGGTGTTCTCTATGGCAGCTTGCTCCAAGAGTGATTCTGACGAGACCAGAACAAACAGAAATAACAAGGAGACAACAGAAGAAACGGACGACGAAACCGAAGAAGAAACAAAGAAGACGAAGAAAACGAAGGAAACGACCGAGGAGACGACAGAGGAAGAGACAACCACTGAGGAAGAGACTACCACGGAAGAGACCACAACAGAGGCTACTACAACCACAGAAGCTACAACTAAGGAAACGACAGAAGAATCCACAGAGGCTTCTACAGAAGAGTCCTCTTCTGAAGAATCTTCTTCTGAGGAGACAAGCAAAGAATCCGATACTGAAACAAGTGCTTCTGACGAAACTTCCGCAACAGATGCTACTTCTGAAACATCTAAGCCGGATAACGGAGATGCTCCGTCCGGCAGCTATGCAAACTTCGATGATATGTGCATCTACATTAACGGAAAGAAGTATTCTTTCGGTAAAGCTACTCTTAAGGAAATGATCGACGACGGCGTTCCTTTTGATGAGGAATCCATCGCGGATGCAGGTAACAATGTAAAGAAGAACAGCCAGGTAAAGTTTAAACTGAAACTTGAGAACAAGGCTTATATTTCTCTTTACTTCCTGAACGATACAGATGATGGAAAACCTGCAACGGATTGCTACCTCAGCGAGCTCTATTATTCCAGCATCAGCAGAGAGAAGGAGCCGCAGAATGTTGTTACAACAGGTATGCCGTTTGATATCACCATGGAACAGCTGATCGCTGCATGCGGTGAACCGGCCGAGAACAGACACTATCAGAGCGATAGCGATCCGGACTATTACACAGATACACTGACATGGACAAAGAAAGCTACCAAGTATTATGGAAACTCCAAGTTTGAGTATCAGTTCTTGAAGGGCAAGCTGGACGACATTAGAATCGAGTACATTCCGTAATCACAGAGAATAATTTAAAGTAAAGGGAAGGGGAGTCTCCAAACAGAGGCTCCCCTTCGTCTTTCTGTCTTCCAAACGATATTGGATGCTCTAGCAAAAAAGGCTGTCCTTCAGTATGAAAGCACAGTCCCTTTTGCGTTCAAGTTTAAGCTGAAAATCTTACAGTCCGAAAAGCACTTTGACCGCATCTTTCTTTACGTTTGCGCCGATTACGCAGAGCTTTCCTGTGACGTCGGCAGCTCCGGTACGTACGTCGGCTTCACCCGGCACGTAGTCAAAGTGGATCCAATTGCCATCTTCGCCGGCAACGATTCCCTTGGCACGGAGGATCATACCGAATTCGCCACTGTCGAGTTCTTCGAGCGCGGCACGGATAGAAGCTTCCGAGAAGGCTTTGGATGTTTCAAACCCGATGCTGTCGAAGACTTCGTCTGCATGATGATGACCTTCGTGATCGTGATCATGGTCATGGCAACCGCAGGTGCAGTCCGGACCGTGGTCGTGGTGATGCTCGTGCTCATCATGTTCGTGGTCATGGTCGTGATGATGGTGCTCGTGTTCATGATCATGGTCATGCTCGTCATCTTCGTCATGCTCGTGGTGATGTTCGTGATCGTGGTCGTGATGGTGCTCGTGCTCGTCCTCATCATCGTGGTGGTGATGGTGATGCGCATGCTCCTCAGCTTCAAGAAGAGCAGCGGCCATATCTGAAGCGGTGAGCGGGCTCTCGATCGCTGACAGGATCTGTGCGCCGGAGAGCTTCTCCCAAGGTGTTGTGATGATCTGAGAGTGATCGTTGATCTCGCGGATCAGGGAGATGGCTGTATCCAGTTTCTCCTGCGCGATGTTGCCTGTACGGGACAGGATGATCGTGCCGGCGTACTTGATCTGGTTCTCGTAGAACTCCTTGAAATTCTTGAGATAGATCTTGCACTTGCTTGCATCGATGACGGTAACGGTTCCGCACACTTCGGTTCCCTCGACCTTTTCCACAGCTGCAACGACATCGGAAAGCTTGCCGACGCCGGATGGCTCGATGAGGATACGGTCAGGGGAGAACTTATCGATGACTTCTTTTAAAGCGGTGCCGAAATCGCCGACGAGAGAGCAGCAGATGCAGCCCGAGTTCATCTCGGTGATCTCAATGCCTGCTTCCTTCAAAAAGCCACCATCGATACCGATCTGTCCGAATTCGTTCTCGATGAGTACGATCTTCTGTCCGTTATACCCGTCAGAGATGAGCTTCTTGATCAGCGTAGTTTTACCTGCGCCTAAGAATCCTGAAAAAATGTCTACTTTGGTTGCCATTGTTTATTCCTTCTTTCCTTTAAATCTGTTAGCTGAAATAAATGACCTCGTTATCCGGCGTGTCGGTCAGACGATAATTCTCGACCTGAAGACAAGGGATTGCGACCGGAGTGCCCTGCGACTCGTCACGGAAAAAGCCGATACGACCTGTGACCTGAAGCCACTTGTTTTCCGGGAATCCCGGACGGACTTTAAACAGACACAGAAGACTGATCAGGCCGATATCCGCGGCACAACAGGTGTAAGCCTTGCGCTGAAGCACGAAAGCATCCTTCTTGTGTTCCCGCATAAGCGTAGCCTGACCGGTCACGGTGATACGCTTGCCGTTGTATCGCTTCACGTTGTCGAGCGCATCGGTATAAAAGAGACCAAAATCATCCGGAGCGATCACGCACGGATCGTCATCCAGATTGTAGGGGAGATATTCTCCGATATCGATCATGTTTCCGTCCATTCCGAAGAATGACAGATTCATGGCGGGGTTCAGTGATTTGACCGAACCACGTAATTTAGGTATGTTATTGGTGTTCGGATCCACACGGTTGAAGATCACGTTATCACAGAAACGATAGTAATCCGCGAAAAGCGTCTGCATGTTTCTGTAATAATCGCCGTATGTGGAGGCGTCCACGATCGTAATGGCTGCAGCCAGCGCCCAGCGTTCCGGAACATCCACTTCGTCGAAAAAAGCACTTGGGCTGACCGATCCGTTCCACTCGATGAGTACGACATCCGGATGATATTTCTGCTCCAGAGAGTAGGTATAATCTTTATTCACATCATCGGTCTCGCAAGTCACGATGTTCAAAGACTTACAAGGCGCGCCCTCGACCGGAGGGAATTCCACTTCGCCTTCTTCGGTCAGAAGGATCAGGACGTTTTTATCCCGAAAACTGCCGTCAGACAGCCAGGAAAGAATAAACGACGTCTTGCCGCTGTCGAGAAAGCCTGTAAAAAAATAAACTAAACAATCTTCCATATTCGTCCGCCTTTCTACCACATAGTATTTTCTTATGTAACAGAAAGTTTTTCAAGCGTTAAAATACACAAATTGCTTTTACATATGCGCGCGAGTATAATTGGAAATATAGGTTATGCGGGTCGTACTCCCGAATTCTTCGGGGGAGGAGGGCAAATCAGGATTGGTAGACTTTTTTGCAGTTCAAGTAGCATTTCTTCTTTTTGAGTCGATTTTCTGCTTTGTTTCGGCTGTGCTTTCTGCGGTCAAAAACAGTCGGGATGTCAAGGCGAAGCATGCCGTGGTATTTCTCAATGTTCTGGCAGGCTTTATGCTCCTTTTCGATTATCTGACGTACATTCTTCCGGGAAGAGTCACGCCTTTCAGCTCGTTGGTCATGCAGGTGTCCACTCTGGCCGTGTTCCTGATATGCGATCTGTTTCTTGTTGCGATCATTATTTATGAATCCATAGTTCTTTTCGGGCATTTTGATCTGAAACGGGAACAGCGATGCCGCTTCCGTTTTCTGACCTGCTGCATGCTTTCTGTGGTAGGCATGGGAATGGTCGTCATCTCACACTTCTCCGGCTTGTATTACACGATCGATGCAGAGAATTTCTACCATCGCGGAGATCTTTTCCCGTTGTCGGTGCTTATTCCTGTAACAGGTATGGCAATCATTTTCTCTATCCTTCTTCAGTATCGGAAAGAGACGACCACCAGCCGTTTCCTGGCGCTGACCTCGTATATCGTATTCCCTCTGGTGGGTTTCCTGTTCCAGTATTTCTTCTATGGATTTGCTTATATGGATATCGGCGTGGCCGCATCGGTACATGTGATGTTTATCGAGAACATCATCTATCAGAACCGGCAGATACGCATCGCGGAGCGCACGGATATACGAACCGGTCTTTCCAACGAGCATGGCTGCATCGAGTGGATCCATACGAAAAAAAGCGACATGAAGAACTATGCGGCGGTGTATTTTGATCTTACCAAATTCACCTTGCTCAACCGCAAATACGGAGTCGATGTGGGAAACCACATTCTGAGTGCGTATGCAAGTGCTTTTGCAGCAGAACTCGATCCGGATGAGTTTATGGGACATCCGAACGCAGATCAGTTTATTGTGTTGGTGAAGAAGAAGAATCTGCCAGAAATCCTTGAGAAACTGAAAGGCGTGCGTGTGCAGTTTAAGGACGATACGGGCACAGAGCTGACTGAGAGCATCGCGGCGAGAGCAGGAGTGTATGAGATCTCGCGGGAGGAGATTAAGGGAGAAGAGGTCGTGACATACGCCAGAACGGCGCTTAATCATGCCAGAAGCATGGGCAAGGAGACAGTATATATGACGCAGGAACTGATGGATGCGATCGAAACCCGGAGGCGTTTCGATTCGGATATCCGCTATGCGTTAAGTCACGATGAGTTTATTCCATTCTACCAGCCGAAGGTCAACAGCAAAACAAATACTTTGTGCGGCGCTGAGGCGTTGGCAAGATGGATCCATAACGGACAGATCGTAGACCCGGGAGACTTTATCCCGATCATGGAGAGAAATGATTCGATCTGTGATCTGGACATGTATATGCTTCGGAAGATATGCGCGGATATTGCTGCGTGGCGTAAAGAAGGTGTGGAGATCCCACCGATCTCAGTGAATTTTTCCAGAAGGAATCTTGCGGATCCGGATCTGGCGAAGAAGATCGATGCGGTGGTCAGAGAAAGCGGTATTCCGAAAAATCTGATTGAGATCGAAATCACGGAAACGGTCGATGAGTTCCCGCTCAGCGTGCTGAAGTCTTTTGTTGACGCACTTCACGACCTGGGTTATGGCGCTTCCATCGATGATTTCGGATGTGGCAATTCCTCCATGTCTGTGCTTCGCGAGATCAACTTTGATACGATGAAGATCGATAAAGGTTTTATCGATCGTGACCATTCCAAAGACCTAACTATATTGGACCATATAATCAAGCTGGCCATCGATATCGGCTTAAAGATCGTGGCGGAAGGCGTGGAGCAGCCTTCCCAGGTTGAGACACTGCGCGCCTTAGGTGCGAATGTGATCCAGGGCTATTACTATGACCGTCCTCTTCCGAAAGAAAAGATGAGCGAACGATTGCAGAATCCTAAATACGACAAAGAATAATACTGGTGTACATAAAGATTACACATGCCCATTCTATACTGAAGACATAGAAAATGATTTGCTTGTGAAATGTAAAGGAGAAAACCAAAATGTTTGAAAAGCAGCCAGTGAAATTGTCGGAGAAAGAACGTCAGATCAAGATCGAACATAAAAAACGTTGCGGGATTCTGGGCAAACGCCTCATGTGGATGTTTTGGATTACAGTGATCGGAATCATGCTGACGATCGCTTTGCTTGTTGTTTCCCGCAGCGTTACGAACTCTACTTTGTTGATCGTACTGAGCTGGATAGGCGTAGGGGTCAATCTGATTTCTTTAGGTATCTTGTTTTCTGTCGGAAAGTTTCACAACGACTACAGGATAGCTGCCTGCATCGCAATCATGGCGCAAGTGTGCGAGGTATTCAAATCGGTGTCTGAATATAAAGTGAATGCCGCATTCTTTGTACTCGGTGCTTTTTTGGGTGTGGCATATACGGCCAAGCTTTGTGCGGCAATGAAAGATTGCCTGGACCCGGTGGATGAGTATCTCGGTGACTCGTGGAAGTCTTATCTGAAGGCATATATTGTTGTCAATGTCGGTTTGGTCCTGAGTGTTTTAGCTGTGTTTACTGACTTGGCACAGCTTGCATGGGTGGTGGGTATGCTTGTATTTTCCATTGCATCAATTATCGTAAGTTTTGTCCAGCTGCATCTGCTCCGTCGCACATCGAATGCGATGACAGAATACAGCCGGACACCGGTTAAGGAATAAGACTGTTTTTCAATAACTCTTCGACTTGTTCTTTCTTCTCAAAAAGCACACAGCCGCCGGTGTGATCCCCGGAAAGGATGTTCCGGTTGGAGAGTGCCATAAAAAGCGGAGAGGAGAGCGCTTCTTTGACGGATGTATCCCGGACGTTGATATCCGAATAAGGTGAGAAGGGGCAAGGTTCTGCTCCGCCGTGTGAATTGATATGGAAGAATCCGCGACCGGCTGCGATGCATCCGCCGGATGATTTCTCGTCTCCGGGGAAAGAAACAAATACGATCTCCGGGTGCTTTTTTCGAAGTGCGGACAGGGCAGAGGAGAAGATCTCCCTTTCCTTGTCGCCGATCGCCAGATGCCGGCTTTCCTCCGTGACCGGCACATATTCGACATAGATCACAGCTTTGCCGCCTCTCTCGGAAAGCGATGAAATGAATTCCTCTGACAGGACATCCTCCAGGTTTTCGGTCGTTACGGTTACGGAACAACCGTACAGCAGTCCTTTTCCATGAAGCGTATCCATATTGCGGATAAGCCGGTCGTAAATGCCTTGGCCGCGGCGAGAATCGGTCGAGGTTCTACCGCCTTCGATGCTGATGATCGGAAGCAGATTTCTTCTTTTCTCAAGCAGTTCTAGGTATTTCTCGTCCAGCAGCACGCCGTTGGTAAAGATCGGGAAGAGAATATTCTTAACATTTCCGGCCGCTTCGATAACGTCTCTTCGCAGCATCGGTTCGCCACCGGCCAAAAGAATGAAACTGATCCCCAGCTCCTCTGATTCTTCGAAGATCCTTTGCCACTGCCGGCAAGTCAGCTGGTCCTTCGGGGCACAGTCGGTTGTGGCGTGATTAGCTCGGGAATAACATCCTGCACAATGCAGATTACAGTTGGAAGTGATGCTGGCGATCAGAAAAGGAGGAACATGCTCGCCTTTCTTTTCTGCTTCCTGACGCTTCCTGGAAGCAGATCGGGACGCGGCGGCAAATCTTGCCATAAAAGCACTTCCTTTCGGGTCGCGGAGGGTTGCCCGGAGCGCATCTTTTACCACCCGCTCTACGCCGGCTGTCATATATTCTTGAATATCAAATGCAGATTCTGTTTTCTTCATATTGTGACCTCGACTGTTGATCAATTGGACTTTTGTTTTCCCAGTAATTCATATAAAAGCATATGAAGCATTTTGGCTTTTTCCGGATCGATATTGATGCAGCCGGAAACTAAAAGAGGGATGTCTTTGGCTTTCTTTTGAAGAGCACGTCCCTCGTCTGTCAACGTGATCACGACTACGCGATCATCGTCCGTGCTTCTCTTCCGATCGATGTATCCGGCCTGTTGCATCTTCTTGAGAAGAGGAGAAACGGTACCGTTATCCAGCATCAGTTTGTCGCAGATCTCTCCGACCGTGATCCCGTCCTTCTCCCAAAGCACCAGAAACACGATGTACTGCGTGTAGGTTAGGTCCAGTGCTTTGAGATAAGGGGTATAAAGATTGATCACGTTTCTGGACGCTGCGTAAAGAGGAAAACAGAGCTGGTTGGAAAGCTTCATGGCTTCTTTGTAATCGTATTTCATGATCCGTACCTCGTATAACTATTTGATAAAATTATATTTTATACAACATAAAGTGTCAAGCATGAAAAAAACACGGAGAATGGTGTTTCCGTTCTCCGTGTTCGTATAAACTGGTGGAAACTATGGGGTTTGAACCCATGACCCCTCCCCTGTGAAGGGAATGCTCTCCCGCTGAGCTAAGCTTCCGTTCCCTATGATACCATAAATTCCCGAAAATGTATAAGACTATTCCAAATCTTCGCAAATCATATAAAATGGTAGAAGAATAGAAACGAATACGGGGAAGAGTATATGAGCGAAGACGAATTAAAAAACGATCTGAACGAAGAGACGGCGGAACTTGAAGAAGTTTCGGAGCAGGCCAGTGAGAAGCTCGATGAAGCGGACGCTGATCCGGAAGAAGTAGTGGAAAACCCGGACGAGGAATCGGATGATTCTGATTCGGATGAAGAGGATTCCGACGACGAAGACGACGAGTACGAAGAAGAGGAAGAAGAGGAGGAAGAACCGCTAGATCGGAAGATTCCCGCGCCTCGCCATGGAAACGGCGAAGCGGCCCGGCACCCCCTGCGCCGTGATGAACGCAGCCAACGAGGTTGCCGTGGGGCGGTTCCTCAGCGGCAGGTGCTG